>DXCT01000080.1 GCA_019115865.1 Candidatus Yaniella excrementavium | reverse complement strand
CACCGTCGCCCTAGCGTTGCACGCGGTAATTTTTGGTCCATTGGCTGCATTTATTTCTGAACAGTTCGGGACCGGTTCGCGCTATACCGGCGCATCGATGGGCTACCAGCTAGCCACCCTGATCGGCGCTGGCTTCACCCCGACCATCCTGGCATCGCTGTACGCAGCATCCGGGGGAACATCCGTGACCACCGTGACATGGTACCTCGTAGGTCTGGCCGTCATCTCAGGGGTTGCGATTATCCTGACACGCGAATCCAAAAACCTCGACCTGGAAACACATGAACACTAAGGGTCGCACCAGCGATATATAAGCACTGGCGAACCGTCCGTTGTACGATGGGCGCCGTGACCGATTATGAAATTGCGACCGATGACATCCTGACCCGCCACCGGCAACTGGGTGGTTTGAAAGCGCTGGCGTCGTCGGCACAAAAGCTGACTGACCGTAGCTTCGAGTTGTACGGACCAACCAATATTCCAGATTTTGCCAAATGGTTGGGTCGCGCCGGCAATTTGGCGGCAAAGCCGCAGTTTGTGCAGGTGGTCCAGGCCAATCAGCAAAACATTATGACCCACGGTGTCTATGGTTGGTTACAGATCGTGCTAACCGGTGCCGTCTATCAGTATCGGCGCGATCTTAATATGCGGGGACGCAGCGACGATGCCACGTATTTGTCACGTCAACATGTTGACGATATGTGTCGTCTCGGTACTCATATCGTACTGAACTATGGCGCGCCGACCGCGGGAAACCGCAAGCTGCTGGGACATTTCATGTCGGGCAACTACGCTCGTCTCGTGGATCACGTGCTACCCAAGGTTGGCAAATCACTGGGACAAGAGATTGCGTCCGAGTCGCTAGAGGATGGCACCAGTTCGGTGTTTCGTTTACCGCAGCAGGCATTGCAGATGGCCGTTGTCCATGAGCTGGATTTGCGTCCAATGGATGCTGAAGAACCCATTGATGATGAGGGTTTTGCGTATTGGCCAGATGCGATACAGCACAACGATGTCTCGACGTTAGACGGCGCCACCCAGCAGATGATTTACGAGCTGACGATGATCACCCGTGCCCTACAGGAGGGTTCTGCCCCTGCGCCGTGGGATGATGCTTCGGTGGTCCGAGCCAGGTTGGAAGCCACCATGGGTATTGCTTGGGCTTCGCAATGTTTGGATCCTCACCCGGAGATCGCTTCGGATGAGCACACGGAGATGTATATCGCCGAGTTGGTTTCGCGGGTGGAACAACTGCAACAGCGGGGTCTTATCGGAGCGATTTCCGCCGATATTTTCCAAACCCGCCAGCTTGTTGAAGAAGCGGCTAACGATGATCCGGCAACAGTTATGCTCTATGAGCGTGCTTTGCGACAGTCGGTCGACAACGCTGCCTGGGTCGTCTTTAACTGGGTTCCAGACTTGCAGACTGCAGGCTTCCTAACTCAGCTACTGCTTGATTATCAGTTCGACGCGTTCTTTGCCGAAATTGAGAAGCTCTAATGCCCGTAGCCAGTTAGGCTGCGAGGGTTAGGACTATGGGCCGGTGGGGTTTGGCAGCGTAACAGTCCGTCGAAGACCTGACCTGGGATGACGGCTCTTGGTTAGCAAACGCCCGGGTGTCGGGCGGGATACCTTCTAGCACGGGTCCGGTGGGTTTGGCATACTGGTGCCCAGTAGGTGTGGTCACTGTGAGTTGCTCCGGGGTGGCTTCGTGACGCCAGCCCGTGTTTTCTTTGATCTGGTTACAGGCAGCACATAGTCCGGAGCCGTTTTGCCAATTTGTGGGTCCCCCTTCACGGGCGGGTAGTGCGTGGTCAATATCTTGAATAGAACCATCGCAGTACGGGGTCCGACACGTATCGTCTCGTAACACCACCATGCGCCGTAACGCCTTGGGGAAGTGTCGTCTGCGGGATTCCATACCCACCAGTTGGTGATCACCAGGCCGAGCAAAAATCCGGCGCAGGAAAACCTCTGCTGCTGGGTTGGTCAGCCAGTGTTTGGCAAGTGCCGTTGGAACGGGTCCATGACCGGTCAGCCAGGCTGGGGTATCTCCATCACCAAACAGGGCGTCGGCAGTCATCACAACCTGGACTTCCGCAGGAACCGCCTGTGGGGTGTGCCCGTTGACCCGATACACCAGCAGATCCGCCATAATCTGACCGTGGGAACGAGACTGCCCAGTCGGATCTGTCGGATCCGCTGTATCACCAGAGGCGAGCACACTGTTGGCGTCTCTGGTCAGGGTCGCCAGAATACCTACCGCCTGCTGGGTAGGAACAAGCGCCGTCACATACGCCATACCATAGGCCGCGGGACGTACTGTGACGCGTCGCTGCGATGCCGCGATCTCGTTGCGGGCGACCGCACCGTGCTGATCTAGGCGTTCAGCGTGCGCCCGGACCTTGCCAGCTAACTTGCGGGGCCCAAGCCCTTGGAACTGGCCGGCCATAAGTTCATCAATTTCAGACCGGTGTTGAGGTTCCAACCACGAGACTTCCTTCACCACCGCCTGGGCGCGCTCTTCATCGAGCTGCCCAAGGGCCAAAGCGTCGAAGGTTTTGGGCATATCCTGGGACAACACCCTGGCCGTTTGAAGACACCGAGCGCCCCGTGCCGGAGACTGGCTCGTTGCCAGCCCAATCTCCGCGGCGAGGCCATATCCGCGCCGGGAGCAGGGAACCCCACGGGCGGCTTCTTCGGCATGCCGGTGGTGTTCCAGCTCAGCGATTTCCGTCATTTCCAACGCAGCGATCTCGGCCTTCAACCGTGACAGCCGTTGAATCCGATCAATACATTGCGCCGAGGAAGCCGAGACATCTGACATACCCAGCATGGCACGTGCCTCCGCCATACGTGTCACACCAGATACTGATTCATTCATGTCACCATTCTAAAGAGCGGTAGGGACACGATAAGGAATTAAGCATTGCGCAATCTACCCTAAGACCCACATTCAACACTGCGGCGGGTGCAGACCCGAAGGCCCGCACCCGCCGCAGTGCATTGCATGACAGAGTTTTAGAATAAGCCGAGGATCTCGCCTTCAGCATTGACGTCCATATTGTCCGAAGCTGGCTCATTGGGCAGGCCGGGCATCGTCATCATGGCGCCGGTTAGCGCAACCACGAATCCTGCACCGGCACGAACATTGAGCTCGCGGACAGTCACACGGAAGCCTTCAGGGGCACCGAGTGCTTTCGGGTCGTCGCTAAACGAGTACTGCGTTTTGGCCATACACACCGGCACTTTATCTTCGCCGGCGTCTTCGAGCTGCTTGAGTTGTTTCTCGGCTGCTGAGGAGAAGTCAACGCCTTCACCGCCGTAAATATTTTTGACGATGTGCTCGATGCGGGCACGCGCCCCAGTGTCTGCGGAAAACATTGGCTGGACTGGGTCTTTGCCTTCCTCCAGCATGCCCTGAAGTTTGGTTGCCAGCGCTTTGGCGCCTTCACCGCCGTTGGCCCAAACACTGACCACTTCAGCTTCAACCCCGCGAGCTTCACAGAAGTCTTTGACCCACTGCAGTTCTTCTTCAGTGTCCTGTGGGAACTGGTTGATGGCCACAATGACGGGGGCACCATAGGATTTGACGTTATCGAGGTGACGAGCCAGGTTCCCAGAGCCCTTTTCCATCGCTTCGATGTGTCCGGAGCGGTCGTCACCAGGTTTATTGACCTCGTCCAACGAAAGTCCGCCGTTGTATTTCACGGAACGGACGGTCGCAACGACGGTCACGGCGTCGGCAGCAAATCCACCGGCCGGACCGGTGATATTCACGAATTTTTCGGCACCCAAATCAGCACCAAAGCCGGCTTCGGTGACAACAGTTTCCGCCAGATCCAATGCGGTGTTGGTAGCAATCACCGAGTTGGCACCGTGAGCGATATTGGCGAATGGTCCACCGTGAATCAGCGCCGGGGTACCACCGATCGACTGGACAAGGTTTGGTTTCATGGCATCGCGCAACAAAATAGCCATGCCACCCTGTGCACCATTTGGTCCAAGTTCAGCAGCAGTTACCGGTTGACGATCGTAGGTTTCAGCGACCACGATGCGCGAAAGACGAGCTTTGAGGTCGTCAATATCTTTGGCCAGGCAGAAGACCGCCATGGTTTCGGAAGCCACGGTAATCTCGAAGTGGTCTTCGCGAGGCGTTCCGGAGGCGCGGCCGCCCAGGCCAATGGTCACGTTTCGCAGGTTGCGGTCGTTCATATCCAGTACGCGTTTCAGGCGTACGGTACGTGGATCAATTCCGAGTTCGTTGCCGTGGAAAATGTGGTTATCCACGAGGTTGCACAGCAAGTTGTGGGCCGAGGTAATGGCGTGGAAGTCACCTGTGAAGTGCAGGTTAATGTTTTCCATGGGTACTACCTGGGCGTAGCCGCCACCGGTAGCACCACCCTTCATACCAAAAACGGGACCCAGCGATGGCTCACGCAGGGCCACCATGGTCTTGGAACCCACCAGGTTCAGGGCGTCGGCAATACCGACTGATACGGTGGATTTCCCTTCGCCAGCTGGTGTCGGGGAGACCGCGGTGACCAGTACGAGTTTGCCGCGTTTACCGGTGCGTTGAATTTTTTGAGTGTCGACTTTGGCCATGTGATGGCCATACGGGATCAGCGCCTCGTCGGAAATGTCGACGGAGGCGGCAATGTCAGAGATCGGTTGCAGTGTGGCAGCCAGTGATATTTCAGCATCATTCATACGTGCAAGGTTAGCTACGTCACCCTTTTTAAGGAAGGGCCGACCAGATTAACTTTGGATTTTTTCTGAGACCTTCTTATCCGTACTGGTCAGACGCCAGATGATCCAGGCAATCAACGCAACGGCCAGCACAATAGACACGGCAATCGTAGCTATGGGCCACCTGGAATACGCGATACCTAGGGCTGCAACGGATACCGAGCCGATGGTCGTATAGATGGTCGCCCAAATCGCTCCGCCAAGGATTAGCGCAGGCAGATACCGATACCACCGCATACGGACGACGCCGGCAGCCAGATTGACGGCCGTTTGGAATCCAATGGTCAGAAAGGACACTGCGACGGCGGGTGGGCCCCACCGGTCCAGCGCTCGTTCGGCGCGCTGATACACGGTCGATTTCATGATCCGCTTCACGGTACTGATCCGGGCCATACCTGCTCGCACAGCGCGGCCGATGAGGTAAGTGCCACCGGCGCGAAGGAACACGATGGCGAATAGCGCAATCCACACCCAAATCCAAGGGCCGTCCCAGGTCAAGGGGTTATACCAGACGCCGTTACCCACATTGACTCCTCGCCATCGCGATACTTTGCGCTTTCTACCCTAGATTATGCCTCGGTAGCATGGTCATCAGGGGTTTGGGCTTCAGGCTGATCCGCCCACCATTTCAACAAAGCGACCTTCGTGGCTTCGAAGTCGGCGGGGCCTTCGTCCAGCCGGAGGTTCAACAGGTAGTTATAAGCACGTCCGACCAGGGGCCCGGGTTTGATACCCAGAACTTCCATGATCTGTTTGCCGTCGAGGTCCGGACGGATCGAGGCGAGTTCCTCTTCTTCGGCCAGCTGCTCGATGCGGTGTTCCAGATCGTCATAAGCGGCTGCCAGGCGACGAGCCTTACGTTTATTCTGGGT
>DXCT01000079.1 GCA_019115865.1 Candidatus Yaniella excrementavium | reverse complement strand
GACGTCGCCGACGCGCTGGTTGTTCGCGGCCTGGACTAGAATTCAATTTCGGCGCGCAAGATGGCCAATTATGCAGGAATGGGGGCGATCGCCAGTACACTTGATTCTTGAAACAACCGAACGGGGACACTAATGGTACATGTAAAAATTTTGCCCGATAAGGCACATGCGTCTGAAGAAGTCGCACAGATGCTGCACGACCTGATCGTTGAAAAACCGAACGCAGTGATCGGTGTCGCTACTGGTTCCACCCCTGAAGGTGCCTACGAGCGGCTGGCAGAAAAGATCACAGAAAACCGTACCGACGTCTCCCAACTCCAGTTCTTCGCACTCGACGAATACATTGGTTTGCCTTGGGAACACCCTGAGTCATATCACTCAGTCATTCATCGCTGCGTGACAGTGCCCCTGGGAGTTGATCCGGCACAAGTACATGTCCCTGAAGCACCGGATGACTCCACGGTTGGACCGGTCGAAGAATACGACCAGAAAATTGCTGCAGCCGGCGGCATTGACTTGCAGCTGCTGGGCATCGGACGCAATGGGCACATCGGGTTCAATGAACCCGGCACACCGTTCAACGCACCCACCCACGTTGGTGAACTTACCGATCTCACCCGCCAAGACAACTCCCGATTTTTTGCAGGCGGCGTCGACGAAGTTCCATCCTTGGCGGTTACTCAGGGGATCGGTACAATTCTGAAAGCACGCAAAATCGTGTTGATGGCATTCGGCGAAGCAAAAGTCGATGCGATCCGAGACTCGCTCGAAATACCACCGGCAGAAGAACGCCCCGGGTCCTCGTTACAGTTGCATAGCGACTGCACGTTCTATCTGGATGAAGCAGCTGCCGCCAAAGTCAATCACTCATAAGTTCAACCTCATCTGTGCATCTGAAAAGGGAAAAGCATATGCGTTTAAGAAAGTCTTGGTCCGTTACCACCTTGGCAGTTGTCGGTCTCTTTGCTCTGGCCGGTTGTGGTCAGGGTGGAGACAATGATTCAGAAGCAGACCCAAGTTTCGAATCACTCGAGGAATCTTCTTCGCCGATGCCGGCGGATCCGGAACCAGAAACCGAAGAAACGCAGAGCTTCGAAACCGAAGACTCCGGTGCCAGTGGTGACGATTCCCTGTTGGCGACCTGCCAGGACTATGCCGCGTTTGACCGTGGACTGGTCGCAGATATTGAAAACATCATGGCCCTTGCAGCTGACCCCGAGGCTTCGGAAGACGAAATGGCTGAAGCCCACGGGCAGATGGAAGATTTCCGTAGCGAATTCGAAGGTATTATCAGCGAAGCCGAAAACCAAGAGTTCATCCAAAACGCTGAGAAAACGCTCGAGTCGCTCAAAATCTTTGAACAGATGACCGAACCGAGTGCATCGATGTCTGAAAAGGACCAATTATCGTCTGACCCCGCCATGCAAGAAGGCGTTGAGGCAGAAGAACAGCTCGTTCAGATGTGTAACTCCGAACTCGGTTTCTAAACCTTTTCCTACCTTGTAACGGTGCCCTCGTGCTTGGCGCGGGGGCACCGTTGTGAGTTCATCACCCGTTGTGGAAGGTAGCATTGCTATGCGTTTGCAGAAAAAATTTGCCATGCTCGGCATCGCAACCTCGGCTATATTTGGCCTGACCGGTTGTGGCAGTTCCCTGGCTGATAGCTGTGCGGAGTTTGCTGCATTCGATCAAGAATATGTCGCTGAAGTTGATCGCGCGATGTCTACGGCAACACAGCCAGAAGCCACAGCGGAAGACAAAGCCAAAGCGCAAGAGCTTGTGCAGGAAGCACGCCTGGACTTCGAAGAGATTGTCGCTGACGCAGAAGATGAAGATTTTGTTGCCTCAGCCGGATCCATCCCACCCACCTACGCCCTCTATGAGCAGTTCGTTGAACCGGATGTGACACAAGAAGAGCAAATGGAAATGCTGCAAACCCAAGACATGCAGGATGGCCTCAAAGCCCAAGCGGCACTCACGCAGCTGTGCGATGCACAGAGCAACTCCTAGGTCGTGAAGAAAAACCGCACCAGGTGGAAGAACACCGGCGCGGAGAAACTCAGCGAGTCCAGCCGGTCCATGATGCCCCCGTGTCCGGCTATAGTGGCGCCAAAGTCTTTGACACCGCGGTCGCGTTTGATCGATGACATCACCAGTCCACCGAAGAAGCCCATCAGGCATGACACGAAGGCGAGCAGGGCGGTCTGCCACCAGGTGAAGGGCGTGATCCACCATAGCCCGGCGCCGATGGCCGTTGCTGTGAGTACCCCGCCGATGAGTCCTTCCCAGGTTTTATTTGGCGACACCGACGGGGCCACCGCATGCTTGCCGAAGGTCTTGCCCCACACGTACTGGAAGACATCCGACAGCTGTACCACGACCACTAAGAACAGCATCAACAGGGCACCTTCGGCTCCACCGCTGCCCAGGGCCGAGCCTTCAGCGGCCTCACGACCGCTGTGCATCATGACGGGTAATTGCATGATGGCCGGAATATAACTGATCGCATACACACAGACCATTAACGCCCATTGGATCATCGCGGCACGCTGTAAGAAGTTGTCTGTATCACCGGCAAGCGCATTGCGGATCGGCAGGAATAAAAACGCATACACGGGGATCAACACGGCAAAGGCGCCGTAGAAGTGTTCCCACAGGAACCAGTAGTTCAGCACCGGGATGATATAGACCAACCACACCAACGTTTTATGATCTGAACGATGGGTAGGTGCAATGGTGAGAAACTCACGCAGTGCTAAGAACGATAATCCCAAAAACAACACGATGACGGCGGTTTCGCCAATCAACAGGGTCACAGCCAGACCAAGAGCCATAGCCCACCAGGCAGCGATGCGTTGGTTCAGGTTTTTCAGCGTGGCATTAGCTGTTCCGCGCTTCGCAAATCCCAGCACCGCAGCGATGATCGTCGCCAGTACCAAAATGCCACCGATGCCGATGAAGAGCTTAAGCATCGTGGAATCAACGAGGCCGATCATGCGGTGTCTCCTTCAGTATCGGTTGCCAGTTGGGCAGCGAGCACACCTCGTGCCCGGGATAAGAAATCTTCTTGTGACTCGTTGTCACCAACAAACAGTGGTTGATGGACGATGACTTGGGACAGACGGGGAACCGGGATCGCTTCACCCTTGGGAAGTATCCGGTTCAAGTTTTTCAGCGTCACCGGGACCACGGGCACCTCGGGAGCGTGTTTAGCCAATCGGTACAGCCCAGCCTGGAAGGTAGCTACCTGATCGCCGGGGCCGCGGGTGCCTTCTGGAAAAATGATCAGGGATTCACCGGCATCCAAAATATCGGTCATACCGGTGAGCTGACTGGTTTTCGGTGAGCTGCCCGCATCTGTCTGTCGGCTGGGACGCGCACCTGCCGGGGTGTGCGGCCGATCTTTAAAACGGTGCACGAGATGGGCATTGAAAATCCCGGTTGCAACGGAGCGTTTGATCCCTGAACCCCAGTAGTCTGCCGCAGCGATGGGCCGAACTTTTGGTTGCAGGGCTGTGGGCATAATGGCCCACAGGGTTACGAAGTCCAAGTGGGATGAATGATTTGCAAAATAGATTGCCTGGGGCGGGAATTCTGGCGCTTCGCCATCACTCCCTTCGGCGCTGAGCCGGGTACCCGAGGCGGTCGTGATCAATCCAGACAGTCCACGTTTGAGCAGTTGCGCCACATTCATGCAGATTCACCCTTGTCTGTGTGTAAGGCTTGGGCGATACGCTGTAACCGCATGACCACGGTGATCAGCGACCCGATGAGGATCAGCGCCACAGCGATTGCCAGGAATAGGCCGCGACCATCAAAAAGTGGTTCAAATAGTGAGGCCAGACTTGCCAGGACCAACACCCACATACGCGCGGGCTTGGCCATCGGACCCACAAAGAAATTGCCCACCCCGTTGGCGGCACCCAGGGTCCGCACATATGCGGTGAGGATCGCTGCGGCAGCGGCCGACCAGCCCAAGGCAACACCCCAGTCCGTCGTACCGACCGCCCAGATCCCGGCGGTCGCATACCCGGCGGCAGCAAGTAATACCAGATCGGCAATGCGATCGGGTACCTCATTGAACAGATCCCCGGTGGGGGTATGCAAACCTTTTTCGACCGCGAGCATACCGTCGAGCATATTGAGCAACAGACGCAACGGAATGCACACCACCGTGACCATCAACCAGGCGGCACGGGCTGCGTCTGTGGTCACCAAACCCGAGACAATGAGCCCAGCTGCGCCAATCACAGCAAAGATCACCGAACCAACCGAGACTTTATTAGGCGTGAGTTTGGCGGCATACATGGCATCAGCAAGTTTGGCAGCCCAACCGGTAGAACGCTGTGGAATGGCCCGCCGGTCGGTGCCCTGAGGGCGATTGATTTCTGACATAGTTCCTCATTGGTATTGTCGCTGGAAGTCGTGATCTAGTGTAGGCGCTGCGCTAGGCTGAAACCTAGAGATTCTTGACCACCATGATCCGGGAGATGGTGCTACATGTTGCCAAAACGCATTGATCACACAGTCGCTGCTGCGTGGGGAAGCGCCGAAGCCACGGTGTTTTTTATTGTGCCGGATGTCTGGACCAGTTGGTTGGCCCTGCACAATCCGCGGCACGGGATGGCAACTACGGTCTCGGCCCTGGCAGGCGCCCTCGTCGGGGGCGCGACCACCTATAAAACGGCCCAGCGGATGCCTCCGGAAGACACCGAGCAGCTGCTGACCTCGATACCGGGTATCTCGGACGCGATGGTAGCCAATGTGGAACGGCAATTGGATGAGCAGGGGTGGTCGGCGCTGGTACTTGGCCCAACCCGCGGGGTGCCGTATAAGATTTACGCTCGCACCCTAGCCCACGGCAATGCATCCTTTGGCCG
>DXCT01000078.1 GCA_019115865.1 Candidatus Yaniella excrementavium | reverse complement strand
CGGATTGAACGTCAAGACCAGGTCGAAAAACCAAGATTATGTGGTGCACAGCATTTTGCACACCAGTCAATATTGTCACAGCTCACTATAATGTTTCAAATAAGTCATCGTCTGAAACTTGGGGTTAATTGCCCAACTCTTACCCAAACTCTGTTGCGGGTTAAAACACAACGTCCCGCATGCGTATGCGGGACGTAAAATCAATCTTGTACCCGAAGTGGGACTCGAACCCACACATCTTTCGATATTGCATTTTGAGTGCAACGCGTCTACCAATTCCGCCATTCGGGCTAGGCACCTGATCTATTTTACACAAGTTTTTCGAATAACCAAAAGGTACTCAGAACAGTTCTGTCGTAGTATATGACATTGACAAACTTGCAACCACAATGATTAGAGGTCGCTATGACGGATACCGAAGCAACACATCCTGTACGTATTGTGGTGGCCGAAGATGAAACGATTATACGTTTAGATATCGTCGAAACATTGCGCAGCCAGGGTTACGAAGTGCTCGGTGAAGCCGACAATGGACAGCGCGCCATTGAATTGGTCGAGGAGCATGCACCGGATCTTGTGCTGATGGACATTTCTATGCCGGTGATGGACGGCATTTCTGCTACCCGGCACATTTCCGAGCGGTCCTTAGCGCCCGTCGTGATTTTGACGGCATTTTCACAGCGAGATTTAATTGATCAGGCCACTGAAGCTGGAGCGATGAGCTACATCGTCAAACCCTTTAGTGAGACTGACTTGGTGCCGGCGATTGAATTAGCTAAAGCACGCTTCGAACAATTAATAACGCTTGAAGCTGAGATTTCCGATCTGACAGCCCGATTTGAGACGCGAAAGCTAGTGGATAAAGCGAAAAGTTTGCTTATGGAAAGACTCGAAATCACCGAACCTGAAGCTTTCCGTTGGATTCAAAAGACCTCAATGGATCGACGTCTGATGATGAAAGACGTTGCCCAAACTGTCATCGAACAGTTGGGCAACGCATCATAAGCTGGCTACATGGGTGACCAACCGGATACCTTATCCCAGCGGTGCGCCGGTGGAGCTACAGCAGTATCAATCAATGCCGGGTCGATTTCTGCCTTAGTTGACCCCATTCGGTGTACCTTCAGCATGTTCGTAGAGCCTGGCACTCCTGGCGGGGATCCCGCGACCATCACCACAAGATCATCAATCTGTGCCAGGTCGGCCTTAACAAGTTCGTAATCGATTTGCTCGGTCATTTTATCTGTTGAGTCCATGAAGGGCACCAGTTTGGGTGTCACGCCCCATGACAGACATAGCACATTATTTGTGGTGAATGAGTGGGTAAATGCATAGATTGGTTGTGGAGCACGCAGCCGTGACAGACGTCGCGCAGAGTCTCCGGATTGGGTAAAGCTCACCAGGAACGGAATCTCTAGTGAAGCCGCAATATCAACGGCGGCACGTGTGACCGCTCCCCCGCGGGTACCAGGGCGTGTCCCCAGTGGAGGCATTCGATGCAGACTATGGTCTTCCGTCGACGCGATAATCTTGGCCATTGTTTGAACGGTGAGTACTGGATATTTTCCGACAGAGGTTTCGCCAGAGAGCATCACTGCATCTGCGCCGTCGAGGACGGCATTGGCACAGTCCGAGGTTTCAGCTCGCGTGGGTCGGGCATTCTCTATCATTGATTCCAGGACCTGGGTCGCGACGATGACCGGCTTTGCCCAGCGCCGCGCCAGATCGATTGCGTTCTTTTGCACGACCGGAACGTCCTCGAGTGGTAGTTCCACACCCAAGTCGCCGCGTGCCACCATGATGGCGTCGAAAGCGTCGATAATTTCCTGGAGGTTATCGACTGCCTGTGGTTTTTCGAGTTTGGCGATGACCGGAATCCGGCGCCCTTCTTGTTCCATGATCGCGTGGACGGGTTCGATGTCCATGGCGCTGCGCACGAAGGATAGAGCGATCATATCAACTCCCAGTTTCAGCGCGAACCGGAGATCCTCTTCGTCTTTTTCTGTGAGCGCAGGAATGCTTACTGCCACTCCGGGGAGGTTGATCCCTTTATTATTTGAGACTTCGCCACCGATCACTACATTCGTCACGACTTCGGTTTCGGTAACTTCGGTAGCCTGCAGAGCAATCTTGCCGTCGTCGATGAGGAGCTCATCACCAACTGCTACGTCTTGTGGCAAGCCTTTGAACGTGGTCGAGCAGATATCCTGGGTGCCTTCGATATCACGCGTGGTGATTGTGAAAGTGTCTCCGTCTTCGAGCAGGTGCGGTCCATCTGCAAAACGGCCGAGTCGAATTTTTGGACCTTGTAGATCGGCGAAAATGGCAACCGAGTGATCCAGATCAGAGGCCGCTTTGCGTACCGTATTGTAGGTGTTCGCGTGTACCTCATGGTCTCCGTGACTGAAGTTCATCCGGGCGACATTCACTCCGGCTTTTAGCAGCTCACTTGTAGTTTTATATCCCTGTGTAGCAGGGCCAAATGTTGCGACGATCTTCGCGTGTCTCATAGTTCAAGTCTATGGCCCAAAATTATGAAAGTTAATGATTGGGCTTTGACATGTCACATGACTTCGGTCATGTTCTGGGGTTGGAGCTGTCTTCATCATCGCTGGTCGCGTTGTTCTTGATGACATCCGTGTCGCTTGTCATAGGATCGTTGGCAGCGTCTTCGTCACCTGCATAACCTTCTTGAAAAATTTCGTCAGCTGCAGCCCGTTCTTCTGCAGTTTTGGGCCGAGTAACGATTGAATAGACCAACAAGATCACAGCAATCAGGAACATCACCACGGATGTCCAGGTATTGGTGCGAGCTTGGATCCCAAGGATGGACCATTCTTGTGCCGTATCAAGTCGAATTGATTCGATTGGGATACGACCCAGCGTGTACCAAACGATGTATGACCACAGCATCATACCGTTTCGCAGTTTAAAGCGCCGATCAAGCATCAGGAGAATGACAACGCCAAGAAGGTTCCACACCGACTCGTAGAGGAAGGTGGGGTGGAAAAGGGTATCGGCTGGGACATCGGCTGGGAAGTTGTAGTGCTCTGCTTCAACTTCCAGCCCCCATGGTAGAGTGGTTGGCTCACCAAAGAGTTCTTGGTTGAAGTAGTTTCCCCAGCGTCCCACAGCTTGTGCCAGAAGAATGCCTGGCGCAATCGCATCTCCCATAGCAGGCATGCGCAGGCCGTACCGACGACAGGCAAACCACACACCGAGGGCGCCGCCACCAATCGCCCCCCAGATAGCTATGCCGCCTTCCCAGATAGCAAAAATTTTCGAGAGGTCGCCTGTGCCGTCATAGTTGGGCCCAAAGTATTGGTCAGGCACGGTAATCACGTGATAGAGACGGGCTCCGATAATGCCGAATATCACAGCCCAGAGACCGACGTCGTACATCTGTTCGGATTTCCCACCGCGGGCTGCCCAGCGCTTACCGCCAAGCCAAAAAGCGAGGGTACCGCCGAGGATGATGCACAACGCATAGAGGTGGATCTTGACTGGGCC
>DXCT01000077.1 GCA_019115865.1 Candidatus Yaniella excrementavium | reverse complement strand
CCGGCAGGCACAACCCAGGCCCGACCCGAGCGGATGGGAACCGTGAGTTCTGTAACCAGTTGCTGCTGTTGACCGGTGCGATCCCGGATTGCCGCATAGAACGTCTCATCGACATCTAGCGGGCCACCGGGTGCAGCTTGATAAGCGGCTTTGGTCAGATCCATCGTTCCTGCCACCTCCACTTAGGCGTTGGCGAGCACATCCTCAACGGGTGTGAAGTCCTGTGCCTGGTTCAGCGATAGCTGGTCTGCCATAGCATCGAAGACACCGCGGTGTACCAGCTGACCGTTATGTGCATTGAGTCCGGCGGCAAGCCCGGCGTCATTGGATAGTGCACCGGCCCAACCCTGGGAGGCAACCCGTTGGATGTAGGGCAGTGTGGCATTGGTCAATGCGGCGGTCGAGGTCTGTGGGACACCGCCTGGCATATTGGACACACAGTAGTAGATCTTATCGCCGACCAAATAGGTTGGATCCTGGTGGGTGGTTGGCCGTGAGTTTTCAAAACAACCACCCTGGTCAATGGCAATATCCACCAGCACGGAGCCCGGGCGCATGGTCTCGACCATTTCGGCGGTCACCAGTTTCGGTGCCGCAGCACCTGGAATCAGCACCGAACCGATCACCAGGTCGGCATCTGCGACCGCCTCGGCGATGTTCATCGCGTTGGAGGCCAAGGTATCGAGACGGCCCTGGTGGGTTTTTTCAAGTTCGGCCAAGCGTTCCAGGTTCAGATCAATGACCTTGACATTGGCACCCATACCGGCGGCAATCACACCGGCCGCCTCACCGGCCACACCGCCACCAATGACCACAACATTGGCACGCCGGGTGCCGGGCACGCCACCCATCAGCACACCGGAGCCACCCTGTGATTGGGTGAGATGATATGCACCGGCGACCGGGGCAAGGCGTCCTGCCACCTGGCTCATGGGGGCCAGGAGCGGCAGCGCACGACCACGCGTGACAGTTTCGTAGGCCAATGCGGTGACCTTGGAATCCAAGATGGCCTTGGTACATTCGGCAGATGCTGCCAGGTGCAGGTAGGCAAACAGAATCTGACCTTCGCGCATCCGGGTCAGCTCTTCACCCACCGGTTCTTTGACCTTCAGGATCATCTGGGCGCGCTGCCAAACTTGGGCTGCGTCGTCTACAATTTCTGCGCCGACGCTGCGGTAATCTTCATCCGTGATGCCCGAGCCAATTCCGGCTCCGGCCTGCACCAACAAGGTGTGGCCGGCCTCAACGAGCTCGTGCACACCACCCTTGGTGAGGCCAACGCGGTTTTCGTTATTCATAATTTCTGTGGGTACACCAATCAACATGGTTTCAGAATACTCCTTTTCTCAAGAGCGGTGTGAGATACGCAGCACAATGGCACGCAGCATCGCAAGAAACGTGACCAGCCAGGCGACGGCTGCCACCCACATCCATGCTGCCCCCACGGCCTCGACAATGGGCAGGTGGTTGACTCGGCCCAGATAGATGCCGGCCACCGAGTACATGCCCAGCGGAAACACGATGCTCCACAACCCGGGCTCATATACCAGTGGGACTCTGCGGATGCCATGGCGCCAAATGCCAATCCCGAACAGTGCCGGGATCATCCAGGTGGCAAAACACCAGAACAAGACCGCCATACCGGCCACCAGCCCGCGTGTGACATCGACCATCGGTGATGACGCCATTTCAGCAATCCGAGCCGCGGCGACCACGGTGATGGCCAGTGCGCCCATCGAGACCCAATAGGGCGGGTTGAATTCATGAGGATTCAACCGGTAACTCATCATCCGCAGGGCGACGAACACGGCAACGGCAACGTAGAGGACCACACCCAGTGACCACGCGAAGACCGCCGTCATGGCTAATGCGTCACGGGCGGCTTCGAGGTGGGGTTCTAGTGTCGCAGCAAGTACGGCCACGGATTGTGCTCCGACCACCCAGACGAACCACGAACCGTTGGCCTCTTTATACAGCGGGCGTTTCGTCTTGCCCAGCACCGAGACCACCGGCACCAGGTAGCCCAACACCAGCCAGACCACCGCGGCGATGATCAACAATATCGCGGCCGTGGTCCACCAGCCAGACAGGGCCAAGCGGGAACCCAATACACCCGTGGCGGCCACGAAGGTAAAGAACCCAAAGGAACCGCGGATGTCGTAGAAATCCGTGGCCATAGCAGCTCGGTGAGCGATCAGCCGCCACAGGTTCAGCACAACCAGCACCGCATAGGCCAGGCCCGCGATGATCAGCAAGACCGCGGAGGCCATCGGAATATCAGATAAGTGCAGACTGATCGAGACAATCCCGGTGGCCATGACCAGCGCAAAATAGCCGGGTGTCAGATCCCGCGGACTCCACCACGGTGTAACCGGCTGGTTTATGGCAACACAAGACTGATCCTGAACGGGGTGCACGCTACTACTTTCATATTGGGAGATGCTCTACCAACACCATAAGCCCATCACCCGCTAGGTGCGCGGGTGATGGGCTGGTCCACGAAATATTCGTGTGCGTTAGTATCCCCAGTAACTGTTGGCAGCAGCCACGGTTGCAAATTCGACGGCGACGACGTGGGCTGCCATGGTCAGCGTCTCAGCATCGGTGGCGTATCCGGGGCGCAGCGTGTGGCGGGTATCGCCGTCCGGTTGGATCGCGCCGATGGTTTTTCTTGCGAGTATAATGGCCAGTTCGCGGCCTTCTTCAGGGGTATCGGTGAGCAGTGAGTTGCCTGGTACCAGTGCCATAGTGACCTCCAAAGTGTTGAGCTAACCACCGGGGTGGCTGTCTTTACAGACTAGGACGCAACGCTCAGATTGAACATAGCACCGGCTGATGTCTGCCCAGTTACTGCCCGCTGGCAGGTTCACCGGGGGCCAGGGTGGCCCCGCCGGCAGACAGCTCAACG
Source organism: Candidatus Yaniella excrementavium (assembly GCA_019115865.1). GTDB lineage: Bacteria > Actinomycetota > Actinomycetes > Actinomycetales > Micrococcaceae > Yaniella > Yaniella excrementavium. The sequence continues at coordinate 16,900 of DXCT01000077.1, read as the reverse complement.
TGGACTTGATGATTCGAACCCGAACTGGTTTGCAGTTGGTTATCTAGATCTCCGGCGCTGATGTCAGACGTGACCGCGTACTGGGTATCCGGCAGGGTCACGTTCAGCTCACCTGCACTGACTTCAGCGTTGACAGTCTCTGGCGCGCTACCGGTGAGTTCGGTGGTCAGCTGACCGGCTGAGACATCGAATTCGGCGGTTTGCACATCGGCCAGTTGCAGCCTGGCACTGCCGGCGCTCAACTGGGCATCCAGGGCATCAGCGGTGCCATTGACGATGGCTTCACCGGCGCCCAGTTCGACGTTTAGCTGATCGAAGTTACCGTGCGCGGTGAGTCGTCCGGCCGAGAGATCCATATCGGCGTTGAGACTGCCGTCATTGAGCTCTTCCGGAAGGGTGAGGGTCACTCGGTTTTCATCGAAGTTGCAGTTGAACAGGCACCAACCGAACCACTGGTCCGGGGCGGTCACCAACAGTTCGTCTCCTTCGCGGCGCAGCTGCCAGTTCTCAGCGTTGACACCGTCGGTCCGCAGGGTTGCTTGGCTGACGTTGCTAAATTCCAGGTTGAATTCGGAGGCGTTGGCCTCAAGGTTCACGCCGGTGATGCCGGTTGTATCAGCGGTTAGGTTGGCTGATCCTCGGTTGAAGCTGGTAGCCGATGAGAAGACCGCGGTTGCCGCAACCGCCAACAGGATGAACCCACCGATGATCGCGATGATGAGCATGATCGGTTTGGTTGCACCCGAGCGGGGAGGTTCGGGGTTATGCATTGGGGCGTTTTCCGAGGTGTGGATGGTGTCGTGGATGCTCATGAGTTTTCCTGTCTGGGCTGCGGGCCGGACTGTGGCCCCTGATTTTCGAGATGTGCCAGGGCAGCAAGTACGCGGCGGTTGCCGGTACCATCGGCATCGAGTTCGAGTTTTTGGAAGATCGCGGTGATGTGTTTTTCCACGCTGGCTGCTGACAGGTGCAGTAGGGCTGCGATTGCCTGATTCGATTTTCCTTCGGCCACCGCTGCCAGCACGGTGCGCTCGCGGGCGGTGAGCCGTTGCATGCGATCGTCGTGATGATTTCTACTCAACAGTTGTGCCACCACTTCCGGATCCAAAATGGTGCCACCGGCTTGGATCTGTTCGAGGGATTCCACGAAGTCTGCGACGTCAGCCACCCGATCTTTCAACAGGTAGCCCAGTGCTGGACTGTGCGTGGAAATGAGCTCCGATGCGTAGCGCTCTTCAACGTACTGGGACAGTACCAAAAGCGGCAGCTGGGGATAGGTGCGCCGAATCTGCAGTGCTGCCCGAATGCCTTCATCCGTGTAGGTGGGTGGGAGCCGCACATCCAGGATCGCAAGGTGGGGCATATCGGTTGTCAACGTAGACATCAACTCGGTTGTATCGGGCAGTGCGGCGGACACTTCATGTCCGCTGTGCTCCAGGAGCCGGACCAGCCCTTCGCGTAAGAGCACAGAATCTTCACAAATTAGGATGCGCATAACACGTTCACCTCTAGAGCGGTTGGACCACCGGCCGGGCTGTCGATGGTGATGGTGCCACCGGCGGCAACCACCCGGTTGGTGATGCCGTCGAGTCCGCCACCGGGCAGCACTTTGGCGCCACCGGTGCCGTTATCCTCGACCCGGGCCCACAGGACGGGCCGGCCGGCGTCGTCTTCACGTGCCCGCACGGTTACTCGAGCTTCTGAAGCTCGGGAGTGTTTGGCCGCATTGGTGAGAGCTTCGGCGATTGCAAAGTATACGGCGGCTTCTGCATCACGGTCGTAACGCTGAGCTAGTCGTACATCCAGGTTGACTGGAATGTGGGACCGCCCGACCACCGCCGACAGTGCAGCATCCAGGCCTCGGTCATCGAGCACCGAAGCGTAAATGCCGCGGGTCAATTGGCGAAGTTCGGTGATGGCTGCTTTTGTGGAGGTGTGCGCTTCATCCACTAGGTCTTTGGCATGGGCGGGGTTATCGTCGATCTGTTGTTTGGCCAAACCCAATGTCATCCCGACGGCTACCAGGCGGGGCTGGACCCCGTCGTGGAGATCGCGTTCTATGCGAGTGCGTTCTACGGCAGCGGCACGCATGGCGCCTTCGCGCTGCACGGTGGTGGTGCGTACCCGTTCGGTGAGGTCGGATTCTCTGGCGGTTGCTCCGATGATCGCCACCGAAATAGCGCGGTGGAGGAACATCATGCCCACCACCACACCGGCACACAGTAGGGCCATCAAGACGAGCCAGAGCACCTGGGAGGCATCGATGTCAATATTGAATGGGGCAGCGACCACAAAGTCCGCATTCGACGCCGGGACGAGGGCTCCAATTGCAAAATGCAGCATGGCCTGGAACGCGCCCAGGGCGACCGCCCCCATGATACTGGCGAGCAAGAAATTACCAAGTGCTGCCCACATGCGACCATTGGCGAGGTTACTACCCAGCGATTTGAGATAACCGCCGAATGTCTGTTGGATTCGTGGCCGCCACGTCAGGGAATGGGCAGGGAGTTTGTAGAGACTGGCGATACGTTCGATTTCGAACCAGGCAAGCCCGAACAGTACATAGAGCACGCCAAGCAGGATAATGAGACCGAGGCCAAGCACGAAGAGAAATCCGACGCCGGCACCGATCGCACCGCCAAGCAGTCCGATGATTACCCAGCCCAGTGAACCCATGACGGCCAGATGAAGCAGTGTCAGGCCCAACCGTAATGGTGGGCGTTGGGCTTTGTGAGCCGCTGGGGGAGCTGTTGTTGAAGTCATGCTTTAACAGTATGGTCCCGTACGACAAAGCAACACCGAGGAACCCGGACACTTTGATTATGGAAAACCCGAAGATTCAACCTCGAGGTTGAGTCCCAGGCGCTGTAGGTGGGACTCATCCGAGTAAGGTAATCAACATGACTACTGCATCAGACAACACCACACCCCAGGCGCCAGATCTCGAATACTTCGGCACACTGCATATTGAAGTTGCCACACCGGTGGAAGTTGGGCATACTCATGCCGGCCAACGCCGGGTCATTCCAATTACCGGGGGTACGGTCACCGGGCCAAAGGTATCGGGCAGGATCCTGAATGCCGGTGCGGATTTTCAAGTTATCCGCAGTGAAACGGAATCCGATCTCGATGCACGTTACGTGATGGAATTCGACGATGGCGCACGCGTGTTTGTCACTAATATGGCCTATCGGACCGGTTCTGCCGAAGATATTGCCGCCATTGCTCGGGGCGACAAGGTTCCGGCCCAGCGCATCTATTTCCGCTGCGCCCCACGGTTTGAGGTTGCCGATACCGCCGAGACTTCGTGGCAGTGGTTGGAATCGACAGTGCTGATTGGTTCAGGACGGCGCGAACCTGATGCCGTCATTATTGACCTGTGGATCGTGCGCTAGCGAGTAAGGCGTGGTGGCCAGCGGAGCAGCCGTTCCAGTGGGCCAATACCTAGGTGTCGCCACCACAGGTGTGCTGCGGCAATAAAGAACACCGACATGATCGCGATGGTGAGATACCCTTCGACCACGTTGTGTGGACCAGGCCGCACCAGCCACGCAAGCATGAACAGGTGTGCCACATAAATCGTCAGGGCCAGGCGTCCGGCTGAAACCAACCAGCGCAGCCGATGCACAACGACTTTTTCACCCCGTAGGAACATACCGATCACCAGCACCGCGCTGCCGCAACCCGAGATCATCCACAGGGGCATTTGGGAATGCGGTTCAGCTGACATCAGGCGGTCCCAACCGTATTCCGAGTCTGGGAAACCGAAGTTCATGACCAGGTATAACCAGGCCAGCATCGGGACCGTCGTTGCTACAGCACCCCAGCCGATGAGCCGATGTTGCACTGCTGTCTCCGAAAGTGCCAGCCGCCCCAAAACGAGGCCGAGCAGAAACGGTGCGAACCACACTGCCAACGGATAAGCGCCGGTCAGCAAGGTCGCGTGCACCATGGTCCACAGCGGATCGGTCAATGCCGGGGCCATAAAATCAAACGTCGTTGCGGTCTGCTGCTGCAGATACAGCCAGACCACCGGTCCGGCTGCCAGACTCACAAGTGCCAGCGCCGTCACCAACCAGGTGGGGGCTCGCAGCAGCGGCAGGCCACAGAAAAACAGCACTCCGTAGTAGGTCAGAATCACGCTGATATCGTGATCGAGCATTTGGAGTGCCGCACCGCTAAAGATCAACAGTGTCGCCCGCCAGACGATGGTCTGCCACGGCAATGGGGCACCTGTTTTACGAGAGCGCTTGGTCATCAGCGACATCCCGATGCCCGCTAGGATCATGAACAACAGTGATGCTCGGCCGTGGGGCAGATCGTAGATGAGTACGGCCAGTTGGGTTTCGCCGTCTTCTTTGCGGGGTCCCACATTAACGGCCAGCATCCCAATGATGGCAAGCGCCCGGGCTGCGTCCAGGCCATGGAGCCTGTGTGACTTACCGGCGCTGCGATCTTTGGTATTGGAGACCGGAGCTTGAGTCATATGCGGGTTCTGGTTTCGTGTGGAGGGCATCAGGATTGGAAGTCTAGGGGCTTTAGTTTCATGCTAACTGGACACGCGATATGTTTTGGCTTGACCAGGCCAAACACGCCGATACGAATAAAATAGGGCTGATGCAGTCGTGTTACTGTGGCCCCAAGTTATGCTCTGATCGGAAGGAACCCGTCCATGTCGAGGCACCTACCGAAAACGCGGTCTCGTTTTCGTGCGCTCATGTCCATGACGTCGGTGGCGGTACTATTCGCCGTAGCCGGTTGTGCTGAGGACTCCGAAGAACAAGACCCCTCACCGTCGCCAACCCCCGAGGCCTCATCGCCGCAGCAAACGCCAGCTGAAGAAACCCCTGAAGACAACGATGAGACGTCTGAGGCCGCAGCTGCATTGAATCAGCAGGGCGTGGCTGCAGCCCACCCAGAGGCTGTCGAGGCTGGTATGCAGATCCTAGAAGACGGTGGCAACGCCGTCGACGCCGCGATCGCTACCTCCTTTGCGATCAGTGTGGTGGAACCCTATGCATCGGGCATTGGGGGAGGCGGCTCGACGCTCTTGGCCAGCCCCACGATGGAACCTGTGGGATATGACTACCGCGAGGTTGTGGCAGAAAACGGCCAGATCCCGGCTTCCGGTACCGGTGTGCCCGGCATGGTGGACGGCATGGCCACCCTGCACCAAGAGCACGGCAGCATGGAATGGGCTGAACTTTTACAGCCGTCCATCGAGTTGGCTGATGACGGATTTGAAGTCACCGAACTTTTAGCACAGCGCTTCGAAAGCGACTGGGGTCCGGCATCGATTGAGGGACTGGACCACTTCCATAGCGGGTCGCAGCCTCTGGACGCCGGTGACACCCTGGTTCAAGAAGAACTCGCCGAAACGCTACGGACCATCGCCGATGAAGGCGCCGAGGCGCTGTATACCGGTTCGATCGCCGATGAACTCGCCGAGGTCGATGGCCTCGACGCTGACACTCTGGCCAACTATGAAACTGCAGAAGCCCCACCGGTCAGCGGTCCGTTTGGTGACTATGAATTCGTCTCGGCTGCACCACCGTTGCCCGGGGCTGCAGTGGTCCAGCAACTCCAGATTGCTGAATCGTTGGGCGCCGGCGACTCGGTGCCGGGCTCGGCGGATTATATCGACCAAACCTCCCAGGCGTGGCAGACCGCCAATCAGAGCGTAAGTGAGCACTTCGGAGATCCCGAATTTGTTGAGGTACCCACCGATCAGCTCACTGATGTCCAAGCCAATGCGAACTCGGCAGAACCTGCTTCGGCACAGCGTGCAACCACTGACGATGGTGCACGACCTGAAATCGAAGCGGGCAACACCACCCATGTGACGGTGGTTGATGAGTCCGGGCTCACCGTGTCGATGACCAATACCCTGACCAGTTTCTGGGGTGGCAATGAATCCGAGTACGTTGGTGGCTTCTTCCTCAATGACCAGTTGTCACGATTCGATGCGATTGATACCCCATCCAATCAACCCGAGGCCGGCCGCAAATCCGTCAGCTGGTCTGCGCCCTCAATGGTGCTGGACGATCAGGGCCGCATTGTTATGGGTATTGGTACCCCGGGCGGTCACCAGATTCCAAATATTTTGACCTCCGTTATGGTCCCGTGGGCACTGCAGGACGCGCCGTTACAAGAAGCCATCGATGCGCCCCGCCATAGTTTGCAGGACGGTGTGCTGGCACTGGAGCACCAGCCGAATGCAGAAGTCTCCCAGCTGATCGATGAACGCGGCTGGCAAGCACAAGTCACCACTCGTGCCGATGCCGTATTTGGCTCCGTGCAAGCATTAGAAATCAACTACGACCAAGGCACTGTGATCGGGGCTCAGGATTCGCGCCGTGACGCTGATTTTGCGGTAACCGACGTCGAAGAATAACTCACGGTCTCCCTTGGACCACACACAAAAGTGGCCGGCCCCAATGGGACCGGCCACTTTTTAGTGAGCGGTTAGCCTGCGCTGAACCCTGTCGGTGCGATGCGGTATTCGTTACCGGCATCAAGCAGCGTGTTCCACAGGTACTGACCCGATGAGCGCTCACAGTGCAGCACGTAGCTGCGCTGACCCGAGCGGTCATTGCGGGCAATATCGGTGACCACACCGGCCACCGAACTGCGCAATGCTGCACCATTGGGTACCATATCGTCGGCGAATTCCAACGAGCACAGCTTATTGAGTAGCTCGGCTGCTTCGTCGCCGGTCAGGCGGAACATGGCGCGTCCGTGGGTGAGATCCACGGCCGTGGTGAGCTCGTCACCGCCATCACCCAGCTGCTGGAGATCGGCTAGCGCGCTGGCTTGTGAATCAACTTCGGAAATCACGTGCCACTGGCCCGGACCGGAACCAATGACCAGCGTGCCGCCTTCGGCCTGATAGGTTCGACCGAACTGCGTTTGTAGTTTGTCCGCAACCGTACCGTTGGCCCGGCTACGGACCTCGATTTTGGTCAGTGCCGACTGATCTTCCAGCGTCAGCGCTGCAGTAGTTGGCTGCGCGCTGACCTCCCAATGACCGATCTGTGTGGTGGCTGCCCCCAGGGCAACCGGGCCGCGTGCTACTGGCTCGGCAAATGTGATCATCGACTGCGGCACGGTGTCATTATCCAGTCGTGTGCCTTCGGCGTCAACCGCTGACATTTGTGACATGACTTTGGCCTGGATGGTGGCACCATCTGGGAGTCGGACACTGACCATGGTGCCCGGCTCGGATAGCGAAATGTCGACTTGGGCCAGACAGATCGAGCGGTTCAGCGTCGGGGAGTGGCGACTGGAGGTAATACGCCCGGCAATCTCGCCGTTGTCCCGAATGATCTGACTTGCTTCGGTGGGCACGATGCTTGGATCAACCGGCTGCAGCGGCACCAGGCGAGCCCCGGCTTGTTTTTGTTGTTGCCACAACAGTTCCGGTTTCCCAACGAAGTCGTCCTTATCGAGTTTGATCGCCCAGTCCAACCCGGCGCTGTAGGCCTGAGTGAGGCCGTCGGTGTCCTGACCGACGATAAGGTGCCCGCTTTCTAAACGCAGCACGCGCTGGGCTTCGATACCGAATGCTCCAACACCGAGATCCTTGCCGGCTTCCAATAGAGCTTCCCAGACGTGCAGACCGTAGGCGGCTGGCACGTGAATCTCGTAGGAGAGCTCCCCGGTGAAACCAATGCGCCACAGTATGGACTGCGCAACGCCGGCGACCGTGCCGGTGCGGACCTGCATGAACTTGAACGCGTCTGCGGACAGATCGACGTCGGTCAACCTGGACAGTAGGGTACGGGAATGCGGACCGGCGATATTGATACTGGTATACGCGGTGGTGACCGGTGTCGCATGGACCTGCCATTCGGGGCGGTAGGCCTGCAACCATTCTTCGATCCAGTCCCAGACACGACCTGCGCCACCGGAGGTGGTGGTCAACAGGTAGTGGTCTTCGCCCAGGTGGGCTGTGACGCCGTCGTCCATGACCACACCGTCTTCCGACATCATGGCACCGTAGCGGACCTTACCGATATCGAGTTTGGACCACTTATTGGTGTAGAGCAGGTTGAGCAATTTCGGCACATCCGGGCCGCGCAGGTCGATCTTGCCCAGCGGGCTGACATCGATAATGCCGACCTGTTCGCGCACCCTGCGGACCTCGGCTTCGGGATCGCCATAGTGTTCGGGACGAATCCAGGCACCGGCGACCATCGGGACCGCACCGTGGGCGTCGTGCCACGGCTGGATTGAAGAGTACCGGACCGGATCATAATTGCGACCGGCCAGTGCACCCAGGGTGACCGGGGCATACATGGGCCGCCACGTGGTGGTGCCGGTTTCAGCGATCGTTTTGCCGGTGGCCTCGGCAATGATTGCGATGAAGTTCATCAGCTCGATCTTGCCCTGCAGCGGCCCCATGGTAACCGTTGTGAAGCGCTTGACCAGCTCGGCTGAGTCATAGCCTTCTTCAACGGCTGAGATGAGGTCGGCAGAGGTAATGTCTTCTGAGAAGTCCACGTAGCCATGCGTTGAGGAGCGATAGACTTCGGGGTGGTCGGGTACGTTCAGCGGGGTGATATCCGGTAGCTCGGCTTGGGCCAGACCATCCTGGTTGTCCGACACCGTTGGAGCCGAGGCGATTTTTTGACCGCGTTCGGTCAGGGCATGCGCTGCAGCGCGGGCCCCTACGGAAGCGCCGTGATCGATCAGTTCTTGGGCGGTGCCGTCGCCGGCAATACCGCCTGCCGCATAGATGCCTTCCTCGGTTCCACCGGGTAAGAAACGTGCTGCCCGTGGCTCGTAGTATGGTGTATCCCCGGACATGTTCAACAGCGACGTTGGAGCGGTCCAGCCCACCGCGGTGACCAAAAGATCCGCATCGATGCGCTGACCGGTGGATAGTTGAACCGACTGTAGTTGTCCACGGCCGCGAGCTTTCACCACGGTGTCACCAGCGCGAGCATCAACCACGGCTGCGACGTCGACCCCGGCTGCACGCAGTTCAGCAACCGCAGCATCACCTTCGGGATTGGCGGTCAGCACCACCGCGCGATTGCCCGGCCGAACCGAATGCAAATTGATCAGACGGCGGACCGCGGTGGAGAGCATGACACCGGGGAGGTCATTGCCCTCAAACACATAGGGTCGTTCGATCAGACCGGCGGCAACCACCAGGCTGCGGGCCCGTGTTTTGACCAGGCGCTCGTGCATGCCCGGTTTGGGTGACCGCTGGACCACAGCCAGCCAGTTGTCGTCGTACCGAGCCGCAACCGTCGAGTTCGTCAGCACCCGAATATTGGCGGTGGATTCGACCTGCGAGCGCAGCTGGCGTGCCAGATCGCCGTCGGCCCAACGCAAGTGGCCGCCCAGTTCGTGGTCTTCTTCCACGAGCATGACCGAAGCACCGGTTTCAGCCGCGGCAAGGGCAGCTGACATCCCGGCGGGGCCACCACCGGCGACCAGCACGTCGGTGTGTGCATAGCGTTTTTCATAGGTTTCTGCTGGCCGTTCGTCGGCGACGACACCGCCGTGGACGAAGCCGCGCAGAACCTTCTGATATAGCGGGCGCAGGAAATCGGGTTTCATAAACGTTTTGTAGTAGAAACCCGGACCCAAGAACCGGCTGCCCAGCTGGTTGATTGAACGAATATCGTATTTCAGCGAGGGCCAGGTGTTCTGGGAGCTGGCCTGCATGCCGTTTTCGATGCGTCGGTGTGCGCCACGCACGTTGGGTTCGTCATCGATCTGCATGATTGTGCCCGGATCGTGCAGTGAACCGGTGAGCACACCGCGGGGGCTGTGCAGTTTCATACTGCGCGAAAAGACGCGCTCGCCGGCGGCAGCTAGTGCCGAAACCACTGAGTCACCCTCATAGCCGGTGTAGGACTTGCCGTTCCAGGTGAAGGTGACGCGCTTGGAACGATCAATCACCTCGTTGGGCTGGGTTGGCAGGCGCTGCGGCTGGTTGTTGTGTTCAGAGGATGTCATCGAGGGTCTCCTTCGGAACGGATGGCTTTATTGGCAAAGGTGTCGCGGTGCAGGGTGAAGAATTGTCGGCAGCCTGCCGAGTGGAACCACATTTCTTTCACAACGCCCCAGTGGTTGCTGCGGAAGTAGAGGTAGTCGTGCCACTGTTCCATCGTGGTGGTGGCGACATCTGGACGTGGCGGTTTTTCGCCGTGTTGTTTGAATTCCGTGGCATTGCGTAGTCCGCACCACGGGCAGTTAATTTGCATCATAGTGAAGCTCCTTGAGGTGAGACGGGTTTAGTGACCTACCGCGGCGGCGCCCTTTTCGCCGACCAGCTGGCCGGTCGAGAAGCGCTCCATGCCAAAGCCTTTGATCAGTTCCGGGGTTTTCTCGGTGGCGATCAGTGCCGCCATGGATTCCCCGGCGACTGGCCCGGCCTTGAAGCCGTAGGTACCCCATCCGACGTCTACATAGAAGCCATCGACCTCGGTCCCGCCCATGATGGGGGAGTAGTCCGGAGTCATGTCACACAGGCCCGCCCACTGGCGCAGCAGTCGCATTTTAGACAACGACGGCATGAGGCTCAGCACGTTGGTGGCCAGACCTTCGACGAACTCCAGGGTGCCGCGCATCGAATACGATGTAAATGGATCGACACTGGCACCGAATACGAGTTCACCGCGGTCGGTTTGGCTCACATACACGTGCAGGGTTCCCGAGACCACGACGGTGCCCAAGAACGGCTTGACCGGTTCGGTGACTGCCGCCTGCAGCGGCGACGTGGTAACCGGCATACGCACACCGGCCATATCGGAAATCAGTGAAGCCCAACCAGCGGTACAGTTGACCGCAGTCTCGGTGGCGATGCGCCCCTGTGAGGTCTGCACCCCGGTGACTTTGCCGCCTTCGACGTCAATGCCGGTCACTTCGGTGTGCTGAATAACGTGCACGCCCATTTCGTGTGCGGCACGAGCATAACCCCACACCACAGCATCGTGGCGAATGGTGCCGCCCGGTGGGTGGTAGAGCGCACCCAGTACCGGATACCGGGTGTTTTTGGAAACGTCGATGTAGGGGACGAGTTCTTCGACTTCTGCTGGGCCGATGACCTCGGAATTGACACCCTGGGCTTTATTGACCTCGGCGCGCCAGCGCATGGTACGCATACCGCCGTCGTCGTGGGCCAATGACATGTGGCCCATCTGAGCAAACATCAGGTTGAAGTTCAGTTCGCCCGAGAGCTCTTCATAGAGTTTCAGCGAGCGATCATAGAAACGCACGCCTTCTGGGGTGAGGTAGTTGGACCGCAGAATCGAGGTATTGCGGCCGGAACCGCCGCCTCCGATATAGCCTTTGTCGATCACAGCGATATCTGTGATGCCGTGATTTTTCGCCAGATAATAGGCGGTTGCCAGGCCGTGGAGACCACCGCCGATAATCACCACATCGTAACTGCTTTTCATCTCAGGCTGGGACCAAACTTCGGGCCAGCCTTCCTGGGTAAGGCCCTTGGAAAACAGTTGGAATGCTGAATAGCGGGAACGTTTTTTGCCGGAATGTTGTGTCGTCATGACGCGTATCAAGTCCTTTATACGAGCGTGCTCGTAGAGGTTGCGTTTCGTGTGAACCAATCTTGAATTGTGGGCTGCGTTACAGTTACTTTCAGGTTGGCATCCGGGATGTTCCCGGTCAAGGTTTGGTAAATAGCCTGGTGACGCGTCGTGTTAATCTCAATACACAGCTCCTAACTACACTTCATGACTCCAAAACTTCGCTGTATTCTGGCTTTTTAGTGCGCAATGGGTCCGATCCTTTCGGAATCAGAATCGATCCTGAGCGAATCAAAAATGCGACGGGACGTTCGCTACAGTAAGAGCATGCAGCAATGGTTGAGTTTCAGGGCACCAAGCTTGGTGGCGGTCGGCATCTTGGCCGGCGGACTGCTGGGGTGTGTCAACGAGTCCGAGGAACGCGAGTGGATTGACGCAGCCGAAGCGCGCGAGGGCAGTATCGCCACCATGCAGCTTATTCGAGACTTGGTGCCCGACGATGTTGTCGATACCACCCGGCCGCTGCCCGAGCTAGCAGACCACGATGCTGCACCACGGGTCTGTCAGGGCATTGAGACCGGCAATGCTGGCGCCGCGCTGTACTATCCCGGTGAAACGCTGGTGCCGTTGGCTGACGGAACCGATGCAGCGGAAGTTATTGATGACCTCGTCAATGTGCTGCATGTCGAGCACGGTTGGCGGCTCGCCACGAATATGTCGGTCACCGAAGACAAGGCCGGCACCGAGCAGGGTTTGGTGACCGAGGATGCCTACATGGTGGCGTTGCGCAGCGTCGAGGATGGTGGGACGCAGCTAGAAATTTCTGCTTGGAGTGCTTGTTATAACGAGGACGCTGACACCGGGGTCAACGACGGAAATTCATAACGTTGTAGTGCCAGCCCAATGCGTACTGCCCGATGTTCTTGGCCGGGACCAGAAATCAGCGAGATGCTCATCGGTAACCCACTGCGTGATCCAAGCGCGGTGGGAACGGTCACCGCAGGAAACCCGGTAAAGTTCCACAGCGCAGTAAATAAGGTCATTGGGTCTTCTCCGCCAACCGCTTGATCGGCATCATAACCACTGCCGCGTTTGGGTGCCGGAATCGCCTGGGTTGGCTCCAGCAGAGCATCAATGCCGTGGCCCCGGAACCAGTTGCGCCAACGGTCGGTGACGTCGATGCGCGCATGCTGCGATGCTAAATACTGGCTGACGGACATCTCTGGGGCTCCAAATGCCAAAAAGTCTCGCGTACTGCCCCGATACAGTTCCTCGTGTTCCGCATAGCGGGCATGGTAGCTGCGCGCCTCGGCCAACAAAATGGTGTCGTAGTCGGTTTTATTCATCTCCACCGGGGCCGACAGTTCCACGATCGTTGCGCCCAATCGCTCACACGCTGCACGAGCGTCGTCCACGGCTTCAACAACATCGTCGTCAACCAGGTCGATCATAGTGCGCTGGGTAACTGCAATGCGCGTGCCGGCCAGCGGCCGTCGGCTCAAATCCGGCTGGGTGGCTAAGTTTAGGCTCGGGTCGCCCCATCCCATCCACGGAAGCCCTGCCATAGGAGCCTGACTCATTTCATTGAGCAGCAGCGCACAGTCAGCTACGGTCCGAGCCATAGCACCGACATGATCAAGTGTTGGTGCAAGTGGTATGACCCCGGTCGTGGGCACTTGATTGAAGGATGGTTTAATGGCCGCAATCCCGCACAGTGAGGCGGGAATGCGAACCGATCCGGCGGTGTCGGTGCCCAGGGCTGCCGGGACCATGCCGGCGGCAATGGCAGCAGCCGATCCACCGCTTGACCCGCCGGCGGACTTGTTGAGATCCCACGGATTGCCCACCTGATCGGTTGAACCACCGGCCGCAAACTCATGGGTGTGGGTGTGCCCCAACAACACCATGGATTGTGCTTCCAAATGCTCTACGACCGCCGCGGATCGTTGTGCAATGTTGTGCTCGAGCACACGAGAAGACGCCGTTACAGGTAGCTGTGCAACTGGAAAAAGATCTTTGGCGCCCCAGGGAATCCCGCACAGTGCTGGTGCGCTGTCCGCTTCGGTTCTCAGCCGCTGATCGGCGGCTATGGCCTGCTGTCGACCACGTTGGGGATACACTCGCGCCCAGGCATTAATCGATTGCTCATCGCCATCAAAACTTGGTTCGCCACCATTGCGTTGCGCAATACGGTCAAGCTGAGCCTCTAGGAGTTCAACCGCGGTGAGCTCCCCGCAGAGCAGCGCGTGGGCGGCATCGATGACGGATAAATCCGCGGCATGCGCGGGCGGATTATGGGATTTCATAATCGCACACTAGCACCCCGGCGCGAACGATAGGTGGTTCAGGCTACAATCCGTTAGGCCCAGAACGTTGTTGAACCCTTTTTGAATTCAATGCTGCGCTCGATGATGTCACTCAAGAGCGCATAATCGATCTCTTGGTTCCATTTGATCTGGAATTTCATCTTCGTGTGCCCATAGCCGGTCTGGATGATGCGATCGAGGAACTCGTGCAAAACGGCCGTTTCGGGTGCAATCGAAACATACTTTGCGGCTGCACTGAAGCCGATAATGAATGTTTGGTTGTGAAGCATCATCGGCTGATTCCATTTGATCTCAAGGTTCAGATCCGGAAAGTTCGCGGCCACCCACTCAATGAGGTGCTGCATGCTGTTTCGATGCTCTAGGTTCGGGACGGTTTCCAGGTATTGCTGCAGCGTATCCATGAGCCCAGTGTACTGCGGGATAGCTCGCTGGCAGAGACTGTCGAGTCAGATTGTCGCGGTCACCCGTTGAGGGTCTCTTGACGGTGGCTCATAGACGGCGTTGGGGCCGTGGACGATATCGTCGTTGCTACGGTACACCGAGGTAGGCCAGTGCGGCTACCACGTGTGTTTGGATTCCGGTCTCTAGCGTCGGGTCAATGTCCGGTGCGAAAGCCGGCGAATGATTTGCGGGGATGTTTTGGGCAACCGTGCCTTCGGCAACCGCCTGACGATACTTTTCAACCTCAACGGAACCAATCACCCAGTAGGTATATGGGATATCAAATGCATCGGGGAGACGGCTGAAGTCTTCAGACGCGGTGTACGGATCAGTCTGATAGACGGCTTTGTTGCCAAAAAATTCCGTGAATGCTTCGGTCACCTTTGCATTGACCTCAGCGTCATTCGTGGTCAACGGGAACTGGTCATAGTAGGCAAACTCCGGGTCCAGCGGTGACCCAGCGGCTTGGCACATACCGTGCACAATACGTTCAATGGATGTCATGATGCGCTCGCGTACTGCCTCGTCGTAGGTGCGCAGATTCAATAAGAGTTCCGCGCGATCGGGGATGATATTCGACTTGGTTCCCGCATTCAGCGCACCAACGGTCACAACCGCGAATTCACCCGGATGGGTTTCTCGCGAGACGATGGTTTGCAACTGCAGCACAATCGAGGAGGCCAGTACCACCGGATCAATACTGTTGTGCGGCATCGATCCGTGGGCGCCTTGTCCGTGCACGGTTATTTTGAGGGAATCCCCGGCAGATAAAATCGCTCCGGCGCTGGTGCCGATGGTGCCAGCTTCAGTGGGCATAACATGTTGTGCCAGGGCAACCTCGGGTCGCGGGATCTTCTCGACCAGACCATCATCCAGCATTGCTTGGGCACCGACAGCGATCTCCTCACCCGGTTGGAACACGGCAATATAGGTTCCTGCCCAGGCCTGCGGCTTGGCAGCCAACACTTTCACTGCCCCCAACAGCGTGGCTACATGCATGTCGTGGCCGCAGGCATGCATGACACCATCTATCTTCGATGCGTAGTCCAACCCGGTTTGTTCGGACAGTGGTAAGGCATCGGTGTCTGCGCGGGCCATGATAGTGGGCCCGTCACCGTTGCGTAGCACGGCGACCACACCAGTTCCGCCGATGCGCTGAACTTCTACATCCAGTGTGTCCAGCTCATCTTCTATTCGTTGTGCGGTGTTATGTTCCTGCATGCTGAGTTCAGGTTGCAGATGCAGATCGCGGTACAGGGCTCGTTGTTCGGTGAGCAGTTCATCCAGTTCATGCAGTATGTCTACGGCCAAGGAAACCTCCCGTGGGATCAGCAAAGACATCGGGTCAGCCGGGACGCTCACCCGTGGACTTGGCTTCAGTGTATCGACCCCCGCTATCAGAGGCACATCCGAGCCGCAGGTGCGTTACAACCGCACCGCTATGTGCTTTTCAAAGTGAGCTAGCACGCAGATACTGGGAGTGTGGCCGCAGCGTCAAGCATTACAAGGAGTGTTCATGTCCAAGAATCTTGAAGAAGCCATTCAGCAGGCCGGCAGCGCCGTCAATCTGTTGTGGGAGGCCCAGACACCACCGTCGGTCGTCCCGCGGCTAGCCCCGGAATTTTCGAACTGGCGAGACGAACAACTCGCCTGGCGCAAAACAGCAGTCATCTACGACCAGTCGCACCACATGGTCGATCTCAACCTCAAAGGGCCCGATGCCCTGCGCCTGATCAAAGACCTCGCCATCAACTCGATGGAAAACTTTCCCGTTGACAAGGCCAAACAATTCGTCGCGGTGAACTATGACGGCTACATCATCGGAGACAACATCCTCTTTCACCTCGATGAGGATGAATATCGTGCGGTTGGCATTCCGCCGTCGATCAACTGGATGCAGTATCACGCCGAAACTGGAAACTACGACGTCGAAATTCGCCGCGACGACAGCTCCGCGGTCCGCCAAGGACCACCAGAGCTGTACCGCTATCAGCTCCAAGGCCCCGGCGCTATGAAAGTGCTGGCCGAGGCCATGGGTGCACAACCGCCCAAGCTCAAATTCTTTAACATGACCACGGTGACCATCGCCGATAAGCCCGTGCGCGTGCTGCGTCACGGCATGGCGGGGGAGCCCGGTGTTGAAATTTGGGGCCCGTGGGAGCATCACGACACGGTTCACGGTGCCATCTTGGCAGCCGGAAAACAGCACGGCCTCGTCCAGGTCGGTGCGCGTGCTTATCACACCAATGCACTGGAATCAGGGTGGCTACCGCGACCATTGCCGGCCATTTATACCGATGAACGACTCGCCGACTACCGTCGGTGGCTGGATGCCAACGCCTATGAGACCATCTCGCCATTGGGTGGGAGTTTCCACTCCGAAAACATTGAAGACTACTACTTCACACCGTATGAACTCGACTACGGCAGGATCATCTCCTTTGACCATGACTTTATCGGTCGTGAGGCCCTTGAACACACGTCAGGAGACGGGGCACGTCAGAAAGTGACCCTGGTGTGGAATGGTGACGACGTCGGCAAAGCCTATGCGTCGATGTTTCAAGATGGCCCGGGCGCCAAGTTCATCAATCTGCCGATGGCGCTCTACGATACATTCCATTTCGACCG
>DXCT01000076.1 GCA_019115865.1 Candidatus Yaniella excrementavium | reverse complement strand
GGCCAGGATGACGAGGGTGCTTCGCAATCTGCCGCCCGCACTGTGATTTTGGTAAACTTTGGTTGTAACTGTTCTCGACCCAATTACCAGCGTGCTGCGGGTGCGAGAACCTTTCTATGTTGCGGGACTGTTTGATGACGTCCCCGTGGGAGAGATGAATTTTATGCCAGCAATCGCAATCGTGGGAGCCCAGTGGGGCGACGAGGGCAAGGGCAAAGCAACGGACTTACTTGGCGGTCGTGTCGACTACGTCGTCAAACCAAACGGCGGCAACAACGCCGGTCACACCGTAGTGGTTAACGGCGAAAAGTTTGAGTTGAAGCTATTGCCAGCCGGAATCCTGTCGCCTCAGGCAATCTCTGTGATTGGTAACGGCGTGGTCATTAACCTCGAGGCGTTATTTGAAGAAATTGACGGTCTCGAAACCCGCGGACACGACACGTCGCATTTGCGCATATCTGCTGACGCTCATCTTGTAGCGCCTTATCACCAGACTTTAGACAAGGTCACCGAGCGTTTCTTGGGTAAACGCGCGATCGGTACAACGGGGCGCGGCATTGGACCGACCTACCAGGACAAGGTCGCTCGTCTGGGTATTCGCGTACAGGACCTCTACGACGAATCCATCCTGCGCCAGAAGATTGAGGGCGCACTGCGGCAAAAGAATGAGCTGCTCGTGAAGCTCTATAACCGTCGTGCGTTTACCGTTGATGAAATCGTTGACTACTTCATGGACTATGCTGAACGTCTGCGTCCGATGGTTGTCGATTCAGTTCGCATCCTCAATGAAGCCCTCGACGAAGACAAGGTTGTGCTCATGGAGGGCGGCCAGGCAACCTTCCTCGATGTGGATCACGGAACGTATCCTTTCGTCACATCTTCTAACCCCACCGCCGGTGGTGCTTCGGTCGGCGCAGGTATTGGTCCAACGCGTTTCACCCGCACTATTGGCATTGTGAAGGCCTACACTACCCGCGTTGGTGCCGGCCCATTTCCCACCGAACTGTTTGACGAGATGGGCGACCAGCTGCGCACCACCGGTGGCGAGTTTGGTGTCAACACCGGTCGTCCGCGACGCACGGGATGGTACGACGCGGTCATGGCACGCCATGCTGCCATGATCAACGGCTTCACCGACTATTTCGTGACAAAACTCGATGTTTTGACCGGGATCAAGGAAATTCCAGTCTGTGTCGCCTACGATGTCGATGGCGTCCGACATGATGTCATGCCGATGACGCAAACCGACTTTCACCACTCCAAGCCGATCTACGAGTACTTCCCCGGCTGGGAGGAAGATATTTCTGGCGCCCGCAGCCTGGAAGATCTGCCCAAAAACGCCCAGGATTACATCGGTGCACTCGAAAAACTTGCCGGGGTGCGCATTTCCGGTGTGGGCGTTGGCCCGGGCCGTGATGAAGTTATCCAAGTTCGCGATCTCATCTACGAAGACTAACGCTATGCAATATGTATCCACTCGCGGCGGTATGAACCCGTCCAACTTCTCTGACGTCCTCCTCGAAGGCCTCGCGCCAGATGGCGGGCTTGTTGTCCCACAAACCATCCCGACTGTTGCTCCGGAAACGCTGGAGTCCTGGCGCGAACTGTCATATGCAGAGCTTGCCACCGAGGTCATCGCGCTGTATTGGACTGACATCCCACGTGAAGATCTGGCCGAACTGTGCCACGCAGCCTACGGAACCCAGTTCAACGCTGAAATGATCGTGCCATTGACGCCGATCGATCAGATGTCAGCGCTGGTGGATCTATCACAAGGTCCAACCCTGGCGTTCAAGGATATGGCCATGCAGTTTCTCGGCGAAGCGCTGCCCTATGTGTTGCAGAAACGCGGCCAGACGCTGAATATCCTCGGTGCCACCTCTGGCGATACGGGGTCCGCTGCCGAATATGCATTCCGGTCTAAACCAAATATCGGGGTGTTCATGCTGTCGCCAAAAGGGCGGATGTCTCGCTTCCAGCGCGCACAGATGTATACGCTCACTGACGACAACGTGCATAATGTCGTCATCGAAGGTGTCTTCGACGACGCGCAAAACCTCGTGAAAGAACTCAACAGTGACCTCGAGTTCAAGGCCGCCAATTCGCTTGGCACTGTCAATTCGATCAACCTGGGCCGACTCATTGCCCAGAGTGTCTATTACTTCTGGGCCTGGTTGCGTGTCACCAATGGCATCCCCGCCGACCAGCGAGACGGTTTTGGGGTCTCATTTGCTGTGCCATCTGGCAACTTCGGCAATATATTTTCCGGACAGTTAGCTCGTCAGATGGGGTTACCCATCGATACGCTGGTGCTAGCCACCAACGAGAACAACGTGCTAGACGAATTCTTCCGCAGTGGCAAGTATGAGCCACGCTCAGCAGATAATACGCTAGCCACGTCCTCACCGTCGATGGACATCTCTAAAGCATCCAATCTGGAGCGCTTCATCTACTTGGTCCTCGACCAAGACCAAGAACAGCTCGCCAAGGCCTGGCAACAGCTCGACACCACCGGCACGCTCGATCTATCGGAGCAGCAGCCACGCTTTGAGCAAGAATTCGGTATGGTTTCAGGGACTTCCACGCACCAGGACCGTGTTGCCACTATTCGCGCGGTCTATGAAAAAGCAGAAGTCGTGATCGACCCGCACACAGCAGATGGCGTGACTGTTGCTCGTGGATTCCAGCGGCCAGGCCACCCTATGCTCGTGCTGGAAACAGCAAAACCAGAAAAATTTGGCGATATCGTCAACGAAGCACTGGGCTTCGAACCGGAGCTACTACCCGAATTTGCGCAGTTATTGGAATTGGAGCAGCACACCGTAGAAATGGGCACTGACGCCCAAGCGCTGCGGCATTACATCGCGAAGCATCACGTGTAATCCAGATTCACAGGGTTTAGCCAGCCAATTCCCTGCCGTATTCAAGGTCCATATGTTTATCCTAGAAACACCTCAAGGTGTGAGTGATAAGGGAAGCTCCGGCCGGTTATAAACTTTCAAAGTTTTTCGGTCGGAGCTTTTCCTTGTCCAAGACTAGTGGCGAAAAAACTCTGAGGGTTTATACAGGAACTTTCAAGTCTTTCCCAAAGGACTTTTCTTAGACTATGAGCACCTCTTCAAGGTGTGAGTGATGAGTGATCAGGGCCCCGGTGCAAACCGGGGCCCTGAATCTTTGGGGGTTATAGGCAGAAATGTGTGTCTGGCTCGGGCGTGTCATGTTTGGTTAGAGGCCTTTCCATCCTTGTTGGATGCCGATGCCTTCTTCGGTTGAGAATGCCCGGTCATATAGTGCTGGTCCGATGGGCT
>DXCT01000075.1 GCA_019115865.1 Candidatus Yaniella excrementavium | reverse complement strand
CCCATGGCCCCGTATCTGGCGGTTGATCGGTCTCAGCCCAGGCATGAATGCTGGGTCACCGGCCACATGGTCGCAGGCCTGGATGGCACCGCTGCGATCGATGGCAAAGTCGGGGCACTATCCACCGAGGTTGACCAAAAACTGTTCCGGCGAATGCGCCAAATTGCCGACGTCGTCCTCGTGGGCGCGGAAACCGTTCGCCGTGAAGGCTACGGCCTGGTGCGACTTTCGGATGAGGCCAAGGCCCAGCGCGAGGCGAACGGCAAACCACCAACCCCGCCGGTTGCCGTGGTGTCGGGAAGTCTTCAGTTGAATTGGAACCTCAAACTTTTCAAAGATGCCCCCGACCACGCCCCGACCATGATCATCACCGCTGCATCGGCCGATCCAGACAAGGTCGCCGAAGCCAAACAGCACGCCACCGTGATCACCGCCGGTGAAGAGCGCGTCGACCCAGCCGCGGTGCTACAGGCGCTGGCCGACCGTGGCCATCGGGTCGTGCTGTGTGAAGGTGGTCCAACCCTGCTGGGCGAGTTCGTTGCCGCAGAACGCCTCGACGAGCTGTGCCTGTCCATCGCTCCGGTGATGGGCGGTGACAATCTGCCGGTGGGTGTTATGCCCGACGGCGGAGGTGTCCACAACTTCGAGCTCAAATCCGTCATGGGCGAGGAGCACACCCTGTTCCTTCGTTATGAAGCAGCACAGGAGGCCCGGCCATGAGCAATAAGGCATTTGCATCCCTGATGGGCTCGGTGAACTCCGCTGTTGTTGTGGTGACCACCGTTGCCGACGACGTTCGCGCAGGCTGTCTGGTGGGGTACCACGCACAGTCGAGTATCTCGCCGCAGCAGTACTGCTTCTGGTTGTCCAAAGCCAATCACACCTACCGGGCGGGGCTGTTGGCAACACATTTTGCGGTGCACTTTTTGACCGCCGATGACCTCACGCTGGCCCAGCACTTTGCTACCCGATCGGGCGATGACACGGATAAGTTCGCCGACCTTGATATTGACCCCCACAAACACGGGGTTCCGCTGCTGAGCGATTGTCTGCACCGGCTGGTGCTGGAGCGGCTTTCCATTGTTGACGACGGCGGCGATCACGTTTGCGTTACTGCGCGAGTAGTCGACGCAGAAAGCTCCGGAAAATTCACGCCCCTGCGGATCGCCGACTTGGGCAAGGTAACGCCGGCGCACGGTAGCGATGAGCGGGCGGTTCATCCTTAACAGTACTGTTGCCTGGCATACAGCCCGGACCTGTGCAACGTCCTTGCAACAGCTGTGTGATTAGGGTCATAGTTGTGAGTTTTTCGTATGCCGGAACGGCTCACGAAGCTCGCAGTTCATGACGACACAAGGAGGGGCGATCTCATGGCTATGAAGGCTGGAATCGTTAAGAAGTTTGGCAAAACCATCGACATTGAAAATACCGATAAGCCGAAACCGGATAAGTACCAAGCGTTGGTGAAGCTGATTTCCACCGGCGTATGCCACACCGATTTGCACGCTTTGGAGGGTGACTGGCCAGTGAAGCCTTCGCCGCCGTTTATTCCCGGCCACGAAGGTGTGGGTGAGGTCGTAGAGCTCGGTGAGGACGCCGTGAACTTCGAAGTCGGCGATATCGCTGGGAATGCTTGGCTCTGGAGTGCTTGCGGTAACTGTGAGTACTGCCGGCGGGGTTGGGAGACGCTATGCCATGACCAAATTAACGGTGGATATTCCGTGGATGGCTCCTTTGGTGAGTACATGCTCATTGATACCCGTTACGCTCCCAAAATCCCGGAGGGGTCCGACTTGTATGAGGTTGGGCCGGTCCTGTGCGCGGGCGTGACCGTGTATAAAGGCCTCAAGATGTCGGAAGCGAAACCTGGCGACTGGGTCGTGATATCCGGCATCGGTGGCCTCGGGCACCTGGCCGTTCAATACGGTGTTGCGATGGGGCTGCGGGTTATCGCAGTCGATATTGCCGATGACAAGCTCGAACTGGCGAAGAAGCACGGCGCCGAGATTGTCATCAACGCGGCGGATACCGACCCGGCTGCCGCAGTTCAAGAACAGGTGGGCGGTGCTCACGCTGTGTTGGTGACGGCTGTTCATGAGCAAGCGTTCGGGCAAGCCATTGGCATGTCACGTCGAGGCGGCACCATCGTGTTCAATGGTCTGCCGCCAGGAAAGTTCGATGTTTCCGTGTTCGATGTGGTGCTGAATGGTTTGACAGTACGAGGCTCGATCGTTGGGACTCGACAAGACATGATCGAGGCCTTGGAGTTCCACGCGGCAGGCAAAATTGAACCGACGTACCATCGTCGTCCGCTGGAAGATCTCAACGATGTTTTCGAAGAAATGCGGGGCGGAAAAATCGACGGGCGAGTTGTCATCGAATACTAGATATCACGAGACGACCAACCTTGCACGGTCGTTGCACCTTCTCGGGTTAGAGGGTGTAACGACCGTTTCGTGGTTAGCGCGTCGGCGCAGGCTTCTCTACGGTCCGTCAGGCTATGGAGGAAACCCCGGTCACTAGATTGAGGGCTTGCCGAAACGTTGAGGTAGTCGTTGGTGAAACATTCACGCCCAGGGCTTGCGCTTGCGTTCGCTGTTGATTCAGAGTGGCGTGGCCGATAATCAACGCCATGATCGCATCGGTAGTCAGTGCATTCGGTGAGACGGCGTTGAGGGAATCGCGCATTCTTTCCCCGCCGGTTCCCAGGGCCAGAGCGGATGCGACAAGCTCCGCAGCGTCGCGAGTCTCAAGAATGGTGTCGTAGAGTCGTTCCGCTCGAGCTGTAATGTCATGGCGTGTATCGCCGGTGGGCGGCGTGAAGTTGACGTCTGCCAGGAGCCGGTCCACCATGGCACCCAGGAGGGACTGCTTGTCTTTGACATGTCAGTACAGCGCAGACACAGCCACATCGAGTTCTTTGGCAACACGGCGCATGGAAACGTCAGCCAGACCGTGAGTGGTTAATAAT
>DXCT01000074.1 GCA_019115865.1 Candidatus Yaniella excrementavium | reverse complement strand
GTGGTCTCCCCCATGCCCAGAATCAGGTTGGACTTGGTGACAAGTCCGGCGTCACGCGCTGAGGTGATGGCCGCCAACGATTTTTCGTAGCGAAAGGCCGGACGAATGATCTTCATCAAACGCGGGACCGTTTCGATGTTATGCGCGAAGACCTCGGGTTTGGCGTCAAAAATCTTCTGGAGCGCGGATTCACCACCGCGGAAGTCATCGACCAGCAATTCCACACCCGTCTGCGGTGTGCGCTGGTGAATGGCCCGTGCGGTTTCGGCATAGAGCCAGGAGGCGCCGTCTTCCAGATCATCGCGGGCGACACCGGTCACGGTGACGTAGCGCAGTCCCAGTTCGTCAACCGATTCTGCCACGCGATACGGCTCTTCGGTGTCGTATTCTTCTGGTTTCCCGGTGGCGATATCACAGAACCCACAGCGACGTGTACATACGGCACCACCGATGAGGAAGGAGGCTTCCCGATCCTCCCAGCACTCATAAATGTTTGGACAGTTGGCCTCAGCACACACGGTGTTTAGGGAGGTGTTGGCTACCTGACTGCGCAAGTTCTGGTATTCAGGACCCACTGTGGCTCGAGTTTTAAGCCATTCCGGTCGAGGCTCACGAGGCACCTCGGCGTTGCGTGCCTCAATCCGAAGCAGTTTGCGACCTTCAGCCTGCGGGATGGTAGACATTGACCTCTCCTTTACTTGGTTCTGTGGCAAGAGTTGGTTCTGGAGCAAGTAGCGGTGCCAGACGATATTCCAGCGCGTCTGTGAGCACTTCGGCAACGGCCTGCAATGAGGTTTCGACGCCTTCCTCGGCCATAGAGGTGACGGTCGCGTCGGTGATGCCGCACGGGATGACCCCGGCAAATGCTGATGCCGGGTCCGTGTTGATATTCAAAGAAATGCCATGCAATGTGGCATCCTGGGAAATCTTGAGTCCGATCGCCGAAATCTTACGGTTTTCAATCCACACGCCAGCGCGTCCTTCAATGCGACCCACTTCGAGTCCGAAATGCTGCTGCAAGGTGTCGATGACCGCGCCTTCAACGGCACGAATATATTTGATGACGTCAACGGGCGCGGCGAGTTTTACCAGCGGATAGCACACCAGCTGACCGGGACCGTGCCAGGTAATTGAGCCGGCGCGATCCGTTTCAATAATCGGTAGGGATTCATCCAGGATATCGTGGGGTTGTGTATGTCGACCGGCTGTATAACTTGATTCTGCTTCAAAGATCAGGAATGAGTTGGGATGCTCACCGCCAGCAATTTGGGCGTGCAGTTCGCGCTGCAACGTGTCCATTGCCCCATAGGTTTTCAGACCGGTATCAAGTAAATTTATGACATGCACGATATTAACTAAACCACATTTGAGCACGAGTCTGAACCGTTGACGTGTCGTTGACTACTGTTGACATGCTGTACACCAGTACAGTTTTCGGGCTTCTAACGCTTCAACAATGATCGCGTTCGCGCCGCACACCAGACAGGATTTTCCCTGGCGTTGATACACATAGTTGGCGTGTTCTGGCCAGGCCTCGTTGAGTTCCACACCGGGACGATGTTCGACGTCGGTGGTGATAATGCGGCCGGTTTCCACCCCGATCTCTAACAGTTGTACCTGGTCATGCCAGATGGCATGATGAGTTTCTCGCGTCAGCGTGTTGGCCGGTGTGTGCGGGTTCAGCTGTAACCGGAACAGCCCTTCAGCCCGGAAAATGTTCCCAATCCCACCAATCACCTTCTGGTCCATCAACACGGCCCCGATACGGCGCCTGGTCTTGGCTGCGACGTCGTAAAAGCGTTGCGGCTGCGCATCCTTGCGCAACGGGTCCGGCCCGATAGCATCGATCACATCTTGAGCTTCGCCAAGAGTCAACGTACGACAAATTGCTGGGCCAACCAGATCCGCCCAGGAATGCTCTCCGATGATCCGCACCCGGGTGGTGGGGCGCGGTTCAGTCAGCTCTACGGCGCCATCCGTATGGTCTTCCTGTTCCCCGATCTTGCGCGGTGCCCCAATCGAGGAATGCTGCTGCCCACCGAAGGTCCAGGCACCATACATACCCAGATGCACATTGAGTACCAGCCCGTTATCGAAATACAGAAACCAATGCTTGCCGTAGGCTTCGGAGGCGACAGCGCGGTGCCCGTTGAGTAGTTTGGCGCCGTCAGCAAAACGGCCCTGTGGAGACGACAACCGGAGTTGCTGGGTGACAAATACGTCGTCAAAATGCCGGGCGATCCGGTGAATGGAATGACCTTCAGGCATTAAGGTTTGGCAATCCCGTCGGTACCAAGGTCGAATCCGGCAATTGCGCCGGTAGTTTCGAACTCGCCGATCTGACCGATGCGACGGGCATGACGATCCTCCTGGGACCATTGGGCGGCCAGGAAAGCTTTAATAATCTCAAGTGCTTCAGCCGGCTCATGTTGACGTCCGCCCACGGCCACAACCTGGGCGTTGTTGTGTTCCCGTGCAAGTTGAGCCGTGGAAACATTCCAGGCCAGGGCCGCGCGAATGCCCTCAACTTTATTGGCAGCCATTTGCTCCCCATTGCCCGAACCGCCGAGCACAATACCCAGGGAATCTTGGCCAGCCGAGCGTTCTGCGGCGACCGCTTTGGCAGCATTAATGCAAAATGACGGGTAGTCATCCAACGCATCGTATTCCTGGGGGCCGTGATCGATCATGTCGTAACCGGCAGCAGCCAGGTTCTGAATCAGATACTGGGCCAGTTCCAGGCCGGCATGGTCGGTAGCAATGTGAACGCGCACGTGGGCTCCTCAAATTGGAAAATCGTGACTCCAGCATAGTCCGGCTTTAACACTTTCGTGGTTTGGTGAAACAATGGTGACACTGATTCGAAAGGACCATCAGCGTGTCGGACATTTCACAGACCATCACTCGTAAGCAAGCTCAACTTCGAGCTGCACAACTTGAAGTACACCACTACCGGTTGGAGTTCGATGTAACCGACGACGTCGAATTTCGGGTTAACACCCTCATCACATTCTCCGCGTCACGCGAGGCAATCGGCAACACCTGTTTTATCGATCTGCTCGGACACGAAGTGTTCTCAGCGAAACTCAACGGCACCGATGTCTCCTACGACGGCACACGCCTGACCCTTGAAAACTTGCAAGAGAGCAACGAAGTAGTGGTGTCGTCATCCTCCCCCTATTCGACAACCGGCGAAGGCCTGCACCGCTACGTTGACCCATTTGATGAGGCTGAATATTTATACTCGCAATGCGAGCCAGCCGATGCCCGAAGGATTTTTCCGGTGTTCGAACAGCCGGACCTCAAAGCAACCTTCGCCCTACATGTCACGGCCCCAGCGCACTGGGCCGTACTATCCAATGAGCCCGGCAATTACACCGTAGACGGCGACATCGCCCACTGGACTTTCGACACGACTCCGGTCATGTCCTCGTATCTCTTTGCCCTGGTTGCCGGCGAATATACCCAGGTCGCACAAAGCTCATGGGATACCGATTCAACCAGTGTTCCCCTGAGCATCTGGGCCCGAAAGTCCATGGCAGTCCACGTGGATGCCAAAGAAATGTTGGACATTACCCGCGCCGGATTCGAATTCTATGAACAACAGTTTGGTGTCGCCTATCCGTTCACCAAATACGACCAAATATTTGTGCCCGAGTTCAATGCAGGAGCCATGGAAAATATCGGGGCGGTGACCATTACCGAGTCCTATATCTTCCGCTCAGCAGTACCCCAAGCGATGGTGCAACGCCGGGCCATCACCGTCCTGCACGAACTGGCACACATGTGGTTTGGGAACCTGGTCACGATGCGCTGGTGGGACGATTTGTGGCTCAACGAGTCCTTTGCCGAGTTTGTATCGCATCTAGCCGCGATCCACGCTGGATACTCCGAAGCCTGGACCACCTTTAACTCCACGGAGAAGACATGGGCCTACCGCCAAGATCAGTTGGCCACAACCCACCCGGTGATCGCCGATATGGTCGACCTCGACGCCGTGGCCGTAAACTTTGACGGCATCACCTACGCTAAGGGTGCCTCGGTGTTGCGCCAGCTCGTTGCCTGGGTCGGCACCGAACATTTCATGGCCGGGATACGGTCCTATTTCACCGAACACGCCTGGTCCAATACAGAATTCTCTGATCTGCTGCGGCATCTGGAAGCTGCTTCCGGCCGTGACCTGGCCGGCTGGTCCGAACAGTGGTTACACTC
>DXCT01000073.1 GCA_019115865.1 Candidatus Yaniella excrementavium | reverse complement strand
GTATACCCTGTTAGACACTTGAATCAGAGCCACTGTTATGGTGCGATTTTGCAACCGTCGTGGCTCAGCTCACGATGTACTACGGTGGGTGCATAGACCCTATGCTGTTGATCCTGCCGGGTGGACTCATTCAAGGTGCGCTGATTGTCGTGGCCACCGAACCGGCATCTTCTACAGCTGGTGGCTAGCAGCCGTCGCTGTTATCTCGCTTGCCGTAGGCATCTGGCTGACCCGGTGGGAGCCACCACCCAGCGATATCATCGTGTCGTTTTACACATTAGGCACTCTTATCGCCGCACTCGGGGTGACAGCGTTGATGATTCTCCGAGCACATCAGACCGCAAAACAAAAGGCTATTGAACAAGTGCTTGCCGAAGAAGGAGAGGAGATCGACGCGCTGCTTGCTCAAGAATACAAAAGAGGCCACTAGGGCGAGCCCGAACTGTCCTTCGTGTCGTCATCGCGCCACTTCGTCAGCGATACGTACAACTGCATCGGCGATTTCGGGGCCAAACATGATGGGATCATTATGGTCAGCGTCTTCGAAGATGCGCTCTTCCATAAGATTTGGTGCGGCATCTGCAACTTCAGCACTGAGTTCGGCTGGTACGACGGTATCGTGACGGGCGCGGATGACGGAGATGGGCACCTGTGTGCCACTGACATGCTCGGTCACGGGGAACCGATCGCGCAGTAGGAGACCAACCGGCAACCACGGGTAATGATGACGGCCAACTTCGGCAAGATCGGTGAAGGGTGAACGGAACACTGCTGCGGCCGGCGGGCGTTCACTGAGCAGTGCGGCAACGACTCCCCCACCAACAGATTCACCGAAATAGATTGTTTGCTCGGGCCCATACCCTTGGCCTTGCAGCGCATCGACGGCAGCTAGACCATCCTGAATCAAGCCATCTTGGCTTGGGCTACCGGGGTTGGTACTGTAGCCACGGTATTCCATGAGCAGTACGGCAAAACCACGGTCCTGTAGGTGCTGTGCTAAACCGGCTCGGCCCTCGCGATTTCCACCGTTGCCCGGGGCCATCAACACTGCCATGTCACGAGCGATGGCATCGTCTAAGGGCGGAGCGAACCAGGCGTCAAGTTCCAGGCCGTCGGAGGTGTGCAGGGTCAGGTCCTGGCCACCGTCCAGCACATCGGCTGCATTTGGTACCGCCGAGGTATCGGGAAAATAGATCATCGAACGCTGCAGAGACCACATGACTACCCCAACTATTGCAATTGGGACGCCGAGCACCCCTACACCAATCAGTGTCCTGCGACCCCATCGGGGCCGGGGTGATTGCTTCTTGTCTGGAGTGACCATAGCACCATGATCGCAGTTCGGGCCGCCAGCGTCGACGGTTAGTGGTACGAATTTGGCGGCGGGGCGCCTCTGTGACCAAATAGCTGGTGTGCGGCGTTGATCAGGTGCATCACTTCGGCTTGTTTGAGTCCTTCGACCCCTGGAACGTAAATGTAGCGGTGGTGTTTGTTCCAGAATGGGCCCATCGCCGGCGAAAGGCGGTCGCGCATTTCAGGTGGCGTTCGTTCATTCACATTGAATAGGCCTGAGGCAGTTAACTGCATGACTGCTCGCAACACGTACCCTTCGTCTCGTTCAGCGGGAACCATCTGTTTGTCGGCCGGACCGAAATCTGCCCACGGGATCGGGCCGATCCCGCGCAGGGTGAGGCCTCGGGGTTCCAGGATCACGGGGTGTCGTTCGGTCTGGCGAAATTGTTCTTGGCGGCGCAAACCATGGTGAATCAACAAAAAGAGTCCAGTGAGCATCCCGAGGCTGGTGACGTAGCCAAAGATCATGCCGAACCACGGCGGATTATCGGCGACGATACTCACGCAGATTAGGCCCACCAGCCCGCCAACAGGGAGCAGGATCACCAGTCCCATGAGTATTCTGAACAGCACCAGCAGCGTCTTTGACCAGACAGCGGGCGCACCTTGAAGCCGCACACTGCCGGTCCGGTGCAGCGTTTCCATAGCGTGTTGCAACGTTGGTGCCGTGACACTCTCACTCACAATTTCATACCCCTCGCCTAATACATTTACCGTCTATCCTGCACTATAACCGGCTGAAAGCTACCCCAGCTGTACAAAAGCACCGGACCGTTAACACTCGCTAGAGTGATAAACCAGAATCGTTGCGAAAGGAAGCCTCCATGGCAGTTACGCCATACAACGCTGAGAATGTCATAAGCCTCCTCGCTCCAATTCATCCACCGGAGGAACTCAACCAAAACAACGTGCTGGTTGCGACTGCTTGGGAAATATTAAAATACCTTCGCGCCTCGACCAAGCGAGCGCGTCCCTCTACGCACAAGATTGCTATGACCATCGCGGTAAGCGAGATTTGGGCACTGCTTAGGGAAAGCTCCTCCTGGAACCCGGAGACCTGCGCTATCGCTATCATAAGTGCAGCAACCAACCAGTCTGTCAGCGACGGTGATGATTCCACCGCCATTATTGCCGAGGCCAGATCACGTTTCACAAAGTCGTTGGAGGGAAGGAGCGGCTGGAGAAAACTTTGGAATCAGGCAGGCTTGATCGGAAAAGCGGCCGGTTTCCGTTTAGAAGTGGAAGCTGCACAAGCGCAGCTCCTCTGGGAGCGGTTACTCGTGTTTGCTGCTGATGCAAACAATATTTCGTTAGCAGAAAGTCCACCGACGAAAAATGACTTATCGCTCATCCGGGACAGAATTTCGGCAACCACTACAAAGCAGCTGACCGAGATTCATTCGGTTTATACAGCAATGTCGCCGGTGGCTTCAGAATCATTATCCAAGATAGCACTGTGTGCTGCGGCACCCCCTGAACAACCAGACCCGGTAGCCCCTGACATGGAATCCGCACCATGGTCCCAACTCCCACCGAGCCAAGAAGATAGTGACGCCCACCGGATCAGAGTCTGGTTCGGAACGAACCGTGAACCTAGGTCACCCTCTGATCCAAACAGCATCTTTTCCAACCGGCTCTCTGACAGTCTGCGATACGGCCTGTGCACGGTTAACGTCTCCAAGGTACCGGATGCCACCGGTGGGGTGCAGAAGTTTATTCTCTCTTTACTCCGCATAGGAAACCCGAAACGCGCATCGAAGGTGGACAGGTACTATACCTTCAAGAACAAGACAGAATTTCTGGCTGGCCTCAACTCGGAAACGTCAGCGAACCCTGATGCTCGCAAAGGCTTGCTGTACGTGCACGGCTTCAACACCAATTTCGAACAAGCGGCAATCGCCGCAGCAGAGTTCTCCATTGCCATTAAACATAGCGGCCCTACAGCAATGTTCTCCTGGGCCTCAGCTGGAAATTTATTCAAATACAAGCAAGATTCCGACACAGTGGACAAGAGCAGGCATCACCTGGTGGAATTCCTTGAGGCATTCACTAATCAGGCAGGCCTTGATAGTGTCGACATCGTTGCGCACTCCATGGGCAATCAGCTGGTGCTGCGAGCGCTTAAGGACTGGGTCAAAAACTCATCGCCGGCGAATCCTCCAATTCGCAATATTTACCTTGGAGCACCAGACATCGCACAGGACGAGTTCACCAAGAAGTCTCCGTATCTCAAAAAAATGGTGCAGAAAGCAACGCTGTATATCTCGGACTCAGACTCCGCACTAGTGCTCTCTCGGCTCAAGAACAAAAATCCCCGTGCGGGGCTGATGCCCCCACTCACGTTGGTACCAGCCGTGGACACTATAGAAACCAGCAACATAGATACCTCCCGACTGCGTCACGCCTACATCACCGAGGCGGTTGCCCTCCGGTCCGATGTGTTCTGCGTACAAGAAGGAAAACTTGATCCAAATCTGCGGCCGAACCTCGATACAGTCAAAACCTCACCGGCACCGTCTCTTCCGGCCCCACAGGAGTATTGGCGATTCAAGAACTGAGTTCGTGCCTGAGGGCACCTAGTGCAGTTGCGATCTCAGTAGCTGAGGCTGAACTTATTGTGCGCTGTGTTGATCAGGTCTATCACTTCGCGTTCGCTCAAACCTTGAATCCCCGGCACATCGAGGTATCGGTGGGCTCGATGCGCAATACGAATTGGCGCTAGCCGTTGACTCAGTTCTGGTGGAACGTGCTGGTTGAGTGTTGTCACCCCGCGCTGTGTCAGTGGGAGTACGGCAGTAGCGGACACGCCGCGGCCAAATTCAGCAGGGAGCCGCCGGTACATCGCCGGTCCGAAATCAGACCACGGGATCGGTCCGACACCACGCATGGTCAGCCCATCGGCGTCCATGGTAACCGGGACTTCTTCGACCAGCTCTCCGTACTTTCGGCGCCACCTGAAATAACGCCACCAGACAAGACTAGCGAAGGCCAGGGGCGCCAGTACCAGCACGAGGAAAACAACGATACCGGCGATCAGTGAGCCGGTGGCGAAGATCAAGAGGAACGCGAGCAACAGCATGCCAAGGGGAATCAGACTGACGAACACCAACACACCAATCATCCAACCCCGAACGGTATTTGAATAGGCCGCGGCTGCCCCCGGTAATACAACACGTCCTGACTGGTGCAGGGACTGCAGCGCAAAGTTCATCGTCGGTGACATAGCTGCAATATTACCTATCCGGCTAGTGCGAAGTGCGTCGACGTTGCCGCAACGCGTCGATGGTCTTGACCACGGCACCTACCGCAAAGGCTGCGAAAACTGTCCCCTCACGGACTCCTTCGAGTCGCTGCATCAAGATCAGCGACAAGACAGCAGAGATCACTACTAGCGACCAGTCAACAAGCTGTTTCATGGTGCCAAAACGCACCGTTGTTACCTGGGTGAGCGCCATGACCAGGCCTTCTCCGGGCAGGTAGAGCAGCTTGGGCTGAATCTGAATGTAGACGCCCAGACCCAAGATCAGGGCTCCGATAATGGTCACGACCCACTGCAGTACGTAGTGATCTGTTTGTGTCCAACTGGTTAGGAATAGTGAGAAATCAATAACAGCCCCGAAGACGACGGCGATGGGCAGTTGCACGAGTTGGAAAAGTTTGAAGCGGCGCCGCAGAATCAGCATTTGTATGAGCACGAACGCGATGTTCATAATGGCCGAAACTGTGCCAACGGACCATGACGAAGCGGCATCGACTACCGCGGGCAAGGTCGAAATGGGGGCGGTACCCAGTTGGCCGTGCACACTCATGGCGATACCGACGGACATCACAAAAACGCCGAGCAAGAAGGTTGCCCACCGGGTGAGGTAGTCAGTCGCCCGGGGTGTGAGGGAGGTTGTGTCTGCACCATCTTGCAGCACTTGACGCGGTTGGTCTTCGAGCATAGGTCTTCCTCACTTCTACGGCCGTAACCACTACGGGCCGAGTACTACTGTAGTCCGAACTCAGCTTGGCTTATAAAAGCTGCCCCCATGCTTTTAGTTGTCTTCCTCGGCCGCATCACCGGCATAGGATGCGGCGATATCTGCGACATCGCGAGCATAGTCCAAAGACTGGTTATAAGTAGTCACGGCTTGGACCCATTGGTCGTCATCCGTGAAATCCTCGGCATTTTCGCAGAGGTAAACACCGGCGGTGAGCACTGCATCATCAATCTGCTGCGGGTCGGTTTCACCATCAGCATTGCCGTCGACGGCGTAGGTCTCCCAGGTTTCCGGCAAGAACTGCATGGGTCCAATGGCACGATCCCATTGTTCGTCCTGATCGTATTGGCCCTCGTCAGTGTCCTCGACTTCCATAACACCATCACTACCGTCTAAGACCGGGCCGATGATCGCGGGCTCAGCAACGCCTTGAGCATCGAGTCCGGAGTTGTCGATGCTGGCGTGCGAGGTTTCCACCGAGCCAACGCCGGCCAAGGTGTTCCACCCCAGATTGCACTCCGGCCGGGTTTCGGCAATCCGTAGCGCGGCTCCGGCATAAGCTGCCATGGCACGTTGCGGAATGGCATGTTCGGCAGCGGTTTCTTCAACCCATTGGCTGTCAGCCAGTTCGGAGATCGCAACGTCATCGGTGGATTCGGGGTGCTCTTCAGCGGGCTCGGGTTCGACCAGCGGCGGAGCTTCCGGCCGTTCGTTCTCATCTTGGGGATCATCAGACCCGCACCCCATCAGGAATAGCGCGCCAAGCAACACGGCAGCTGTCCGGTGCGCTGCCGCACTACGTTTGGTGTTTCTCATTTGCACAATCGTCTCCCTAGTCACTGCCTTCCAACATAAACGATAGCTGTGGGTGAGGTTGGTTGTTCCTATGTGCCATCTCGAAACCATGAGCTTCATACCCACGTAAAAAGTACTACCCTGGTTCATGTGACCACACCGAAGATTCCTGCTGCTTCAGCCTCAACCGGGCTGCTCATTATTTTGTTGTGCGCGATGGGCGCCGGACCATTATTCAACTACGGAATCTCGGTTTCCTCGGCGTTAATTATCGACGACCTCGGCATCACCGCCGGACAAATCGGCTTCATTGTGACCGTGGTTTTCGCAGCAGCTGCTGTCTCGAGCATGTGGTTGGGCAATCTCGCAGACAAGATCAGCGTGCGCGCCCAGATGTTGCTGATCTTCGTCGGTACAGCCATCGCGCTGGTCGTCGCGGCCTTTGCCCCAAGCTACTGGCTGTTACTCGTAGCAGCAGTCTTAGCTGGACCTGCTCAGGCGATCTCAAATCCGACCACCAACCGGGTGATCATCCGTGCTGTGCCCGCCGCTCAACGCACCGGTTGGATCGGCGTGAAGCAATCCGGGGTGCAAGCTTCACAGCTATTCTCCGGTCTCTTCTTCCCCGCGGTCGCCTTGTCACTGGGGTGGACGGGAGCCGCCCTGGGTGGCGCAGTGGTCTGCGTACTGCTGTGGCTGGTGTCGCTGAAATACGTGCCGTCGCCTGCCCAATTGGCGCAACGCCAAAACACTGCACCCGAACCACCAGAAGTCACCGTCGACACTGGCAGACTGTCCACGGTCGACACCAAAGACAAGCTCCCCACCGTTGTGTATTTTTTCGCCGCGATTGCCATGCTCTCAGGCATGGGTATGCAGGCAACCAACGTCTATCTTCCACTCTTTGCCGTCCAGGAGCTTGACTTCTCCCTAGTACTCGGCGGGGTGGCCACTGCGGTATCTGGGATTATCGGCGTGGTCTCACGCATCGCCTGGAGCCGACGCATGCAAGCGGGTGCCGAGCCGTCTCGTCTGTTGATGATCATCAGCGCCGGAGCCCTGCTCGGCGTCGTAGCCTTTGTGAGTGCATCACTATGGCAACTGCCCACCCTGCTCTGGGTCGGGGCTGCACTACACGGTGTCACGGTCTTTGGTGCCAATGTCGTAATCAATGCCGGCCTTTTGCGAGTCGTACCATCGCATAAGATTGGTGCCGCTTCCGGGCTAAATTCCATGGGCATGTACACCGGCTTCGCAGTCGGACCGCTCATCATGGGGCTGTTGCACGACCTCACACAAACATTTGCCAGCGGCTGGCTCTTCGTCGGCCTGTCATATCTACTGTGCGGGATTGTCACCGTTGTGCTCTATCGCCGCACCGTCAAAAAGGAGAACCGTTCATGATCACCGCCGCCACACACGCACCACGCTGGGCTCGAGCCATGATGCTCATCCTGCCGGCGATCTGGATTGGTCTGATCATCGGCATCTCGTTCATCGAAGCACCACTGAAATTCACTGCCCCGGGCATTACCATTCCGCTGGGCTTGGGTATTGGCCGTCGCGTCTTTCTAGCCATGAACATCGTTGAGGTGGTTCTGGCAATCATACTGTTGACCGCGCTGATCTCACTGTGGCGCAGCAACAAGGCCGTGGCCATCACGAACTTTAACGCAATGCGGCTCTACACCTTCATCGCTGGGGCGATGCTTGTATTGAAAACAGCAATCATTCGACCACTGTTGGAGGTCGAAACAGACGCCGTGCTGGCCGGAACATCTGAAGGTGGATCGCCTACGCATTATTACTACATCGGTGTTGAGGTCATCCTGTTCATTGCGCTGGTACTGCTGGCGATCACCGTGGTCCGTGGCGTGCTGCTACCAACCCACATTGCTGACGACGCCGATCATCTGACCGAGCAATCAGCACCGCGCCACTAGACCAAGAAGCCACTATCGGTTTGGCAGCAACTGCTTCATTGCATCGTAGAAGGTGACCACACCCAGCACCTCTTGTCCATCGACGATCACGGCCAGTTGTTCACTGGCTTGGCGCATTTCCGCCAGAGCGTCATCAACGGTGGTACCTGCAGGCAGGATAAACGCGGCACGAGCCAGGTCACCAACGCTGCGTTGCGGATCTTGCAGCAGGGTGTCTCGCACATGGAGAATCCTTGGCCGGTCATACCCGCGAATGAGAATACGTTTGTGCCCGGTTTCTATTGCGATGCTTTGTAGCTGTGCCACGGTATCTTCGGCCGAGAGTTCTACAGCCCGATCGGTCGTGGAGATCAGGTCTTCCACCTTCATGGTTTCCAGATCAATGGCGCCAGAAAGCGTTGTTTGGATTGTGCCTTCTAATGCGCCGACTTCAGCCGAGTGGTCGATGAGACGACGTATCGTTGTCGCATCGTAGCCACCAACTGCGGCTCGATCAACGGGCTCAACACCCGAAGCAGCAACTAGCTTATTGGCGAGTTCGTTTATCCAACGAAGTAAGGGACCTAACAGCCAGGCGAAACCTTTTGCTGGTATGCCGGTGACCATGGCTGCACGTTCGGGGTGGGCAATAGCCCAAGATTTCGGGGCCATCTCACCGATCACCAGGTGCAAAAACGTGACGACGAGCAGGGACAAGATAAATGACCCGCTACCGGCCAGCCATCCCGGCATACCGGTGTTGGCTAGCAGTGGTGACAACCATGCATCGATGGCAGGCTTGGTCACAGCACCCAGCGCGAAGGTACAGGCCGTGATCCCCAGCTGGGCTGCGGCCATCATGACGGTGAGTTGATCAATGCCCCACAGCGCAGCACGTGCTGCACGACTGGTCAACGCAGCATCTTCTAACCGGTGGCGACGGGCTCCCAGCAGTGCGAATTCCATGATGACAAAGAACGCGCTGAGCACGATGATCCCGACGGTGACCAGTACAACGACCCAAGGGTTACCCATTATGCGTCCTCCTTCGTACCGCTCGCTTCGTTGGTGGAAGGAGCCACCGACAGTTCAACGAGCTCGGGAACATGTCTGCCAAGCTCCAAGACTTTCGCCCCGAGATAGCGGGTGATGGGTTCTTCACCGATCAAATCTTCTGCTGTTTGTGGCAGCGGGATGTGAACCGAAGTACCCACAGTCGGCAGATCTCGCAGATAGGCAATGATCATGCCGGAGATCGTCTCGTAGTCGCCACGAGGCAGCTGCTGGCCGATCTCCCGTTCCGCTTCATCAAGTGGCAGCTGGCCTGCAACCCGCCATACTCCTGTGCCAGAGGTGGTCACTGTTTCTGGGGGCTTGGCATCGTGTTCATCGGTTGAGTCCCCGGTGATTTCCTCTGCCAAATCTTCCCGGGTGACAATGCCGGCTAGCCCACCGTATTCATCAATGACACAGCCAAACTCTGCGTCAGCTTCGAACATCCTGGCAAGAGCTTGCGGCAGTGTCACAACCATCGGCAGTGCAACGGGGTCCCCCATGATCGTGCTGACCGGGGCATCTGAAGTTGCCTCGGCTGCAAGCACATCCATGATGTGTACTACCCCTACCGGAGTGTTGTCATCATCCAGCACCGGATACCGTGAGTGCGCGCTGGCCATCTTCTGACGAACTTGGCTAATGGGCATAACACTGTGCACCACATCGGTTCTGGAGCGCAGTACCATCGCATGTTCGATACCGCGCTGTGGGAAATCCAGGATACGATCCAGCATGATGGACAGGTCCTCATCCAGATGGCCACTGTGCCGCGAATCAGCCACAATATGGCGCAGGTCCTTGGCGGTAGCGCTACTATCTAGATCTTCAACAGGTTGGATACCCACCAGACGCAGCAGAGCGTTGGCCGCACGATCGAATATGGTGATAATCCAGCCAAAGACTGTCAGGTAAATATTCGTCGACCGAGCAAGACCCCGTGCCAGTGGTCCCGGATTGGCGATGGCCAGATTCTTCGGGTAAAGCTCCCCAAAAATCATCTGAATCAACGTCGAGAGCCCCAGTGCCAGAATGGTTCCAAGAGAAATACTGACGCCTGCAGGAACGCCGACCCCGCCGAGCAAGGTTCCCAGGCTGTTGCCCACGAGGGGTTCAGCCACATAGCCGACCAGCAAACCGGTCACGGTAATCCCCAATTGTGCACCCGAGAGCATAAACGAGGTTCGGCGGGTGACTTTCAAAGCCCGTTGCGCGGCTTGATCCCCTTCTTCAGCTTGCGCTGCCAGCCGGTTGCGATCCACCGACATGTAGGCAAACTCTTGGGCCACGAAGTACCCATTGGCAGCGATAATGACGAGGATGACGACCAGCCCCAGCAGCATGGTCAGCACAGCAATGAACATAGGCTCAATGCTAAAGCACGCTTCGAGTCAGCGACCAGGGCTGCCCGTTGAACACATTCTCCTATGTCGGTGGAACCTCTAGTAGCAGCTCCGACCATTTCATGGGCGTCAGATCATAGGACTCTTCCCCGGTCAGGCCACCGTTGAGAAAACGCTGCTGATACTGCGCCAGCAACTCATCGATGACGTCGTCGACGGTCAGACCGGCAACAGCATCTACTGCTGCACCTGCGGTGTTGGGTGCAAACTCAATATTCAAAGCGGCATACACATCGGTGAGGACTTCGCGAACCGAAGTGCCGCCTTCAATGACCAGGCTGGTCGAAAACAACCACGCACCCTTGACCACGCGTTGAGCGGTACCAGCAAGTTTAATGCGCTGACCCGATGCCAACACGGCGTGCACCGAATACTCACCTGCGCAGTATTCACCAGGGATCTCCCCCACCGCCGCGTCAACGCCCAACTGTTTTAACGTGGCGGTCAGTAGGTCACCAAAATAGGTAAAACGGTTGCGAAACCCGAACATTGCATCGTCTTCGGGCTGGATGTGATCGATGACCAGGCAGCCAGGGTGATACGCCGCTGCACGCCCGCCAACCCTGCGCACTACCGGGGCAAAGCCATGCTGCTGGCTGAGTTCACGGGCTCGCTGGTAGCCATCCATGCGGACATCTTGTTGCCCAAATGAGACGGTAGGTTGTGGACGATACATCCGCACGATTGGCCCGGTGATCGTTCCGTGTTGAACAGCCCGCAGTATCGCCGTCGAATACGCCAGGTCTTCAGCAAAACCCAGGCTGACATCCTGTTCAACCCACTTCAAAGTTCTTGTGGTCACGCAATCCTCAATTCACGTCGTGGCAGGCACACCGTACCGCAATCACCTCCGAGC
>DXCT01000072.1 GCA_019115865.1 Candidatus Yaniella excrementavium | reverse complement strand
GTCCTGGCAGGGACGAGCACCTCTCATAAGAATATTTCAGAAGCTCTCAGTTTGACCGCTGCGCTTCTGAAGTAGAACTCCACCTATCCAAAGTCAGGAGGTTCTGTGCCTATCGTAGCACTTTCGCGTCCGACGACGCATACCCCTAGCCGCACGGCGAAATTCCGTGGCGCGTTTGCTAATCATTTCAACGTGAAGTGGCTGGTCATGGCCGGATCAAAGAACAGCCCCGGTGTCGCGCAAACTTTGGACAAGCTCCATCAATATCCGTTCTTCACTCCCCCGGCCAACGTTGGCTACGCGTTGTTTGTGGACGTGGATCGCCCCGGTGCCGAGGTCGTTTCTTCGGGTTCGGTAGGACTCGGGCTTTCAGAAGCCGTGGGGGACTCGCTTGGCGATTCCGTATCATCCGCTGTTGTTGCAGTCGGTGACGACGTGACCTCTGTTTCCGGAGCTCGTTCTTCGTCGTCAGCGGCGCTGAGTATGAACCCCACGGTGAGCGCAAGAATAATCGACAACAACATCCCAAGGCCGCCGGTGATGATCCCGGTAATGCTCATGCCCTTGGGCTGTGTCTTCCGGAGCGCTACGATGCCAGTCACCACGGCGACGGCACCGATGAGCAGACCGACAATCGGCACCCCACTCAAGATCAGCCCGATAATACCGGTAACGAGCGACGTAATGGCCAACCCTTTCGGCGCTGACGGGCCCGGCATGGGCATAGGGCTGTATGACTGTTGAGACGGAGGTGGTGGCGGAGGTGGAGAGTATCCCTGTGTCACAATCTGATTCCAATAACTTCAAGGTGAGTGAGTGTCCTTGGAACCTTAGCCCAGTGTCGTATGGTGCAACAGGGTTGACGCGTTTTCTTCGGCGCAAGCGCAAGCCTCTTCGACGTGGAGGAAGAATCCCGCCGTGGTGGTCAGATAGATAGAAATCACCAGGCCGATGGTGCCGGTGACGATGCCGATAATGCTCAAAACCTGCGCGTGGGTTCTGCGTCGTGCGATGATGCCCAACACCACTGCGAGCACACTGACGATCATCCCGATAAGCGACAGCCAACTCAGGACCAGTGCGGCGAGGCCAAGGAGCAGTGATGCCGTGGCCAAACCTTTGGACCGCGAAGCAGCTACATCGGGCAAGGGCGGTGGAACATATTCCTGTGTCACGAGGTCACTCCGAGGGTTCAAGGTAGTGTGCTTGATTAGCAGACTAGCCCAGTGTCGTGGGCTTCAACAGAGTTGATATTGCAGCAGGTCAGACCATGTCGGTGTTTTGTGCGATTTCATCCGGCGAAAACGCGGCTTGCGCCTCATGTCGCACCGTGCGCAGTGCATCGGAAATTTCGCGACGGCTGGTCGCAGAATAGCGGGCCAGCGGTAAAGCGACGCTCAGCGCCATGTGCTCGCCACCGATGTGCCCCAGCGATACCGCCAACGCCACCAGGCCCTGTTCGGTGGACTCGACATTCACCGCAAATCCTTGCTTGCG
Organism: Candidatus Yaniella excrementavium; assembly: GCA_019115865.1. Taxonomy (GTDB): domain Bacteria; phylum Actinomycetota; class Actinomycetes; order Actinomycetales; family Micrococcaceae; genus Yaniella; species Yaniella excrementavium. Next base: position 9,516 of record DXCT01000072.1, on the reverse strand, counting down.
TACCTTATCTAACTCTTCGTGCAGATCCCGCAGGTTGAATACGACCGCCTGCGGTATCGAGCCCTGGTCGGTCGGTGCATATCGAGCATTGACTACCGCGGGTGCTAGGTCGGCGAGCATGGCTTTGCCCGACGACGCGAGATGCGCGGGCAAGCGTTTCCCAAGCCTGCTGGCCAAGATCAGCGCACGATCGGTAGCGACAATGCAGTCATTGTGATGCACCGTTGTGCCGACCAGTGTTGCCACATGTACGGTCTCGTGTGCCAAGCTAAAGAGCCGTTCCAGGTGCGGTCGCAAGCGTTCATGCAGCGGGGGAGTGACGAGTGTTTGACCAAAGTGCAACGCGCTGGCGCCGGGGAAGAAGCGTTGTTTCTCGCCGCGCACCGCAAAACCATCGGCCTCGATGGTCGCCAAAATACGGGAGGACGTGGAGGGATTCACATCGAGGTGTTTGGCGGCCTCGGTGACACTCACTGAACCCTGCGAGGCCATCAGCCGCAGAACCTGCAGCGCACGGTGAATTGCTTCAATTCTCGGTGTAGATTTGCTCACACCGCAAATTTAGCATCGTTCGTTGCGGTTGTCGCATACATCAGCGTACGGTCCTGCAGAGAATGTTTTGGAGCACACGAGCGCAGAATGGAAGATCAGCATGCAATACCACCTCAACGGTTACACCTTCGGAGACCCTAGCGTTGCCCCTGCGGCATCCGAGCACATGCGGCAAGATGCCGAACTGCCCGCAACTGTCGACGTCCTGGTCGTCGGTACCGGTCCCGCCGGAGCCGTCCTTACCGCGCAGCTCGCCCAATACCCTGAGCTCGCGGTGGCCACGGTCGATCGTCGTGGAGAACCACTAGCCCGCGGACATGCCGATGGTGTTGCTTGCCGAACCGTTGAAATGTTTGAAGCCTTCGGCCTGGCCGATACGCTCGTGCGCGAAGCACTGTGGGTGAATGAAACCGCCTTCTGGTCGGTCGAAAACCCCGGCGACGGCATCACCCGCACCGGTTTGGTCCAAGACGTTGCCGATGGACTGTCCGAATTCCCACACGTGATCGTCAACCAGGCGCGCATGCAGGAACTTCTTTTCGACGTCGCCGCGAAATCTCCGTCACGCTTTGAGGTCGACTACGGCTGGCAATACGTTTCCCAGACCATCGACGAATCCGAAGAATATCCCGTTGAAGTGACGCTGGAAGCTACCGCAGAAGAACATGCCGGAACAACACGAACCCTGCGCGCAAAATATGTGGTCGGCTGTGACGGTGCCCGCTCTGCAGTGCGAGAATCCGTGGGTCGTCAACTCCACGGCGACGTACAAAACCACGCCTGGGGCGTCATGGACGTCTTACTCGTCACCGACTTTCCCGATATCCGCAAGAAAGCGGTGATTAGTTCAGACGCCGGCTCGATCATTTTGATCCCGCGCGAAGGTGGCTACCTCGTGCGCCTCTACGTTGACCTTGGTGCTGTGCCCGAAGGTGATGCTGAGTTCCGCAAACGCATCACCGTGGAACAGGTGACTGAATCCGCCAACAAGATATTGGATCCCTACAGCATCGAGGTACGCGACGTTGCCTGGTGGTCGATCTACGAGGTCGGTCAGCGTATTGCCGATGGCTTCGATAATCTCAACGACGACGAACGTGCAGATCGTCAGCCGCGCATCTTCATTGCCGGCGACGCCTGCCACACCCACTCGGCAAAGGCCGGGCAGGGCATGAACGTGTCGATGCAGGACACCTTCAACCTGGGTTGGAAATTGGGTTCGGTGCTGCGCGGTCAAGCAAAACCAGAACTGCTGCATACGTACTCCGAGGAACGAAAAGTCACCGCCCAAGAACTCATCGACTACGACATCCGCTGGTCCAAAATGGTTGGCTCACGTGACGCCGAGCAGCCGGTCACCCCCGACGAGGTAGAAGAGCAGTTCGTTCGTGGCGGTCAGTTCACCGCCGGACTTGCAACGCGCTATACCCCGGAGTTCTCCACGCTTACCGGCCCTGACACCCACCAAGACCTGGCTGCCGGTTTTGAAATCGGCACCCGCTTCCACTCGGCACCGGTCATTCGGGTCGCCGATGCCAAGCCGCTGCAACTCGGTCACGTTCACCGGGCAGATGGTCGATGGCGCGTCTACCTCTTTGCCGATAACACCGGGCTGACAGAGGGCTCGGCCGTTGCCAACTGGTGTGAACGCATGAGCACCGACGACTCCAGTGCCATCAAGCGCTTCACCCCGCAGGGTGCTGACATGAATTCGATTTTCGACGTTTACGCCGTGACCCAGCAGTCGCATACCGACGTCGATATCAACGCGTTGCCCAAGCTCGTTCAACCAGCAAAAGGTAAATTCGAACTCACCGATTACGAGAAGGTCTTCTCAGCAGAGAAGACCAACGGTAGCCTGCTCGGCAACATCCCGGGTCTGGAAGCGACCCAGGATATTTATGATCTGCGCGAGATCGACCGCAACCGCGGCGCCGTCGTCATCGTTCGCCCCGACCAGTACATTGGCCACGTCCTGCCGTTGGACGAGTTCGAGGCGTTTGATATCTATTTTACTACGTTCCTACATCAAGCTCGGTAAGAAGAGCACAATCTCCGGGAAAATAAACAGCAGGATGGCCACCGCCAGGATCGCAAAGACGAACGGTATCGAGCCGGCGAACACTGCTTCCAGCGGCATACGGGCGGCTCTCGACACCACGAAAACGTTGAGTCCTAAGGGCGGGGTGATTAACCCGATTTCTGCCAGGATAATGACCACGATTCCGAACCAGATGGGGTCAAAGCCCAGCAACTCCACGATCGGCAGGGTCACGGGAACGGTCAGCGAAATGATGGCCATTTGATCCATAAAGAAGCCAAGGATTAGATAGCCCAGTGCAATCAGGGCGACAATAGCCCACGGTGCCCATGGTAGATCCGAGATGTTCTGCGCGATGATTGGCGTGACACCGGTTTCTACGATGAAATGACCGAATACATGGGCCGCCATCACGATGGTCAAAATCATGATCGACGACGAGACTGACTCTGACAGTGCGACCTTGAAGTTTGCCCACGTGAATTTTCGACTTGCGATCATCAAGATCAGTCCACCCAGTGCGCCAACTGCCGCTGCTTCGGTAGCAGTGGTTACCCCGAGAAAGACGAGCCCGACTACCACGACGAACAGCAACAGAATTGGTGTGAGGCCCTTGAGGCTCTGCAGCTTCTCAGACCACGTGCTGGGTTCTCCCTTCGGCGCAGCGCCGCTGCGCACACGAATGGTGATGCCAACACAGATTGCTAGTGCCGCAGCGACCATCAACCCGGGGACTAAGCCGGCAATCAGTGTGTCCCCGACGGGAGTTTCTGCTGTGATCGCATAGAAAATGAGCAGAATGCTCGGTGGGATCATTGCCGCAAGCGTACCTGCCGACGCGACGACCCCTGCACTGAGTTTTCGATCGTAGCCTTGTTCGACCATCTTGTCGGTGGACGTATGGGCAAGTGTGGCAGCAGCCGCGGTCGAGGAGCCAGATACCGCTGCAAAGACGGCGCCTGCTCCAACCGCTGCATAGGCCGTACCGCCCCGCGTTCTGCCGATGAGTACCCGAGCCGAATCGAACAGGCTGTTGAGTGCCCCGCTGTGCAGCACGAACTGCGCCATGAGAATGAACAGCGGGATCGCTGCCAAGGAGTTACTGGCCACCGCACTTTGGGGGATGGTTTGCAATACCCCAAGTGTCGGGCCGAGGCCGATCTTTAGCAACAGGCCCAGAATGCCCGCAGACAGGATGGCGAAGGCGACGGGCACTCGAAGCAGAATAAGCGCAACGAGTAGCAGCGAAATGACCAAGACGATCATGCGATACCTCCACGGCGATTCGTTGGACGCACCGCATCAATGAACAACAGCACGAGCATCATTCCGGCGCCCAGCGGCAGAAATGTTCGCCACAACCAGGCAGGAATGAGAATTTCTGATGAAAGCGGCGGTGGGATGTCACCGGCTATAAACGAGGTGACTGTGATTTGTGTGCCCGCATAGATCAGCAGTATGGAACACAAGATCAGCAGGACGCGGGCAAACCAGTCCAGCACACGCTTCGACCGTGGCCCCAGGCGGTCATACACCAGCTCGGCAGCCACGTGCGCGCCAACGGCATACGCATAGGGTAGTCCCAGGAACACGAGCCCGGGCATGAGTACATTTTCGATCAGCGAGATGTTCCAGCCCAGCGGCTGCGCGACGAGATAGCGCATAAAGACTTCGACGACCATGACGACCATCATGGTTACGATGGCGAAAAAGGTGAGATACTTTGATGTCGTGGCAATTGCAGTATAAGTGCGATCCAGCGGTGTGCGGGGCTCTTGTGTTGCGGTCGTAGTGTCACTCATATTTGGTCACCGCCTCGTTGTAGGCCTCGAGAACGTCTGAGCCAGGCATGCCGGCATCATCCATACTGCTAGCCCAGTCAGCGCGGATATCTGCGAGTACTTCTTCCCACGCTTGAGCGTTTTCACCTTCGATGGACACGTATTCCAGGCCACCAGCGGCCATTTCTTGCTTCGCCTTGGCGGTTTCCTCATTGACCCCTTCGCAGAGGGTTGCATTGGCCGTTTCGGCAGCACGCGAGACGCTGTCCTGTTGGGTGGGGGTGAGATTTTTCCAAGCATCTTCTGTGATCACATAGGGTAAGACAAACGAGCCCATATTCAGGCCATCGGTGCTGTAGGCAGCCACGTCTTGTAAGCCGTATTGATTGGCGCTGATGTAAGTGAAACCGACACCGTCAACGGTGTGACGGGCCATCGCTTCATAGGCGTCGCCACCGGGCATACTAACTGCTTGGGCACCGATGTGGTCCGTTGACGCATCCAGCGCGCCACCTGCCGAGCGGATGAGCAGACCTTGGACATCTTCGGGAGTTTCCACCCTTTTGGTGGCTGTCTGCAATTCGTAGCCCGGCAAGACTGCAACCCAGAGCGGCCGGAGACCACGGGGCTTGAATTCTTCTTGGTATAAGATGCCATCTTCGCCTAGGAGATCCATCATCGCGTTGGCAGCGACACAGCTGTCAGACACATCGCTGGGAAGATCCGAGACGCTGGACAGTGGAAACTTGCTTTCCAGGTACGCTGGTGCGGTCGACCCGGCATCAAGAACTTCGGTTTCTAGCAGGACTGCTAGATCTTCGGGCGTGCCCATTTGCGCGGCAGGGAAGTAGTCGATTGGCACACCGCTGGCTTCGGCTTCATCGATGAATACACTTGCGCCGTACTCTACAAACGGATGTGCTGGAGCGTAGTCATCAGCCAGCCGCAGTGGCGTAACCTCGCCGGAGGCTTGTGAGGCGGCACTACTGGATCCTGCGTCAGCACAGGAGGACAGGGCAAATAGTCCCAGCGCCGCCATGGTGACGCAGCGAAGTATTCGGCGCTCTTTGAGATGCTTGGGTTTAGCGTTCTGGCTTGGCATCATGCTCCTGAGTTTGCAAGTACGCTCTTGTGGTCGCGACAAGCGACAAGGTCACGCAGTGGTATTTATGTGACCTGGTTCACGCTAGTCAGGGCGATGATGTCTGGGCAATTTTCTGCAGGATCATTGCCGAGAGTGATGCGGACCGATGTCAGCACAGCATCGATTGATATTAGTCGTTGCTAAAGAGGTCGTCTGCGGTATCGATGACTGTCTGTAATACCGGATTGAGTGCATCGCGTCTCCACACGAGCCGTAGCGGCAAGGGGGTATTGGTTGGGTCGTCGATCTCTAAGAACTTCACATCATCGGCCGGCACCGAGGACGCCACGGAGGACAGCGTCAACGATGCGCCCATGCCCACACCCACCAGGAGCATGACCGTCCAGGAGTCGGGCACCGTTTGATTGCGTTTTGGCACAAATCCTGCATTCAGCGACAGGTTACGGAACCGGTTTTGTAACGCGGAATTGTAGCCGCCAGGAAGATTAATCCAGGCATCCTGGGCGAGCTGCGACATATTGAGCCGGTCGTGTTTGGCCAAGGGATGGTTCTTATGTACAGCGACCAGAACGTCGTCATCGCCCAGGTGCAGGGCATCGAGCTCTGAGGGCAGGAATTCCCACAGTCCGATCGAGAAATCCAGTGATTTATCGAGAACTTTTTTCAAAGCATCGTCGGCGAACTGCGATGATGTGACCTCGAAACGCAACCGTGGTGTCTTAATCGCTAGTTGCCGTGCGAGTGCGGCAACTTCGGCGTTGGAGCTGGCGCCGGCAAAACCCAATGAAACGGTACCAATCTGTCCGGTCATCGTCGACTTGACCGATTCGATGGCACGTTCAGAGGCGGCAATCAGTTCCCTGGCCGGTTCGATGAGCGTTTGCCCAGCCACGGTGAGCTCGACTTGCCGGGAGGTACGTTGAAACAGCTTGGTCCCCAGTGCCCGCTCGAGCCGTTGAATTTGGCGAGAGAGCGGTGGTTGGCCCATTTGGAGGCGCCGGGCCGCACGACCGAAGTGGAGTTCTTCAGCCAGAACTAAGAAGGCTTTTGCGTCTGCGACGTCCATGAATATTCCGCTCGAGTTGTGGTGTCCTCTTCATCATAGGCGGATTCTGTCTCAGACGTTATGACTGTTTATGACGCAATTTTCAGTTGCCTCTTGCACATTATGGGCAAGTGCGCATAACGTAAACAGAGCAAACCCATTCAGAGCGACTGAGAGATCTGGCTCGTAGACGTCGCAGCAACCACTTCACCGTTTCCGGTGTGGACGGTGCTAACGCCAGAAGCAATGGAGTGATTCTTTGATTTCTCTGCGTCATGTTTCGACCACCTTTACGGCCCGTGGCAAAGACCCCATTACCGCTGTCGACAATGTCAGCCTGGATATTTCTCGTGGAAGTATCCAAGGGATTATTGGCTTCTCCGGCGCCGGCAAGTCCACCCTGCTACGCAATATTAACCTCTTGGAGCGACCCACCACCGGTGAAGTACTCCTAGACGGCGTTGATTTGATGACACTTTCCGCTGAGGAATTACGCCAAGCACGTCATCAAATAGGCATGATTTTTCAGGGTTTTAACCTGGTCAACAACCTCACCGTTGCCCAAAATGTGGAACTGTCGTTGAAATTCGCCGGTGTCACGAATGCCAATGACCGGCGTAGCCGAGTGATAGAAGCACTTGAGGTCGTCGATATTGCCGATAAAGCGCGGGCGTATCCGGCCAAATTATCCGGCGGACAACAACAGCGTGTTGCTATTGCACGTGCCCTGGCGACCCGGCCCCGCGTTTTGTTATGCGATGAGCCGACCTCGGCGTTAGACCCGTTTACCACTGCCACCGTGTTGCAGTATTTGGCCGATATCAATCGCGAGCTGGGGATTACTGTTGTGGTGGTCACCCACGAAATGGAAGTTATCAAAGCGCTGACCGACCATGTGGCCGTGATGGAATCCGGGCGTATCGTCGAACGCTTTGCCGCACAGCAGTTGCACGACACAACCTTTATACCCACGACCTCGATCGGCAGGTATTTGACCTCCGATGGTATCCACGTTGACCGTGGTCAGCACGCCCCTGTCCTAGCAGCAGATGCTGCTGAGCTGGTAGCGGGGGGTCGTGTTTAATGCAACGCGTGTTAGAACTGCGCCCTGAACTGATTCAGGCCATGGTCGAAACCTTTGCAATGATTGGAGTAGCCATCCCGCTGGCGGTGTTGCTGGGCACTCCGCTGGGTATTTGGTTATTTGTGCATGCTCCCGGTTCGATCGCACCGCAACCAAAACTGCATGCTGTGGTTAGCGGGCTGGTCAACATGCTGCGATCATTTCCGTTTCTTATCCTATTGATCGCCATCATTCCGCTCACCCGGCTGCTCGTTGGCACCACGGTTGGCACGGCAGCGGCGATCGTTCCACTGACCATTAATGCGATTCCATACTTCGCTCGACTGGTCGAACAAAACATTTCACAATTAGGCTCTGGTGCAGTTGAGGCATCCCGGGCCATGGGAGCAACCCGGCGCCAGATTATCCGCAACGTGTTGCTGGTTGACGCTCGTGCCGGCATTATCGGCTCGATCACCATCACCACCGTGAGCTTCATTTCTTACTCAGCCATGGTCGGGTTGGTGGGAGGCGGCGGCATCGGCGACTTTGCCATCCGCTACGGCTACTACCGCTACGAAACCGTCGTCATGTTCGTAGCCGTCGTCCTCATGGTGGCGCTGGTCAGCGCCGTGCAGTGGGGCGGAAACTTCCTGGCACGCGTCGCCGATAAACGCATCTAACTACACTCTTCACCACAATTTCTAAGGACCGTCATGTCGTTTTTTCGTACCCAAAAACCTGCCCGCAGCACCCTGATCGCCGGCTGGATCGCTGTCGCAGGACTGGCATTGACCAGCTGCGGACTGACTTCTGCCGACGGTAGTCAGGACCGCACGATCAGCATCATCGTTACCGAATCTGAGCCGTACCAAGAGCCCACTGAAATCGCGAAAGAACTGCTGGCAGCAGAAGGCTGGACCCTCGAACCCACCTACGTCACCGATATCATCCAACCCAACCAGGTCGTCTCGCAGGGCGAATACGATGCCAACTTCTTCCAGCACCTGGCCTACTTGCGACAATTCAATACCGATAATGATACCGACGTGGAACCAGCGTTTTCGGCTTACTATGCATCGTCGGGACTGTTCTCTTTGCACTACGACTCGTTGGACGAGCTACCCGATGGCGCAGAAATCTCCCTACCCGTGGATACCGCGAATAACGGCCGCGGCATCAAACTGCTGGCCGACGAGGGGCTGCTGGAAATTGATGACTCGGTACCGGTGACCGAACTCTCGCAGGCCGATATTGTTGCCAACCCCAAGGACCTGCAGTTCATTGAGATCGATCAGCAGTCCACCGCCCACACCCTCGGCGATGTTGACGCCGGATTCGCCTTCGCCAGACTGGTGGCCGAAGCAGGTCACGAGGTCGAAGACACCGCTCTAGTGCTTGAAGAGGATGAGGAAGTGCGCCACCCCTATACCAATGTGGTTGCGGTGCAGCCGGGCGAACAGGACTCCGAGAAAACCCAGGCGCTTCAGGATGCCTACCAGTCACCCGAGGTGCAGGAATGGTTTGAAGAATATCTCGATGGCGCCACCGAATACAGCGATGAGATCACCACCGACACCGCTCAGGACGTCTGGGCCGAATTCACCGCCGAATAACCCACCCGTAGTATCGCAGTAAGGAACACACCATGCCACAGTCTCGGCCACTCATCCTGTCCGCGTTCATGATGAACACCACCAGCCACATTCTTGGTGGCGCTTGGCGCCAGCCTGACGCCCAACAGCACCGTTTCAACGAACTGCAGCACTGGGTCGAGCTGGCCAAAATCCTGGAGGACGGCGGCTTTGATATCGCCTTTTTCGCCGACGTCGTTGGCGTGTACGGAGACCACGAAGGCGGCTGGGCATCGCACGTCCGCCGCGGCCTGCAAATCCCAGCCAACGATCCACTGGTGTTGTTATCCGCTTT
>DXCT01000071.1 GCA_019115865.1 Candidatus Yaniella excrementavium | reverse complement strand
ACGGTTTTTCCACGTTCGGTATAGCGCTCATGGATGGCATCCAGTGTTGCCGCGGTGGATTGGTCCCATATATTTGCTTGGCGCAGATCGATCACCACATTGTCTGGGTCTAGCGCATATTCAAATTGGTTGGCCAGATCATGCGATGAGGCGAAGAATAATTGGCCGGTGACCAGATACCTTGCGGTGTCGTCGTCGAGGTCCCGTTTGACGTGTGCGAAATGGGATACGTGCCGGACAAACGCGATCATCGCCGCTAGCACGCCCAGACCAACCCCGACCGCGAGGTTGCCCGTGATGACCGTAGGGATCACGGTGATCAGCATGATGACGGTTTCGGATACCGGCATGTTCTTCAGCGTGCGCGGTGCAATCGAATGCCATTCGAAAGTCGCATAGGAAACATAGACCATGACGGCGACCAGCACGGCCATCGGCATCATGCCAACGATGTCGCCCAGACCAACGGCCAGGATCATCAGTGACAGGCCGGCAATAAATGTGGAGAGTCGAGTACGGGCACCGGATGCTCGCACGTTGATCATGGTTTGACCAATCATCGCGCAGCCGCCCATGCCGCCAAAGAAGCCAGCCAAGATGTTTGAGGTGCCTTGACCAACAGATTCGCGAGTTTTATTTGATGGGGTGTCGGTGATGTTGTCAACCAGCTGCGCCGTCATCAATGATTCCAGTAGGCCAACAATGGCCATGGTCAGGGCTGCCGGCAAAATGATTTGCAGTGTTTCCAGCGTAAACGGCACATCTGGAATGAGGAAGAACGGCAGCTCGCTGGGCAATTCACCCTTATCCGCGACGGTGGGGACATCGATGCTAAAGATAATGACGATCAGTGTGACGACCACGATGGCCACCAACGGGGCCGGAATTGCAGCACTTACTCTGGGCCACAAGAAGATGATGACCAGCCCGAGCGCGAAGAGTGGGTAAACCGCCCATGGAACATCGATGAGATCCGGCAGTTGTGCAACAAAAATGAGGATGGCCAGTGCATTCACGAAACCCGTCATGACTGATTGCGGGATAAATCGCATCAGCTTGGCGACCCCGATGAACCCAAACACAATCTGCAATAGTCCGGCCAAAATGACCGTGGCAAAAAGGTATTGCACCCCGTGGGAAGCAACCACCGGTGCAATGACGAGGGCTGTGGCTGCTGTAGCAGCGGAGATCATCGCGGGTCGACCACCAACAAATGCGATGGACATGGCCATAACAGCGGCGGCGTAGAGTCCGACCTTGGGATCAACGTCTGCAATGAGTGCGAAGGCAATGGCCTCTGGGATAAGCGCCAGTGCAACGACCAGGCCCGCGAGAATTTCGGTACGCAGCCAGGCCGGGCGTTTGAAGGTTTCTCGAACAGATTGGCGTTGGGCTGGGGTGACCTGTGCCGCGGACATATATACCTCTGAATGACTTGCGTATTCAGGCACGCCGAAATAGGCGTGGAAGCCTGAGTGAACATAGGTAGTCTACCGATGCCGTCACAGAACAAGACACTGGGTCTGGGTCATCAGCTACCGGCTAGAAAAGTGCGCGGCACGCCCCTGCCCGCGGGTGCGCGTCAGAGGTCGTTAGAAAACTACAGCGAGCCGTCCCAGGTCGCGTAGCTGGCGTAGTCATCGGATAACGCCTCAAGGACTTTGTCGACCTGGCCATCGGCCACTGCGTCCATCAGCACAGAAAAAGCTGCGTGGGTACGGCGTTGTCCGCTATCGAGTGTGACATCGAGGCGTTTTGCCACGCGACGCACCATATCTGAGGCATCAAATTGTTCCTTGATCTCGGGATCTCCAACGGCGAGCACCTCGCTGAGTTCTTTGGGCAATTGAGCAGCGAAGTTATCGCGCTGTTCTCCTAGATCCCGCAACGCCAATGCTTTAAGCACCGCAATGACGGCGTCATGCGCTTGTTGGGATGAATCCAGTTCGCCACGCTGTTGTACTCTTTCGACAATTTCGCTGGTCTGCATGGTTCCTCCTTGGAAATACCATCGTTGCGCAATTGGATTACTGCATCCATTGTGGGCTGATTGACCCCCGGTTTGGCAACAGTAATGAGCTGACGTTCAGACGACGCGAGTAGTGTGGACCCATGACTGAACATAGAAATGCTTCCGATGATGTCACGGAAGTCGACACAGGCTCCTTCACAATCAGCTACCGGGTGTGGGTCAATGCAGAACCCGCAGATCTGTGGCAGCTTGCCTCAAATCCGCACCGCCACCATGAATTGGATGGCGGCGGGACCCTCTCAGCTTCGGTGACTGGCCCGGAGCAACTCGTGGAAGGTGACACATTCAATATTTGGATGCGTCAATTTGGGCTGCCCTACACCTTGAAGATGCGGGTCGTGACTGCCGATCCGCAACGTGAAATCGCCTGGCAGCACCCCGGCAAACACATCTGGGGGTGGGCTTTCGTCCCTGCTGACACCGGTGGCACCTGGGTTACCGAGACCTTCGATTACACGCAGGTAGCACCCATCATGATTCGCGGTTTCAACCGGTTGGGCATCTTCCATAACAACGCGAAGAACATGCAAGCGTCGTTGAGGGAACTGCAGCAACGGTTTCGCTAAACCCGTTTTCCACAACTGACGGTACCAGCACCCTCTTCCCACATTTCGACAACCACCGTTACAGATAAGGGTCTCAAGTGCTGAGGTCTTGGTATGACACAACAACTTGGGACCGGGGTGAATCCGGCAGCACTCATCAACCAGGCACAACAATTCCTTACCGAGGCGATCACCGCCTACCGCCAACCTGACGCCTACTCCAAGCTCGCTCGATTTACCGTGGAGCAAGCTGCTATCGACTGGGGAACAGTCTGGGGTACCACACCTGATGCCTCCAACGAGACCGTAGAGCCACCGGAAGTCCCGTTTCCGGTGCTGCTGCGCAACGTCGAAACGCTTTCCCGGCAGATCAACGTGCTGCAGACTTTACTGGTCGGCTTTGCTTCAACCGCCTACTATTCGGATATTGAGCGAGCCGAGATCTTTGGTATGCCAGCAGGCAAGGCGGCCTTTCGCAACATGGCTGAGTTCCTCCGGGATGCTTTGAGAATCCCGCTCCGCGAGGCAAAAACGCGAGTGAAGTTAGCCGGCTACCTCTCCCCTGCTCCGAGCTTGGATGGCGGACACCGGCCCGAATCAGCGTATCCAGATATTGCCAGCCGCTTTCTCAACGCCTCAATCGATGTATCTGCCGCCGAGCTTATCGTGGACACCATCAAGCAGGTAGAACGCGAAGCAACCCGAGCCAAGGCGCTAACACCAGAGGTCGAGAAGCAACTTCAGGCTGGACAAAACCAGCTTGCCCAGCAGGCTGACACGCTAGATCCAGATGGTCTTCGCCAGGTCGCCAAACGGTGGTCGCAATACACCACGCACTGGTTTGACCAGGACCAGCCTGTCAACGACGAAGTACTAGACCCTAAGCGCGGTGCCTTCTATCGCGGTCAAGTCCGGGGTCTGCACAGTTGGATGCTTCGTGTCGACAGCCTATTTCACGAACGCCTCCGGGTGCTGGCCGCCGTCGTCAATAATCCCAACGCCAGCTTTGAGCCGTTGAAGTCGCTACTCGAAAAGCTGTTGGGCACAGCCCTGCCAAATTTCAGTGCGCCGGTCACCCGGAAGCCCCCGGCACAACACGGACAACAAGAACTGTTGAGTGCAGATGAAGTCGGTCTCCCCATAGCCGCAGCTGACCACCGCAATCGACAGCAAAAACTTTTGGATGGACTCACCGCAGTGTTCGACACCGGCATGTCCTTAGCCTCGACAACCCTGCCCACAATGGGAGGATTTCCACCGCAACTCAGCATCGTTATGGACTACCAGACACTGTACGATCAGCTCACTCATGACTGCGACATCAACGGGCCGTCACGCCCCGCAGCCACCAATTTTATTGCCCAGGCACTATTTACCGGCCCCATTTCACCGTCGTCAATCCGTCCGCTATCCTGCGAAGCCGATTTGATCCCTGCCGTGCTGGGCTCACAAGGCGCGGTGCTGGATATGGGACAGAAAACGCGACTCTTCACGACCGATCAACGACGAGCGCTCATCACACGGGACCGCGGCTGCGCGGCACCCAGCTGCACGATTCCCGCTCCGTGGTGCGATGCCCACCACGTGGAGCCATGGAAACGTGGCGGTCCAACCTCGGTGGTCAATGCGACGTTGTTGTGCTCACATCATCACCACGCCGTGCACGCCGGCATGTGGACAGTCCAGATGAAAGCCGGAATCCCCTGGTTCATCCCGGCACCGTATGTGGACCCTGATCAACGGCCTCGGCGCAATCGGTTCTGGCGGTAAGCTGGAACGCCACCGAGTATTTCAGTCGTTCAGCGTGCTGAAACAGTCGTTGTAGTAAAGGAAGTTGAAACCATGGCAAGAAAACCGTTCAATATGCCGCCCAAAGCGTTTGGACCTGCCGAAGGCGACCCCAATGCTGATGTCACGGTATTCACCGCCGAAGATGCCCCGGAACCGCGCCATGGCACACCACCAGCAATTACACGAAAACTCGAGGGCGACGGTGCGAACCTCATTTTCCTGACGTTCGCACCCGGGCAAGTGCTGCGCTCGCATACTACCGCCCATCCGATCACCGTTCAGACGCTCAAAGGAGCATTAGTTCTCACCACCGACGACGGTGATATCGAACTGCAACCGGGCACGGTCGTGCATCTGCGGGCAATGGTCGTCCATGAAGTGTCCGCCCCAGAGGATGCAGCACAGACCAATGTGTTGCTGCTGAGCATGCTCACCGGCGAACGACATTCAGACGATACTTGAGACAAGTAATAATGAAAATGAAAAACGGGAGCCATGAATGAACTTTCTATGGCTCCCGTTTCGTTTGAAACGACTTCCTGCTAGAGAAACGGTACCAACAGCGTTGCCAAGAACAACGTAATGGTGCCACCAATTCGAGTTGCAATGGCGGCAAATGGCATCAGGTGCATTCGATCTGCGGCCGAGAGCACGGCAACATCACCCGAACCACCAGAGTCCGCCATAATCAGCCCTGGTATAACCGTTGCTTCGACAAAGTTGAATT
>DXCT01000070.1 GCA_019115865.1 Candidatus Yaniella excrementavium | reverse complement strand
GGTTTACTCATCGGCCCGACCGAGCAGGAGCCTAACCTCGATATCGTGGTCATCAACGACTCCGGTGGCGCCATCTTCCACGGACTGGAACACGGTGAGGTCGCCGAAAGGCCCGGCATGTCGTCGGTCGTTGAACGCTTCTTTGGCACACCGCATACCGTGGACATCGACGCGTTGTGCGCTGCCCACGGGATACAGCATGAGCGTTTGACTTCAGAACAACAACTCATCCACGTCTTGGGAGATCCAACGGTTGGTCGTCGGGTTCTGGAAGTTGTCTCGGACCGCAGTCAGCGACCGCAAGTACATGCCGCCGTTCAAAACGCTGTTCGGGCAACCTTTGTGTGAAAGGCCAGGGGTCTTACATGTCGATCACGCTGCGTGAACTCCGGGCCGAAGATGAACATGTCATGCGTCGTATGCATGCCCAGCTCAGTCTTGAAGGGTTTTCGTTCCTGCTCGCTGAGGGGCCCTGGGAATATGTACTGCGAACAGTGACCGAAGAAGCCAGTGGCATACATCTGCCAGCAGACCGTGTGACCGCGGATTTTTTCGTTGCTGAAGCTGACGGTGTCCCGGTTGGGCGAGTCTCCATTCGGCATTATTTAAACGATTTCCTGCACAATTATGGTGGACATATCGGTTATGCAGTCGCCCCGGAATTTCGCAGCAAAGGTTATGCGACCGCAATCCTGAACCTGTCGCTGGTACGCCTTGCCGAACTCGGAGTTCGGCAAGCACTGGTTATCTGCGAGGCCGACAATGTTGCCTCGGCGAGGGTGATAGAAAAATGTGGCGGCCAATTTGAAGACGCGAGAACTCATCATGGCACAACGATGCTCCGCTACTGGGTCACCACATCGAACGTCGATGGGCAGGCAACAGCAACCTGAGATACCTCGAGGCAGGTACCAGATAAGGTTGAAGATGTCCTGACATCTTTGCCTTGATTTGAGGTTTATGCGTCGATTTTTAACTGTGTTGGCTACCTGTTTGACGACCGCCCTAGCCTTTACCGGCTGTGGGGCAGATCCGTCAGCCCAGCCATCATCAACACCGGAAGCTAGTCCCAAACCGTCGCCGACTCCTACTGAAGAACCGCCGGAACTTGTGGGCGGGGGGACCGAGCTTTTTCCTGATAAGCGTTTTATTGCGCTCTATGGACACCCGGAGTATCCTTCGCTGGGCGCGTTGGGGGAGCAGTCTCCTGAAGAGTCAGTTGATCGTGTCATAGAGCTGGCAGAGATGTATGAGGCACACAGTGATGAAGAGATCCATCCGGCATTTGAAATCATCGTGACCGTGGCCTCCGAACATCCCGGAGACGATGGCAATTATTCAGCAGAGTCTGATCCTGAACAGATTGCAGAATACATCGACGTCGCTGAACAGCATGACGTTTACGTCGTCTTAGACTTACAGCCCGGTCACGCTGATTTCTTGACACAAGCAAAAATCTACGAAGATCTGTTGAAGCGTCCCAACGTTGGGTTGGCACTGGACCCGGAATGGCGACTAGCCGAGGGACAAGTCCATATGGAACAGATCGGGTCGGTCAGTGCTGCCGAAATTAACGAAACAACCGATTGGTTGGCGGAACTCACCGCAGAACATGATCTTCCACAGAAAATGGTGATCTTACACCAGTTCCGACAGTCAATGATTCGAGGCCGTGAACAGGTCAACACGGAACATCCTGAATTAGCCATGGTCCTGCATGCCGACGGCCACGGCACTGCCCAAGATAAGTTCGCCACCTGGGATTTATTACAAGAAGATCTCCCGGAAGACATGCACATGGCGTGGAAGAACTTTTACCGCCAAGATGATCCGATGTTTTCGCCACAACAGACCTTCGAGGTAGAACCGAAGCCATGGTTCGTCTCCTACCAATAGATCGGAGTCGGTAGCTTCGGGCTAGCTAGCGGACATTCGCAGTGCTTTTTTCATCGGTCGCATTTTTGCATGGGTTTCGGCTAGTTCGGCTGCCGCATCAGAACCATCGACGATGCCGCAGCCCGCATAAATGCGAACATGATGTTTATCTTCGATCACGCTGCCCCGCAGGGCAATGCCAAATTCTCCGTGACCGCTTGCATCCATCCATCCCACCGCACCGGCGTATAAGCCACGGTCCATACCGTGTTCTTCAGCTTCCAATTGCCAGATGGCATCAAGTGCTGCGCGTCGGGGGGTGCCTCCTACAGCCGCTGTCGGGTTGATCTCTGCCACGAGGTCTAGCACCGAAGTCGAAGAGGTCAGTTCCGCCGAAATGTCTGTTGCAAGGTGATACACATTAGGCAGTGTCAAAATGAACGGTTCGGCAGAAACGTTCAGTTCAGTTGCAAATGGTGAGAGTTTTTCAACCAACGAGTCGACCGCTGCTTGATGCTCAAAAATCTGTTTGGGATTCTTGGAAAGCTGCTCAGCTATCAGATCATCATTGATTGCGATGGTCCGATCAACGGTTCCGGCGAGCACTCTAGCTTTGGCTGCGTTATCTTTGCGTCCGATGAGTAATTCTGGTGTCGAACCGATCAACGGACCAACTTTATAGGTCCACGCGGTGGGGTTATCATTGGCCAGCGCTCGCATAGTGGCGGGGATATGGAATCCTGCTGGCGCGTGCACGCGCTCATCGCGAGCTAACACTACTTTTGAAAATTCTTCGGCATCGATCCGTTTGACGGCCTCGTCGACGACTTGTTGGAAGTCGCCCTCGGACATGTATGCAGCATCGTTGCGGAATGTCGCAGGCACGTTGTTGCCCGATTCTTCGGGCAACTCGGCAAGGAACATCTGAAAGAGGGCATCCATAGTCGGTACGTGCTGTGAGACCGGGTAGATATAGGCTAGGCGAACGGCGTTAGCTGCCCTATCGAGTACGAATTTTGGGACGATCATCACAGAGTCTGCACTGGAACGTGCATCAAAGGTAAATGCTGCAAAACATAGCGGCGAACTTGTTTCAAGACCACGGGGCAGATCTGTCGCACCGTCAGCTGTCAGTTCAGACCAGCGGTCTCGAGCCTGTGCAAATCGCTGCGGACCAGAAGTCGTGAAACGGTAGCGTTCTCCAAAACCAAGCTTGCCACGGTGGTTGCGGGCAAACGCACTCGTGGCTTTGCCAATGAGTCCATCGGGAAGTTGTGCCAACTGTGCGTCAGTCAGTGAAAAAAATGTGGCGGTAAAAGACATGATAGGCAATAATGTACCGGTTTTTGTGTTTGCTCGCGGTGGTGGGACACTAAAGACAGCACTACGATTGGGTAGTTTTTACCGAAAGGTTGCGCTATGTCACGACAGACACTTTTCTGGCCGCGGAGAACAAGATTCTGGGCATGGCTACTAAAACGGCAAACCCGTGCGGTTTCTCGGGGTCAACAACACAGCCACCGTTGAATAAGGTTGTTCGTTCACGGGGTGGTCGGTGGGATGGTCGGGCAGGTAATCTCCAACGGTGGAGATGGTGCCGGGGGTATGTTTGATGACCGTACAATCGAAGTTGTCGAGTCTGTGATTCCAGCGGTCATTCAGGGCCGCTAGTGTAGGGTTATACGGGTGGATATTTCTATTTCGCTGCCTCCGGGTATTGACGCGCTCCAAAAGCACGAGAAACTTTTCGATGCGCTCTTGACCAGCCTGGCGAAGATCGAAGAAGAATTAGCTGAAGCACTGGTCTATGCTGACGGCCTGGCGCAGGATACAACGCGTCATCTCTTAGACGCCGGTGGTAAGCGTGTGCGTCCCATCGTTGCCGTCCTGGCTTCCATGTTGGCCGACGAAAATGTCAGGTCCGGGCAGGTAGCTGAACCAACGGGCAGCGTTCGCGAAGTGGCTGTCGCCATGGAATTAACCCATTTGGCAACCCTGTACCATGACGATGTCATGGACGAAGCGGATCAGCGTAGGGGGGTGCCCGCTGCGCACCGGCAGTGGTCGAACTCCATTGCGATTCTGGCAGGCGACTTGATCTTCGCGAAAGCTTCAGCCGTGATGTCCGCTTTGGGCACTCGTGCTGTCCAAGAGCACGCGAAAACCTTTGAGAAGCTGGTCCTGGGCCAACTTTGGGAAACCCTAGGACCAGAAGCAGACGATGATCCACTGGAGCATTATCTTCGCGTGATCGATGGAAAAACTGCTTCGTTGCTCGCGACGAGCGCGCTGCTGGGTGCGCTGGTGGCCGGTGGTTCGGAAGAACTCATAGAAATCACCGCGACCTATGGGGGCAACCTGGGCATGGCCTTCCAATTGGCCGACGACATCATTGATGTCACCAGCACTTCGGATATAACTGGCAAAGTTCAAGGCACCGATCTGAAAGAACGTGTGCCGACACTGCCAATTTTGATGATGCGTCACGCCGCTGCCGAAGGTGACGCTGAGGCAGCACGGATTCTTGAACTCGTTGACGGACCACTAGAAACCGATGAGCAAGTCGACACTGCGGTGCGAGCTGTGGCCTCGCACCATGTCATCGATCAAGCCTGGGAACTGACTGAGCAGTGGGCCGGCAAAGCGATTGCCGCACTCGAGGGCCTGGCGGATTCACCGGTGAAAACAGCGCTAAAACAGTTCGCGCAATATGTGATCTCCCGCGACGCTTAAGTATTGGGCAGTACGGTCACGGCAGGATTCAACGTTGCTTTAATGTCTTGTGCGATTTGTGCCCTGTAAGACTCGTCTACGGGCTGACGTAAATGACGGTAGAGCATGTCGTCGGCATAGCGTGGAAACACATGCAAGTGATAGTGCCATACGTGCTGATTGCCTGACGGCTCATTGTGCTGGCGTGTGGAAATACCTTCTGGATTCCACGCACGCTTCATAGCGAAAGCAACTTCGCGAACCATCAAACTTATGCGCATCAGTACATGATCTGGCAGATTATAGAGTGCTTCGTAGTGCTTGGCGGGGCAAATCATAACGTGCCCGGCATGGGGGCCGAATCCATCAGCCGCACTGAAAACGATGAGATCCTCGTCCTGGTAGATCACATCTGATAGTGCACACCGATTATTCGGGTCCGCGACATCACCATTGACCAGACCACAAAACGGGCACACGTACCCCTCGGGTGCATGGGACTGGACTTGTGGGGGAGTAGGGGACGGGCCATGGCCGATATGTTCAGGCAAGATCTTCCTCCGGGTAGTTCCAAGTCAAGATGTCAGCAATGAGCTCGGAAACTGTTGCTTCACTGGCTTCCCACTCGCCGATATTGTCGGGTGCTTCAGCGCCTACACTACGCCGGTAGACCATCGGGTCGGGTAGCGAAACCTGGTCCAGTGGGATGCCCCAGACTAGCGTCTCATCTGCGTCTTCAACGAACATGACCATGGTGTCTCGGATCTCGAGTTCGTCTGGATCGAAGAAAAAATGGTTGGTCTCCATCATCTCAGAGATGCCCA
The DNA here is from genome assembly GCA_019115865.1 of Candidatus Yaniella excrementavium. Lineage (GTDB taxonomy): Bacteria > Actinomycetota > Actinomycetes > Actinomycetales > Micrococcaceae > Yaniella > Yaniella excrementavium. The sequence goes on along the minus strand of DXCT01000070.1, from coordinate 11,164 downwards.
GGGCTAAATAAAACTCTTGGAGTGCCATTGGAGTGATGGTTGCCACCGTTGGCGTATTGCCGAATTCTTCCAACTGTTTGGCTGCAACGGATGAGAGCACTTGTGTGTTCAGCTCCTCGGGAGCCATACCGTCCTCTGCTGTCCACGGCCGGTTGAGGAGTTTCGGAACGAAACTTTGATATGAGGGATAAAATACTTGTGAATCGCGTCGAGCCATACGCACTAGTCTAGTCGTCCTTGAGACCACATTCACTGTTGCTTTCCGCTGAATTGCTAGCAGACTGTCAGGATTAGGCGATACGGTGTTTACGTAATTAACATAGCAATTACTCTATGCAGTCAAGAACAAAGGGAAATTTGTGTCCGAAACTATGCATCGTCCACTACGGATAGCCATAATCGGTGCCGGTCCGGCTGGTGTATATACCGCTGACTCACTGCAGAAAGCAGACATCGACTTCGATGTTTCGATCGACCTGTTTGATCGTTATCCTGCGCCTTTTGGGCTGATTCGATATGGCGTGGCACCCGATCATCCGCGAATTAAGGGCATTATTAAAGCTTTGCACCGCGTTATGGATCGCGGTGACATCCGTTTTATTGGAAACGTGGAATACGGGACCGATATTCATCTCGAAGAGCTGCGCACCTATTATGACGTCGTAGTCTTTGCCACCGGTGCGATTAAAGATGCTCGACTCAACATCCCTGGTGTTGAAGCAGAAAACTCGTTCGGCGCAGCAGAGTTCGTGTCCTGGTACGACGGACACCCCGACGTTGATCGTGATTGGGATCTGTCCGCACGTGAAATTGCGGTCATTGGCAACGGCAACGTTGCACTCGACGTGGCTCGTGTCTTAGCGAAACCAGCCAGCCAAATGCTTGAGACGGAAATTCCCGATAACGTCTACGCAGGGTTAAAAGCTTCCCAGGCCACAGATATTCATATTTTTGGCCGCCGTGGCCCAGCACAGGTGAAGTTTACTCCGCTTGAATTACGTGAATTGAGATCTGCTGAAGACGTCGACATCGTATTGTACGAGGACGATTTTGAATTCGATGAAGCTTCCGAGAAAGCGGCAGAAGAAAATAACCAGGTCCGCAATATGGTCAATACGTTGACCAACTGGTTGTTAGAACAAGATGAGAATCCGGAAGGTACCGGTGCATCACGCCGTCTCCACCTACATTTCTTGGAAGCTCCAGAAGAAATTCTGACTGACCAGGGCAAGGTCGCTGGTCTTCGGATGCAGCGTATGGAACTTGATGGCACTGGAAACGTGCAAGGTACCGGTGAAATGAAGATGTACCCGGTGCAAGCGGTGTACCGGGCCATTGGCTACTTCGGTTCAGCCGTCCCGGATATTCAATTCGATGAAGAACGCGGCATTATTAAAAATGCTGAAGGCCGTGTTCTAGGAGCCGACGGAAAACCCGTGCAAGGGCTCTACACCTCCGGTTGGATCAAGCGCGGTCCGGTTGGGCTGATCGGTCATACCAAGGGTGATGCACTGGAGACTATCGGTCACATCATTGAAGACGTAGAGCATCTTTACACCGCCGAGCAGCCCGATGAACAGTCCATTCTTGACTTATTGGACCAGCGTGGCGTGGATTACTCGGACTGGAATGGTTGGCGCGAGCTTGACGATTATGAGATGAGTCTGGGGGAACTGGAAAGCCAGTCCGGCCCAGTTGAACGGGAACGCGTGAAAGTTGTCGACCGCGACGAGCAGGTTCGAATCTCCCGCGCGAAGGCACGACAAGCAGCACATAGTTAGAGAGATGACACCAGCATGCAGCAACGCGTGATGCGAAACCGTACCAAGACGTGGTTCTTATTTGCCCTAATGCTGGGCATTCTCGTAGCCATCGGTGGGGTGATCTCAGCTTCCAGCGGCAGCGCCATCTGGATCGTGCTGTTCACCGGTATCGGGTTAGTCTCCACCGCCGTGATGTACTGGAACTCAGACAAAATCGCATTGCGCAGCATGCAGGCCTACGCTGCAGATCCGCAACAGTTCGCCGGCCTCTACGACATGGTCCATGAACTTGCCCAACGGGCTGGGGAACCAGCTCCGCGAATCTATATCGCACCAAGTCAGCAACCCAATGCTTTTGCTACCGGACGGAATCCGCAAAATGCTGCGATTTGTTTTACCGAAGGTATCATGCACCTGCTGGATCCCAGGGAACTACGGGCCGTAACCGGCCACGAGCTGATGCACGTATATAACCGCGACATCCTGACCTCGTCCGTTGCCGCCGCGATCGGTACCGTGATTCAAGGTGCTGCTTATATGTTGATGTTCAGCCGGAATAACAACAACGTGTTGTTTAGCATCCTGGGGGCGATCCTCGCTCCACTTGCCGCCGGGTTGGTACAAGCAGGTATTTCTCGCGATCGAGAGACCTCGGCCGATCACGACGGTGCGCAGCTGACCGGCGACCCACTTGCCCTAGCGTCAGCCCTGCAGAAAATTTCTGGTGGGGTACAGCGTCATCCGATGCCTGCCGAGGACCACCGGGTGAAAGCTGCATCGCATATGATGATTGCCAGCCCCTTTGCAGGAAAAATCAAAAATTGGTTCTCAACTCACCCTGCCATGGAAGAGCGGGTGGATCGGCTGAACCAGATTGCCCGCGATATGGGGCAGCACCCTTAATTTCCGTTAGCATCCCAATGCTTTTGTAGTTCCGTGTTGACGGGCCGTGCAAGGAGATCACGCCGAGCCGTATTCGCCCAGTTCAATGCTTCGTTATGATCCAAGCGAGCATCACGAGCCAACTGGTCCTGCTCTCGTTCAAAACTGGCAGCCTGAACTGATACGGGACCGGTCTCTAATTGTTCCAACTGCGATTCCAGATTGAGCTGCGAAGCAGACGCTTGTTCCAGAAGATGCGGTTCGGACATAATGTCCACCAGACTCGCATCGACCATCAGACCATCTGCATGCTTGAAGCCATTGCGCAGTGCTGGCTGCAGGACATTGTCGGGGTGGATTGGATCCTGCATTCTTGCAAAATTGAGTTGCTCGCCTGCTTCACCGTCTTCTTGTTTCACGAGTAATTCGCCGACCGATAGCGGGCTTGTGAAGACCACATGGTCAAATGTAATCAGGTACAGCATAAAAGTGCTCCTCCAACGCTATTTAAAGTTGATGAACTGTAGTGGTGCATCCTCGAAGTCACGCAGTAAGGTAATGGTGGTCTGCAAATCGTCACGTGACTTTGATGATACGCGTAGCTGGTCACCTTGAATGGCGGCCTTGACTGATTTTGGGCCATCGTCACGAATGATCTTAGAGATTTTCTTGGCTGTTGTCTGATCAATGCCCTCTTTGATCACAGCATCGATCTTGAACTGTTTGCCTTGTGCAACGGGTTCATCGGCTTCGAGCGCCTTCAACGAAATACCGCGGCGCACCAACTTAGATTGCAATACGTCAAGGGTGGCGTTGACTCTCGCTTCGGCATTGGCCATCAAGGTGAGACTGTTATCCTTCAGCTCGATCGTTGCGCCCGTACCCTTGAAATCGTAGCGCTGCTGAAGCTCTTTGGAAGCCTGGTTCACGGCATTAGCAACTTCCTGTGTGTCTACCTCGGATACGATGTCAAAAGTTGATTCTTTCGCCATTCAGGCTCCTTCTCTAGCTCAGCAGGTGATTCTTTCCAAAGTTTAGCTTGGATCCATTGTGAGAGGATACGATAAGAGCTCGCGGTATGAAATCTGTGAGGTTTGGAACATAACTGCCAGACGATTAGCTAAAACAAAAGATGGCTGGTAATGTAGTCACTCGTGCACGCAAGCTGCACACCTTGGCAGATTACCCAAGCGGCCAACGGGGGCTGACTGTAAATCAGCTGGCATTGCCTTCACAGGTTCGAATCCTGTATCTGCCACCAATCCAAGAACGAAAACCTCGGTGAAAACCGGGGTTTTTGCTATTTCACAGGGTGAATCTTGCCGGTGGTTACTCCAGCAGACGCCCGAAGCGTTGGACTATCTGGGTGAGATCTTCTGCCAGGCTAGTGAATTCGTCGCTGGGTAAGTCATGGGTAAACCCTGTAATAGTCACTGCTGCGATCACATCATTTGCGATGCCGTGCAGTGGAACGGCTACAGCGGTCATATCAGCATCCCACTCGTTATTCGACGCAGCCCAACCTTGTTCTTTGACGATAGTAAGCTCATTGAGCAATTCCTGCTTTTCGGTAATGGTCCACTGTGTGAAACGTTCCAAGGGCTCGTGCACCAGCTGCTTGCGGATGTCGTCAGGCGCCGCGGCGAGCAGGACTTTGCCCGAACTGGTCGCATGGCCGGGGGTGCGGCGTCCCACGTATTGTCGAGGCGTGAAAAAGCGTTCCGATGGCGCGGACTGGGCTATATTTACCGCATAGATTTCGTCCAGCACGGCAACATTTGCTGTGAGTTTGAAGTGTTGGGCAACCGTTTCGACCAGGAGTTGGGCGGATTTTGTGAGGTCGTTCTGCGAATTCACAGATCCTGCCAACTGTAGGATCCCTTGGCCAAGCTCGTAGGCAAGGTCATCGGGGCGGCGTACGACCAGTGATTGATGTTCCAGTGCGCTTAACAGCCGTGATGCCGTGGACTTGTGTACTTCTAGCTCCCGGGCAATTTCTGTGACGGTGGCTTGTTTAGCTCCGTTGAGGATCCAGAGAATGCTTAACGCTCGATCCACAGATTGGTTAGCGCTCATGAACGGGGCTACTTTCAAAAAGAGTCTTGATGGGTCTTGTGGGGCACTGATCCCCGAGGATATACTTTGTGTCACACATCATAGTTGCACTCTACGCTTTAGTTGCAACATATGCAACCAATCAAGGGTTATGGTCATGTCACACACATATTCACCATCATCAAAAGTTCTCATTATCGGATCCGGCGTTGTCGGAGCGGCCATAGCGGATGAGCTCACCCAACGCGGAGCACGCGATGTCACAGTGGTTGACCAGGGACCACTGTATGAAACGGGTGGTTCCTCCTCGCACGCTCCCGGCTTTGTTTTTCAAATCAATCCTTCCAAGGCGATGTCAGAGCTGGCCCAGCGTACGCTCAGCAAATTGGATGAGCTCAACCCGGGCGAGGAGGACAACTGGCTTCTGAAGCGAGTTGGTGGCATTGAACTTGCCTATACCGATGATCAAATGCGCGAGTTGAAGCGACGCCATGGCTTCGCTCAAGCCTGGGGTGTTGACTCCGAGTTGATTCACGCCGATGAAGTGTCTCAACTGTGGCCGGGAGTTAATACAACAGATTTGATCGGTGCGCTGCATACTCCCACTGATGCCGTAGTGCACTCCGTGCGGGCGGTTACGGCTCAGGCCGAGCGTGCCATCGCGCATGGTGCAGTGTTCCACGGACATACCCGAGTAACTGATCTTGTGGTCAATGACGGTGCGGTTACCGGTGTCCAAGTTGTTGATGCGCTCACAGGCGACAATGAGCGCACTCTTCCTGCCGAAATAGTCATTGCGGCGGGTGGCATTTGGGGGCCCACTATTGGTCGGTGGCTCGGGAAGAACATGCCAATGCAGCCAATTGAACACGGTTTTGGATTTTCGAATCCCATGGAAGAATTTGACGACGCAGCAACTGATGAAGCATGCAACTTCCCAATGATACGTCATCAGGGAGCCGGTATATATTTTCGTCAACAAGGCCGCAGCCTTGCAATCGGAGCCTATGAGCACAAGCCACTGGAGGTCCGACAGGACCAGTTGGCATCGGCTGCCCAAGCGCATGCCACCGGAATACAACCGTCGGTCCATGAATTGACCTGGCAGGATTACGAGCCGACGTGGAAAGAAATCCAGCGAGTATATCCCTCGGTGCGTGAGGCTGGGCTGGATGAGTCCCGTTCGTTTAACGGTATTTTCTCTTTCACACCCGACGGCGGACCATTGCTGGGGCCTTCTAATACTGTGGCCGGAGTGTGGATTGCTCAGGCAGTGTGGGTTACAGCATCGGCCGGTGTTGCCCAAGTGCTTGCCGATTGGATCACCACCGGGCAACCAGGTATCGATACCTCCGGGCTTGACCTAGCACGCTTTGATGCGAAGCTGCTTTCCCCGGAATTCGGGCGACAAAAGGGCCTGGAGGCTTATGACGAGGTCTATGATATTCGTCATCCGCGTGCGGCCTCGGCAAAACTACGTGGTATTCGGACTTCTCCGTTCCATTTTCATCAGCAACTGGCAGGAGCACATTTCGTTGAAGCAAATGGTTGGGAGCGCCCGCTGTGGTTGGAAGAGAACCGGAGGCTCCTGGAAGAAGAGGATCTCGTCTTTCCAAAAATCCCTGCATGGGATACCTCGGAATTTTCGCCCATCGCGGTCGGGGAGGCATGGGCAACTCGGAACCGTGTGGCCATGTATGACATGACGTCGCTGGCTCGCTACAGGGTGGAGGGCCCCGACGCTTCGGCACTACTTGAGCGTCTCACAACCAATAAGGTATCGAAAGCTCCAGGTTCGGTGACGTTCACGCTGATGTTGGATGCCAACGGAGGTATGCTCTCGGATATTACCGTGACACGCATCAGTGAAGAAGAGTTTCTCATCGGTGCAAATGGGCATCGAGACTTGATCCATCTGCGCAATCATGTCCGCGAAGGGGAACAGGTTTCTGTGACTGATATTTCGCCGGGGACATGCTGTATCGGACTCTGGGGCCCCCATGCCCGAGATGTGCTCGGCCAGTTGACCAACGATGATATTAGTCACGAAGGCTTCGGATACTTCAAGGCCAAACAGCTCTATATAGCGGCCGTCCCGGTGACGGCATTACGCGTTTCATATGTGGGTGAACTTGGCTGGGAGCTCTATACCACTGCAGATCATGGTGCGCGGCTCTGGCAGGAACTCTACACAGCGGGAGGCCGGTATGGCATCGTAATCGGTGGGCGGTTGGCCTTTAATGCGCTGCGCTTAGAAAAAGGGTTTCGGTCCTATGGTGCGGATATGACTCGAGAGCACCGGCCCGCCCAGGCTGGACTAGGGTTTGCAGTTTCCAAAACCAAAACGGGCTACCTCGGCTACGAAGCGCTATCAGAGAAGCCAGCCACGAGTCGACAGATGGTTACTTTAACGTCCGACTTCCCGTTTGGCGCCCCGAACCCCGGCTCTCCTGTGCTAGATTCCGGGGGACAGTTGATTGGTTATACGGCGTCATCTGATTTTGGCTACACGGTTGGTAAAACCGTTACCTTCGCTTGGGTTGATCCCGAACATGTCACCGCCGACACCGACGTTGTGATCAAACATTTTGATCGTTCGGTGCCGGCGGTAGTGGCTACGGATCCGCTGTATGATCCCGAGGGTAGCAAGATGCGGCGCTAGCCGTAGACGGGATCCTTGGCTTTAGGTGCGCCGATACCTGGATCGATTTGATGCGGACCGCCTTGAGGCGGGCGAACATCGAAATCGAAGATGGCGGTTGGAATGTACACCGTGGAGCACGCGTTAGGAATATCAACGACCGAGGAGAGCCGTCCCTCAATCGGGGCGGCTCCCAACAGCAGGTAGGCCTGTTCTTTAGAGTATCCAAATTTGGATAGGTATTCGATTGCGTGCAGAATGGCGCGCTGGTAGGACAAATGGGAATCCAAGTAGCGCTGTTCTCCATCCAGCGTCACTGACGTGCCAGGGAATGAGAGCCATTCACTAAACTGCGGATCTTGTCTGCCGGGCATAAAAATTGCATTCTCGGCAACCCCGTAGGTTTCCATGCCCCCTTTAATGAGATCGACGTGCAGATCCATAAAGCCACCCATTTCGATGCCACCGCAAAAGGTGATCTCGCCGTCGCCCTGTGAGAAGTGCAGGTCTCCGATTGAGAAATTCGCACCGTCGACGAAAACCGGGTAGAAGGCTCGAGTGCCTTTCGTGAGGTTTTTAATGTCCTGGTTCCCACCATTTTCGCGTGGGGGAGCCGTTCGTGCCGCCTCGGCACCGACACGGTCCCATTCGCTTCGCGGGAGGCTACCCAGGACAGCTTCCTCAGGTTCGGGCGGGAGCGCGAGCGGTGGCATGCGATCCGGGTTCGTGGCGATCAGATCGCCTTCGCGTTTATTCCACTTCGCCAACATTTCAGCGCTGGGTGCGGTGGCCATGATGCCCGGGTGCGTAAGCCCCTCGAAACGTACTTCGGGAATGTGCCGTGAGGTCGCCCAGGGGCCTTGGAAATCCCAGACAGCTTTATACGCATCCGGGAATTGGTCGACCAAGAAGCTGCCACCATTGGAACGGGCAAAGATGCCGGTGTAGCCCCAACCTTGACCAGCTAGTGGGCCTTGTTCCTGCGGGATTGGTCAGACGTCCAAAATATCTACAATCAGCAAGTCGCCGGGCTGAGCGCCTTCGATGCGGAACGGACCGGTCAGGCCGTGGACTTTCTTCATGGGAGCATTGAGGATGTCATCTGCCGAGTCGTCGTTTTTGATGGCCCCGTCGAACCATTCGCGTGAATCGACCCGGACACTATCGCCTGGACGGACCGTTTCCACGGGGGGAATTTCCGGGTGATAACGGTTGTGGCCAACCTTCTCTTGAGTAGTAAAGGGTTTGGAAGAATCGAGTGGGAAAATATTGCCGAGCATGATCAGTACTCCTACATCTAAGGTTTAGGCAATTTTCGGTGTAGTGGATTCGTCGTCATGGCAGTGGATTGGCGTTTCGCTGTGCGTGTGCCAGCAATAGAGTTCACTACCTCGGGGCGGTCAGCTGTCGCTTTCGTAGCGTCAAGGAGTCGCATCTGGGCAGTTTTTCCTTGTGACGGTCCAACGGCTGGGATCAGACTCATAGCATCCCAAAACTTCTAGGTGGGTAACAAGCCGTTGACAAGACACCTTAAAGCAGGCGTAGTCTGCAGCTATGAGTAGCCTGAAGATTGTAATCAAAAGGATCTACGATGACGCCGACGACTCCGACGGTCAGCGGGTGCTGGTCGACCGCATGTGGCCGCGGGGCGTCAGCAAAGAACGCGCCGAACTGGACCACTGGTTCAAAGAGGTTGCGCCAAGCCCGGATCTGCGAACGTGGTGGGACCATGATCCAAGGCGTTTTCAAGAGTTCGCGGATCGTTATGAGCAAGAGCTCTCCGATGGCGAGCACGCAGAGCGAGTCGATGAACTGATCGATCTTGTGCATGATCATGCGCGGGTTACCTTGCTTTATGCGGCCAAAGACGAGTCGGTTAACCATGCTCGTGTTCTCCAGGATTATTTGCGGAGGCACAGCTGATGGGTGATCCCGCTTGCTGGCTTGACCAATTATGTCCTGATTGTGCGGCGATGCTTGATGTGGCCGAAGCGGACGCCATTTCTGTAATCTGTTGGCGTTGTGGTGCAAGCATACATCTGGGTGACGACGGCCCAGTCGTCACAAGCCGTGGCTAGTGTTTGTGTTCGTCTCCTGCCCAACATGACTTGACTGTGATCACTGTCACTCGATATATTTGCTGCAACGCTGTTGCGTTCATGGCAACATGTTGAACTTCCAACCATCCTGTCACCGGGCTATGCCTGGAAGCATTCCCCCTTCGTATAGGGGAGTCAAGGAGAACACATGTCTTCAGTCTTTATCGAAGACCTCGATGCACAAACGTATGCAGAGTATCTGAGTCAGCCAGCATCTACCGTCATTATTCCGACCGGTGCGACCGAACAACATGGCCCGCACATGCCGCTGGGTGTCGACGCTATGCTGTCGTCTGATATCGCCGCGGAGGTTGCGCAGCAGCTTGGCGCTCTTGTGGCGCCGGTTTTTTCGTACGGATATAAATCACAGCCGCGTTCCGGTGGCGGTGACCATCGGGTGGGGACCACGAGCTTGAGTGCCGCCACCCTGATGAGCATGGTCGAAGACATTGCCGGCTCTTTTTTGCGTCAAGGGTTTAAAAATGTTGTCGTCCTCAATGGGCACTTTGAGAACTATCAGTTCATCTACGAAGGACTCGATCTGGCGGTGAAGCAAGCGGTTGACACTGGATTGAGTAGTCGTGGCATCCTGATGTCGTACTGGGATTTTGTAGATGAGGATACTCTGCAACAAGTCTTCCCAGATGGTTTCCTGGGCTGGGATATCGAGCACGGAGGAGTCTTGGAGACCTCGTTGATGCTGCATCTACATCCCGAAAGCGTCGAAATGGATCGCGTGATTGATCATCCGCCAGCTCAGCTGACCTCGTATGATATCTTTCCCGAAGACCCGTCGCGCACCCCGGCTAGTGGATGCTTATCTTCAGCAGTTGACGCCAGCGCAGAAAAGGGGCGTTTGCTTCTGGATGCTGTTCGTGGTGCGGTATCTGAGGCGCTCGCCAAAGAATTGAAACTGGCGGTAGCCGCGAGAGGGGCGTGTTAGCTATGGCAAAAACACAGAAGGGCTCGACGGCACCAGAGGCGCAGTATGCCGGTCAACAGCCCGCCGACGGCGAGGAAAAAGCCCCTGTAGAAGTACCGCGGTTTATGGGACGGCAGATCCCGCCACTGGATCGTTTGCTCATCACCATCATTCCACCGGTGCTCATTGTGGCGGCCGTGATTTGGGTCATTGCTGATTCAGAAGGCGCTGCCGACGCCATTGGGGTTATGCGAACATTCGTCACAGGTGAGTTCACCTGGCTGTTTGTGATTTATTCACTGATTGCTCTGGGTGTTTGTATTTGGGCGGCCTTCAGCAAATTTGGGAAGGTCCGTCTCGGCGGCCCAAAGGCGAAGCCGCTCCACGGTCGATTTGCCTGGTATTCAATGCTTTTCGCCTGTGGCCAGGGTATTGGTCTGATCTTTTGGTCCGTGGCAGAGCCGATCATGCTGCGCGATGAAAATCCAGTTATTCCGGCAACGCCCACCGGTGGCGGTGAAGAAGGCGCCATCGTGTGGACCTACTTCCACTGGGGGCTGACGGCATGGGCCATGTACTGCGTGGTAGCATTGTGCTTGGCGTATTCCCACCACAACCTCGGTAAGACACTTACGTTCCGTGAAGCAACAGTCGATATCCTGCCAAAGAAAGCGCAGCGACCCGCAGGTGTTCTTGTAGAGCTGCTAGCTATTATGGCTACGGTCCTTGGCCTTGCGACATCGTTCGGGTTCGCGGCTATGCAATTTGGTTCTGGAGTGACCTCGTTTACGGGTATTGAATC
>DXCT01000069.1 GCA_019115865.1 Candidatus Yaniella excrementavium | reverse complement strand
GAGGAAGCCATCAACACGATGGATACTCCACGCACCAGTATGGATCGCGGTATGGTGTGGTCCGCAGATGGTCGTAGCGTTTTCTTCGTCAGTGGTGCCGCCGCCAAGCCATTCTTTGATGTGGTGGACGTCAGACAATATTGCCGGGGTGGTGCAGCCTGGGATTTGGCATCCACGGTCCCTGGCGAGAATGGCACGTCGTTGAGTTGGTGTGAAAAGTCGTTGGGTGCGCTTCTGTTTCAGCACTGTGTCTTGGCTATCCCAAATTTGGCCAACCAGCTCACTGTCGCAACATAGGATCTCAGCGTCGGCGGGGTGGATGGGTCCGGTGTCTACAGCTTCGGACCGGAATGGGGTCCATGACTTTAAAGGTTGATTTCGTGTCTCTGCAGTGCTGTCCACTGATGAGGCCTTATTGCCTGGGGCGTTCGGATGTCGTATGAGCGGTGGAATAAACCCGTCGAGGCCGGTTGGGCGTCTTGCATCGGGCGGCAATGGTGGCACGCCGAGCGTTTTGTATGCTGTCTCTACGTCCTGAACGATGACTAATTGGGCGGAGGCGCCGTGGGAACGTTTAATTCCGACTTCTGCCGGGTCCATTCGCAGCAGGGTGCGGAACATTCCAATCAACAGGGCGCCGATTTTTTGCCCCGCAGTTAAGGGATCTATGTCGTGAAGTTCTTGAGCAGTGTAGGGCTGACCCTGATCGTCCTCGCCCATCGTCCGGTCGGCGTTATCAAAGGTGGGCAGCTCATCAAGATTCTCTGGCAATGGACCGCCGTCGTCTGACCCAGTAGCGGCGCTGGTAGGTCGAATCAGGCCAATGAGGTCTTTGGGGACTTTGACTTCCCCGCCACTGGCTTTGAGCATGTGCAGACTGAAATTCTTGAACTGATGAAAGAGCTCTGGCGTAGCATCCATCCAGATCCTGCCCCCGCCACCGGGTAAGTTCTTGGTTTTGATCGCATTGTCCGGCGGTTTTCGCAGTGCTTGAGACGGAGATGGGCCATCAGCATTAATGGCATGTGCGAGTTGGTCCATCCATGTTTTGCGGGCGCCGTTGAATGCCTCTGGTGTGGATGTCTCACCGGCTTCCACAAGGGTTGGCTGAAAGGCTTGTAACACTTGTTTCATGTACCCGGTGGATTCACCGACCTGTTCCGAATACTCGGCGAGCTTATGGTGCATATTTACGATTCGGTCCGCGATTTCCCCTGATAGTCGGCCTGCCACGAAGGAAGTCGCTATCTCTGGATACGTGGGTTGGCAGAATAAATTGCCGGGGTCGCCACCAGGCGTATACGTCAAGAGCGGGATTCGCTCAATGTGTTTCTTAGCTTTAGGCGCTGACCACAGTCTGGTTTGGCGCAAGTATTCGTTTTCGTCGCGAAATGGGACCGCTTCTACTGGCGTACCGAGATATAGGGCCTGTTGCCTCATTGCTTTGCCCACGTAACCAGCGAAAATCGTATTCGCAGCCTCGGTCAAATTCTCAAGATGACCTAGCATCAGCCCCAATGCCTGGACGGTGTCATAATACTGTTCCGGCACCACCATTTCTGCGTCGCAAGTCTTTGCTGGCGGTTCGCCGTCTTTCGACACTCCCTGCTGACTGGGCTGAAAGCCGGTCCAGTCACCACCAGAGGAGCTTCGATATGTCGGGATGTCATGGAAAGAGGCTGGTTCGGCCATCCGTTTGGTGGCCATCATGATCAACTGCACCCCCGCGTGTAATAGCTCACCCTGGGACGCATCAGAGATCTTGTCGAGATTCAACACGTCCGTGGGCACTGGAGTGCCCAACTTTGGCAACAATGACGGCAAGTCCATGCCGTGCCTCCTCATGTGAAATTAACAGACGATAAGAACCTCGAGAGCGAACAGGGAAACTCAGTAGACGGAGCAGTAGTAGTGGATAATTCGTGCCTCTATTCTAGCCAAACACACGACTTATAACAAGACTTTTGATGTGCTTTAAATAGATTTATTAATTGTTTTTGAAATTTTAAAACCCTTTACCATTAGTGTATAAAACTGTGTTCTGTGTCTTTGATTTTGTGGATAACTCAAGAAAGGAAAGATATCCACATTTTGACGGACACGGCTTGTTCATCTGCACCGCTTTTTGTAGCTGCACAGCACTTTCCTATCCGGTGCGCAGTGTTTGCCCCAAAGAAGGGCGTCGATTTTGGGTGCACTCAATTAGGCAGCAGCGGAAACACAGCTGGGGCTCTGCAGCCCACCGGTATTGAACAGAAGGGGCTCTTAGTCACCCTGAGAGTCTTGGAATTTGAGAGCTGCAGCATCTAGCCGCTCGGCCTCGGCCTGGCAAACCGAAATCAGTTCCTGAAGTCGACGGCTGCGCCGCTCCTGAACAAAGGCGATGCAAATATCGCTGGGCTCAAAATCCTCGAGGTGAAGAGCCACCAGTGGCAGACCATCATAAGAAATATCAACGGGCGGGCGTTGCACCAACACAGTAAAACCTAATCCGCGGGCAACCATGCCGCGCACGGCTTCAAAGCTGCTCGAGCGCCAGGCAATATTCGGCGCGAGGCCTTTGGCTCGAAGCTTGGGCAGCTGATTTTCACGCACGGCGGGAACATCCAGCAGCACGAATGGGTCGTCGCCAAACTCTTCGACCCGAACACTTTTGCGGTCAGCCAGCCGATGCGACGGCGAGACGAGCGCGTATCCTTGGCCTTGTCGGATCAGCTGATGGCGTACACCGTCGAGCAGGTGGCCCGTGTGGGTAAAGACTGCGTCGAATCGACCCTCCAGCATTTGCTGTTGAAGGGCTTTGCCGTCGCCCTCCGTAATGCGGACGTCGACGTTGGGGTTGGGGACGACGAATCGTTCGGCAATAAATGGCACCCAAAACGGGGCGACCGCGGCATAACACCCGATATCCAGCGGGCCGATGAGTTCATCGGAGCGGTCACTCATGACCTGCTGCACGTCAGCCGCGCGACCCACAAGTTCACGCGCATCGGCGAGGAATCGGCGGCCCGAGGACGTCAACCGTATGCCGTGGGTCCGAGTGCGCACCATGAGCTGTTGACCAACGGAGCGTTCAAGTTCATTGAGCGACTGCGACATTGCGGCCTGCGAGATATGAACCTGTTGGGCAGCGGCGGTGACCGTTCCGGCATCTGCAGCGGCAATGAAGTGCTGCAACTGACGCAGAGTGAAGCGAAACGGATCCACAAAAATCACACCTACTGACTAAGAATATCCACGATTCTGTAACTCTACTTGGTGGGTAGGTATGCCAGAGTGAACCGTCGCCACGCCCGAGATAATTGGCATCAAATCAGCTACGCTACGAAAGGAAACAGATTGCCGTCCCGTGGTTTCCGATCGGGAGGCTGTCGTTGTTGATCGAGAGGATATGCGATGCATTTGACTCCGCGTGAGCAGGAGAAACTGCTGATCGTCGTGGCCGCTGACCTGGCCCGCCGTCGTCGAGAAAAAGGCCTGAAGCTCAATCATCCAGAAGCTATGGCCCTGATAACGGCCGAGCTACTCGAGGGAGCACGCGAGGGCAAGACCGTCGCGGAGCTGATGAACGATGGCGCCACCGTGTTGTCGCGCGAAGACGTGATGGACGGGGTGGCGGAAATGATCCCGGATGTTCAGGTCGAAGCCACGTTCCCAGACGGCACCAAACTTGTGACCGTCCACAACCCCATTCGATAAGGCGGAGGTGTCTGTCATGATTCCCGGTGAGTACATTACGGCCCAGGAACCCATTACGTGTAACGCTGATAAAGCGACGCGAATTATTAATGTGATCAACCGCGGCGACCGTCCGGTACAGGTGGGTTCGCACTATCATTTCGCTGAAACGAATCCGCAACTGGAATTTGACCGGCTGGCGGCTCGGGGCATGCGCTTGGACTCCCCCGCCGGTACCGCAGTGCGTTTTGAACCCGGCGATGCCCGCAGCGTGCACCTGGTGGAGATCGGTGGGGAACGCATGATCTTCGGGCTGCGCGATGAGATCAATGGCTCAGTTGGTTCAACGGTGTCGATGTTCTCAACCGAAGCCATTGGCGGTTCAGCCGGCTACGACATTGCCCGTGATGCCGATCTGAAGGATCGCCACGAGGAGCAGCGCGAGGCTCAAAGCGCCAAGTCTGGCATGGATAAGGTTGGCGGCGAGCAGACCGAGACGACATCGCCGGTCAAAAACTCAAGTGCCACGGATGAAGAGTTTGATGCCAATGAAGACGTGCAGACGAACTCGACAATCAGTGGTTCCAAGGCTGCTGCTGCCCGTCAGATCGAACAAGACCGCCGCCACGAGGAGGATCGTTCATGAGTTTTCAGATGAGCCGCAAACAGTATGCGGAAATGTACGGCCCCACCACCGGCGATGCGATCCGGTTGGCTGACACCGATCTCCTAGCAGAGATTGAATACGACTACACCAATTACGGTGAGGAAGTTTCGTTTGGTGGCGGCAAGGTCATTCGCGACGGGATGGGCCAGAACGGTCAACGCCTCCGCGAAGATGGCATTCCGGATACCGTCATCACCAACGTGGTGGTCCTGGACTATACGGGGATTTATAAGGCCGATGTCGCACTGCGCGATGGGCATATTTTCGGCATCGGTAAGGCTGGGAACCCGCTGGTACAAGATGGCGTAACCATCCCCGTAGGCGTGGCCACCGACGTCATCTCGGGCGAACACAAGATCCTCACCGCCGGGGCGATCGACACCCACGTGCACTTTATTAACCCCGACCAGGTTGGAGTGGCCCTGGCCAACGGCACCACCACACTGATTGGTGGCGGTACCGGACCATCGGACGCCTCAAATGCGACGACGGTGACGCCGGGTTCGTGGCATATTTCAAAAATGTTGCAGGCTATGGACAACCTGCCGATCAACATCGGCCTGTTGGGTAAGGGTCACGCAAGCGCCGTCGATCCGTTGACCGAGCAGATTCGCGCCGGTGCCATCGGGCTGAAACTCCACGAAGACTGGGGTGCCACGCACTCCTCGATTGACCGCGCGCTCACGGCCGCGGATCTGATGGATATTCAGGTGGCCATCCACGCCGATACGCTGAACGAGGGCGGTTTCGTGGAAGACACGATTCGTTCGATTGCCGGTCGTGTGATCCACACCTTCCACACCGAAGGTGCCGGTGGCGGCCACGCCCCGGATATTATTCGCATGGCCGGGCTGTCCAACGTACTGCCGGCTTCGACCAACCCGACCCTGCCCTACACCCGCAATACGGTGGATGAGCATCTCGACATGGTCATGGTCGCGCACAACTTGAACCCGGATATTCCAGAAGACGTCGCGTTTGCGGATTCGCGAATCCGCCACGAGACCATTGGTGCCGAAGATGTGCTTCAGGATCTCGGCGTCTTCTCGATTACCAGTTCGGATTCACAGGCCATGGGCCGCGTCGGCGAGGTTGCGCTGCGCACCTGGCAGGTTGCCAATGCGATGAAACAGCAGCGCGGCCGCTTCGACAATGACCCGAAGGTCGGCGATAACGAACGGCTGAAACGCTACGTTGCTAAGTACACGATCAACCCGGCGATCGCCCACGGCATCGCCGATACGGTGGGCTCCGTTGAGGTCGGCAAATTCGCGGACCTGGTGCTCTGGGATCCGGCGTTCTTCGGCGTCAAACCGCAGCTAGTACTCAAAGGCGGCCAGATTGCGCAGGCGCTGATGGGCGATTCGAATGGTTCGATTCCGACTCCGCAGCCGCGTACCATGCGCTATAACTTCGGGGCGATGGGCAATGCCGTGCACGATTCATCGCTGACCTTCCTACCAACCGCTGCCCTTGAGGACGACGTCCCAGAGCGTCTGGGTCTGCGGCGTTCGGTTGCCGAAGCCAAGAATATGCGCGAGTTGACCAAGGCTGATTTGAAGCTCAACGGTGCCACCCCGCAGATCGAGGTCGATCCCGAAACGTATGAAGTACGTGTCGACGGCGAACACGTGACCTCAAAGCCCGCGGATACCCTACCGATGGCGCAGCGCTACTTCCTCTTCTAACCCTGGGAGATTCGATGATTGTTCATGAGATTCTTGGCAACCGGGCAGAGCTTTCTGCCGATCGGCTCGCCAAACTCACCGAAGACCGTGTGCTGCTGGACAACGAGCAACTGCTCAAACGCGTCCAGCGACTCACCACCACCTCTGGTCGGGAAATCGGCCTGCAACTGGCCAATAATCAAGAACTGCACGACGGTGATATTGTGCACCTCGACGAGGACACGTTGATCACCGTTGAAGCGGCACCCACCGATGTGCTGGTCATTGCGCCACAGGATTTAAAAACCATGGCATTCGTGGCCCACAGTCTGGGCAACCGTCACCTCCAGGCCCAGTTCTTCGGCCCGGAATCTGAGTACGCTCGGGCCGCGATGGTGGTGCGCTACGATCATACGGTCGAGGACTTCCTGACCGAACATAATATCCCTGCAACCCGCGAGCAGCGCGTCATGCCCGCAGCTTTCCGCCATGCCGAACACTCCCACTGATCTGGCGCAGACCGGGTTGGCCGGGCTGCTCACCATTATGCAGCTGTCAGATTCGGCGCTGCCCACCGGTTCCTTCAGCCACTCATTTGGTATGGAGACCTATCAGCAGCGCGGCACGGTTGATTCGGCGTCCAGCTATACGGCCTGGGCCACCGGCTACCTGCACCAGATGGCCTACACCGAGGGGTTGGCCGTGAGGTTGACGCACGAGGCCGCCGCCGATGATGCTCACGACCGCATCGTGCACCTGGATCAGCTGCTGTATGCCTCGGCGATCCCCCAGCAGATTCGTGACGCCGGTACCTCGATGGGGCAACGAATGAACACGATTGTCGAGGTCGCCATTGATGAGACGACGGCGCTGCGGCACTATCGCGCTGCGATTGAGGCTCACCAGTGTCACGGGCATGCCAGCGTGGTGTTCGGCCTGGCCGCTGCGGCAGTCGGAGTTTCGGTGCGCCAAGCCGTGGCCGCCTATCTGATGCAACTGGCCACTGCGCTGACCCAGAACGCTATCCGGTCGATTCCGCTGGGACAAAATGCCGGCCAGCAGGTACTCACCGGTCTCCGGGACGTGATTCCTCAGGTCGTCGACGTCGTGTTTCAGCTTGACCAGAACGATCTGGGGGCCAGTGCGCCCGGCCTGGAAATCGCACAGATGATGCACGAAACCCAACGGGCACGCATGTTCATGTCGTAACCCGCACAGTCAACGTAAATCGGTAAGGAGCAACACCATGAAACCAGTACGAATTGGCGTCGGCGGACCCGTCGGTGCCGGAAAAACCCAGCTGATTGAACGCATCACTCGCGCCCTGGCCGATGAGTTTTCGATGGCCGCGATCACCAACGACATCTACACGATCGAAGACGCTAAGATTCTGGCCGCCGACGGCGTGCTACCCCTGGACCGCATTATCGGTATTGAAACCGGTGGCTGCCCGCACACCGCGATTCGCGAAGACACCTCGATGAACGAAGCGGCCATCAAAGAGCTCAAGCGCCGCCACGAGGACCTCGACATTGTGTTCGTTGAATCCGGTGGCGATAACCTCTCGGCGACCTTCAGCCCCGAACTCGTGGACTTCTCGATGTACATCATCGACGTCGCCCAGGGTGAGAAGATTCCTCGCAAGGCCGGTCAGGGCATGATCAAATCTGACTTCTTCGTCATCAACAAAACCGACCTCGCACCCTACGTCGGCGCTGATCTGTCCGTCATGGAAAAGGACTCCCTGGAGTTCCGCGGTGACAAACCGTTTTCCTTCACCAACCTCAAGACCGATGACGGGCTCGACGCGATCCTGAACTGGATCCGCAAAGACGTCATGATGGCAGATCTGGCCCAGTGACCGCTCGTCCTGCAACCGACAATCCCGTCGGCCAGCTGCGCATGGTTATCGAAGAGCGCGCTGGTCGGGCGATTGCTCGGCAACAATACTTTCAGGGTGCCCTGCGCGTACTGCGTCCCCACTATCTCGACGATACGGGCCAGGTTTCCTACACGATTGTGAATCCTGGCGGGGGATATCTGGGCGGCGACGTCTACGCCATCGACATCGAAGTTGCCGGTGGCTCATCGGCCACGATAACCAGTCAATCGGCCACCAAGGTGTATAAGACCCCCCAAGAGCCCGCCTATCAGCACTCAACGTTCCGGCTGGGTCCCGACGCCGTACTGGAATACGTTCCGGATCAGCTCATCGCCTATCGCGATGCGCACTATATCCAGGACACCGTGGTCGAGATGGACCCATCGGCCAGTTTTCTCAGCACCGAGATTGTGACGCCCGGTTGGGCTCCGGATGGCACGCTGTTCAAATACGATCAGCTGCAGTTGCGCCAGGAAGTTCGCATCCACGGGCGTCCGGTGATCGTGGATAACCTGATCGTCAGGCCCGATGATGACGCTGCACCGGTCCGTTCGATGCTGCATATGGACGGGCGAAGTCATCTGGGCTCTCTGCTGGCCGTCGATGCACGCATTGATGCCCAGCTGGTGGCCGAACTACGCGAGCACATTGCCGAGGTACTCGAAGACACCGACGCCATGACCCCGGCAAACCAGCCGGAACATGTGCCGCCCAGCGCCCGATTTGGCATCACGCTGGTGGAGGGGCCGGGACTGGCCGTACGTGTGCTGGGTACCTCGACCCAGCAAATTGCCGCGGCACTGTATGCCGTCGTCAATGAGCTGCGAGCGCGTTGGCGCGATCAGGGCCCCATCCATTTG
>DXCT01000068.1 GCA_019115865.1 Candidatus Yaniella excrementavium | reverse complement strand
AATGAGTCCACCCGGCAGGATCAACAGCATAGGGTCTATGCACCCACCGTAGTACATCGTGAGCTGAGCCACGACGGTTGCAAAATCGCACCATAACAGTGGCTCTGATTCAAGTGTCTAACAGGGTATACGCCGGTGACCAGTCCTCTTTGATGGGAACACTATTGAACTTTTGGTAGGAGGACACCTGTCAATGAGGCTCTCTATGAGTCTCGTCGCACGCTTGTGAGCATAATTTAGTTTGATGCTAACTGCTCGATCTCGTTTGGAGTGCCAGACATAATCGTTGCCGCATGTTCGGTAATCTTCTCGATTGGCCAGTCCCACCATTTTGCTGCGGTGAGCCGCGCGATATCCTCGTCGTTGAAGCGTCTTCGGATAGTTCTTGCGGGATTTCCTGCAACGATTTCGTATGGAGCGACGTCCTTCGTCACGACGCTGTGCGCTCCGATCACTGCCCCGTCTGCCACTGTGACGCTCGGCATGATCGTGGCTTCGCGTCCGACCCATACATCATTGCCAATCACCGTGTCACCTGATTGTTGGATCGACATAAAGGTTTCGAGCGTGTTTTCGGCCCAGGTGCCGCCAAACATTGTAAAGGGATAGGTTGAAGGTCCGATCATGGGGTGGTTCCCACCCGGCATCAGAAACGTTGCACCAGGTCCGATTGCGGTGAATCGGCCGATAATCAACCGCTGAGGTCCATAGAGGTATTTCACATTGGCCTGTTCAAACGCTGGCCGAAACCCTTCGTCATCGTAATAGGTAAAGTCACCGACTTCGATCAATGAAGAAGCTACATCATTCTTTAGGAAGATGACATTGGAAAGATCGGGTCTGGTGGAAGGATTCCGGTGATCGGGGTTTGGAATATTAAACATCACGTCTCCTTTGGTCCGGTAGGTTGCCTAGCATGTAGGCCATCCGCGTTGAGAGTCAGCCATGTAGTGATATTGAGACGTTTCAGGAACGCATCGTCATGGCTCACAACGATGAGGCCCCCGCGGTACGTACTAAGCGCGTCTACAAGTTGGTTGACACTATCCAGGTCGAGATTATTCGTGGGCTCGTCCAGTACTAGGAGCTGATGTGGTGGTTCAGACAGGAGTAACCGGGCAAGCGCCACTCGGAAGCGTTCCCCTCCAGAAAGCGTTCCGATGCGCTGATGGATGGTGTCACCACGAAACAAAAGCCGTGCCAGGTTTTCACGCACCTCTTCTGGAGGGGTATCAGGTGTCGCGTCTCGTATGGCCTCGAATACGCTGGCCTCATTATTGAGATGGCTGAGTCGTTGCGGTAAATACCCAATACGGTCTGTGTGTCGTATCGCATAGGGTAGTCCCTTTTTTGCACTACTGGGAATCACTAAAGTCTCGAGCAGACGTGTTTTGCCTATTGCGTTGGGACCAGTAAGGGCTAGACGCTCAGGTCCGTACATTACAAATCCGCTATCGTCGCTGTTGCGGAACTCAGCCAATTGTCTTCTACTAGCGACCTGTGGATCTGGAAGATTGATTCTAATGTGCAGGTCACGTCTGATTCGTGCAGCTTGCTCCTTCGCTTCAAGCTGCGCGGCCTCAAGTTTCTCATCGTGCATGCCTCGCAATTTCCCTGCGGAAACCTCCGCCTCGGTTCTACGTTGGTTCATGACGATTTTGGGTTTGCGCTTATTTTCGAAGTCCGTTTGCGCATACCGTCGACGACGTGCCAGTTTGATCTGCGCTTCAGCGCGTTGTTGCTTTTCGACTTTGACTTTTTGTTCAGCGGTACGCAGCGCCTGCTCAGCCGCGGATTGCTCTTGCGCCAGGTATCGTTGATACGCACTGTAGTTTCCGCCGAATACTGTCAATGACCCAGCCTGGAGTTCAGCCGTATCATCCATGAGGTCAAGCAGCATGACATCGTGACTCACGACGATAAGATTTCCACGCCATGCAGTAATGACATCGTAAAGTTTCTGGCGGGCCTCCCGGTCAAGGTTGTTTGTCGGTTCATCAAGCAGCACGATTTCGTGCTCGTCCTGCTGTAGTCCGGCAAGCGCAGCAAGCATTGCTTCACCGCCAGATAGGCTTTTGACTTTACGGTCAAGATCGATGTCGTATAGCCCGATACTGTCCAGAACAGCGCGTGCCCGGGCCTCGATATCCCAACTATCCCCAAGCGTTTGGAAATAGCCTTCGTGAACCTCCCCAGATTCAATGGCACGTAGTGCGTGGAGTTTCTGCTGAATCCCCAAAAGCTCGGCGACGGTAGATTCAGTATTGAGGTTGAGATTTTGAGGAAGATAACCGACACGTCCAGTGACTTGAATCGATCCGGAAGTTGCGGTCAGCGCACCGCAAATGAGTTTCAGTAGGGTAGTTTTTCCCGTGCCGTTGGCGCCGATCAGGCCAGTGCGTCCAGTTCTGAATGTGGCGTTCAGGTCGTGGAATACCTCGGTACCATCAGACCATTCAAACGATACTTCTGTAAGGGTTACGGCAGAGTCTTGGGGTATAAACATATAGCTCCAACTTGTCAGCGGAAGCGCTGACGGCGGAGCCTATGGGCAAGCTGCTACGACATCAGCGCACGAGAAGGTGCGAGAAACGGTCGTAGATCAGCATTGATTCTTCCTATACTTAAGATTCAGATAGCGTTGGCATTCTACCAGGTTTTTCACTGCGCATTAGCTTTCTGTCTGGCTAGTTTCGACTCAGAGAAATTCAGGATCCAGTGACTCTCTCCGGTGGAGCGTTCGCAACCGAACACAGGCCGCATCTGAATGAACTACTTCGTTTGGCTGTCGCCAACGGTTTCGCAGTGCTACACAGAAAGACTGACAGAAACGTCTAATTGGGTATGCTCGGTTGGACGCAGGGCTGAACCGGACGGATTGCCCCCGTGGCCTTATTTGATAAGGTCACAACGACTTAACGCCTGCAACTATTCGTTCGAGCCTCTTGAGCGCTGTACTCGGGGCATAATGGCCAGACTGCTAATATGTGCCTCATGCGGTTCAACGCGAAGAATAAGCCTTCTCGAGTCGTCAGCGGCCTAGTTGTCGTTTCCATGTTACTGACCATCTCTGCGCAGCTACTGCTGCTCGATAGCACTGATGGAGAATCGTCGGGTGCGTCTTGGGTCATCATCATTTTGAGCACCGTCGTATTGGCTTGGGGTCTGTTTCTACTGTTTCGCCCCCACTCTTCGCATAAGCAACGATAATCACCCATCAGGCATCTCAGCGTTGCTGTGACCACCCCCTCCAACATCGTTCATCATAGGCGAGTTTAGGAGAGGATATTTATCATTCGGCTGATAATCGATGCACCTATTTTTCAGGCAGCTTCCCCGCTCATACCGTCCACCGTGGAGTGGATCGCTATCCTTGTGGGCGCTGTTCATCTTGTGATGTTTGTGTTCTTACTATTCTGGCTGCCCAAGCTGAAGACGGTGAGTCCTCTTGCACGCTTAGCCGGTATCATCGTTGCGTTTTTAGTTCCGTTCATCGGACCGTTGGCAGTGTGGCTAGCTGCACGACGGAACACGGCGACAGCCAACGAAACATGAAACCCAACATCATGTCTCATCTCTGAACAGAGAGTGTACGTGCAAAGGCCGCTTTGAAGATGAGCCCCAGAGTGAACACCGCCATAGATCGAGCAGCGATTGCCTAGGCAGGCCAGAAAGTTCTTCAAGCACGTGCACTGTACCCAGAACGATCACTCGCTCAGCACTACAATCCTTTAGCAATGGACCCTAAGCTGGTTTAAACACACGACCCCTTGGGTCGGGAAGCTGATAAAGCGTTTGGATCTAGGAGACGTTGTCGAACAGAATTGGAACGCCAAGAATTACGATTCGATAGATATAGGGATCTTATTCCCTGGCTCCAGCCTAGATTTCGTTCATTCGAGACATTTTTTGTAAAGTTTGCAGAACTATACTTGCAAAATCTAAGCATCCTGCATTTCGGAGCGCCTTGTCTAACTGCATATGATCGGGCTTCTTGTCCCAATACTCTATTTGGTATTTGACAATAGGATGCAGCATCCGAGGGGTGCGGATTTGGTGACAAGAACAAAAATCGTCTGGAGAGATGGTTTCGTAATGCACTTCTTCGTTAGTAGTGATGTCCTGAGGGTCGTTGTCTGTGAGCAGTAGATCTGCTTGACACGCTGTTGCAGCGGCATGAATGTGGTAATCATCTTCGTCGGTACCAGTAAACGGTAAGTCACTTGGAAAAGTATCTAACACTTCATCAACGATTTCCCGCATCAGTTCAACTCGACGCCGGACCACGTATCCCTGCAGGCGAGAATGGTTCTTCCGCATATTTGAAGCTACTTCAGCAAAGACATCTTCTGTGGAGTGAAGCTGAAACATGCCCTCGTTTTCTATTCTCAAAAAGAAGAGCCAATCCATCAGCGTTTTGCTATAGAAAACGTTGGCATCACAAAAAGCGCGTTGGGTCCTCCTATAAGCCAAGGTGACCCAACGCGCTTGATAGCTGTTCTGGCATTAGTGGTTTAGAACTAGTCCTCAAACATCTCGTCTAGTTCGGCGTCCATTGCTCGTAGTTCATTGAACGCCTCCCGACGGGCTTTGGCTCGCTGTTCCTTTAGGACAAGAACATCTTCACGTCGGAAGCGCGCATGCGAACCGACTTTGTAGGACTCAATTATTCCTTCTTTGACCCACTTCATTAATGTCGGCCGGGACACGCCTAGGGTGTCAGCTGCAACGGTACTGGTCAGCTCCTCTGGCATCTTCCCAATGAAAACCTCGCCGGTATCGGCAAGAGCTTTCAAAGTGTCTAACAGCACCTCTTGTAAATGGGCAGGAAGAACTTGCTCACTACCATCCGCGAGGCGAAGCACTAGGGCGGAATTGCGAAGATCTGCTTGGTCCGCTTCGCGAGCTTCTCTGAGAGCTTCCCTCCCGATAGTGATTCGGTCTGGTGTGGCGGTTGCCATCATTTCTCCTTGCACTGTGGCGTGAACTCCGCGCACGCGCGGTACTAGCTTCAGAATAGCCGTTTTACACTTATAAGTGCAAGCGTTTTATTGGTTTACCTGGGTCCTCGGCTCATCGTTCTGGCCATATTTCGGCGAACGGCATGGCGACTGGCCACTGGCCGAGCACAACTTCGCCAACATCCGCCGGTGGACGGTTATGACACGTGGCGGTCACTTTGCAGCTCTCGAACAGCCGGAACATCTGGCCCGCGAGATTGTCGAGTTTTCCGCGAAGTAGCGTCACGAAACGACAGCTAAAACTGGGCCACCGTGCGCGTCTACCCTAAGGTATACCTGTTTGAGCAGTATGAACTACTTGCATGTAGAAATAAAATTAGGCCATGCCCAGGATCCCGATAGAAATTGAAGCAACAGATCACATCGAAGCGAAACGTATTTTGGCGCTTTACCAGCGAGGTGAACGGCATGGCGTGCTGGAGGAAGAAGTGACGAACGAGGCGTGGGATCGGGGGTGGACCCCGATCGGTAGACCAATCTTCATTGGTCTTAGCAATGGCGAACCCGTACTCTATCGATTCGAGGTACCGGTAGAGACTAGCGTCAAACGCTAGGGGAGCGTTTCAGATTAGGGCATACCCGCGCTGACATTAAACAGCTGCATCAGCCCGTTGGCTGAAGTGCTGGATTTAGACATCTAGAAGAAACGTTATCGAGTCTACGGCTTTGCAAATTGACCCTTGCGCGGTGATCCACCTGCCAAATAAGTTTGAAATCAAGGAGAAGAGTGGCACCTATCTTCCACAATGGCGGCTGCTCCAGCACAAGCTGGCGTCTGTGGGTTTGAATGAGTGACGACAGGCAGCTGAGCAGCAGCATTTGCGACTTCTGTACTTACTGATCTCGAGTCCGACAATGGCCGCTGATAATGTCAGCACACCGACAGGGGCCAATAAAATCACCCCGCAGAAGTGAAATCGCCGATACAGTCGCCCGAATCGCAGAAGTGTCCTGGGTCACGTAGCCTAGAGGGAGTTTGCACTCACCTCACAAGTAAAGGCCCACGTCATGGCAACAAAATCAGTGCGCCCCGCGCGCAAACGGCGTCGCTTACGCAATCTCATCCTCGGTACCTTCTCGACACTCGTTGTTCTTGCTCTAGCGCTTGGAGGCTTCGTCACTTGGTCCGTCTTCCGAGCATTTCCCGATACCGAAGGCACACTGGATGTCGCCGGGCTTGAACACGAGGTGACGGTACAGCGGGATGCTCACGGTATCCCAACGGTCACGGCCGAGACCTCACACGATCTTTTCTTCGCCCAAGGACTGGTCCACGCCCAGGATCGCTTCTGGGAAATGGACTTCCGCCGCCACATGACCAGCGGGCGACTCTCCGAACTGTTCGGAGCCTCCCAACTGGAGACCGATAAGTTCCTACGCACACTGGACTGGCACGGGATTGCCGAGCAAGAGGTCGAGGCACTCCCGGATCGCCAGCGCGCCTACTATGAGGCCTATGCCGATGGCGTCAATGCGTATCTTGCTGACCGCCAGGGCGGTGAACTGGCCTTGGAATACACGGTTCTGGGTCTGCAAAATAGCGACTATGAACCCGAACCGTGGACACCCGTGGACTCGGTAGCTTGGCTGAAGGCTATGGCCTGGGATCTGCGGACCAATATTGAAGATGAAACAACCCGCGCGTTGCTCACCCAGCGCCTCGACGATGAGGCCCTCGGCGAGCTGTATCCGGAGTATCCATTTGATGAGCACCCGGTCATTCTGGCGGAAGATCCAGATGGCTCAGGCATTGGTAACGCCGATATTCCAGAGTCTTCCGGTGACGCTGCTGGAGATGAAGCTGCCGACCCACAAGCTCCAGCAGAAGCGGCCGTGCAACAGCCTGCAGGTATAGCCTGGGACGACAATTCGATCCAAGCAGACCAGTTACACGACGTGCTTGCTGCGGTAGATGGGCTGATGCCCAACGTCGGGGAAGGTATCGGCTCCAACTCCTGGGTGGTTTCCGGGGAGCACACCGACTCCGGGTTGCCGCTGCTGGCAAACGATCCACACTTGGGCGCCTCGCTGCCATCGGTATGGCATCAAATGCACCTGCGTTGTGCAGAAGTCAGCGAGGAGTGCCCCTATGATGCCAGCGGCTTCGGATTCTCTGGGCTGCCCGGCATCGTCATCGGGCACAACCAAGACATTGCGTGGGGCTTTACCAACCTGACCACCGACGTCGCTGACCTCTATGTGGAACGCGTCGAGGGTGATGAGTACTGGCACGACGGCGAGAAACGTCCGGTCGAAACTCGGCAAGAAACACTCGAGGTCGCCGGCGGCGACGACGTGTTGTTGGATGTTCGATCGACCCACCACGGCCCCATCTTGTCTGACCTACAACGCGACTTCACGATGATCACCATCAACCCGCCGACCGATGCGCTGGATGATGCCGAGATTCCGCCCGGCGAGTTTGAGCTGAGTTTGCGTTGGACCGCACTGGACGTCACCACGACTGCCCAAGCGATCTTCACCCTCAACCGCGCAGAAAATTTTGGCGATTTGCGACAAGCAGCCTCAGAGTTTGAGGTGCCGGGACAAAACCTGGTGTACGCCGACCGGCAGGGCAATATCGGGTATCAAGCACCCGGCAAACTTCCGATTCGGGGTGCCGGAGATGGCTTCTTGCCGCAACCCGGCTGGGATAGTGCCTACGATTGGCAGGGCACCATCCCCTTTGACCAACACCCGGTGAGCTATAACCCAGACTCCGGATATATTGTCACCGCCAATAACGCGATCGTCACCGACGACTACGAGCACTTCTTGAGCCGCGACTGGGACTACGGTCACCGGGCGGCTCGCATTGTCGAAGAGCTTGAGGCGAAGCTCGAGGCTGGCTCAGTGACCGTCGACGATATGGCGGAACTGCACATGGACAACGAGTTTCCAGCAGCCGATGCACTACAAGAGGCCTATGCATCGATCGACGTGGATGATGCCGAAGTACAAGAAGCCATAGCATTGCTAGCGGACTGGGACGGCCAAAATGACCCGGATTCTGCCGGCGCAGCGTTTGCCAACGTGCTGTGGAATCATGTCACCCACGCGATGGTCCGAAGCCAAGAAACCGATATCCCACGAGACGATCAATCACGGTATGCAGTGTTTTTCAAAGCCCAACTCGAGGACCCAGAAAGCCCATGGTGGGGTGATTCCCAAGAACAACTGCTCACCGATGCCGCCGTTACGGCCTACGCGGAGCTCGCCGACGAACAAGGTTCAAACAGTCAGGACTGGAACTGGGGCGACCTCCATGCTCTGACGCTCATCCACGAGTCCTTCGGCACCAGCGGCATCGGCCCCATCGAGGCACTCTTCAACCGCGGACCCTATCCCGTTGGTGGTGGTTCTGGTGTCGTCAATGCCACCGGTTGGGATCTAGATGAAGGCTATGCCACGACTACCGTGCCGTCCATGCGCATGGTGGTCGACGTCGATGACTGGGACAACTCTGTATGGCACAACCTCACCGGTACCAGCGGGCATGCGTTCCACCCAAACTATACGGACCAGGCAGAAGATTGGGCCCGCGGTGAGCAGTACCCGTGGCACTACTCTGCTGATGTCCTCGAGCAACATTGGGAAGACACCCTCGTACTGCAACCGACCGGGGGCTAGCCCAACGCGTTCACGCAAATCCAAGAGACGATCCCTATCATGGACCTATGACTGAAGATGTCTCGTACGGCTGGTTGGGCGACCTCCTCATGGCCGTCATGGAAGCCCTGGGCCCCATCGGGCTGGGAATAGCAGTGTTCGTTGAAAACGTTTTTCCGCCCATCCCGTCCGAACTGTTCCTGGCCATGGCAGGGTTCACCGCGGCCAATGGTACGTTTACACCGGCCGCCGGCATCCTGTGGGCAACCATCGGTTCGGTAACCGG
>DXCT01000067.1 GCA_019115865.1 Candidatus Yaniella excrementavium | reverse complement strand
GCGGGAGCTGCTTGGGCTGCTCGCATCGCTGCTGTTTCACGATAGGCGGTCAATCCACCATCAGCGCGAAGGTCGGTTCCATTGATCCATGCGGCCGCCGGGGTGAAGGCAAAAGCCACACACCGGGCAATATCCGCGGGGGTACCAAAGCGACCGATAACTTGGGCAGCTGAGTTGACTTTTTCCCGGCCGTGGTCGTTTTTGAAGTCTTCAAGGATCGGCGTCTCGACCGGTCCCGGACTCACAGAATTGACCCGGATCTCATCGTTGAGAAATTCTGCCGCAAGATATTCACTGAGCAGCTGCACACACTGTTTGGAGAACAAGTACGAGTTCTCCACAATGTCGTGGTCTGCTAGTGCCGTTTGGAGCGCTGCTTCGCGATCCGAAGCTAGTGCAAAGTCTGCCAAGCGCTCTTTGGTCACACGCCACTGGTACGCAACGGCTGAAGCCAAATTCACGACGGCCGCTCCGGGCTGCAACAGAGGACGCAATGCGTAGGTCAAATCGCGCATGCCAAAGACGTTAATGTTCAAGACGACCTCTGACGGAGCGGTCCCAGGAACACCAGCAATATTGGCTAGGCCCTGAATACCTTCGGGTGCAGCTTCTGCAACGCTTTGTGCGATACTGACGATACCGTTCTGTGTCGACAGATCACCCCGAATAAAGACCCCGTCGAAGTTTTCCACAGCGGCCCGATCCACACCAAGAATCTCATATCCCTGTGATCGCAGCTCGTTTGCGGTTGCTTTTCCAATACCTGAGGCAACTCCGGTAACGACTAGTTTGGGGTTCTTTGTGCTCATAGTCCGCACTCCTGTCACGTTGACGTTTATGACGATATATCTGCATTCTGCGGGATGTGGCCCATTTCACCACGGCTTTTTCCATCCAATGGAAAGCTTCTCGATACCTCGCCTTGTGATGGTGAAACTGGAGTCAATACATGACAGTAGTGGAGGTAGTGCAATGGCAACACCAACTTACGCGGTTTACGATCCCGCGACGTTAGAAATCATCGGCGAAGCCCCCCAACATACGGAAGACGACGTTCGTCGCGCAATCAAACGAGCCCAAGAGAGCACCGTTAGCTGGGCCTCCGACCGCGAAGCACGTCGGGCCGCCCTCCGTCAGATCGCAGGGCTGGTTCGCAGCGACGCAGGTCGTCTCGGTCGAATCCTGTCTTTAGAACAGGGCAAGGTATTGGCCGAAGCGATCGGTGAGTTCAACGTTGCAGCTGACCTCTTCGAATACTATGCGGACTTGGCCTGGGACGAGTCTGAAACTCTGCCATCGCGTCAAGGCCGTGAGGTCGAAGTCCAGCACCGTCCAGTGGGTATCGTCGGGACTATTACACCCTGGAACTTCCCGATCTCACTTTTATCAGTAAAACTCGCTCCAGCTCTGGTGACGGGCTGCACTGTCATTGCAAAACCCTCACCGACCACGCCCCTGTCCACCATTGCATTGGTGGAACTGTTGAACCAAGTCCTCCCGGAAGGGGTGCTGCAGGTACGCACGAGCAGCAACCGCACCGTCAACGTTGCCCTGAGCACACTGCCAGAAATCCGAAAGATTTCCTTCACAGGGTCAACAGAGGTCGGCACGGCAGTCGCTGCACAAGCCGCCGAAACCGTCAAGCGCGTCACCCTAGAACTCGGTGGCAACGACGCAGCACTCGTCTTAGATGATGCCGATATCGAAACCACCGCACACAGCATCATGAACAGCGCATTCCGCAATGCAGGACAAGTCTGCATGGCGGTCAAGCGTGTCTACGCTCCTCGTTCTATCGCCAAAGACCTCTCCGAAGCGCTAGCCGCACACGCCGAGAACATCATCGTGGGGCACGGCATTACCGAAGGTACCACGATGGGGCCTATGCACAATGAGTCGCAACGTTCAATCGTGCGCTCACTCGTCGATAATGCCGTCTCATCCGGCGCACGTGTCCTAACCGGCGGATCAAACTCCTCGGACCTCCCAGGCTACTTCATGGATCCGACTATCATCGCGGAGGCACAAGCCGGTATGCCACTGGTAGATGAGGAACAATTCGGCAGCGCACTGCCGATTATCACCTATGACGACGTCGACAGCACGATCGACCAGATCAATGCCGGTCAGTATGGCTTAGGCGCCTCAATATGGTCCCAGGACTTAGACCGTGCCAAACGATACGCGAATCGTTTGGAATCAGGCACAGTCTGGATCAACCAGCACACTGTTGTTGAACTCGATGCCCCCTTCGGTGGCTGGAAGACCTCAGGCCTAGGCCGCGAACGCGGCCGCTGGGGCCTCAATGAGTACCTAGAACCCCGAACCATCAACGCCTACATTGGCTCCTAGTCCAGCAGCACAATCACCACATCGATAGGAACATTGTCGTGTCAGATATTTTTTCAACAGAACTCATTACGCTGGGAACTGCTGCTGGGCCCGCGATTCGTGGCAAAGAGAATGGTATGGCCAGCGCCGTGGTAGTCGGCGGTCAGTTTTACATGATCGACTTCGGACTCGGATGTGTCCGCTCCGCGCACGAAGCCGGACTACGCGGTCAAGATTTCAAAGCCGGATTCATTACCCACCTACACTCCGATCACGTGGCCGAGTTGCCCGGATTCCTTATGTGGAACTGGGGTGAACCGGTCGAAGGATTCGATCACCCTATCTCGATCTATGGGCCTGGACAAGATGACCGGCACCCGGATGGCCAAGAGCTAGCCGGAACCGCGGGGCTTATCAACCACACGCTCGAAGCGTTTTCGTATGATCTCCGCATCCGCGAAACCGATGAAGCCCGACCTGTCATGTCCGAACTCATTCGTCCAGTGGAGATTACCATCCCAGAGTCGGGTATGGTCGAGCCGCGAGCTCCGTTCACCGTCTATGAAGACGATCGGGTCAAAATATCTGCGGCCTTGGTGGATCACCCTCCGGTGAACCCCGCATTTGCCTTCCGCGCTGACACCGCCGCTGGCTCAATCACGTTCTCCGGTGACACCGCGGAAAGCGACGCGCTGATTCGCCTGGCGCAGGACACCGACATTCTCGTACACGAAGCCGTGAACCTCGACTTTTTTGCGTCCAAAGGTTTCAGCGAGGCGTTCATGAATCACCAGCGTAAGTCCCATACGACGGCCGCGGGAGCTGGACGTGTGGCTACCGCCTCCAATGCCAAACACCTTGTATTATCGCACCTGGCAGGCGTCGCAACCACGGCAGAATGGGCCGCCGGAGCCAGTTCAACATACACCGGCCCGGTAGATATCGCGACCAGTGGTCAGCGCTTCGCCCTGGTTCCAGAGCCATCTTACGCGGCAGTGTAACCCACCTCGTTTCCCTCCACCACCGTTATTTACCCCTGCAGGCGCCTAGATACGTCTTCGAGGCGCTGCCGACCGGTTAATACATCGTCCAAGCGAGTCCGCCCTGATAAATCTATGATTTCCCGAACCTAAGATCCCGGCCAAACATGGTCAGTCTCGCTTGCTAAGTGTGTTGGTGATGATGGTGGCCTTCTCGCGATGCTTCGCGAGCTTAAATGCACTCGTGCACAACCACGTGCGGTCCTAGACCAGACTTTTCTGGCAGATCCGCTCGAACGAGATTATTATGTGTGCTTCGACAGCAACGGTGGTTCACGTTATTACCGTGCACTAAGGCAACGGGTTGCAGATCACCCCAAAAAGCAGGGGCCAGTCAAGCTGGCTGCCCCGTGGTGTTTGATACTGCAGTCGGTCGATCACCTCAACCGGGACCTTCCCTAGGGCGAAGTCTTCCGCGACACCGTCATGGCAGCAGCCATAATTAACATCTAGCGCACCACGTCGAATCCTCTGAAGAGCGATTCCCGCCGAACCAGAAGAACTCTTCGAAACAACCCAAAGCCTGCAATCAGGGGAGCAGAACGGACTCATAGGACGCTGATGACGGCAAGTCAACCATCGCCGGCTCAGCCTTCGTTTGTCAGAATTTAGCTTCCACCACGTAAATATACTCAAACCGTCGATCTCGAGCATAGTTCTCGGAGCCACCCCTGGTGGCTCCACTATGAACCCCTCGGTGGACATCAGTACTGCCACTATGCATCGATCAGGCGCGTGGTAACTATGCCCACTCCATCATGCAGCTCCAAGAAACGCCAAAGACCGGGGATCTGAATCATCAGATCCCCGGCCTGTTGAACTGGCAGGTAGTGGAGCAAACCGAAATCTAGACGATATCGAGTCCAAGCTTCTTGCGATCGCGT
>DXCT01000066.1 GCA_019115865.1 Candidatus Yaniella excrementavium | reverse complement strand
AGTTATACGGCTCCGACGTCGAGGTGGAGATGTCATAGTAGTCCGAACCCCACAGCCGAGTATGTACCTGCGAGCCGTCCAACCACATTTCTACGATCACCGGTGCATCGGTGTCATTAGCCCAGCGGACGTTGATCTGGCCTTCCCAGTAGGTCGATTCGCGTCCCTGTGGATAACGATCAAACCACCGCGAGTGCGGCTTATGCTCAACGATATCCATGCCGCCCAAGAAGCCGGCGTTATAGGCCATGGTGGCGATTTGTGATAGGCCGCCACCCAGCGCCTCGGTGGTGACGCCGGACTCTACAACACCCGATGATTGATAGCCATTGGCCGCAGTGATAGGAGCCAACAGAGCGTTGAGGTTAAACTCATCACCGGGCATGACGACGGTCCCGTTGACGCGTTGGGCACCGAGTTGAAGATTGGCGGTTCGCGGTCCGTCGGAAGCCGGATACGGTGTGGCGTATTCAGCAACAACATGGTTGACGTCCCAGGCTTCAGCTTCTTCCGTGGTGATCTCCGGCTCAACTTCGTGCAGCTCGACACTGATGGAACGCGTTTGTTCGCCGCGCAGATCGCTAAGGATTTCGTCCACGACCTGCTCGCCGTCCACACCGCGTCCGGAAGACCCCGGTATCACTTCGGGGGAAGCTGAACCGGCAGATCCGGTGAGTTCAACCGAGGCGTCTTGGTTCGTGGATTCGAACTCATCACTGTTGTCGGATAGCGCATCTGTCAGCGCTTCGTCGTCCAGGGACAACACCGGCACATCCCCGTCTTCGCCCTCTTCGACGCGTACCTCCGCGGCATCGCCCAATTGGGCGGGAGTCAACTGCGCGGTCGCATCGTCGGCGGTCACAGTGTAGGCATCGGCAACCAGTGGTTGTGCGGTGTCTTCAACAAACGTGTCCCACTGTTGCTGGCTCACGGTCGGCGCTACGGCCTCTCCGGGAGCCGCCAGCTCGGTTTCGGTACCCAGCCAGGCGTCGGACAGGTCGTTGGAAAGTTGTTCGCTGTCCACGGTGAAGCCATCGATAGGCTCCGAGTAGTCCATAGACTCGGCTTCATAGACCACCGAACCTTCAGTGGGGTCGTAGGTCAGCTGTTCTGTTAGACCGGCGACGGCATCTTCCGCGGCCGCCTCGTCCACCGAGGTCTCCACATCAACATGTGCTTCACCAAATATGCGACCCCAAAGTTCAACGGGGTCAAATGTAAGCTCAGTTAGATCGTTGAGGGTGGCTTCGACGTCGTAAGAATACCCGGCCTCGGCTGGCACGATGGAGGCTTCGGCTTCCGCTGCGCTGACCACGAGCTCGCGTTCGGCGCGGGCGGCAAGTTCTTCTTCGATCACCGGTGCGGCTTCGTCAACCGATTTTCCAGAGACATCTACACCCTCGACACTCAGGGTGGCTGGAAGATCGTCTTCGGTTGCAAATGCGACACCCACGTACCCGATACCCAACAGCAGCACGATCACGACAAGAACCCAGGGCCAACGACGGCGCTTTCGCGTCGTTTTCGCAGGGTCCTCACTGCCCGTCGAACCACCACCGGCAGCAACCGGACTGATCATTTTGGTCTGCTCCTGAGCAGTAGGCGGATCATCCGTTTCCGGTTCTTGCGGGGTCGGCTCTACGCCCTCTTCCGGTTGGGTATCTGGCGCGTCGCCCTTCGCTTGGGTGTCGTGTTGATCGCCCAGCGCTGCGATGCGTTGCAGCATACGGGTTTCTGCGTCGAGCTCATCGCCGGTGGGTTCCGACGGGTCAGGTTTTTTATCGTCAGCCATATGCTCTACTCATACAATATGACGGCGGGAATCCACTGCACCACCGCCCGAAATATATGCAACTGTTATACAGCCCTGCATAACGATCGCAAGTATCATCGTAACCTCCAAAACGTCAGTACTTAGAGCACACCAAGATATGTTGCTCCGCTAGACTTTTGGGGCGGCGTCAACGTTAGAAGTTGTCTTGTCATATTTATCGTTTCGACACCCGGAAATACTGAACTTACGCACGTTTTGATGAGCTCGAAGGAAACACATGACGAATTCGTCTTCACCCGAACCGGTGGATCTTACCGATCCCGCAATCGAACCGTTACGCCTCCAACAATTGGCGCAAACTCATCCGCACCTGTGGAATGACATTTTGGTACACCCCAATGTGTATCCGGGTCTTGTCGATTGGATTCACGAACGCCAGGCCGAACAGGCGGCTGCCGCACCGCAGAACCACTACGTGGCCGAAGAGGTTTCCAGCGACGAAGCTTCTGAAGGCGTCGCAGAGCAGGATATCGACAGCGACTCTGAAAACCTCAGCGCTGTTTCTGAAGAGCCGGCCCCAACCAACACCTGGTTCCAGCACCCCGCCCCAGAACAATCCGAACCGGTGGAACAGTCTCAGTCGACAGAGCAGTCGCAGCCGACACAAGACGAGGAGCCCTACCAGTCTCCTGCAGACGAGGCAGCAACACAGGTATACGGCCAGGCACAATGGGCGCAACCGGCTGAACCCATGCCACAACAGCAGTTCGGTGCAACCTCCCCGCTAGACACCGGTCAGGTCACCCCAAATCCAGGATATGGCCAACCGTCATATGGCTTCTCGCCGCAGCAAAGTCCTGGATACGGCCAGCCACAGCAACCACAGTACGGTCAGCCGCACATGCGGCAACCTCGCGGTGCATCGAAAATTGATCTGAGCTCACGCAGCACCTGGGGACTGTTCATCGCCGGTGGTGCCGCATTCTTGGCACTCTTCGGGTTCTTCTTTAGCCCTTCGGTTGCACCAACCTCGGTGCTGGGAGTCTCCCACTTCAGCTCTGGGGGCTGGTTTTTGATGCTGCTGCTCATCGCCACCGTTGCCATGTCAGTTATTGAGCTCTTACTGCCCAACCGTTGGACCCGGTACGCCTTCGTGGCGCTTGGCATTGGTACCGCTTTCGGGTTGATCGGCCGGTACATGACCATCATGGGCATCCTGGACGGCTACCGCATAGGGTTCTCGCTAGTCTGGGTTATCTTTATGGCCCTGGTCCTGCTAGCCGGAACCATGGTCTACTTCGCGCCGGACAGCTCGTCACCCGGTAACTTGGCACAGGGTAACTCGCAGTCACACCAGCGACCACAACAACCGCCGCAAGCACAGCAACCACCCCAGTTCCAGCAATACCAACCGAACCCACAGTTCAACCAGCCCGGCGGCTACCCACAGCCGGGCCAGTTCCCACAGGGTGGGTACGGTCAACAGCCACAACAGTTTGGGGGCTACCAGCCTCCCCAGCAACCAGGTTCACCGCAATAACGGCCCTGACCGGCTAGCTTCGAGCCGAACTCGATGAACGACGTCGGTTCGAAGAACGCTGGCCGGTCCTGGCGCGCGCGTTATTGCGCTGTCCGGAACGACTGCGTTGAGATTGACCGTTGCGCTGTCCACTGCGATGTTTTGAACCGCCCCGTTTGCTGGATTGTGGCTGCGGGGCAGGGGTCGCCACGGCGAGCACCTGCTCAAGTTCTGCTGGTTCTAGGAACGTGCGCTGTCCCGGTACCAGGTCGCTCAGCAGGTCTTTCGATGCGCCGTTGGAGTGCACGGTGGGTGAAATCTTGGCGGCCTTCATCAACTGGCGTACCTCACCTTGGGCTGTCGTCGGGGCCATCGTGATCACGATTCCGGCCTGGCCTGCACGAGCGGTACGACCTGAGCGGTGCAAATAGGCTTTGTGCTCGGCGGGTGGATCAGCGTGCACGACCAGTGCGACGTCGTCCACATGAATTCCGCGAGCCGCAATGTCGGTTGCGACCAGGGTGGTAGCCGACCCCTGATGAAAAGCATTGAGGTTTCTGCTGCGCGCATTCTGCGATAGGTTACCGTGCAATTCGAGGGCGGCGACACCGCGTTGGCGTAGCTGTTTGGCAAGACGTTTGGCACCGTGTTTGGTACGGGTAAATACAATGGCCTGCCCATCGGCAGCGCAAATATTTGTGAGTGCCGTCAGTCGGGCATCGCCGTCGACGGTGAGTACGTGGTGGTCCATTTTGGCCACCGGCGAGGTCGCTGAGTCGGCTTCGTGTACGACCGGGCTGTCCAGGTATTTTTTGACCAGAACGCCGACGCCAGCATCCAGGGTTGCCGAGAACAGCATCTTCTGGGCACTTGGTGCTACCTGATCGAGAATGCGGCGAACCATCGGCAAAAAGCCCATGTCCGCCATGTGATCTGCCTCATCGATAATGAGGATCTCAACGCCGGAAAGGTCCACATGGCCTTGCCCCATCAGATCCAGCAAACGACCCGGGCAAGCAACCAGCACATCGATACCCCGTTGCAGCGCTTTGACCTGCGGGTTTTGGCCGACCCCACCGAAAATGGTGGTTGCGGAGAGTCCGTTTGCAGCACCGAGTGGCTCAAAGGATTCGGCGAGTTGTAGTGCGAGTTCGCGTGTTGGTGCTAGCACCAGGGACCGGGGACGACGTGCGGTTGGCGCCGCACCGTCAGCTAGACGGGCCGCTGTGGGCAGCATGAAGGCGTAGGTTTTACCGGAACCGGTACGACCGCGCCCCAGCACATCACGACCCGCCAAAGAATCCGGCAGGGTGGCAGCTTGAATGGGTGTTGGTGAAGTAATGCCGCGCGGTGCCAGAACCTCGATCAGGTTGGCGGGAACGCCCAGGGCGCTAAAGCTCTGAGAGTCGTGTGCAGGCATGGTGGAAGGACCGCCAGTTTTGGCGGCATCTTGAATATTGGTCACGAAAAATAAATCCGTCCGGGTGGAAGAAGATACCCGGCCCTGGCACAGGCGGAAGCGGCAATACAAAAGCAGCTTCAACGCGGTACTGGCCGGCACCGAATAACGTAGATCGCATCCGGCTGGCTACTACTATCCTACTGCATACAACCTGTTGCTCAGTACAAGCAGGTATTCGGCTCTAAAACCAGGTCGTTCACCATGTCGTTCCAAACCCGGTTACACCAGAAATTAAACCCGCCACAGCACCGATTAGCACCACCGCCCAGGCGGGCATTTTGGCAAAGATCAGCAGGCTGAAACAACCAAGGGCTATGATCAGCGGCGCGATACCTGTAATGCCCGAGGTAATGACCGGGGTCGCCAGTGCTGCTGCCAAAATACCCACGACGGCGGCATTTGCACCTGCCATGGCCGCGCGAATCAAGACGTTATTTCGTAGGTCGTTCCAGAATGGAAGGACCGCCAGAAGCAGCAGGATGCCTGGAACAAATACTGCAATGAGCGCGACGAGAGCAGTCAACCATGCCGTCGTTCCGTCTCCCATTTCAAAACCGAGGTATGCGGCAAACGTAAACAACGGTCCGGGCACCGCTTGTGCAGCGCTGTAGCCAGCCAGGAATTGGTCTTGTGTCACCGCCGATGCCACGGCTGTTTCACCCTGTAACAGCGGTAAGACGACGTGGCCTCCACCGAAGACGAGGGCTCCGGCGCGATAAAAGGCATCGGTGAGACCGGCCCAAGCATTACCGGTTAGCGAGACGATAACAGGCAGCCCTGCCAAAAGAAGGCCGAAGACAACGGCGCAGCTGATGCCGACTCGTCGCGAGACTTCCAGTACTAGCGGTTGCGCGTCTGCTTCCGTCAGGTTGCGGCACCATAATAGACCAGCACCGATGCCGGCGAGAATGGCGATGAGTTGTCCGAAGTTTCCGGGGACCACTAAGGCAAGGGTGACTGCAATGATCCCAATTAGTATCCGGCGCAGGTCAGGGGTCAAGTTTTTCGCCATCCCCCATACAGCATGAGCAACAACGGCAACTGCCACCGCTTTGAGCCCAATGAGCAGTCCTTGTCCGATGGGCCCGTCGAGTGAGACCGCTCCGATGGCAAATAGGACCAGGAGCAGAGCTGATGGCAACGTGAATGCTGCCCATGCAGCTAGTGCGCCAAGGTATCCACCTCGGATCAGACCAAGGGCGAATCCGACCTGACTGGACGCCGGACCGGGAAGGAACTGACATAGCGCTACGAGTTGGGCATATTGTTGTTCGGTGACCCATTTGCGTCGCGAAACCAGTTCATCTCGGAAGTATCCGAGGTGTGCAACGGGACCTCCGAAGGAAGTAACGCCGAGCCGGAGAAATGTTCGAAAGACCTCTGCTGATTTTAGAGCTGTGATGGCTGACCCTTCAGGAGTTCACGCACATTGACAAACAACCCAAGTTTAGCAACTGCACTTACGTTCTGCAGGCACGGTTGCAAGCTGCGAGCGCTACCAAACCCAGAGAAGCCCAGGACGTCACTGGTCAGACACTTCGGCAGCTCTTTGTTGAGACCTGCTTCGGGTGATGAGCACCAGGTTCACTGCCATGCACGCAAAGATCACGAAGCCAAGGTATCCGAGCAAGGGGTATACCTGGTTGACCAGCTCCGTAAAACCAACGAACCCGAGGGCAAAGGCAACGATCCCACCGACCAGGGCCGCAATTTTGAATCGTGTTGTGTCGACTTCGAAGAACCTTGCGGTGAAGGTATACAGCATGGGCACCGCGGTATTGAAGATCATTGCCAGCAGGAGGATCGCAATAACGAAGCCGATGAACGGGCTGATGTCATTGGCGATCGTCAGCATCGGCATCTCGGTACCAATGAGTTCGTCGACGTTAAAGTACATGGCCAGGTTGATGACCAACGCGATAATCCCTAGGACGACGCCGCCCAGGATGGCGCCTCGCTTGGCTGCTTTATGGTTCTGCTCGGTCGCGCCCATAATCGCAAGAATACTGACGGAAAGCGCAACGTTAAAGGACACGTGCAAAAACGCGCTGAGCAACCAGTGTGACGAGGCTAGTTGCTCTTGAGTTGCCGCTACCGCTTCGAGATCCACACCGCTGGTATCTGCTGTCACCACGGCGTAGAGCGCCAGCACGACGATGAGAACAAAGGCAAAGGGCGCAATTGAACTGATCACGTTCAAAACGCGACGCAGGCTGAGCAAGAGCGCAAGCACAATCAGGATGGCCATGAGCGCATACCCAATGGACGGCGACATACCGAACTGTTGTTGAAAGAGCGAGCCGCTACCAGCGACCATAATGACCGCCACCCCGAAGAGGAAGAAGGTAAGCAACAGGTCAACGACGAAACCCAGGTACTTTCCGGCGATGTGATAAATCACGCTCTTATGCGATTGCGCCTTCACGCGTTTTCCCAGGACCACGAGGTAGTAACCCAACAGCGGGTATAACACCACCGTGACCAGTGTTCCAAGGATCCCTAACCAGCCGTATCCGGTGTAAAACTGCAACACTTCCTGGCCGGACGCAAAGCCTGCCCCAATGATGGTGCCGATGTATACCCCGGCAACGCGAAGAGTATCTCTCATGAGTTTTTCCTTACTACCCTTATGCTCGAATACGTTCCATCCTCCCAGTGCGGCAGCTCACACGCCTCAGAGTTACGCGATCACGTGCCGGTCTGGCAAGCACCTCAGCAATCATTGCGTTAAAACCACACGTCAGCCATCAGTTTCAGGGAATGATCACCCACAGCCGGATCATAGGTGTAGGTCACCGTTATCAGTTCATCAGCGCCGGTCCGTGCAACGAATTCCTCAAGTTGAGTTCGCACCGTTTGCGGAGCACCCACGGCCTTAATGCTAAGCATCGGATTGCCAGCCGACCCCAACTGGGCCGGATCAACGGGTGGTTGCAGCAACCGACGCTGGCCAGTCTGAATGTCCTGAAACATTTGCTCGATTACGGTGTATTCACGCTCAGCCTCGGCAGTAGTATCTGCCACCAGCACATTGATCCCTGCCATCACGTAGGGCTTTTCCAGCTGGGCGGTCGGAGCATCCGGGCTAAAGGAATCGCGGTACACCTGAATCGCCTGGTCTAACTGATCCGGTGCGAAATGCGAGGCGACCGAAAACGGCAGGCCCAGCTGTCCGGCAATCGATGCACCATTGACCGTGGAGCCCAATACCCAGATCGGCACGTTCATGCCGGCCGAAACAGCCGACACGATGGGCGCACTATACGACGTACCGTTTTCGCTGAACCAACCCTGCAGATCATAAATACTCTGTGCAAAAGCTTGCGGCTCGGCAGAAGAGCGACTCAGCGCCTGTGCTGTCATCATATCGGTGCCCGGTGCGCGCCCCAGGCCCAGATCAATGCGGTCCCCGTACATGTTCGCCAGGGTGCCATATTGCTCAGCCACCATGAGCGGAGCATGGTTTGGCAGCATAACGCCGCCGGATCCCAGGCGAATGTTCGTGGTGTTCTGCGCGGCCTGCGAGATGAGTAGTGCGGTTGAACTGGCCGCCAGGTTTGGGGTGTTGTGGTGCTCGGCGAACCATAACCGGTGGTACCCCAGTTCATCCGCGAGTCGAGCGGAATGCATTGAGGCCTGAATAGCGCCCCGAGCCGTCGATCCCTCGGAAATAGAGACGAGATCGAGAATACTGAGTGGAACTGACAATGCCGGCCGTCCTTTCGTATGTACGGGCCAATTGGCGATCAGACTAGCTGACCGCCCCAAGTGCCCGTAAGCACTTGAGACTTCTAGCGTCAAACGTCAGCTCAGGGCCAATAGAATCTAGATCCTTAGGCCCCCAAAACACTCAAGCATCGGAAACTTTCATGCAATGCATCGATCTGAGTCACCCCATCACCACCGGTATGCCCGTTTACCCCGGTGATCCGCAGGTAGCAGCCACCACCG
This sequence comes from Candidatus Yaniella excrementavium, assembly GCA_019115865.1. Taxonomy (GTDB): domain Bacteria; phylum Actinomycetota; class Actinomycetes; order Actinomycetales; family Micrococcaceae; genus Yaniella; species Yaniella excrementavium. The sequence continues at coordinate 565 of DXCT01000066.1, read as the reverse complement.
CGTTGAATATTGACGACGACGGCGCCTCAGTTGCCCGGTTAGAACTTGGCACCCACACCGGAACACATCTGGATGCCCCTGCGCATACGGTTCCCGGTGGTCGAACGGTCGATCAACTTGACCTCACCCTGCTCCAGGGCGACACGCATATCTTGCACGTTCAAACAAGACAGCTGGAATCGCTGCAAGCCACCCAGCTTGGAGCAACCAACTTTGGCGAGCTTCCTGAAGTGCTAAACAGCATCGTGTGTGTTGCCACGGGCTGGGATCAATACTTCCTATCTGCACTTCGTGAGCACCATCCGTACCTCAGCTTAGAATTCGCCGAAGAGTTATGGCGTCGCGGCGCCCGGGTGCTCGGTGTCGACACACTTAGCCCGGATCCCACAGCAGAACCGTCGGATTTCCTGATCCATGACTTCTGGCTGGGCAACGACGGCATCATCGTTGAGAACCTGCGGGGACTAACGAAACTTCCTGACCGAGTGCATACCACTATCCTGCCGCTACCGCTCACAGGACTCGATGGGTCCCCCGTACGTGCCATCGCACGCCATAGTTAGTT
>DXCT01000065.1 GCA_019115865.1 Candidatus Yaniella excrementavium | reverse complement strand
TCATCATCGTGGCCAAACGGATCTTCGTCATCACCGGGCATCCACGTATTGCCCGCTGTCGTCCAACCTTGTTTGCGCAGCTCTTTTTTCCAACGCTTTGACCAGTGGGCATTGAGCCGATTGACGTACAGGGTGGCGTTGAGGTGATCAAATTCGTGCTGCAGAATCCGAGCAAACCAGTCATAGGCTTCAAAATCTACCGGATTGCCCTCAACGTCAAAGCCCTGAAGACGAACGTGATCCGAACGCTTCAACGGGTATCCAAGAGCAGGCACCGATAGACAGCCCTCTGTTTCACGTTCCGGATCGGGATCTTCCTGCGAAACCTTCCCCAATAGGGTGAGCACCGGGTTGAGCACTTCGCCCTTGGTGGGAGCATCACCGGTGTGTTCAAATTCCCACGTGAAAATTCTGAGACCAACCCCGACCTGAGGTGCCGCGAGGCCAACACCGCGGGCAGCTTCTTGGGTGACGTGCATATCGGCAACCAACTGCCGTATATCGTTGGTAATTTCTTCAACTTCTGCAGCACGGTTATGCAGCACCGGATCGCCATGAATGACGATTGGTAAGATCCTTCCTTCTGCTGCCACTTACAGCTCCACGATGTCGAATTCGAGCAGCTGCGCACCGCTGGCTACTGGCTTGCGCGGTTTGCCGTCCTCATCGGCATGTGCAGCGGCGCTATCGCGAGAATCGCGCCAGTTCTCATAGTCTTGTCGTGAAGCCCACTGGGTGTAGACAAAATACTGGGTGTTATCGCCGGTTGGACGCAACAGGTGAAAGCCCTCGAATCCAGGGGACTGATCTACTGCATGCTTGCGCGCTGCAAAGCGTGCTTCGAGTTCGCTACCTTGACCTTCTGGAACGCTCAGAGCGTTAATGACCACGATCGACACGGATGTCTCCTTCAAAACTTCAGGGCTGGGGTTACTTGCCACAGTCAGTACCTCAAACAGCGGTACATGTTCGGCGTCATGTAACGACATTACCGAATCTGCAGATGTGACACCAATGCACCAATGGGGCACAGTTGGCGTTATAGTCCCTGTATCACCATGTTTCAGGGAGGCAAAAATAGGATGGATGCTGTGAATCCAGCACCTGAGAAATCACCACGGGGGCGGCCGCGAAGCGCGACGTCGCATCAGGCCGTACTCAAGGCTGTGGCGCGGCTTGTTGAAGAGCAGCACCATGACTATGAGACCCTGACCATCGAAGGTATCGCCGCTGAAGCCGGCGTTGGCAAACAGACCATCTATCGTTGGTGGTCCACCAAGGCTGCGGTGCTGTTAGAAGCCATTTTGACCGGCCACGTCAAAATGCACATTGCCGAAGTTGATGACACCGGAGATCTTCGAGAAGACCTCCGGCAATGGGTGCAAGTGCTTCGGGAGAATTTGTTTAATGCTCAAAGTATTTCTCTTGCACGGGCTTTGGTGTCGGCCGCAATCGTTGAAGAAGTCAACCTGGAAGACTACCTCACCCAGAACGAACTGGAACTCACGGCTGTTCCACATAAGCGTCTGATAGCACAGGCTCAACGCGGAGGTCTCCGTTACGACGCTGATCTATCAGTAGCCCTTGGCGCACTGGTCTATCCGATCGTGCTGCGTTTGATCTCCGGAGTGACGCCGGAACCCGAATGGTTCGACTCGTTGGTCGACGTCGTCGTCAATGGGGTAGGGCGCTGAGTTCTACAACAAGATTTCTTGTGTGGAATTAAACACATTGTGGGCAAAAACTCCCACCACAGTTTTGCGAGACGCAGCGTTCCGTTTATCGTGGAGGGGGTATACACCCCGCTCTGTCTTCAGGAGTCCTTGCATGGCAAAACTGCTCTACCGGCTTGGTATGTTGAGCGCGCGTCGCGCCAAGACCGTCATCTTCGCGTGGTTGGCAATACTGGGGGTGGCTGTTGGCTCATTTCTGACCTTTGGTGGTCAACTGTCTGATCAGATCAGCATGCCAGATTTGGAAACCACCGAAGTGGCCGATCGGATGACCGAAGAATTGGACGACGGTTCAGGCGGTAGCGCCAACGTCGTCATTCGCACCCAGGATGGCGAAAGTTTTACCAGTCAACAACAAGAGGCCATTGGGCAGCTGGGGACCGAGGTTGAAGAACACGACATCGTGACGTCGGTAACGGACCCATTTGACGCAGCCGATGAGGTCGAGACGAACCGTTCGGAGCTAGAATCCGGACGTGAAGATCTCGCCGATGGCCAGGATCAGCTGGAGACCGGCCAAGAAGAATTGGACGCCGCTCGCCAAGAGCTTCAGGCCGGCCAGGATGAGCTGGATGCGGCTGCTGAACAAGCCGAACAAGCCGGTATGGCCGAAGCTGCTCAACCGCAGCTGGATGCCCAACAAGAACAACTTGATGCAGCACGGGCCCAACTCGATGAAGCTGAAGAAGAGCTGGAGACCTCGCGTACAGAAGTTGAAGATGGCCAGGTAGAACTGGACCGTGGCCAGGCCATGTTGGACCTGGCTGACGGGATGGGGACTGTCTCTGACGATGGCGATGCAGCCCTGATGGTGATCAACTTCCCACAGTCAGCACAAGCGCTTGATATGGACGCGGTGACCGCCGTATCGGAAACGCTGCTTGACGCTGACATTGAAGGCGTCGAAGTCTTGCCGACACAAGATCTCAGCTTTGAAATGCCCGCCATGTTCTCCATGGCCGAGGTCATCGGCCTGCTGGTGGCGGCAATCGTTCTGCTGGTAATGCTTGGAACATTCATCGGGGCTGGCCTTCCGCTGGTCAACGCGCTGATCGGTGTTGGGATCGGTGTTGCCGGTGCTATGTCGCTGTCCGGTGTCATCGAGATGATGTCGATTACCCCGATCCTGGGACTCATGCTCGGCCTGGCGGTAGGTATTGATTACTCGCTGTTCATTCTGCACCGGCACCGCCAGCAGCTCAAAGGCGGTATGGGTGTTAGAGACTCCATCGCATTAGCTAATGGCACCTCGGGTAACGCCGTCGTCTTTGCGGGAGCCACCGTGGTCATCGCACTGCTGGCCCTGAATGTCACCGGCGTCGGATTCCTGGGCATGATGGGTACGGTTGCGGCATTCTGTGTGCTGGTGGCAGCACTCATGGCCGTAACCATGACCCCTGCACTGCTGTCCGTAACCGGATACGCGATCCTGTCGAAGAAAGAACGCCGCTTAGCAGGGCGGGCAAAGGCGCGCCCAAACCAACACAATGGCGAACAGGTCACCACCGGTTTGGGTACCGGCAAATCAGTTTTGGCCACGGTCGGGGCTGTGGTGGCATTGGTGTTCCTGGCGCTACCCGTAGGGTCCATGCGCCTGGGCCTGCCGGATGCCTCACAAGAACCAGCCGACTCCACCGCGTACCAGGCATATCAAGAAACCGAAGAATCCTTTGGCGAAGGTATGAACAGCCCACTGCTGGTGCTTGCCGACCTGCCCGAGTCTGATCTTTCTGAAGGCGAGGCCACCGATCAACAAATCGCCGTGGCTGAACACCTGGCAGAACGCGACGACATCGAAACCGCTGTGCCAACGGGCATGAATGACGCCCACGACGTGATCGCGTTGGCTATCATTCCAACGGATGGTCCTGCTTCGGAATCCACCGAAAACCTTGTCCATGAATTACGCGCCGGCGGAGTCCTGGCGGGCACCGACGTTGCCGACGTAGAGCTCTCGGTGGCCGGTGCCGCGGCGGCAAGCATTGATATTTCAGATGTTGTCGCCGATGCGCTCCCCGTCTATCTTGCGGTAGTGATTGGCTTATCGCTGTTACTGATGATCATGGTGTTCCGATCGCTCTTGCTACCTGTGGTCGCCACTTTGGGTTTCGTTGGCTCATTTGCCGCGACCATGGGAATCATTGTGGCGATCTTCCAATGGGGTTGGTTCGGGGATCTCTTTAGTATCACCGGCACCGGTCCGATCTTGACCTTCTTGCCGATCCTGGTCATGGGGATTCTGTTTGGACTGGGTATGGACTACCAGCTATTCACCGCCACCGGTATGCGGGAAGCCTACGCACAGGGAGCAAAACCACAGGTCGCGGTCCGAAAAGGCCTGGTTGCCGGCCGTGCAGTCGTGACCGCAGCCGCGCTGATCATGATCTCGGTATTCGCCGGATTCGTATTCACCGACGATGTGATGATCACATCCATCGGGTTGGCGCTGGCCGTCGGGGTGCTGCTCGACGCTTTCGTAGTCCGTTTGCTACTGGTCCCCTCCGTACTGCACCTATTGGGCCCTGCCGCATGGTGGCTGCCGAAATGGATTGACCGCATCCTGCCGAACGTCGACGTCGAAGGCACCGCTTTGGAAGAAGAGGTCACCAAACGCTCGCAAGGCGCCGGCATCTAGCCTGCTGCGCGCGGACACCGTCCCTTACTGATCAAGGTTCTGGGCGGTGTCCGTAAAGAAACCTAACGTCTGGGCTGACAGCTCGGCATCCAAGTGCGAATCCAGTGACGCATTCAGGGAGGCGGCCAAGAGCCGCTTCGATGCCGTCACCGCATAGGACTCATGACTGGCGATATGCTCACCCATCGCTTGAGCAGCCGCGACGACATCCTCCTCAATCGAGGTGACAAGACCCGACTCCAGAGCTTGCTGGGCATCATATTGGCCGGCATTGAGTATCAGATCGGTCGCTTTCGGCAGTCCGATAATCCGTGGCAGGAACCACGACAACCCCAGGTCACCCCCGGAGATACCCAATTTGATAAATGGTGCCGAAAAAACGGCCTCGGGGGAGGCCAAACGAATATCGCAGGCTGCCGCAAACGACATACCTGCACCAACCGTGTAGCCGTTGACCGCTGCAATGGTTGGCTGGGGGACACCCGCCAGTGTGCGGATAAAGTCGGTGCCATAACGTAGTGCCTTTGCAAGGCGAGAAGCTGGATTCGTTTCGTTGCTCCACGGCATATCATCGGCGCCATCAAAACGTTGCTTCAGATCGAGACCGGCGCTAAAAGCACGTCCCTTGCCGGTCACCACAATGACTTTGACCTCGGGATTATCGGAGAGCTCGCGGATACCAGCCTGCCATTCGGTCAGGATCTTAGCGGTCATGGAGTTCATGGCTTCTGGGCGGTTGAAAGTTGCAGTACCAACACCGTTGGTGACGGACAGTTCGATGGACATGGGGCTCCTTCAAGTGACTTTGCCGTGTGGCGGGTTAAGATCTGGGATGTTGTGCTTGTCAGCGTTTTTGTAATCGGGACTTCGCTGCTTCGGATTCCCGCTGGCGTAAAGCACCCAGAGCTTGCTCATAGCTTCGGGCCAGCGCGGCGATAGAAACCGGCTTGAACAGGGACACAAAGCGTTCGACGTCGCTATCAGTCATGTTTTGGTCGGCTAGTTTCGGTTTAAGCATCCGGGTGTAAGTTTCTTCAAGATCCGCGGTGAGACGCTGGCCCGCTGTTTCAATGGCCTGGGTGATCTCAGCCGAGGTATCCGGCGTCAGGCCGAAATCAATAAGATCCACTGCAACGGATAACAGCGCGGTGGCAACGGCGAATTCGGCTGTTTCCGAGTCGTCTGCCAACCGGTGAATGACTCCCAAATGTTCCAACATCGTCAAGTCATCGTCGTTCAAAGGACGATCCGTGCGGGCCTCGAGTTCGGCCCGGGTCATGGTCGCCGGGCGATCGGCAAGCCAGGGAGCCAACATGGTGGAATGCATTGCAATTGAAGTATCGGATGCATCGTCGGGGATACGGTGCAAGTGCTCTTTGATGGCGGCCAGCCCAAAACCGTGGCCCTGCAAGTCGCGAATAAGTTCTAAAGTGACCAGGTGCTGTGAAGTGTAGACCGCTTCACGGCCGTCTTTCCCCGGGGCAGTAAGCAGTCCCTCGGTTGTATAGAAGCGAATATTGCGAATAGCTACACCGGACCGTTCAGCCAATTCGGTTAACCCAAACGTG
>DXCT01000064.1 GCA_019115865.1 Candidatus Yaniella excrementavium | reverse complement strand
CCGAATTGGCAGTCCTCGTTGGCGCTGAACTTGACAATGCTTCAGCAGAACAGGCCGCAGCTGCTATCGCTGGCTATACCGTAGCGAATGACGTGTCGATGCGCGATTGGCAAAACCGAACCATGCAGTGGCTCCAGGGCAAAGCGTTTGACGCCACTACTCCGCTTGGCCCGGTCTTGGTTACCGCCGATGAGCTTTCCGACAATCCAACATTTGAAGTCAAGGGCTACATCAATGACGAACTAGTCCAGCACGGTGATACCGCGACGCTGGTGTTTTCCCCCGCAGCACTCTTGCAATACATTTCGCAATTCAGCGTTTTGCGGCCCGGTGACGTGGTGCTGACCGGTACTCCGGGTGGGGTGGGTGCCGGTCAGAAACCCCCTCGGTTCCTTCAGGACGGTGACACCCTGGTAACTGAAATCCCGGGCCTCGGCGTCTTGCAGAATACGTTTCACATCGAACAGGCCTAGACCGTAGGCCCCCTGAAAATTCAAAGATTCAAGATTCGTCTTACCCAGAAGTTAGGAGTCTGAGATGACAACCCAAGAATTTGATCAGAGCCAATATCAACTCGAAGGTGACAACAGCCAATACGCCGGTTCAGACGGCAACGTTGTACCGGTCGTCACCCGAGCAGGAGAAGAAGATACCGGAACAGGACAATCCGGTGGAGCAGTCCGGGTATCGGGCGTTTCGATCCAGCACACCCCGGCAACAAAAATTTGGTACGGCCAAGTTTCTAATGTGCCCGGCTACCGTTCACTGCCTCACCATCACGCTGAAGCAGAAACTGGCGGTTACGTTCTACGTGGTCATGGACGGATTTACTTCGGAGAAGACTACAGAGAATACATTGACATGACCGCCGGCGACTGGGTTTTTGTGCCACCATTCATGCCGCACGTGGAAGCCAATATGTCGGTTACAGAAGAGCTGGTCTGGCTCACCGCACGGACCCCAGAAAACCTCGTTGTGAACTTGCCAGATGTGGCTGACGACGAACTCGAAGGATACAGGAGAGCATAAGTGACTATCTCAGCTGAAAAGCTTTCGGATCCACTGACATCTCAGACGTTTCTCCGGGCTGTTGAGCTTCAGGAAATCGAAGCCGCTCCATCTGCGACCGGTCTACCGGTGCGAAGCTTCACCGCTCAGACGCAGTACGTGCCCTGGCCAAAAGCCTATGGTGGCGACCTCGTTGCTCAAGGTCTGGCCGCGATGATCAAAACCGTCGACGCACCGAAAGTGGTTCATTCCAGCCATTCGTACTTCATGCGCCCGGCAGATATTGGCGCTTTGGTGCAGTATGACGTGGAAGTGCTACGCGATGGCCGCGGGTTCTCGACGCGTCAGGTGCGCGCTATCCAAAATGACAAGGTCATTTTCATCAGTTCCGCTTCGTTCCAGGTGCCCGTGGAGGGCGACCACTTTGCTCTCAAAGCCGACCCAGCTTTGCTGAATATCGATCCCGAATCGTTGCCGTCATCGGCTGACGCCTTGATTGGACGCGACGATGCGGCAGGAAAATACTGGAGCACCGGCCGTAGTTTCGAGATGCGACACGTCAGCAGCCCGATCTATGAAGGCGAAGTCACTGACCAGTCAAGTCAGCAGGGTGTTTGGGTGAAGGCCTTTGAAGCACTACCAAAACTTGAAGACCCACAAGATACGGCGAATCTGCATCGCATTGGTCTGACCTATGCATGTGATTACACGATTCTGGAAGCTCTGATGCGCCATCGCGGACTCACCTGGAGCAGCGAGGGACTGGTGACCGCCAGCTTGGACCACTCCATGTGGTTCCACCGTGAACCAAATATCGACGAGTGGATTTTGTATCAACAAGCTGCCTTGTCCTCACAGTCGCAACGAGGACTAGCTGAAGGCCACTTCTTTGACCGTGAAGGAAATCTCCTAGCGACCGTTGCTCAGGAGGGCATGATTCGTATTTAGCGGACCATGCATAGACAGAAAGACTCAACATGCCATTGAAAACGTCTGCACATGTCGACACATTTACCCGAGACAATTTACCACCAGAAGAACTCTGGCCGACCCTAGAGTTCACGATTCCTGATGTGCAGTATCCGGAAGTTCTCAATGCCGGAGCTGAACTCATTGATCGCGGAGTCGAGCAATACGGCCCGCAACAACCAGCGTTCCATACTCCCGACGGCGAAACTTGGACCTATGGTCAAATGCAACAGCGTGCCAACCAGGTAGCCCAGGTCCTGACGGAGGACTACGGGATTGTTCCTGGCAACAGAGTCATGCTGCGTGGGCCCAATAATCCGTGGCTGGTGGCAGCTTGGCTGGGGGTACTCAAGGCAGGCGCGGTGGTGGTCACCACCATGCCGATGCTGTGGGCAAAAGAAGTCTCGCAGTTAGTCGATATGACGAAACCGACCGTGTTGATCACCGACCATCGACATGCTGATGGATTAGAGGACTTGGGGTCTAGCGCAGCATCTCCCGCGCTGATTACGTATGGGTCTGAGGCAACTGATGATTTGGTGCAGCAGACCGCAGTAAAATCGGGTGAGTTTAGTGCTGTCGCAACGGCTTCCGACGACGTTGCTCTGCTCGGCCCGACTTCAGGAACCACCGGCAAGCCCAAGGTCACGATGCACTTTCATCGCGATATTTTGGCCAACGCCGATACGTTCGCAAAACACATCCTAAAGCTGACCGCCGATGATGTTGTGGTCTGTTCTGCCCCGTTTGCCTTTACCTTCGGTCTGGGTAGCTCAGTGGTATTTCCGCTGCGGTTTGGCGCATCTGCACTCCTTATTGAGCAGGGCTCACCCGTACAGTTTGCTGAGTCGGCAGCACGGGCCGGCGTCACTGTTATGGCAACTGCGCCCACCGCATACCGCGCAATACTGAAGGAAGGCCGGGCAGATCTGCTGGCCCGCTTACGCCACGGAATCTCTGCGGGTGAGGCACTGCCAACCCAGACGCGGCAAGCGGTAGAAGACGCTTCGGGGCTGCGCCTGATAGATGGCATCGGCGCGACCGAAATGCTGCACATCTTTATCTCGGCTGCTGGTGATGACATTCGCCCAGGCAGTGTCGGCAAACCAATCCCAGGTTTCCGAGCCACAATTCTCGACGACGACGGCAATGAAGCACCTGATGGTCAGGTCGGTCGACTCGCTGTTATTGGCCCCACCGGTTGTCGGTATCTGGCCGATGAACGTCAAGCCGTCTATGTGCATAATGGCTGGAATCTCACCGGCGATACGTTCCTTCGCGATGCCGAGGGTTACTACATCTACCAGGCACGGTCAGACAACATGATCATCTCGTCGGGCTACAATATTGCGGCCCCCGACGTCGAAAACGCAATCAACCAGCATCCTGATGTCTTAGAAAATGCGGTGGTGGGCCGTCCAGATGAAGATCGAGGCTCTGTTGTCTGCGCCTTCATCGTGCTTGTCGAAGGCGTAACGGGCGATGACGCCAAGAGCAAAGAAATTAAAGACTTCGTCAAACAAAACATTGCTCCATATAAGTACCCCAGAGACATTCGGTTTGTTTCTGAATTGCCACGCAATCCCAGTGGCAAACTTCAACACTTCAAGCTGCGTCAACGGCTGAAAGAAGAAGCGCAAGTTTCTGAAGCTTCACAGCCAGAGGTTGCCGAGCTCAAAACGAAAGGATCATAATGAAAATCGCAATTGTGGGTGGCGGTCCAGGCGGACTCTACTTCTCAGTGTTGATGAAACAGCTGGACCCAAATCACGAAATCACTCTGTGGGAGCGCAACGCGGCTACCGACACCTTTGGTTTCGGCGTCGTCTTTTCGGATGAGACGCTCGGCGGCATTGAAAACGCTGATCCGGTTGTCGCCGAATACATGGCCTCGCAGTTCGCCCGCTGGGCAGATATCGATATTCACTATAAAGGTGAACAAATCACCGTGGGTGGTCAGGGCTTCGCGGCTATGGGCCGAAAAGAACTGCTGCAAATGCTGCAGCAGCGGGCCATCGAAGTCGGTGTTGATGTTCGATTCTCCACCATGGCGCCGGAAGTCGAAGACCTCTCGGCGAACTACGACCTGGTGTTGGCAGCTGACGGCATCAACTCGCAGATCCGTCAGCAACACGCAGACAGCTTTGGACCAAGCCTCGACCCACGGCCGAATAAATTTATGTGGCTAGGTACCGACCAGGTGTTCGAGGCCTTCGAATTCTTCATTAAAGAAACCCCGTGGGGTGTTATGCAGGTGCACGGCTACCCATACTCAGACGGTGGCTCCACGTTCATCGTTGAAATGCACGAAGACGTGTGGCGGCGCGCAGGGTTCGACGCTACCGAAGACGAAGTGTTTCCTCCCGGCGTCTCTGATGAACAAGCGGTTGACCGCTTGCGCGAGATCTTCGCCGAAGAACTCGACGGCTACAACCTGATTACCAACAACTCGAAGTGGATCAACTTCACAACCGTCCGCAACGAGTCATGGCGCCACAATAATATTGTCCTACTGGGAGACGCCGCACATACGGCACACTTCTCGATTGGTTCCGGAACCAAACTGGCCATGGAAGACTCCTTGGCACTGGCAGCTTGCCTGCACGAACACGACGAAATCGTAACCGCGCTGGAAGCCTATGAAGTCGAGCGTCGCCCCGTTGTAGAATCCACGCAACGTGCCGCACAGGCCTCGCTGGAATGGTTCGAAGCCATCGACATGTACACCGGACAAGAGCCGGTACAGTTCGCCTTCAACCTGTTGACGCGTTCGCGCCGAATCACACAAGAAAACCTGCGCTTACGCGATCCAGAATTTGCACATCGTGTCGAGGCAGCGTTTGCCAACAAAGCCGAGCAACAAGAAGTGCGACCGGCGATGTTCCAACCGTTCAAACTTGGTCAGCTGGAACTGAAAAACCGTATCCTGTTGTCACCTATGAACATGTACACCGGCGACAACGGTATGCCCACCGACTTCCACCTCGTGCACTTAGGCTCGAAAGCTATGGGAGGCGCCGGCCTTATCATGGCCGAGATGACTGCCGTATCAGAAGCCGGCCGCATTACCCCGAATTGTGTTGGGATCTACACTGATGCCCAGCGCGATGCCTGGGGCAGGATTGTCGACTACGTGCATGAACACTCGACCGCTAAAATCGGTATGCAGATTGGCCATGCCGGTCGCAAAGGTTCCACAAAGATCATGTGGGAAGGTATCGACCAACCGCTTGAATCAGGCAACTGGCCCACGACATCTGCCTCGGCGATCCCATATGGGCCGGACAACCAAGTACCCGCAGAGATCGACCGTGAAGGTATGGACGAAGTCATCCAGGACTTCGTGGATGCCGCCCGTCGAGCCGATGAAGCAGGCTTTGATCTCATCGAAATTCACGCAGCACACGGCTATTTGCTGTCGGCGTTCCTCTCGCCGATTTCGAATCAGCGCACTGACGAATACGGTGGCAGCATCAACAACCGTGCAAAGTTCCCACTCGAGGTATTCGATGCAGTCCGTAAAGTCTGGCCCGCACACAAACCAATCTCGGTGCGTATCTCGGCTACCGACTGGATTGAAGACGGTAACACCGCAGACGATGGTGTTGAGATTGCCAAACTCTTCGCACAGCGCGGCGCAGACGCGATTGACGTCTCAACGGGCCAGGTAGCTTCAGAAGAGAAACCAGCCTTCGGACGCAGTTACCAGACGCCGTTCGCCGACCGTATTCGTCAGGAGGTTTCCCACGAAACCGGTTGTGCAGTGATAGCGGTGGGTGCGATCTCCTCCTTCGACGATGCCAACTCGATTCTGCTGGCAGGACGTGCTGACCTCATCGCGGTGGGACGCACGCACTTGTTCAACCCGCATTGGACGCTGCACGCTGCTGCGGAACAGGAATACCGTCCCGACGGCGAAGAGTGGGTCAACCCATTCCGAGCTGGTCGACGGATGCCACCGGCCGCACGTACCGATGCGGTACGACCACGTCTTTCGCTGCTGCGCGACGAAGATACCGAGAACCCGCACCTGCGTTGGAAACCGCATTCCAAAGTAACTGTCACGTCCTAGACATAAGGACTGATCAGACAGGAGAAGACCGTGAGTAAAAGTAGTACGCTCGCTGCGTGGCCCGTACCGCGTAGCTCTACCAACAGAGTCCTTTTATGTTGTTTCATTGCGATACTGGCAGAGGGGTATGACGTCGGAGTGCTCGGGGCGATTCTGCCAGCACTCAGTGAGTACGAAGCGTGGGCTCTCTCACCGCTCGAACTGGGAGCTCTGGGCTCCTACGCTTTGATAGGTATGTTGATCGGCGCGATGACCATCGGCACACTGTCTGACCGTTACGGTCGACGAAATATGCTGGTTGTTTCAGTGCTGATTTTTGCCTCGGCACAGATCGGTGTTGCCTTGGCACCCAGTCCAGAACTCTTCGGACTCTTCCGGTTTATCGGCGGACTGGGTATGGGCGGCGTGATCCCGGTTGGCGCTGCGCTCACCATTGAGTATTCGCCACCCGAAAAGCGGTCCTTCAACTACGGTCTGATGTATTCTGGGTATTCGTTGGGCATCTTGGCCGCAGGATTAGTGGCTCTGGTGCTTCTTGAACACATTGGTTGGCGTGGAGTCGTCGCCATCGGTGCGCTACCGCTGCTGATTCTGCCATTCTTAGCAAAAGCTACACCCGAATCACTTGAGTACCTTTTGATCCGAGGACGGACCGAAGAAGCGGCAAAAATTGCTTCGAAGCTCCGCATCAACCCGTACAGGGAGAATGACTGGAAACCGGCGCCGAGGGCTGATGGTAAGAAGTATTCAACAGCTGATGCAATCAAGGTCATGTTCAAGGGCAAAATGGCCCTGGGGACCATCGGCTTCTGGATCAGCCTCTTCTGTGGTTTGTTGCTCGTCTACGGTTTGAACACCTGGTTGCCATCATTGATGCGCGATGCAGGCTATGACCTGGGGTCGTCGTTGACCTTCCTGATGGTATTCTCGCTGGCTTCAGCTATCGGTGGCCTCTTGATTGGCGGCATTGCCGATAAATGGGGCAAGAAGATCTGCCTCGTCACCTTCTATCTCATTGGCGCAGTGGGCATTTTGATGCTGATGTTCCCGAATAACATCTTTATCAATTACGGTTTCGTCGCCCTTGCCGGTGTCGGTTCGATTTCGACCTCGCTGGTGCTGACCGGTTGGGTCGCGGACTACTATCCCGCCTATGCTCGCGGAACGGCAACCGGTTGGGCGCTGTCATTTGCTCGAATCGGTGCTATATCCGGTCCGCTGATTGGTGGATGGATCGGCTCTGCACAATTGCCGTTTGAGTGGAACTTCATTATCTTCGCCATCATCGGTGGTATTGCGGCGCTGTTCATCTTGATGATCCCCACCAAGGGCGGAGAACAAAGTGTTCAGCAGAATATTGAAGTAGAACCGGGGGCGTCAGTGGCTGGCACAGCATCCGGCACTGAACAAAGATAAGTGCACGTCTCGAAGAATGCGGTGGTGTGGACAGTAAGAACTGTTCACACCACCGTTTTGCTGTGCCACTTTCGCATCAATATCGGTTGTTGTGCTTCGATAGTCAAAATGTTCAAGGCCAGTACGTGTGTATAAAAGCTCGTTGTAGGCTAAACAGGGTCGATTTTCTGGTAGTGCAGGAGGCCCATTCATGTCTCGTTGATGTTTGTGACACCGCAGGGACGCTACGCTACACTGAACATCATTCATTGAACAGTGTTCAGTAAGTTGCTTACAGAGGAGTGACCATGTCCGTCCGAGATTTAGCCCGCATCGCGGTTTTTGCGGCACTTACAGCCGCGATGGGCCTAGTGGGTTCCATTACCTTGGCGGGCGGGGTGCCCATCACCTTGCAATCTCTCGGGGTTATGCTCGCCGGTGCGGTGCTTGGCCCATGGCGTGGTGCCGCCTCAATGGGATTGCTCATACTCGGTGTGGCCATCGGGCTGCCACTATTGGCTGGTGGTCGCGGAGGCATCGGTGTCTTTGTTTCCCCAACGGCCGGGTATCTCATCGGTTATGTCATTGCCCCCATTGTGATCGGACTGATTGTCAGAGGCCGTCCAACATGGCTGCGGGTGGGGTTGGGATGCCTGATCGGTGGTATCTTTTCGATCTACGTATTTGGTATTCCCGTACAGGCCTGGTTGACCGAGCTAAGTCTGGTCGAATCGCTGATCACGTCGCTGGTATTTCTCCCCGGTGATTTGACCAAAATGGTGGTCGCTACGCTGATAACCATGGCGCTGTACCGTGCATCCCCGCAATCATTTGAGTCAGAAGGGGTGCAACGTGAGGTAGCTGTCGCCCATTGAGGGTCCAACTGCCA
>DXCT01000063.1 GCA_019115865.1 Candidatus Yaniella excrementavium | reverse complement strand
GTCTTGGTGACCAGGGTCAGCACGTCGTAGGTTGCCACAATCTCGTCGTCTTGGTTATGCAGGACGGCATCCCAGCGAACCTCGCCGTACTCGTCGGTGACACGCGGGGTGATTTGCTTGGCGGTCAGGGTCACTCGAATGGCGTCGTCGTAGGTGACCGGGGTGATGAATGAGAGGTTCTCCAGCCCGTAGTTGGCCAACACGGGTCCTGGGGCAGCATCCACAAATAGCCCGGCCGCCCATGCAACCAACAGGTAGCCGTGCGCGACACGACGGGGGAAGAAGGGGTTGGCCATAGCGGCCTCTTCATCCGTGTGCGCGTAGAACTTATCACCGGTCTCGTCAGCGAAGTCCAGAATATCCTGCAGCGTCACCGTGCGCAGTTCGGAAGCAAATTGATCACCAATGCGCAGGGTGTCCAGCGGTTTGCGGAATGGGTGTTCGCCTGAGCCATCGTCGACCTGTTGCCGGGTGACCGTATTCGCGGCCGCACCCTGATGCCAGATGCCGGTAATCGCCGTCATCATATCGGGGGAGCCCTGTAGCGCAGTACGCTGCATGTAGTGCTTGACGGCGCGAACGCCACCGAGTTCTTCGCCACCACCAGCACGACCCGGACCACCATGCACCAGGTGTGGCATAGGTGAGCCGTGGCCGGTTGAGGTCTTGGCGGTCTGACGGTTCAACACGTGGAGACGACCGTGGTGGGCAGCAATGCCAAGCGTGGTGTCTGTAACGAATGCAGGATCGTTGGAGCACACCGAGGCAACCAGCGAACCGGCGCCTCGAGCAGCCAAGCGAGTTGCCTCGCCCGCTGTGCCGTCATAGCTGATCACCGATGTCACCGGACCGAAGGCCTCGACACTGTGGACTGCATCGGTATCCGCGTCATCGAATTCCAAAATGGTCGGCGGGAAGAACGACCCGGCGTTATCGTAGTCCGAAATTTTCTCGGGTCCACCCAGGCGGACCTTGCCGCCGGCATCGATGAGCTTCTGGGTCGCATGAGCGACGTCGCGCTGCTGATCTTTCGAGGACAGGGCGCCCATGGTGGTGCCTTGCGCATCTGATGCGCCAACAACGACCTTGTCATTGAGGCGGTGAGAAAGCGCGGTGATGACCGGTTCCTTGAGTGCTTCGGGCACGATGACACGGCGGATTGCAGTACATTTCTGGCCGGCCTTCGCTGTCATTTCCACGAAGACAGCTTTGATGAATGCCTCAAACTCGTCGTTACCTTCAACGGCATCCGGGCCCAAGATTGCGGCGTTGAGTGAATCGGCTTCAGCGGTGAATCTCACGCCACCGTTCTGTACGCTGTCGTGAGCGCGCAGGGTATTGGCGGTGTTCAACGAGCCGGTAAAGGCCACGTGGTCGCGGTAATCAAGGTGCTCGAACAGATCCTGGGTCGACCCTGAGATCAGCTGGAGCGAACCCTGGGGCAGAATGCCTGATTCCAGCATCATGCGCACGGCAGCTTCGGTGACGTAGCTGGTGGCAGTTGCTGGTTTGACGATGGTTGGCACACCCGCGATGAATGACGGTGCGAATTTCTCCAACATGCCCCAAATCGGGAAGTTGAAGGCGTTGATTTGCACGGCGACACCGGGGATCCGGGTGTACACGTGGGTTCCAACGAATGAACCGTCGCGGGACAGACCTTCGGTTTTGCCATCAACGATGACGTTGCTGTTCGGCATCTCGCGGCGACCCTTGGAAGAGAACACAAACAGGGTGGAAATACCGCCGTCGGTGTCAATGGCGTGGTCGCGTTTGGTTGCACCCGTGCGGTAGGAGATTGTGTAGAGCTCTTCTTTGCGGCCGTTGAGGTACTGGGCCAACTCTTTGAGCTTGAGTGCACGTTCGTGGATGGTTAGGTCTCCCAGTGCCTTCTGACCCACGGTGCGGGCGTAGTCAACCATGCCGGCGATGTCCACGCCTTCGGAAGATACGTGGGTGATGAGCTCGCCGGTGTTCGCATCGAAAACCTCGGAGGTTTTCTGCGGAGCATCGGCGGCTTGCCATTCACCCTGGGCAAAGGAAGGCAAGACGGTTTTTTCTGGTGCATTCGTTGTCATGAGTCGGCGAGCTCCTTCTTTACTGCCTGAACGGTCGTTCGGTTATTGCGGCTAGTATAGCGTAGATTACACCTGCCAGCCAGCCGTTTTTGCGGTGCAGGTCACGTGCTGCAGTGAGTTGTTACTTGCGGCGATCCAGGAATGCCTGCATCCGATCGAACTTCGCATCGGACTCAAAGAGGATGGCCTGGCCGAGTTCGTCGGCCCAGGGGTGAGCCTCAGGCGGCATCTGGAAGACACGTTTGGTGACCTGCACGGCTAGCGCGTCTTGGGAGGCGATGCTGTCGGCGAGTTCGTGGGTGGCGGTCATGAGGTCTTCGGGTTCGTGGATGGAGTTGACCAGACGCAGCTCGAGGGCTTCTTCGGCGTTGAGCATACGTCCGGTTAGCAGCAGCTCCAGGGCGACTGCTTCGCCGGCCAGTTCTTTTAGACGCCACATGGCGCCGGCTGCGGGGGAGATGCCTAAGTTCGTTTCTGGTTGTCCGAACCGCACCTTGGTGGTGGCCACGCGGAAGTCGGCAGCCCAGGCCAGTTCAGCTCCGCCACCCAGGGCGAAACCGTCGATGGCGGCAATAACCGGCATCGGCAGGTCTTTGATCCGAGAAAACAGCTGGGAATTCACGCCGCGAAGCGCGTCTTGACGGCGACGCTGACGCAGCTGGCCAATATCGGCACCTGAAGCGAAGATGCCGCGCTGACGGGTCGGGTCTTTTGGGTGCGGTGTGGTGGTGCCGGTGATGATGAGGGTTTTCGGGTTGGCTTCCAGCCATTGGCACAGCGCATGGAATTCATCAACCATGGTTTGATCGATGGCGTTGAGTACTTCGGGGCGATCCATGGCGGCCACCACACGGTCTGGTTGAGCATCGTCGACCTGAATGTTTAGGGCTTGGAAATCTTGGGAGAGGGCGGTTAAAGAGGCGAAATCAGTAGACATACATTCCTTTGCAGATCTGTTTGGTGTGGCGGACATGCGTCGACGCCGTGCACTGGAGTTGCAGTGCACGGCGTCGACAGGAATCCAGTGGTGCTTAAATCCTAGCTTGAAGTGTTTCGGGGTCTGGTGTGACATCCCCGGTGTTTTCGTCGCTGAGGTCGCGGCCTTCAACCGCCTTGGGTACCAGTAGAACGCCGATCAGTGAGACCGTGGAGATGCCGGCGATGTAAAGGCCGATCATCCAGGACTGTCCTGTGGCGTCGAGGATAAACTGGGAAATCATTGGGGCAAACGCGCCGCCGATGATCGAGCCGAAAGCATAGCCGATCGAAACGCCTGAGTAGCGGACGGCGGCCGGGAACATCTCTGCATAGAGCGCAGACTGTGGCCCGTAGGACGGGCCAAGGCCTATGGTCAACACAAAGATCGCCACGGTGAACAGCGGCAGCGACGCGGTGTCGATGAGGAACCACATTGGGATGGCCCAGGCGATGATCCACAGGTAGCCGATAATGAAGGTCAGGCGTTTGCCGATCTTATCGCCGATCCAGCCGCCAAAGAGGGTGAAGGCAAACCAGCCCACACCGCCGACGAGGGAAGCGATCAGGGTTGCCGATCGCGGCATGTCGAGCACATTGGCCCCGTAGGAGGCGAAGAAGGCGATGACCAGGTAGCCGGCGGCGTTGTTGCCCGCAAAGATCAGTGCCGCCAAGATCACCGGGCGCTTGTGGTTGCGCAGCAATTCTCCCAGTGGAGCAGAGGAATCACGACGACGTTCTTGCATCTCGGTGAAGACCGGTGATTCGGAGACCGCACGGCGAATCAGGTGGCCAATTACAATCAGCACAACAGAGGAGATGAACGGAATGCGCCAGCCCCATTCTAGGAACTGCTCGCCGGACATCGAGGAGGTCAATATGAACATGAAGCCGGTGGCCAACAGCATGCCCAGTGGTACACCGATCTGTGGGTAGGACCCGAAGAAGGAGCGTTTATTGGTCGGTGCGTGCTCAACCGCCATCAAAGCGGCGCCACCCCATTCACCGCCTGCCGAAAAGCCCTGCAGGATGCGCATCAGAATCAGCAGAATCGGAGCGGCGACGCCCCAGGCAGCATACGTTGGCAGCAGGCCGATCGCGGTGGTTGCACCACCCATGCCGATCAGTGTCACAACCAGAACGAGCTTGCGCCCGTATTTGTCACCTAGGTGGCCCGCAACGACTGCGCCCAGTGGGCGGAAGAGGAACGAAATGCCAATGGAGGCCCAGGAGAGGATCTGCGCTAGGCCTGAGTTATCGGCTGCCAGGGGTTCGAAGAACAGCGGGGCTAGGACGAAAGCCGCCGCTTGGGCGTAAATAAAGAAGTCGTACCACTCGATGGTGGTGCCTACCAGGGTGCCGGCAAGGACGCGGCGCTCTTCTCGGCGCGTTCTTCCGTTGTGGGAAGTGGTGGTCATGGTTTCTCCAGAATGTCAGTGATGTGGTCTGTATACCGCGTGCTGCTCTGCGTGCAAAGTACACCAGGGTGGAGGGTAGCCCCTGGAATTAGATACTGAACGATCGGTATGGAATGATATTGTGACAGACTGTGAGAGTAATCACAAGTTGAGCGATGGTGTTGCCCTAATATTGTTATTCAATAGGACCGCTGTGGTTGGCGGGCCGACGTCAATCAAATCAGTGACGTAACGGTGCAGCTGCCATGGAGTGGTCTGAACCTCAACCGTAAAGGAAGTAGCTATGCAGCACACTGGACATCTATGGAGAACGCGAAGCGAGCACGTTGGGTCTGTTGAAGATCAGGCCTCGATCAGAAGAGTTCTCGAGGCTGCGTTTGAGACTGACGCCGAGGCCGACCTGGTGGACGCGTTGCGGGAAGCTGAGGACAGCTGGATTCCACGTTATTCGGTTCTTGGCATGACTGCGGCGATTCCAGATTCTGAATTTGAGACGATGCCGGCTGCGCACGCGCTGATCCACCGTTGTATGGTGGGCGGCCAGCCGGGACTCATGCTTGCGCCTACCGGAGTGCTGCCACAGCATCACGGAGAAGGGGCTGGCACCGCCGTCATTAGTGCCGCACTTGAGACGGCACAAGCAGAGGGTGAAGCCTTTGTTGTGGTCTATGGCTACCCGCACTACTACCCGCGTTTTGGATTCAAGCCGGCTTCCGAATTTGGCATCACTGCCGGTTGGGCGACTCAAACTGAGGCGCTTCAAGTGAGGGTTCTCGACGAAAGTGCTACGTTGCCAGCCGGTGAGGTTCAGTTGCCGGATGCCTACGGCGTCTAGCTCCTGCATTTTTCATGCACGCTTTATGCCCGGGTAAAGCGTGCATCATTTTAAGCTAGCCAGGCTACGGGCAAGAGTGGGGCTTATTCGAGCCCGAGATTAGCGATGTCCAATGGGCCTAAGGTGATGTCGTATTTCTCCATTAAGTCTGCGCCATATTGCAACGCATCAACGTCCAGTTCACTGTCGTAATGCGGCAGTGTGAGGTCCTGCGCCACAGCGTCATCAATGTTCGTATATTCAGGGACGAGCTCAAGAGGCAGGTCATGATTACCCTGTAGAACCGGGGCGGACTGTGTGATGGCCTGGCAGAGGGCCGCAATGACCTCTAGATTCTTATGCGAACTGCTCGATTGTCGTCCACCGCCTACGGGAATAGCTGCTGCAGGTCTGGCAAACATAGCGCTAATACGCTTGAGCCGGACTGCGCTGCGATGGTCTGGAATGTCGCAACCTGCCAGATAGCCTCAACGTTGCCATTGGCTGCCATCGAGTCCACAAGCTCGATGATGGAAGGTGCACTGGAATTCGACTGCAGTGGATCAAGTTCTTTCCTCGTCGCAGGGAGAGCGCCAAGAGGTGCGTGCGCTGTTTCAATGCACGCACCTCTCATCTTGGCTGATAACGGTTACTACTAGGTGGTATTTTTACGGTAATTTTCGCCTGAGTAACGGGAATACGGCGCAGGTTGGACTGTTGCCCTGATTTCCACTTGACGATGATTCTCCACAGAAGGTTTTGAAGATACGGGATCTTCGCCCCAAAGGATGACGACTTCAGTGCCGGGTTCAGCGTGCGATGGCGCGCACATATTTCCTGGACCGGAATTGCGATCCGCGGTCCGCATTAACCCGAATTCGGGTTAATTCCGACAAGGGAGTACAGTATTCATCCAAGAATTTTCAAGCCGCTTTAGCCCGCCATAGGATGCGGGCTTCGATGGGCCGAACCGGCGTCTGCTGGGATAACAGTTTAGCTGAATCCTTCTTCGCTGCGTTGAAAAACGAACGCGTCCATCGCACCGTCTATCCCACCAAGGCCCACGCCAAACGCGACGTGTTCCACTACATCGAAGGCTTCTACAACACCCGCAGACGTCACTCAGCGTTAGATTGCCAACGACCTGCCGAGGTCCACTATGCCGGACTCCAGCTGGCCACAGCCGCCTAAAGAAAACCCATCAAATAGGTGTCCGAAAAACGCAGGGCAGATCAATCAGCAGATCTAGGTCCTGTGGGCCTTTGGTTTGTTACATGGATAAGATATAAGCCTTTGGGTTTTATTAGCATCAAACCCCGCACGGGAGGAACCGGTGGGGGCCTCATCGACCCGGTGATTCACAAAAGATTCGGCATACATCATTCCGCCCCAGAAGTTTAGGGCGGAGTCCCGTGGACTTGGATTTTCGTAAGGCACCTGCCAGGTTCCTTCTTGCTCTGTAAAGGTGGGGTGGTGTGTGGGGGAGTTGTTCTCGACTACTCCGTGCTCGACCCGTTCTCGCAGACGTACCTCAATGCCGAAAGTCGAGTCGTTGCATTGATGGTATTTACAATGTGAAAGGCCGAGACAATTGACTCGGTTCATTGTGTATCAGATGTCCAATTCGTAGCTCTTGTCTCGCGTATATACTGGTGAAGTGCCTCACATGTTGATGTGCTGTTCGTCGCTACAGTGGCACAGTTGTGGTCACACGCACTCTTCATTTATGTCGTTATAAGGAGCTACGTTTCTATGAGAAGTACAGCGAGAGTTTCTTCAGGGGATGCTGAACTAGTAGGCGCTGGCGAGAGTCTTCCTTCTTCAAAGCCGCCGAGCCCTAAGGAGCGACGTCGAGTACTAAGCGCATCGCTTATTGGAACAGCTGTGGAATGGTATGACTTTTTTATTTATGGCTCTGCAGCTGCTTTGATATTCGGTCCGCAGTTTTTCCCTACAGAAGATCCGTTGGCGGGAACACTAGCAGCTTTTGCGACGTTTGCGGTCGGGTTCATCGCGCGACCTCTCGGTGGCGTCATTATGGGGCATTACGGAGACCGCGTGGGCCGAAAGTCCATGCTCATGTTTTCGATGATGCTCATGGGGATTGCCACTGTGGGGATTGGGCTGTTGCCCAACTATGCCGCAATCGGCATGTGGGCTCCGATTCTGCTCGTGCTCCTGCGACTGCTCCAAGGAGTCGGTGTTGGTGGTGAATGGGGAGGCGCGGTCCTCATGGCAGTGGAGTATTCACCCTCAAACAAACGTGCCCTATATGGTTCCTTTCCGCAGATGGGGTTGCCCATCGGGATCATCGCATCAAACGTAGTCTTTATCGTCGTCACCAATATTATGGCCCCAGAAATGTTCCAGGCCTGGGGCTGGCGGATACCTTTTCTCTTTAGTGCAGTGCTAGTCGGGATCGCGCTATGGATACGATTGCGAGTAGAAGATTCGCCAGCGTTCAAAAAAGTGCAGTCCAAAGATGAGGTCGCTAAAGCACCCCTTCTTGATCTCTTGAAGAACCATCTCGGCACCGTACTACTGGCCGGAACGATTTCTATTGCATCACCTGCTCTAGGCTATCTATATTCCGTATGGATGCTGTCGCACCGAGAAAACCTGGGAGAAGATGGCGTTTCCCAGAACTTGATGCTTGCCCTGATCATCTGGGGAGCGGTATGCCATCTGGTGACTGTAGCCCTGGGCGCTGTTTTGGCCGATAAGTTTTCTCAGAAGCGTGTGTTTCTGTGGGGCGCAGGTTTGCTCGGCGTGTTCGCGTTCCCATTCTTCTGGCTGGTCGACACTGGTGCCTGGTACAACATTGCGATCGCCTTTGCGTTGATGTTATTGGCCCAGTCTCTGATGGCCGGACCGCAGGCTGCACTGGTGGCTGAACTCTTCCCAGCCGAGATTAGATACTCCGGAGCGTCAGTCGCCTACCAAATTGGATCGATAATTGGCGGCGGTTTTATGCCATTGATAGCCACGAGTCTTTATGCTGCATTCAATGATTCCTGGCCTATTGCCACATACATGTTCATACTTGCAGCCGTGAGCTTTGTAGCAATGGCCGTATTGAAAGTTGGGAAATACCGGGCGTCGGTTGACTAGAAAAACTAAGACAATTGTCGTAGTTCAGGTGAGTCACTAGCCGCTGCCGAATATTTCTGGACGCTCCTAGTCTATTAGTGAGAACAATCACACGCTAGTAAGGAGTGGAGGAAACGATGTCTACGCTTACCCCCGTCGTCGAGGGCGCATATGTTTACGACACCAAGCTGAGTAATCAAGGTCGTAATCTCAACAGAATGTGCTTCTCTCTGAAAGACGCTGAGAGCCGCGAAAAGTTCCAGGTGGATGAAGCCGCATACTGCGACGCCTATAACCTCACAGACGAACAGAAGCAGGCCGTCTTGGATCGTGACTGGATCAGCATGATCGAAAAAGGTGGTGCTTCGATTTTCTACATCATTAAATTGGCGGCAATTGACCGCAAATCTATGCAGGATCTCGGGGGCGTTTTCACCGGGATGACTACTGAGGAATTCGTTGCAGAATTGCGCGCAGGAGGACGGAAGTTTGGCTGAAATCATTTGGGGTCTGGCAACCTCGCACGTACCATCGATTGGTGCTGCGATGGACCACGACAAGACCGAAGACGAATACTGGAAACCACTGTTTGACGGTTATGGTCCAGCTCGTGCATGGATGGCCGAACACAAGCCCGACGTCGCCATCGTCGTGTACAACGATCATGCCAATGCCCTCGGACTGGAAATGATTCCGACCTTCTCCATCGGTACTGCTGAACGCTATAACGTGGCTGATGAAGGCTATGGTCCGCGTGCTGTGCCAAATATCGAAGGCGACTTAGATCTATCTGAACACCTGCTGGTGAACCTTGTTGACGAGGGCTTCGATATGACCGCCCTGCAGGAACTGGATGTTGATCACGGATGCACCGTGCCGCTGTCTGTCTACACTCCAGATCCGGGCGATGCGTGGCCATGCCGCGTTGTGCCCATGCTGGTCAACGTCCTACAGTACCCACAGCCAACGGCAGCTCGCTGCCTGGCGCTTGGTGAAGCACTAGGACGGGCGATCCGTTCCTATCCGAAAGACATTAAAGTCGCCGTCTTCGGCACCGGTGGCATGTCACACCAGCTATCCGGGGAACGCGCCGGGTTGATCAACGAGGAATTCGACCGGAACTTCTTGGAAAAGATCGAAACCGATCCAGAATCGCTGGCCGAAATTTCACGTGGTGAATACATTGAACAGGCCGGTTCTGAAGGCATTGAGATGATCATGTGGCTGATCATGCGTGGTGCGCTGGGTGACGACATCACCAGAATCCACGACACCTATCATGTCCCGGCCTCCAACACCGCAGCTGCCCTGGCCTTATTTGCCACGGAAGCCGTCAACGCCGCGGACAACGAACTCGCGGCAGTTTAGAACTCGAAATGAAGAGGCGGTGGGAGAAAATCCACCAGCTATTTAGGGGAGAAGAATGAGCACATTTGTACTAGTCCACGGTGCCTGGCACGGTGGATGGTGCTGGCAGCGGACCGCTCCATTACTGGAGCGTGCCGGTCATGAAGTCCACACACCAACGCTGACTGGACTCTCGAATAAGGCGCACTTGCTGTCGCCAGCGGTTGGGCTAGACACCCACGTTGAAGACATCGTCAGCTACATTGAGGCGTACGATCTCAGCGACGTGACCTTGGTCGGTCACAGCTACGGTGGACAGGTCATCACCGGGGTCGCCGATCGCATCCCAGATCGCCTGGCACGTCGGGTGCACCTGGATGGTTTTATCGGTGACGGTAGCGCTGCCATTGACCTATTGCCTGATGGACCTGCAGGACACTACCGGCATTCCGTGACAGAACAGGGCTTTGATTGGCTCATCCCACTGCGCCCCCTGGAAAAACTGGGCGTCACCGAGGCAATGGACCTGGAATGGCTGACCCCACGACTGACTCCACACCCGTGGAAAACCTACACGGATGAATTGTCGCTTACCGGGAACCACGAGAAGGTCACCGGTGTGTTCATCGAAAGTGTCGACTGGATGCGCGTATTCCAAAAATACGCCGAGATCGCCGAGCAATCAGGCTGGGACACCTACACGTTGAACACCGGTCACGAATCGATGGTCACCGCCCCGGGTGAACTAGCTGATACCCTGCTCACCATTGTTGAAAAGGACCACGCATGAGCATGGAATTCTTGGTTCGTTTTGAAACCTTCCTGCCAGAATCCATGAGCCAGGAAGCAGTCAAAGCCCTGAAAACTGCTGAACGGCAGCGTGCCATGGAACTGCGTGAAGCCGGCATTTTGAAAAGGTTGTGGCGGGTCCCAGGACGACGGGCAACCGTTGGACTGTGGCAGGCCGACTCAGCAACCGAGCTCCACGATGCTCTGGCATCACTGCCGCAGTTCCCGTGGATGGACGTCGAGGTAGAGACCTTGGCAACCCACCCGCAGGAGCAGTAGTTTCGTGGCACCAACACACGATTCCGTTACCGGACAGCCGCGTGCCATCGCGCAGCGGCTGTCTGGTACGTGCTCCATTGTTACCGGCGCAGCACAGGGCATTGGCCGAGCCATCGCCGACAGGCTGGCCGCCGAAGGTAGTCATGTGGTGTGTTTGGATGTCCAAGAAATGGCAGCACCGGTGGTCCAAGGTCAAGAATTTCACTTCTGTGATGTCACGGATGGCTACCAGGTCCAAGACGTTGTAACCAAAGTGATCGACGAGCACGGTGGCGTGGACATTCTGGTCAATAACGCCGGAATACTGGAACAGGCGCGCTCACTGCGCGACGTCACGTCCGAACAACTGCACAAGTATTTCGATACCAATGCCGTTGGTCCGATGCTGATGGTCCAAGCCGCTTATGATGCGCTGATCGCCAGCAACTGGCGCGGAAGAGTTATCAATATCGCCTCGCGAACGTTTTTCACCGGCAGTTCCAGACAACCTGCGTATGTCGCTTCGAAAGGCGCACTCGTCGGTCTGACCCGGGTCATGGCGCATGAACTTGGGGAGTATGGCGTCACCGTAAATGCGGTATTGCCATCCCAGATCGCCAGCCCCGGAACACGCCGGTATACCTCCGATGAAGCTTTCGAAGCCACCATGAGCCGTCAGGCGATTCGTGAGTTCGTCACCGGCGATGACATTGCTGGCACCGTTGCATTCCTCGCGTCCCCGGATGGGACTATGATGACGGGACAAACCGTGGTCTGCGATGGCGGCGGCTTGATGCGATAACCGTGAATTTCCCACCTGTTTGAAGGATGAATCATTCTATGGGCACACCAGATTTCAATGCTGCAGACATTGCTGCTCGGGATGCCCAGATCCAAGATCTTCAGCAGCAGCTTGCTGACGCTCGTCGTCAAGAACAATATTTGACGGCGGTGACGCGCACAACGGCTAACCTGGCCTCAGAACGCTCTTTGCCGCTGACACTGACGGCGATGGCCGAGGAGATTGTGCAAGCTGATGAGCTGGTCGGCGTCCAAGTACTCACGAATGAGCATGCCAGCGGCAAGTTGCACATGTTGGGCATGGCCGGGTTCCCGGCATCGCTGAGCAGTTCATTTTATGCCAAACTCAAACAGTGTGAGCAGCTAGGCGCGGACTTGTTGATGCTCAAGGCCTTCCATACCTCGGAGCCGGTGGTTATAGAGAACCGCTACGAGCAGGTCATGTCGGATCCGACTTGGGAGCCACTGCATGAATACCACCGTGAACCGCGCTGGGAAGATTTCGCCTCGTTTCCGATCATTGTGCGAGGCAAGACGGTGGGGATTTTGAATGCCTTTGTGGCTCCTGGGCTCAAGGTCGACACCCGCAGTTACGCATTTTTGAGTTCTATGGCCGAACAGGCCGCCTTTGCTATTGACTATGCCTCGCTGTTGGACGAGGAACGGCAAATTGCCCAGCGCCAAGAGCGACAGAAACTCGCCCGAAATCTGCACGACTCCGTTGTCCAACAAGTTTTCTCGATGGGGATGTTGTCGCAGACTGTGAGCATTTTGGCACAGAAAAATGGCGTAAACGTACTGGAGCGGATCTTGGAAACCTCCCAGGATCTGGAAGACATCACATCCTCGGTGCTCAAGGATCTGCGGATGCTGGTGGCGCAACTGAAACCCACGGTCATTGACGAAGGTGAATTCCGGCGCGCGTTGGAGACCTTTCGGTCCACCACGCACCGGCAAACCGGGTTGGAGATTTCTACCCGTGTGGATCCCGCCGTCGATATGCTGGAACGAGAATTGGCCGAGGATCTCTATCATGTCATTGCAGAAGCGGTGCATAATGCGGTCAAACATAGCTCGGCTAGTGAGATCGACATCCACATCGCCATTGACGACCAGCTGATGCTGACCGTCCAAGACAACGGGAACTCGGCCAATAATCAACTCTCCGCGCAACATGTAGTAGCTGTTGAGCACCCGCCAAAACCCGGCAACGGGTTGAGCTTCATGCGCGAACGCGTCGAACGGTGGCAGGGAGAATTTTCTGTAGACTTTGGTGCCCCTCGGGGCACTGTTGTGCGGGCAACGATGCCCGTGCTGATACGACAGCCCCAAGATGAAGACATTCTTCTGGGTCCTGGAGGAGACGAATAATGCCGAAAGAAACTGATATGCCGTCCGATGCAGATCACCAGGGCACGCTCAAAGTTTTTGTTGTCGACGACCATGCAATAGCTCGTCGCGGTATCGCCGCATACTTAGACGTCCTGGACGATATGGAGACCATCGGGGAGGCCGTCGACGGACAAGATGCGCTTGACCAAATGGCCGAATTCGCAGCATTCAAGAAATTACCGGATGTCGTGCTGCTGGATTTGTTGATGCCACGGTTAGACGGCGTGAGCACCCTGAAGATCCTGCGTGAAAAATATCCACAAGTCCAAGTGGTCATTCTGACCAGCTATGACGAAGTCGAACGTATGAACACCGTGATGCGCCTGGGGGCTGCTGGGTATCTGTTAAAAGATGCCGGGCCACTTGAAGTCGCTTCGGCCATTCGCGCTGCCATAAAGGATGAAGTATTTATTGCCACGTCGATGGCTAAGAAACTCACCCAAATGATGAGCTCGCCGGCCAGCGGTATTTCCTCGTTGACCGAACGTGAGCGGACCGTGCTGATGCTTGTGGGGGAGGGATGCTCCAACCAGGAGATCGCGAAGCGACTCCACATTAGCGAGCGTACTGCCCGAACTCACGTGTCCAATATGCTGGGCAAACTCAATCTGAGCTCTCGGACCCAAGCAGCGCTGCTGGCCGTAAACTCTGGGCTCATTGCGCCCTAAACACTCTGCATCAGCTACGTCAAATGACGTAGTCACTTTCGACAGTTTGGCCCAAGAATGCCAGGGGATCTGAAACTACAGTGGAGTGAGACGGGTCACGATCGTGAGATAGAAAATCTCCCACACTGACCACTAGTTTTTCAGAATAATCAGTCGATCCATCGAAAGGATTGTACCCATGTCGAATCCAAACTTGCAGGATACCCTGGACAAATCTGCCAATCCACTCCAGCACCTACGCAACGTTCCAGCTGGTACCTATGTCTACCCGGTTGTAGCTCCGGAATTCTCAAACTGGCGCAAAGAAGTCCAGGCCTGGCGCGATTCCGCCGTCCTGTTCGACCAGACCCACCACATGGACAACCTGTACATCAAGGGCCCAGATGCGCTGAAGCTGATCTCCGATACCGCGATCAACTCGGTTGAAAACTTCCCGGTCAACAAAGCCAAGCAGTACGTCCCAGTTACTCCGTACGGCCACGTCATTGGTGACGGCATCCTGTTCCGCGAAGCTGAAGAAGAATTTGTTTACGTCGGCCGCTCACCTGCCGCCAACTGGCTGATGTTCCACGCAGAAACTGGCGGCTACAACGTCGAGATCGTCATCGACCGCCGCTCGCCATCCCGCCCAATGGGCAAGGCCGTAGAACGCGAAGAATGGCGCTTCCAGATTCAGGGACCACGCGCCTGGGACGTCATCGAAAAACTCCACGGCGGTCCACTGGAGAAATTGAAATTCTTCAACATGTCCTACATGAACGTCGGCGACACCCAGGTCCGTACCCTGCGCCACGGCATGGCCGGCGCCCCAGGTTTAGAACTGTGGGGACCATACGAAGACTACGACCGCATCCGCGAAACCATCCTGGAAGCCGGCGCTGAATTCGGCATCGAAGCAGCCGGGGCGCGTGCATACTCCTCCAACACCCTGGAATCCGGTTGGATCCCATCCCCACTGCCAGGTATCTACACCGGCGATAAACTCGCCGACTACCGCAAGTGGTTGGGTGCCGATAGCTACGAAGCCAACTCGGCTGTGGCCGGTTCCTATGTTCCAGAAAGCGTCGAAGGCTACTACACGACCCCGTGGGAACTGGGCTACGGTTCATTTATCAAATACGACCATGACTTCATCGGTCGCGATGCCCTTGAGCAGATGGACCCTGCAGCACAGCGTAAGAAGGTCACCCTGGCATGGGACGGCGACGATCTGGCCACCATCCACGCCTCGATGTACCAGAACGAAGAACTGCCATATAAGTTCTTTGACCTACCAAACGCCAACTACGGCGCATCCAACTTCGACTCCATCGTGGACGAATCAGGCAACGTCGTCGGTGTTTCGATGTTCACCGGCTACAGCTGGAACGAAAAGCGCGGCCTGTCGCTTGCCATCGTCAACCCAGACGTAGAAATCGGCTCCCAACTGAAAGTGGTCTGGGGCGAGCCAGAAGCAACCGGCAAGCTTTCCGTTATGCCACACCGCCAGTACGAAGTCGGCGTTGACGTCAGCCCGGTTCCATACTCCGAGGTTGTCCGTCGTGAATACACCGACGGTGGATGGCGCAAAAAAGTAGCGGTCCACAGCTAAACGCTTGAGCAAGCTGCGGCGTCTGTTTCCTTATTTCAGGCGCTGCAGTTTTGCTGACTCATCGCAAGAACCACAATGCTGCTAGGAAACTTTGTTTGACTAGCAGCATTGTCATTACTAAATCTTTTTCTCCGCCGCAGGCAGCGGCTTGTCGAAACCTCGACGACGCGCACCACGTCGAGGTATACCCTTCAAAGGATCCAATAGACATGACTTCTGATTCCAACAATCTGATCGTCACTCTGTCCGGCCCCAACCAGCCGGGGATTGTGCATGCCATCACCGGGGCATTGCTGAGAGTCAATGCCAATATTGCCGAGTCCAAACAGTTCGACTCCCCGCACAGTGGGACGTTCTTCATGCGCGTGCAATTCTCTACGGATTGTTCCGTCCAAGACACCGAAGCAGCTATCGCCGATGTTGTGGAGCAATACGACATGGATGCGCATGTCTATGACGCCGCGGTGAAAACCCGCACCTTGATCATGGTGTCCAAAGATGGCCGGACCATGAATGAGCTGTTGTTCCAGCAACACGCCGGGACCCTACCGGTGGAAGTCCCCGTGATTGTCTCCAATCACCTGGATTTACAACCCATGGCCTATTTCTACGATGTGCCCTTTGTGCACATCCCGTTGCTCAAAAACGCCGATGGCACCGATAATAAGGCAGAGGCCGAAGCCCGGCTGATGCAGCTCATCGACCAATACGACATCGAACTGATCGTGTTGGCCCGCTACATGCAGATCCTCTCGGATGACCTGACCCGCAAGCTCGATGGCAAGGCCATCAATATCCACCACTCGTTTTTGCCCTCGTTCAAGGGCGCCCGGCCGTATCACCAGGCTCATGACCGCGGGGTGAAACTCATTGGGGCCACCGCCCACTACGTCACCGCCGACCTGGATGAGGGCCCGATCATTGAACAGCGCGTCCAACGCGTCAATCATGCCCTGACCGCTCAGGACTTCGTCCAACGCGGCCGTGCGGTGGAAGGCGCCACGCTCGCCCAGGCCGTGCAATGGCACACCGAACACCGGGTGCTGCTCGACGGCGACCGCACCGTCATCTTTGAGTAAACTCCAGTTCTCTACCGCGGACGTGTCTACGACAAATGTCGCATAGCCCAGCGCGACAAACCACTTATTATCAGGTAGCCTGAAACACTATAAGATGTGATGTGAGTCGCATTACATATTCTCGACTCGGCCTATTGGGAGTCTGATCATCTGTTTCGGTAGCCCACGTGGCGTCTGCCATCGGCTCTTCAAGGGCTGGAGTGGCGCATGGAAAACTCATAAGGAGCTTAAATTGAAGTTCAAGAAAACGATTTCGTTGACGTCGGCAGCCCTCTTAGCGCTGTCCTTATCGGCATGTTCCAATGATGAACCCGATGCTGCGGCGGATGGCGAATTAGACGAACTCACCGTGGGAATCATTCCGATTGCTGCTTATGCGGCAATTCCCTACGGCATCGACCATGGCATCTTCGAAGAGCATGGACTCGATGTCACCGCCCAAGCAAGCTCCGGTGGCGCGGAAATGCTTCCGGCACTCCAAGCCGGTGACATGGATGTCGTGATCGGCAACGTCTCCAACCTCTTGCTCGCCGTAGATCAAGGCCTCGATATGCGAGTCGTGAGTGGTTATCAGAACTCGCTGCCAGAGGGCCAAGATGTCAATGGCGTCGTCGTGCGAGCCGACTCGGGTATCGAGACGTGGGCCGACCTTGAGGGTGCTGAAGTCGCAGTCAATGCGCTTCGGGGCCAGGGCGATCTGACCATTATGGAATCTGTGGACCAAGACGGCGGGGACCCAGCACAGGTGAACTTCGTCGAGCTGAACTTCCCTGATATGGAATCTCAGTTGGAGCGTGGCAATGTGGACGCCGTCTGGTTGCCCGAGCCGTTCATGCACAATGCGCTGGAAAGCGATGACTATAAACTGCTGGGTCACCCGAACCAAATTGTGTCCGGAATGCCAACTGTGGTCAGCTTTGTCACCGGTGAACTCGTTGATGAAGACCCCGACCTAGTGCGACGGTATCAAGCGGCCATGGATGACGTGCTCACAGCCTTTGCTGCTGATGAAGAGGGCGCCATGGAAGCTGTCATCGAGTTCATGGATGTTCCGCAGGAAGTTGCCGAGATCGCATCTGATCTGGAAACCCACGATGCAGCCATCCCAACAGAAGCAATTCAACAGCTGTCTGACTTGATGGTCAAATACGAATTCGTCGAAGAAAACCCGATCTCAGAAGGCTTCTTCTTCGAAGAGTAGCTGTTTTGCGGGATGCACATCCGCGACAAAAATCCGTGCCCCGCGGCGCCGAGGTCGGCAGTGTCTCGACGCCGCGGGAAATCGAAGATTCCACACTGCACAGCTTTATTCGTAGCGACACCCCAAAATTTGACTACTCAAAGGGAACGTCTCGCCTCATATTTCAGGTGACCTGAAAGGCTCAGGGTGCTGATGAGTGCGCTGAGCTACCGGTAATGACGGACCTTTAGAGAGGATCACATTATGTCCAGGACAGACTCCACTACTCGTACCGCAGACCTCGCGGGGCTGAGTAGAGCCGAACAACGCGCCGAAGCCCGGCGCGCAGTGCGCGCAACATTTATGGGCACCACAATCGAGTGGTACGACTTTTATCTTTATGCCGCGTGCGCCGCACTGATTTTTGGTCCACAATTCTTCCCATCCGATAGCTCCACGGCATCCCAGCTGGGTGCATTTGCGAGCTTCGCATTCGGGTTTATTGCACGACCGCTCGGCGGGATCCTGGCCGGCCACTTTGGCGACAGAGTGGGCCGCAAAAAGATGCTGATCTTATCGCTGACAGTCATGGGGATCGTGTCGACTTTCATCGGCCTATTGCCGTCCTATGAACAAATCGGCGTCGCCGCTCCGATCTTGCTGGTCGTACTGCGACTCGTGCAGGGGCTTGCGGTAGGTGCTGAATGGGGTGGCGCTGTCACCATGGCTGTTGAGCATGCTCCAGCCAATCGCAAGGCGCTTTACGGTGCGGCCCCAATGATGGGACTGCCTGCCGGATTATTGCTGAGCAGCCTGGTGCTGATCGTGCTCGGTGCGCTGACCGGTCCGGCCTTTATTGAATGGGGCTGGAGAATCGCGTTTCTGTTCAGCGTCCTGCTGGTGGTGTTGTCAATTTGGTATCGCCGACGCTTGACCGAAAGTCCTATATTCGAAGCCTCAGTTGCCAATGAGCCGAAAGCCTTGCCGCTGATGGAGGTGCTGTGCGGATACAAGGCCCCGCTGGGCTTTACGATTATCATTGCCGCAGTTCCGCCAGTGCTCGCCTACCTGGTCCTGACCTGGGCGCTCTCCTATGGCACCACCTCGTTGGGCTACGACCGTAACGATCTGCTGTGGATCGGTATCTTGTGCTGCGTGATCCAGCTAATCATGATGCCTTATTTGGCAACCGTGGTGGACCGGACCAACCCGAGGATCCTTGCAGGGATTGGCGCCGTGTTGATGTCGATTACCGCGATCATATTCTTTCCGTTATTTGAGACCGGAAATCTCCTGTTGGCAGGTATTGCAACCGTTGCCGCACATGCCTCAACAAGCTTCGCTTTCGCAGCCATTCCACCGATTTTGACACAAGCATTCCCCAGCAGAATCCGGTACACGGGCGTATCGATGGCCTATCAGTTCGGGTCCATACTGGGCGGCGGTTTCGCACCGATGATTGCCACGACGTTATTTGCGGCCACGGGTCAGACTTGGCCCATCGGCTTGTACGTTGTCACCGCGAGCGTGCTGATGCTGCTCAGCATTGCCGGTTTGGGCCTCTACTATCGAGCGCAAAATGCTGCTCGTCGTGACGCAGCTTCGGACGAACGCCAAGAGATGGTCTCGGCGCAGTAATCTCACAGCTTCAAGACGCCGGTATTGTGGAAGGTGCAATCGTTGGCAGCTGGGAAGCACTCTGGTGTCGAAGTCCAGGAGTGGGGCTCGGTAAGGTACTGTCATTGCACACTCGTTGGGCGACGTTGAAAGACCGCCTGACGAAAGACTGAGGAGTGATGCCGCGTGACATCTGAAACAGAAACGTCGAGCTCTGTTGATGTACTTCAGGACCTTGATTCAGGCTGGTTTATTTACACTATCAAGCAAATCGAACTGGGGTTGCGCATCCCGACGGAAGAAGTCGCACAGCAGGCCGGCCTGACGACGGCGCAATTCACCGCACTGGCCGTGCTCGAGCGCTGGCCTGGCATTACGTCGTCCGAACTGGCTCGCAGGTCGTTCGTGCGCGCTCAAACGATGGCCGAAAATGTTTCGGTGTTATTGGATTCTGGTTTCATTCAGCGTGAGCGGGATCCGGAAAACATGCGCAGGTTTCACCTGTATATCACCGATACTGGCCACGACACGTTGAGTTCTGCGCGTTCCGCGATGGATGATCTCGAAGCCAGGCTGCTCGTAGCTTTGACTCCGCGAGACCGCGAAGAGTTTGCCAAACACCTGCGAAATGTCAGACGAGCGCTGCGCGACCTTCCGCGGTAGCCTCCATTTTTACTGGATTGTCGCCGAATGACTCGATTAAGATAGTTTTCTTTTTCAAGAATTGAATTTATCACTTGACAATGTGTGCCCTGTCGCACAGTATGGTTTCAGGTAGCCTGAAATAAAGGCTCAATACTTCCTGACCTGAATTGAAAGACAGGATGAAAATGTCTTCGTCAACAATAGACAATCAGCTTTCCATCGCCATCGATGATTTGCCCAACCATGAGGGCCAGTCTTTTGGACCATCAGCTTGGCAGCAACTGACACAAGCAGATGTCAGCGCCTACGCGGACGTCTCCGGTGACCACAACCCCATTCACGTGGATCCGGTAGCTGCGGCAGAGAGCCCCTTCGGTCGAACAGTCGCCCACGGGTATCTGACATTGAGCCGCGTCGTGCCACTGATGGCAGACGTCTTCACCGTGACGGGCTTCAAAACCGGAGTGAATTACGGGCTCAACCATCTGCGGTTTCCCGCACCGGTGCCGGTGGATAGCAGCATTCGACTGAGCGGAACCCTGCAAAAGGTCGAAGAAATTGCCGGTGGCTATCAGCTCATCGTCGAAGTCATTTTTGAAGTAGAAGATAATCCCAAGCCAGCATGCGTGGCAG
The DNA here is from genome assembly GCA_019115865.1 of Candidatus Yaniella excrementavium. GTDB lineage: Bacteria > Actinomycetota > Actinomycetes > Actinomycetales > Micrococcaceae > Yaniella > Yaniella excrementavium. The sequence continues at coordinate 20,785 of DXCT01000063.1, read as the reverse complement.
AACTAGTTTTGAGGTACTACAAATGAGCAATATTGAAAACGGTTACGACCTGACTGGAAAAGTCGTCATTGTCACCGGCAGTGGCCGCGGCCTCGGTAAAGCGTACGCTCTGTGGCTCGCCAAACGTGGCGCCTCAATCGTGGTGAATGACCTCGACGAACAAGGAGCCAATGACACCACCCAGGAAATCCTAGCGGCCGGTGGTAAGGCAACTGCAGTTGTGGCTCCCGTGGGTGACACTGAGGCTGCCGAGCAGCTCGTTTCTGCCGCAGTATCCGAATTTGGTCGACTGGACGCACTGGTCGCTAACGCCGGAGTGCTCCGCGACCGGGTCTCATGGAAAATGAGCGACGAAGATTTCGACCTCGTCGTCAAGACGCATTTGCGCGGCACCTTCCTGTGCGGTCGCGAAGTTATCAAACATCTGCGCGAACAAGGAACGGGCGGTCGACTCATCGTCATCGGTTCCCCAGCCGGCCAGCTCGGCAGCTTTGGTCAGACCAACTACGCGGCAGCCAAAGCCGGCCTGGTGGCCATGGCCCGCACCTGGTCGATGGAACTGGCTCGCGACAACATCACCGCAAATGCTGTGATCCCAACCGCGATGACCGCCATGACCGCAACCATCCCAATGTATAAAGACTGGGCAGAGCAGTACGAACAGGGCCAACCGCTGCCACCGTTGGCTCGTCAGGAACACGCACTGGGCAGCCCTGAAGACGTCGCCCCACTGCTGGAGTGGCTGGTTTCGGACGCTTCTGCCAATGTGACTGGCCAGGCCATCGGGATTGGTGGGGACCGTTTGACGCTCTACTCGCACCCAACCGAACTCGTCAATGAGATTCAGGACGGCGGCTGGTCAGCCTCTGGCATCAATGCAGCGTGGTCGCAGAGCATGGAAGCACAGGCTCAGCCGAGTGGCCCAATTCCACGCCCGGCACCTGAAACTCAAACTGCCCGATAAACCGCGAAGACCCAGGAGCCATCATGCGTGGAAGTTACGCAGAACTTTGGAAGCTTGTCGCAGCGGCGGTGCCGGAACGTACAGCAATCGTCGCTGGCGACCAACGCTTGAGCTATCAAGAATTTGAGGACCAAGCAGCCCGCTTTGCTGCCCTATTGCGGCATCACGGTCTCGGTGCTGGCGATACGATCGCCTTCTATATGTACAACCGTGCCGAGTACCTGACCGCATTCTATGGGGCCTTGAAAATCGGCGCCGTACCGGTATCGATCAACTTCAGATACCGCGAAGGCGAAGTCACCGCACTGTTAGAAAACTGCGAAGCTGCCGCGCTGATCTATCCGACCTCGCTAGCCGAGACCGTCCAACGCATCGACGCCACCTCGGTGCCCAAGCTCCTCATCGAAGTGACTGACGAACCACTGGGCGTGCCCGGTGCGATCGCATATGACTCCCTGGAAGAATTTGCGCCACTGGATGCCGAAGCACCGACGTCCGGCGGAACGCTGATGGTCTACACCGGTGGGACGACGGGCGTGCCCAAAGCAGTGGTCTGGGATGAACCTGACCTGCTAGAGATCCAGATGTTCTCCACCTACGGTGCGCTGGGCATTGCTGACCCGCAAACCCCGGACGAAGTCGTGGCGGTAGCTCAAGACCCTTCCCTAGAACCCACGGTCATGTTTACGCTGGCACCGTTCATCCATGCCACCGCACTGTTCACCGCGATGAACACGTTCCTGCTGGGCGGAACCGTGGTGCTGTTGCCGTCACCGAGTCTGGATACCCGCCAGGCCGTCACAACCATCGAACAAGAAAACGTCACCCGCATCATCGTTGCCGGTGATGCGGTGGCCACCCCCTTGATGGACGCCTGGGATAAATATGCCAGCTCGCCAGAGTCGGCGAGTTTGACCTCCGCGATGAGCTCCGGCATGCGTTTCAGCGATGAAACCAAGACCAGGATTCATAACCTGGGCAACGTCGTCATTATTGATATTCTCGCCTCGACCGAGGGTGGTCCCTATGCGCTGGGGATAAGCCGCAGTGCGCAGGATTTGCCCACGCGCTTCCAATTGACTCCCGATGCGGTAGTGCTGGATGAGGCGATGCACGAGGTCCAGGACCAGCCCGGCGCCTACGGCATTCTGGGCTACCGCGGTGCGCTGCCACGCGGTTACTACAAGGACGACAAGAAAACCCAAGAGACCTATCCGATCATCAACGGAACCAGGTACGTCATGCCCGGCGATCACGTCAAAGTCGAAGTAGATCGCTACATCGAATTGCTGGGGCGTGGATCATCGGTGGTCAATACCGGTGGTGAAAAGGTTTTCCCTGCCGAAGTTGAAGAGGTGCTGCTGGACCATCCAGCCGTCACCGACGCCGTCGTCTTTGGTGTTGCCGACGAGCGCTGGGGTGAACGCGTCGTGGCTATGGTGGCCGTGCAAGATACCGACGACGTCACTGAAGAGGCGCTGTTGGAGTTCGTTGGTCAACGCCTGGCCGGATATAAGAAACCGCGACAGATTTTCTTGCGCGACAGTCTTGATCGGGGCTCGACCGGCAAACTCGACATGCGCACCATCAAGACCAGCATTACCTCCACGACGTAGAAACGGTGCAGTATGTACGAATCTAATATTGATCTTGATGCTGTCACTGCTATTGATACGCACGTGCATATCGAAGCCGATGACTGCGGGCACGCCGCATTGCCACAACCGTTGCTCGATGCTGCCGACGCGTATTTCAAACGCACCGGACCATCACCGACCATCGATGAGATCGCAGACTATTACCGCGAATTGTCGATGGCCGCGGTGGTGTTTACCGTCGATTCGGAAACCAATATGAAGACCCCTCCGAATAGTAGCGAAGAAATCGCTCTGGGTGCCGCTCGCAATAACGACGTGCTCATTCCCTTTGCCAGCGTTGACCCGCTGCAAGGGCAAAAAGCTGTGGACAAGGCGCGCACCCTGGTGGAGGATTTCGGGGTGCGGGGATTCAAATTTCATCCCAGCACCCAGGGCTTTGCCCCCAACGACGAACAATTTTCGCCACTGTTCACCCAGCTCGAAGAATACGGGCTGCCGGTGATCTTCCATACCGGCCAGACCGGTATCGGGGCGGGCATGCCGGGTGGCTTCGGCATCCGATTATCATTGTCCAACCCGATGTACCTGGATGACCTGGCCGCCTGGCACCCGAACTTGCCGATCATCATGGCGCACCCATCGGTCCCGTGGCAAGACGAAGCCATTGCCATTGCCACCCATAAGGCCAATGTGTCGATTGACTTATCGGGGTGGTCGCCAAAATACTTTGAACCCAAACTGGTCCAAGCCGCCCGAACCTATCTACAAGACAAAGTCCTGTTCGCATCAGACTATCCGGCCATCAAACCGGAGCGCTGGATGCGCGATTATGCGGGACTGGGTCTGCCAGATGAGGTCAACCAGAAGATATTCAAAACCAATGCGGCTCGACTACTGAAACTCGTGTGAGGCTGAAGATGCAAACCAACCTTGAATCCAAACTGTATGCAGCCGATTTCTGGGGCTATGAACAACAGCTCACCGACGCCGAACGAACCGTGCTGCAACGCCTGCGCAGGTTCTTAGAAGAAGAAGCCGCCCCGGTGATCAATGATTACTGGGAGCGTGGCGAAACGCCACTCCACCTCCGCGAAGGTCTCGCAGGGCTCGACCTGGTGGACCCTGCAGAATTGCGCGCTGCCGGAGAAACACCGCGAGCCCTGTTCGTAGGATTCCGCAACTATGAACTATCCCGCACCGATAGCTCGCTTGGGATTTTATTCGGCGGTCAAGCGGGTATGTTCCGCACGGTTGTCCTCGATGGTGGCAGCCCCGAGCAGGTCGCGCAGTGGGATGACGCCATCAAAGATTTCTCGATGACCGGCTGCTTTGCACTGACCGAACCAGACCACGGCTCCGACGTCGCACGCGGGTTAGAAACCACAGCACGCTTTGAGAATGGCACTTGGATTCTTAACGGTGCCAAACGCTGGATCGGCAACGCGGCACTGTCCGAGTACATTGCTGTGGTCGCAATGGACGTGGCAGACGGGCAAGCCAAAATCTTTTTGGCAAGAACCGATGATCCAGGGGTACGCCTGACAAAGATTACAGGCAAGACCTCAGTTCGCATGGTCAACAACTCCAACATAGAACTGACCGATGTTCCAGTTCCTGACGCCTACCGTCTGAAACGCGTGAATTCCTTTGCCGATATCAACCGCATTTTCCGCACCCTGCGCCCCGATGTCGTCTGGAATGCTGCTGGTCTACAAGCTGGCGTGTATGAGGCCGCACTGGCGTATGCAAAACAACGTGAGCAGTTCGGCAAGCCAATCGCTAGCTTCCAGCTGATCCAAGAAAAATTGACGCGCATGCTGGGTAACGCCTCGGCCTCCCTGAGTGTTGCGGTGCGCATCAGTGAACTCCAAGAACGAGGCGAATGCCGGGATGAGGATGCCGCACTGGCAAAAATGTGGGTCTGCGATAGGATGCGGGAAACCGTTGCTCTCGGCCGTGAAATTGGCGGCGGCAACGGTATCGTGCTGGACTACAACCTGGCGCGGTTCTTCGCCGACGCCGAGTCACTGTACACGTTTGAGGGCACGCGTGAAGTCAACGCACTGATCGTCGGTCGCTCGATCACCGGGATCTCTGCTTTCGTCTAAGAACCTACTGGCTCTTCAGACAACTGGGTCTCCTCTTCGGGGAGGCCCAGTTGTGTGTTTGAGTATCTCCAACGAACCTAGCAACTCGAAACACCATCATCAGCTTTAAACACTTTGGCGGCGACCCACCGCTGTGAGTCGCCGCCAAAAAGATTGATCGGTTATTCGTTTTCAGTAAAACTATGAGCCAGAACCCACGACGGAAATGACGTGATCTTGGCGTCGATGACCAACGGACGATCTCGTGGACCATCGGTCCAGTCCCGTACCGCATCCAGATCGGAGGCTTGACGCACGGTGATGGCCTCGCAGCCATAGCCTCGTGCAACAGCCGCGATATCGGTTTCTGGGAAAACCACCGTATCGAGGTTATTGGTTTCATGGATGAAGTGATGAACTTCCGCGCTGTAGGCGTCGTCGTTATAGACCACAACCACCAGTGGAATCTTGTGGCGCACTGCAGTATCGAGTTCGACGTGCGACATCATGAAACCGCCGTCACCGATGCCGGCGATCGCGATACGATCAGGCAGCGCAAATGCTGCGCCAATCACCGTCGACAGTGCCAATCCGATGGACTGGAAGCCTAATGACAGGCTGTAGCCAAGGTTATCGGGCACACGGAAGTGCATGGCCGGGTAGGCGTTGAAGTTCCCGCCGTCCGGTGCCACCACGCGTTCCATGGGCAGCATGTCGTCGAGAATATTCGTCAGGGTGCGCGGGTCGATTTTGCCCTGTTGGGATTCGTCTGCGGGTTCAGAATTATCCTCATACTCCTGGTCACGCCAGTGGAGCGATGCGGCAAGGCGCTCTTTGACCTCCGGGGTTCGGTATCCGGTTCGTGGGGTGCCACTGAGACATTCATTCAGTTCGTCGCGGATCGCTTGGGCGGTCAGTGCGGTATCACCCAGAATCGTGAGGTTTACCGGATAGTGCTTGCCAAATGCGGTGGTATCGTCGTCGATCTGAATGACGGTTTTGTTCTGCAGCAGTGTGCCATCGCGGGTGGTCCAGCGGTTCAGCGCTGCTCCGAAAACCACCAGCAGATCGGCCTGCTGAACAAGCGCTGCGGCACCATCGGTGGCGAAACCGCCCATGGCGTCCATGTGCCACGGATCCTCGTTGAATAAGCCACGCCCCACCGCCGAGGTGGTCAGCAGTGCTCCAGACAAGTCTGCGATTTCGCGCAGCGGTGCGACGGCATGTGCCCCGCCGCGTCCAGCCAGGATCACGGGACGCTGCGCATCAGCCAGCAACCTGGTCACCGAGGCGACCGAATCGGTGGATGCCACCGCGGGTGCCGGTAGTTGCGGCGGTGCGATGCTGGCCAACAGTTCTTCTTGATCCTTGGACAGTTCAGACTCCTGAATATCCAATGGCATCGACAACACAACGGGCACCCGGTTCATTTGGGCTCGAGTGATGGCTCGCATGGTGTCGGTGACAGCCCGTGTGGGCGAGTGCAGCCGTTCGGCAATCGCGCCCATGCCTTCAATCACGGCGTCCTGATCGATCCAGAAGTTGGAGCCGTACTCGCCACCCGGGGTATCACCCGAGATAACCAACAGCGGGGTGTGGGCTTTGACGGCTTCTCCAATACCGGTAAGGGCATTCGATAGACCGCAGCCTTGGTGCACGGTGACCACCGAAAGTTTGCCGGTGGCCCGCGTATAAGCATCTGCCATGCAGGTCGCGCCCATTTCATGGCGGGTCGCGGTGAACTGCGGGTGTTGCCCATCGGGGCCTGTGGCTTCTAATAGCGCATTGGTTGCTCGGAAATTTCCGGACCCGACGACGCCGAAGACGTGGGCGGCTCCCATTCTGGCGATGGTTTGGCCTACTGCCTGACTGACTTTCATGACTTCCTCTTTATGTGTACTTTTCGTGTTGTTACCTGTGTGGTGATTTACTGCTCAGGCAGCAGTTCATCGAGATCTGGTTCCTCGGCGAGGTAGCCGTATTCTTTTGCCGAGCGGCCGAGATCCTCAAGGCCTTCGCGGGTGAATTCTGGCTTGAACCGGGGCAGCTGGATGCGTTGTAAGATTTCTTCGTCAATCTCGGTGTAGGTCGCGACAATCTCACGGACCTCGTCTGGGTTTTCATCGGCGAATTCCAGTGCGCGATTGATGGCGTTGCGGAAGCTTTCGACCAGTTCCGGATTTTCTTCAACGGTCTCGGACTTCGCAAAGTACCCGCCGGTATTAAGCTCGGGATGGGCTTCTGCATAGGGTGAGGAGACGACTTTCAAACCGGCGTCCTGAGCCTGGGTGAGGTAGGGCTCAGCCAGCAGGGCGGCTTCAACATTGCCATTTTCGACTGCTGCTTGTGCTTCACCGAATGCTAGCTCGAGAAATTCGATATCGCCGCCGTCACCACCGGCGTTATCGACGGCCAGTCGGGTGGCGATGTCGCCAATGTTATTCAATTGATTTGAGGTGGATTGGGTCAGATCAGCGGTGGATTCGACCTCGGAGTCTTCCGCCACGACGATGCCAATATTGTCGGCACCAGGTTCTCCGGTGGTGGTTGTCCCGTTCGCGATGAACTCGACATCAAGACCCTGATCACGTGCAATCATCAGTGAGGCAACATTGAGAAAAGCGAAGTCATAATCACCTGCGACAACCCCGGGTAGAGACACCGCGCCACCGGTGGTTTCAACGATTTCAACGTCGAGGCCTTCTTCTTCAAAGAATCCTTCTTGAACCGCAAGGTGTAATGGTGCGACGTCGGCGATGGCAATCGCACCGACGGTTACTTCCTGCAGTTCGCCTTCTGGTGTCGATTCTGCATCCTGGGTGGCGTTGGTACCGTTATTGCAAGCGGCCAGTGTCAGCGCGAGAACGCTGCCGGTCAATCCTGCTGTGACAGTTCGGACGAGTTTTCTGCGATGGTGCGAGGAAGGAACGAATTTTGGTGACATAAGATTATTGGTCATGCAAACAATCTATGGCCTATGTCATAATGCGTCTACGAATGAATAATGATCTATCGCATAAGCAGGGGTTATGTATGGCTGAGGTCTGGATCGCGTAGTGTCTCGATCACGAGATTCACAAACCATGCCGAGGCGCTGGACCTGGGTGATTTAGCAAAATAGGCGCGGACTTCTGTTCGGGTTTCTACTTCCGCAATCTTCCAAATATCCAAATTGTCTCGGTCTTGCCAGGTGTTGACCAAGTCTTCCGGGACGAATCCGACGAGATCCGTCGAGGCTAGCAGGCCGGGAATCGCGGCGAAGGTATTGACGACGATGGAACCAGGAGGGATCGGTGTGAGATATTTTTCCATGAGCGTGTGCCCGGTAAAAGTCGTGACCGCAACCCGGGGATGACTCTTGAGCTCCTGCAGACTGGGCCCAGGAGGTGCAAATAAACCAGGACGGGTAATGCACAGATAGTCGCCGATGTGCAAGACTGCTGAGCGAATCTCATTGCTAAGCTCCGTCGATAAAATAGCCAGATCGAGCTCGCCACTTTCTAGCTGGGCGGCGACACTTTCGGTATTCGGCCCGATCACCTCGAGCTGCGCCTGTGGAGCCATCGACCGCATGACCTGGCTCAACCGTGGCAAGAACACCTGCTGACCGATATCGGTCAAGGCAATGCGAAAGGCTGCGGTGGTAGTGGCTGGATCGAAGGCGATGAGACCCCTGACCGCTGCATCTGCTTGATGAACGTGCTCGGATGTGTCGCGATAAAGCTGCAGTGCGACCCGGGTTGGGGTGATGCCGCGACCATCCTTGACGAAGAGGTCATCCTTAATGACCTTGCGCAGCCTGTTGATGCTTTGTGAGATGGCCGGCTGACTCATCTGCAGTTTATCTGCTGCAGCCGTGATGGTGCCCTGCTCGATGACGGCAGCTAACACGCGTAAAAGATTGAGGTCGAACATACAGACATTCTTGCCTATCCATGACGCGACCACGGTCTTGTCGCGTGCATGCATGTGCGGGGCGGGAGAGTCCGCCCCGCACATCAGGAATTACTCAACGACGAGTTCGGCCACATCTAATGGGCCAGAGGTAATGCCGTATTCCTCCATGAGATCAGCACCGTATTGCAGCGCATCGATGTTTAACTCGGTGTCATAGTGCGGCAACGTGAGATCCTGGGCCACCGCATCGTCAATTTCGGTGTATTGCGGCACAAGCTCTAAATGCAGCTCATGATTGTCTTGAAGATCCGCGGACGATTGGCCCAGTGCTTCTCTAAATGCTGCGATAACGTCCGGATTTTGCTCCGCAAATTCTTTGGTCGTCACCCAACCACCAACCGGCATATCGGCTGCTGGTCCCGCGAACATATCGCCGATGCGTTTTAGCCCGGATTGGGTTGCAATGGTTTGGAAGGGTTCAACCTGCCAAATCGCATCCACATTTCCGTTGGCAACAGCAGGTGCCATATCCGGGTTCGGCATCTCCACAAGATCGACACTGTCGGGGCTGAGCCCAAGCTCCTCTAGCTGCGCATACACAGAGACCGTGCCGATGTTTTGCAAGTTGTTGACGGCAAAGCTTTTGCCTTCAATATCCGAAAATTCCTCGATATCAGAGTCCTCGGCCACAAAGATCCCGTGGTCGTCTTTGGCAACGTCATTGCCCGACACCAGTGCCACGGGCAAACCTTGTTCGGCGGCCAACAGGATCGAGGTGTAGTTACTGTACAAAATATCGACGTCGCCGGAGATTAGCGACGGGATGGCTGCGGCGCCGCCTTCGGTTTGCATTAACTCGACGTCAAGACCGGCTTCCTCGAGATAACCCGCCTGGTCGGCGTGAACGATGGTCGAGGTATGCACCAGCGGGAAATAGCCCACATTAATCGTGGTGGTGTCTGCTGCGTTGGGGTCAGCGTCGGAGGCGCTGGAGGTGCCACAGGCGGCCAATGCCAGTGCGCTGATGGCTGCGATGCCGAGCAGCTGAGCTCGTTTTTGGGCAGGACGAGGTTGGGAAATGGTCATAAGGACTCCTAGAGGTGCGTTGGCAGAAGTGATCTAAGCGGGGATGAAGCGGATGGGCAGGGTCTTCCAGCCGATCAGCGTGTTGTTGATCTTGCGTTGTGGCTCGGCGGTGAATTCAATGCGTTCCACCCGTTCGATGATGGCTTCCATGACGCAGGAGGCTTCCAGGCGCGCCACGTGTTGGCCGACGCACTGATGTACCCCGCTGCCGAAGGCCACGTGGCCCGACGGGTCGCGATCCAGATCGAAGGTATCCGGGTTGTTCCAGCGGCGTGGGTCGCGGTTGGCGGCACTCAAGAACATGAGCACCTTCTGGTTCTCGGCCAGCGTTGTGTCCCCGATCTGGACCTCGGTGGTGGTGGTTCTAAAGAACGTTTGGACCGGAGATTCCATCCGCAGTGTTTCTTCAAATACTCGGCGGACAAGCTGCGGATTTTCGCGCAGCCGAGCGTACTGTTCTGGGTTGGATGCCAAGTGGTAGAGCACCGCCGATATGCCGTAGACCGTGGTGTCTACCCCTGCGGTCAGTAGGGACCGGACGATCATGGGCGCTTGTTCGTCGGTGATGTGGCGCTGATCGGCGGCCTTCCAAATATCTTCACCGAATCCTTGATCGCTCAATGCTTCGCGCGGGCACTGATTGCCGATCCACTCGAGCACCGGCCCGATGGTGTCGAGTTCATCGGTGACCAGCCGGTTGCGCGGACCAAAGGCGTTGAACGCAAAGTTGCCGTAGGGCAGCAGGTTTTCTAAGCCACCTTGTTGCAGGCCAACCGCGTCCGGGAACACGCTGAGCGGGTACACCTCTGAGATTTCGGTGACCGCGTCGAGTTCGATAGCACCCTGCCCGCCGGCAAGTAATCCATCGATCAACTCGTGGGCCGTGGTACGCCAGTCTTCGTGATACTGGCGCAGTTTCCGAGCACCCAGGATCTTTTCCAGGACTGCTCGTGGTGCGTCATGCTGTGGCGCATCGGCTTCGAGTAGCAGGGATGGGGCGCGCCAGGGCTTTTCTGAATTGAAATTGGCCAGCCCAACACCGGCTGCGCTGGAAAAATGATGCCAATTTTCCAAGGTGTCGCGAACAGCGTCGTAGCGGGCCACCGCATAAATATCGTATTTCGGAATGTAGACGACGTCGGCATCGGCTTCGCGCAGTCGTTCGTGCATGGCGTAGGGGCTGGCTAGGGTGGCTTCATCGAAAGGATCGACATCCACTACGGGCGCTTGGGTGCGCTGCTCGGCAGGTTCTTCGACGGTGGCTGGCGCACCAGAAAATGGGCAGCGAGTCGTTGAGTTGATGGTCATAAAAGACAGCTCCTTACAGGTCAAGAACCAAGCGTTTGGACAGGGCGCGCGAGACGCACGGGAACATGCAGGTATTGGCGGCGCGTTCGTCGTCGTCAAGAATGGCGTCGCGGTGATCGATTTCGCCTTCGACCACCTCAACCTCGCAGGTGCCACATACCCCTTTAGAACACGAGGTGATGACGCTGACGCCGGCCTCGGCCAGTACGTCGATGACCGGGGTCGTGCCCGGAGCCTGGATCACCGTGCCGCTGCGGTACAGCTCGATTTCATAGGGTTCAGAACTAACCGTGGCATCGGCCAAGGTATTGGTGAAGCGTTCGGCTCGTACAAAATGGTCGGGCAACTGGGCACATTCTTCAGGCAGTGCTTCCAACATGGCTTCGGGACCGCAGGCATAGACCATGGTGTCTTCGGGTAGCTCACCCAGCCACTGGCGGATAGACGCCCGCCCCTGATCGGAGCTGGTGTGCATGGTGACTTGCCCCGGGTACTGCTGTACCAGATTGCGGTAGGCCATCCGGTCGGTGCTCTTGCCCAGATACAGCAGTTGCCATGGGACTTGGAGTTTTTCGGCCTGAGCGATCATCGGCAGCATGGCGGTAATGCCAATCCCTCCGGCGATAAACCGGTAATTCGTGGCCGGCGACAGTCGGAAGTTGTTACGTGGCCCGCCGAAACTCACGACCTCTCCCAGCTGCACTTCGTCGTGAATTTCGACCGAGCCGCCGGAGCCATCGTCTTCTCGCTGGACGGCAATGCGGTATTGGTGCGGCGCCCAACGGTCGCCACACAGCGAATATTGGCGGATCTTACCGCTGGGTAACACGACGTCAATATGCGCACCGGGTGCCCAGTCTGGGAGCCGCGCGCCATCAGCGCGTTCCAGCACGAATTCAGTGACACTTGTGGACCGTTCAATGCGGTCGACGACGACCAGCTGGTCGGTGCGTGTCGCGGTCTGCAACGTCATGGGTTTCCTCCAAACCGTGGAAAGAATCAACGAATGAAAATCATTGTGACACCGGTCACCTATAATGTGGAGTGAGTTTTCCAATCATCGGAAATGAGGGGCAGATGCCCAAGCAACGTCAAGGAACACCGGTGTCGATGCTGGCCCGGCAGTTAAAAATTCTGGACGCGTTTGATGCCGGAACGGCATTTCTCACGCTGTCTGAAATTGCCGAACGCAGTGGCCTGCCCATGACCACCACGCATCGGCTCGTCGGTGAGCTCGTCGAGGAGCGAATGTTGGAGCGGTTGCCGGATCGTTCGTATCAGCTCGGGCTGCGGTTGTGGGAATTGGCAGCACGCACCCCGCGGGCGATGGGCCTGCGAGAGATCGCCGCACCCATGGTGCAGCTGGTGCAAAATCAAGTGCGCCAGCATACGCAGCTCGGCGTCGAGGGTGGTTACGACGTGGTGTACTTGGACCGCGCGTCACGCCCTGATGCCGTGGTCAATGCAACCATCGTTGGGGGACGAATTAGTCTCGGTGCTTCAGCGATTGGCCACGTGTTGTTGGCGGATCGGCCGCGCGAGTTTCTTGCTGAAGTGGTGGCCTCGGGAATTCGCCGTTACACCGATAGCACGCCGCAGACCCTTGCTGACCTGGTGCGTGTGGTCCAGCGTGTCCGGCAGGTCGGGTATGCCGTGGCCGAGGGGTTTGTTCACCCCGATGCTCGAGGCATGGCTGCGCCGATTTGTGGTCCCGATGGTCGAGTGCTGGCGGGTCTGGGTGTTGTGGTGCCGTCGGGTGGGCCGGTCGATATGCGCATCGTGGAGCTCTTGCGGAAGGCTGCTCGTGGTGTCAGCCAACAAATGCGAGCCGCCTATATTGATCCAGATCATCCGCATGCCTTGCCGGGCGCAAAGTTTCGAGTCCTCATCAATTCTTCGAAGAGTTCAATGGAGTACTTCGCCGACGTTCAAGGCGACGCGGCAGACGGGGTGAATTCACCAGAACATTGATTGTAAACAATCTTGTTAGCAGTTAGTCTTGGGGTGTGCCACTCGTTGCAGCTGAATTTGCCGACGACGTGAGGTGGCTAACTAGATTATATTGTTACAGCATTTTGAGAACCGTGGGCTGACGCCTGACTTTGCTGCCAAGTCACTCTGGGCGTACGGTGATCTTTTGTGAGTCATTCGACGCTCCGGGTGATTCAAATAACCCTTGATCTACAAAATAATTGAGTACTTGAATCATTTTTGTCCCCGGGTTATTCTTATTCAACGTGGCGTATTTCACACCTAGAGCTGTTGGCGGAAACGCTGCGCACATCAACTTCAACTTGCACACGTAGTGGAGAGAACACATGACAGAACGCGACCCTTCGAGGGGACCCGCGCCGTCCGATGATGAGGCGGTGACACGGCAGCGGCAGACGCAGGATTTGCATCGGTTGGAGACTGGTCGGGCGCCGGAAGATTTCCCTGCGGGGTATCGGGTGGCTGGGCTGGATACGTCAACACGACCGGATCCTGGTGCTCCGGCGGTGTCGGTGGCCCAACGCGGCGCCACCGGTCGGCGCACGAGTACCGGTCGGGCTCGGGCCGTGCGCCAGCGGCGTCGCACCTGGGCCAACCGGTTGTTGGGGCTGGTCGGGATCTTGCTGTTTTTAGGCATCTGGGAATTGCTGCCCCTGTTAGGCGTTGTCGATGGCCGGTTTATGCCACCGGCGTCGGAAGCCATTGCGGACTTATTTACCAAGTTTGGTGATCCGGTGTTCTGGGTTGCTGTGTGGGATACCATGGTTGCCTGGTTCTTGGGGATGCTGATTGCTGTTGTCTCGGCCGCGGTGCTGGGCTTTATCATTGGTTCGTCGCCGTTTCTGCGTAAGTTCACGAACTCCACGATTGAGTTTTTACGTCCGGTGCCCTCGGTTGCGTTGATCCCGTTGGCCGTGCTGGTGTTTGGTGTGGGCATTGAATCCGCGCTGTTGCTGATTGTCTACGCGTGCTTCTGGCAGGTACTGATCCAGGTGCTCTACGGGGTGGCTGATGTGGATGTGGTGGCCATGGATACCGCGAAGTCCTATGGGATGGGTCGGTTGGCTCGGGTCCGGTATGTGGTGTTTCCTACCGCGCTACCGTATCTGATGACCGGGATCCGGTTGGCCGCGGCGGTGGCGTTGATTCTGGCCATTACCGCTCAGCTGATTATCGGGACCCCGGGCTTGGGCGCTGAGATTGCTCGGGCCCAGTCGGGTGGCGCCTATATGTCGATGTATTCATTGGTGTTGGCCACCGGGATGCTGGGTGTCATCGTCAATATCGTTTTCCGTGCTATTGAGCGCCAAATCCTGTCCTGGCACACCTCGATCCGCTCGGAGGTCAAATAATGCGTTTCGTCAAAGACTTTTTATACATTATTGGCCTGCCCGCCCTGTTATTGATCGGCTGGGTGTTGTGGTCGGCCCAATCCACTTCATTCTTCGTTCCCACCTGGGACCAGATGACCAGTGCGTTTGCCAACACTTGGACCTGGACGCGCATGACCACCGATGTGTTCCCCTCGGTGGGACGCCTGGTCGCTGGGATCATCGTGTCGATTATCCTCGGGATTGTCGTGGGCCTGTTAGTGGGCTCATTCCGCTGGCTGCGTCAGTTGATGGAACCCACCATGGAATTCTTCCGCGCGGTGCCACCGGTGGTGTTGATTCCGGTATTTATGTTGCTGATCGGTATCGGCGATGACATGAAGATCGCAGTCATTGTGCTGGGTGCGGTCTGGCCCATTCTGCTCAATACCATTGAAGGGGTCCGGTCCATGGATGAGGTTTTATCGGATACCTCGCATACCTACCGGATTGCCGGGGTGGCACGGATTCGGTATCTGATCCTGCCCTCTGCGATGCCCCAGATTATGGCCGGGATCCGCCAATCATTATCGATTGCGCTGATTTTGATGGTCATCTCCGAGATGTTTGCCTCCTCTGCGGGTCTGGGCTACACGATTATTCAGTTCCAGCGGTCCTTTGCCATCCCGGAGATGTGGTCGGGCATTGTGGTGCTGGGTCTGATCGGTGTGATCATGTCGTTTATCTTCCAAATCGTAGAACGCAAAGTACTGGCCTGGTACCACGGCCAACGTGAGATGGAAAACGCCGGCTAACGGCGGGGACTAAGGACTTTTGTAAAGGAAACCCCATTGCTATGACTACTGCACAACCCGAACACACCCCGGTGAACAACCAGGGCACCATGGCCGACACCCCCGATGGACACATCCCGGTGGGCCACACCCTGCCCGAAGGTGAAGCCCTGTTGTCGGTGCGGAACCTGAAAAAGATCTACCACACCGACGGCGGCGACATCGAAGCCGTGCGCAACCTGACCTTCGACCTGCCCAAGGGTGAACTGACCTGCCTGGTGGGCCCCTCCGGGTCCGGGAAAACCACGCTGCTCAAAGCCATCTCCGGGTTATTGGAACCCACTTCTGGGGAAGTCAAACTCGGGGGCAAACTGGTCACCGGGCCACCCAAAAACATGGCCGTGGTCTTCCAGGAATACGGCCGGTCGCTCTACCCGTGGATGCGGGTACGCGAAAACGTGGAACTACCCCTGAAAGTCGCCGGCATGGCCAAGGCCAAACGCGACCAACTCGTCGACGACGCCCTTCAGGCCGTTGGCCTGGATCACGTGCCACGGTCCTACCCCTGGCAACTGTCCGGTGGTATGCAACAACGTGTGGCCATCGCCCGCGCGGTGGCCTACCAACCCGAAGTCCTGCTCATGGACGAACCGTTTGCCGCCGTCGACGCCCAAACCCGTGCCGATCTAGAAGACCTGGTACGTCGCGTGTGGAAAACCCTCGGCGTCACCGTGTTATTCGTGACCCACGATATTGACGAATCCGTCTATCTGGGCTCCCGCGTAGTCATCTTGTCCTCATCACCCACCATCATCCAGCAAGACATCAAAATTGATCTACCTGATGACCGTGACCAACTCGAAACCCGCTCCTCGGCACGCTTCGCCGAACTACGCCACCACGTCTACGAACAAATCCAACTCGCCAAACAAGGCTTCCGCCCAGACGAAGCCAAAGCCCAAGTCTAAACATCGCACGCACAAACGCACCGTCGGCACCTACGCGAGGATGCCGCCGGTGCGTTTGTGCCTTCAAGTAAAAGTTTAGGCTCAAAATCATTGACGCCGACATGTAAATCGTCATAGCGTTATGACCTACCTCACCAAGGGTGGGGTGCATGCTTTCGAAGAGGAGTACAAATGAAAAAACTTGGAATCCGCGGGAGTCTCATCGCCGCCGCGGCAGCATCACTGTTGGTGTTGACTTCCTGCGGTGGGGGAGACGAAACCCCTGCTGAAACCGATCAAGACGCCGCTCAGGGCAATGGTGAACTGACCGAAATTTCGGTCGGTGTCATCCCAATCGTCGACGTTGCCCCAATCTACCTTGGTGTTCAAGAAGGTATCTTCGAAGAACACGGCCTCGATGTTGAGCTGACACTGGCACAGGGTGGCGCGGCAATTATCCCGGCCATTCAGTCGGGTGACTTCGATTTCGGTTTCTCGAACATCACCTCGCTGGTCATTGCCAAATCCCAAGGCCTGCCATTGCAGCTGGTTGCACCTGGACCACAAACCACGGGCGAAGCCGGCAATGACTTCTCCTCACTGTTGGTGCCAGAAGATTCCGATGTGGAATCCATTGAAGACCTCGAAGGTAAGCGCGTTGCCGTCAACACGTTGAATAACATCAACGACACCGTGTTGAAAGAAGGCATGCGCCAAGCTGGTGGTGACCGTGATGCGATGGATCTGGTCGAGGTAGCCTTCCCAGACATGGGTGGACAGATGGAATCCGGCAACGTCGATGCGATCATGGCCGTTGAGCCATTCGCGACCCTGGCCAAGAACGCCGGCGCACGAGAAATCTACTCGCCCTACGCCGAGCCGATCGAAGACCTGATGATCGCTGGTTACTTCACCAACACAGAAAAGATCGAAAGCGATCCGGAACTCGTGGACTCATTTATTGCGGCTATGAAGGAATCGCAGCAGTTTGCCGAGGATAATCCGGAAGCAGCCAAAGAAATTCTGTCGGAATACACGCAGATCGAGCCTGAGGTCGTCGAGCAGCTCAACATGCCACGTTTCCCACAGGAGATCAACCGGGAGTCGACAGCACGCATCATTGAATTGTCCGAGGAAACCGGATTGATCAGTGACCCACTCGACGTCAACGACCTGATCTTTGAAGGTTAGTAAAGTCTCATAACACATACCGACGTGGCAAAAGACCACTTGAACCGTCCTGGGTTTTGTTCCGTCCTGTGACGTGTCCGGAGTTTTGTTCCGGTGGTTTGTGAGAGTTCAGGCAGGGATTGATTCGTATTTTTGTAGTGTTTCAAAAGCCATCGGACTATCAAAACCTATCGAGGAATGACGTCTGGATCGGTTGTAGTAGATTTCGATATATTCAAAGATTGCATTGGCTAGCTCGATGCGAGTTCGCCATGTTTGACGGTTGAGTAATTCTACCTGCATGGTTGACCAGAAAGATTCGATCATGGCGTTGTCGTAGCCATCGCCGATGGTTCCCATGGAGCCGACCAGCCCTGCATCTTTGACACGCTTGGTGAATGCCCAAGAAGTGAATTGGGTTCCATGATCTGAATGAATCACGGTTTGACTTGGCTTCCGGGCTTCCACGGCCATATCAAGAGCATTGAGCACCAAATTGGTGGTTTGACGCATATCGATGGCCCAGCCGACAATCTTGCGTGAGTACACATCAATCACCGCACAGCAATACACCTTGCCTTCTGTTGTGGGATGCTCAGTGATATCTGTGCACCAGAGCTGGTTCGGAGCGGTCGCAGTGAAGTTGCGCTGTACCAGATCTTCGGTAGTGATCAGGTGTTCTCGGTTGACATAGCGTTTCCGCGTGCCAGCAATTCCTCTGATGCCGGTGCGTTGCATCACCAACGCAACCTGGTCACGCCCCACCTGGATTCCTAGCCCACGCACGAGTTCGGCATGGATCCGACGTACCCCATAGCAACCTCGTGATGCTTGATGAATGTTAGCTATCGTTTCGGCCAGCATCTCGTGCCGGATGTGCCGTTGGCTCATGGGACGGTCTCGCCAAGCTCGGTAGCCACGATCGGTCACCCGCAGCACCCGACATGCGGTTTGAATGCTGATACCCTGCCCGGTCAAGGCCTTCACTACCGGGAATCGTCTTTTGGGCTGATGCCATCATCTTGCAGCATCGACGCGGCCAGTTTTGTTGCGTGTAGCTCTTCTTCGAGTTCGCGGATTCTGCGTTTGGCATCGGCGAGTTCAGCAGCCTGCACAGTATTGGGGCCCGGTATGTCACCAGCATCGATCCGGTCTTGATGTTGCCAGCGATACAAAGTCGCTGCGCCAATCCTGAGCTCAGCAGCTAACTGCCCAACGCTGCGGCCTGCTGCTAGTAAGCTCAGCGCACGCTGTCGAAATTGAGGTGAATACTGACGTGGCATAGGACAGGGTTCCTCTCAGTCATGTCTCACTAGATTCTCATATCCCACCGGAACGAAACCAAGGGCACGTCACAAGCGGAACAAAACCCAGGGCGCTTCACAGTTCATTTATGCCAATTCAGGGATGCTCGAAGTTTTTGCGCCCGAAGGTACATGGTTTACCCCTTCCGTGCAAGGTATTTGGGTTCCAGCCGGTACTATGCCTCACTGGCAAGTGCACGGAAATGCCACCGTTTATATTGTTGATATACCGCTGAAACACAAGATCAGCACTCAACAGACCCCGACTCTCGTTGAGGTGCAGCCACTGCTTAAAGAAATCCTGAAGTCATACTTACAGAATCGCGGCCTCAACCGCGCCGTAGAAGATCGACTCCTACGTGTGTTAGTCGATGAAATTAAAATATCATCAAAGACTTCTACAATGGTGCCCGTCCTTCACGATGAACGGCTTCAACAGGTTCAGGATATCGTTGAATCGGATCTAACCAAAACATGGACGCTGACGCAGCTTGGCGAAACTATCGGTGTCAGCGATCGAACACTTTCACGACTTTTCAACCAACAGGTAGGAGCGAGCTATATTACCTGGCGACATCAGGTGCGCTTACATCAAGCCACTACCATGTTGGCCCAAGGTGATACTGTCAAAAATGTTGCCGCAGCCTGTGGGTACCCTTCAGCGAGTGCATTTATCGCAGCCTTTCGCAACACGTTCGGACGTACCCCTGACTCTCTATACATCTAATACCTCAACGGCGACACTTCAGTGCGACTTGCTTATACGCTTCCGAAATTCGGCTTCCAATTCACTTACAGTTCAACCGGGATACCCCAGCCAGGCGCACATATGCACAATCGTCCACCATAAATTCGCGCTGGTGACCAGGGATGCAACGAGCTCGTACTTGACCCCTACCGTGGACCCCTCACGAAATACCACGCAGCTATTTTACAAGCGCCAACCCGGCGTTGAGCTCTTAGTCTTCTTGCTCCAATGCTTGCTCGCGCACGGTTTTGACCACAGCCGTCACCCCAGACTCGTCGTCCTGCAAGCCATGGGATTTACGGTATTTTCTCGCCCAGTTGTCCAACGGCTGCGGAGCGATCCCATACTCGCGGGCCGCCTCAGCAATGGGGCTGTAAAACTCGAGCACTTCTTCGACCAACTGGTCTTTACATTCTTGGGGATAACGACTGCGTGGAGTCGATATTGCGAACACAATCTCACTTTCGGGCTGACCTCCAGTTTAAGTAAACCCCAGAGGTCCGTGTCCGAAATCTATAGATACTTCAAGGCCACATGGTGCAGAGCGCTCTCCTGAAATTGGGTCTTGACTTTTACGTCAAAAAACGTAAATATTAAACATCTCATAAATTCTACTGACTGTTAAGTTGAAAAACTTTATTGCGCCCATTTCCTTAGGACGCCCAATGACCTCATCACCGCAAATTCGCCAGAGAAAAGATAAGATTGCTACAAGTCAAACTTCATTAGAGAAGCACGATTGTGGCTCCGAATGTTTCTACTGCAGTGGGCCTGAGACGGACTGAGTTCTCTAAGTGAAAGAAGCTACCCTCTGCGATAGGGCGTCCCATCCGTATCCATCGTGATCGTTATGCTGCGAGTCTCGCCCAGGCCCCGAAGATTCTTCTTACACGAGGTTCGCTTGCTCCCTTCAGAACCCGAAGCGCCCAATGGCGCTCTTTAACCAGGAGAAACGCATATGTCGACCATCTCGTCTCCGGCCGGGCATCAATTGCCCGAAGAAGCCATTGGGATCCTGTCCGCCAACGGATCTTTCGCCCCGACCGATGCTGCACAAGATTTTGTCGAAAACGCCACCGCCATCGGTCACGAACGCGTGGCTGAAATATTCCGGCTCATGGCGCATACCCGCCGCATTGATCAAGAAGGTATCAATCTTCAGCGTCAGGGACAGTTGGTGCTCTGGACTCCGTCGCTTGGTCAAGAAGCAGCTCAAGCCAGTGCCGTAACCGCACTAGAAGACCGCGACTGGATTTTCCCGACCTACCGCGAACACGTGATGGCTCGCGGACGGGGCATTCCAGATGAAAAAATTTTTGATTTCTTCCGCGGTGCCGTCCACGCAGGCTGGGATCCAAACGCCTACAACATGCAGCCCTACACGGTGGTACTTGGTGCGCAAGTACTCCATGCCACCGGTTACGCATGGGGGATGGCGCAGCAGCAGCGCGGGTGGACTGATGCTCGTCGTCGCGACGAAGGCCGTGTCGCCATTGCGTGCTTTGGTGACGGCACCTCAACTCAAGGCAGTGTCCATGAGGCTATGGTCTTTGCCGCATCGTTCGATGCGCCGGTGGTCT
>DXCT01000062.1 GCA_019115865.1 Candidatus Yaniella excrementavium | reverse complement strand
GCCATCCGCAGGTCTTCAATACGCGCATTGGTGCACGAGCCCAAAAACACAGTGTCCACCTCAATGTCTTTCATCGGGGTACCGCCTTCAAGCGCCATGTACTCAAGGGCCCGTTCTGCCGCGTCCTTCTCCGCTGGATCATCGAAGGACTCTGGCAGCGGGATGGAGTCTGAGAGGAAGACACCCTGGCCCGGGTTCGTACCCCAGGTCACGAACGGTTCCAGGGTGTTGGCGTCAATGGTAATTTCAGCATCGAAGGTAGCGCCGTCATCCGTACGCAGTGATTTCCAATATTCCACGGCCTCACCCCAGTCTTGGCCTTCTGGGGCATGCGGGCGGCCTTTGAGATATTCGAACGTGGTCTCATCTGGAGCAATCATGCCGGCACGTGCACCAGCTTCAATGGACATGTTGCAGATCGTCATACGCGCTTCCATCGACAGCGCCTCAATGGCCTCGCCACGATACTCCAGTACATACCCCTGACCGCCACCGGTGCCAATCTTGGCAATCACTGCCAAGATAATATCTTTTGAAGAGACCCCTGGCTTCAAAGCCCCATCAACATTGATGGCCATGGTCTTGAATGGCGTCATCGGCAGCGTCTGGGTGGCTAAGACATGTTCGACTTCTGAAGTACCAATACCAAAGGCCAGCGCACCAAAGGCGCCGTGAGTAGAGGTATGTGAGTCACCGCAGACAACCGTGGTACCAGGCTGTGTCAGCCCAAGTTGTGGACCAACAACGTGGACGATGCCCTGTTCCGCATCGCCAAGCGAGTGGAGGCGAATTCCAAACTCTTCAGCGTTATCGCGCAGTGCATCAACCTGTTTGCGCGACGTTGGTTCGGCAATCATTTCGTTGATGTTCATGGTTGGCACGTTGTGGTCTTCAACGCCAATGGTGAGATCGGGGCGGCGCACAGGACGTCCGGACAGGCGCAGGCCTTCAAATGCCTGCGGGGAGGTCACTTCGTGCACCATGTGTAGGTCGATGTAGAGCAAGTCCGGCGTCTTGACGCCACCTTGCTGTTCGCCTTCAACAACAATGTGGTCGGCCCACACTTTTTCAGCCATAGTTCGTGGCGTACTCATCGAGTTGTTCCTACTTTCTTTCCGATCTAAATACTCGTGCTCATAATCTCGCACTTGAGACAAGAATTTGCCAAGCGATGGTCAAGTATGTCTCAATAGGTGAGACGAGAATATCACATCGTGAACTATGCGGCGTATTCGAGAGGCAGTTTTCATGGACAATCCCTCCGGTGTCGGGGTCATTGATCGCTCCATCAAAATTCTGGAGCGCCTCGAGGAAGGCCCCGCCACACTGCTCCAGTTGGTTGAAGCCACTGGGATCGCACGGCCGACCGTGCACCGGCTGGCCGCCGCGCTCATGCACCATCGCGTGGTGTCACGCGATGACACGTCCCGATACATCTTAGGAAAGCGACTCAATGAGCTCGCCACGGCAGCGGGTACCGACCGCCTCACGACCCTGGCCGAACCCGTACTGAATTGGTTGCGCGAAACCACCGGTGAATCAGCTCAGATTTACCGGGCCTACGGACAGGCTCGCGTGTGTGTCGCATCCGTAGAACGCCCCGTTGGGCTGCGAGATTCGATTCCCGTGGGCACTGAGTTTTCCATGAAGGCCGGGTCTGCCGCTCAAGTGTTGCTGGCCTGGCAGGATCACTTGTCAGTGGCCGGAGGCTTACAAGAGGCAGCATTTTCTAGTGCTACCTTGGCTTCGGTTCGTCGCCGTGGCTGGGCACAGTCTGTTGGTGAACGTGAGGCAGGTGTGGCATCGGTTTCCGCACCGGTTCGCAATGGCCAGGGGCCGGTCATTGCAGCACTATCGATCTCCGGACCGGTTGAGCGCCTGACCCGCAACCCCGGGCGCTATCATGGCTCAACCGTGGTGACCGCGGCATCACGCCTCAGCCAGATTTTGCAATACGATGGCTAGCATCCCTGTAGTTCAGGGGCTTACCGGGGTCATGAGCTGTCTGGTGGACTCGCCACATGGAGGTTTGTCAGGCAACGCTCCCCCGCGAAGGCTACGGCTATCGGGCCATGACAACAGTGCTTCTTATGGTTTCCGCTCAGGCTTGTGAATGACCTGCCAATGACCTTCAGCATGCTCACGAAATAAGATCGCTGTGACTTAGGTTCATTCTTCCAGGGGGAACGCAATCAACTCTCATCCTCATATTGCAACACCGCCAGTCGAAGATTCCCGGCCCTACCGTCGTGGAAGTTCTGGCTCGCCCGTGCCCTGCTTTTCCTCGGGTTCTCCTTGCTTGTGCTTTCTGCAGGTTTGTCGAGTACAGAGCTCCCGGACTCGAGCCTATGGGGTCTCGGTAGCCTGGCCTGACGCCCTTTTTAGGTCCATTCGCGACGTCAGCCCATCACCCCGTGTTTTCGGCAAGACTGGACCACTGAAAGAGTAATCAAAAAAGCGCCATACACCGGTAATACACCGGAACTGTGAGAATGCGGAAACTTCACCAAGTAGATGGGCTTCTTGGCGAGGACAACACCGCGGCTGACGGGTGTCGCGCTCGTTTTTTACACCCATCCTTTCATTTCAGTGAGCGTATGGGCTCAAAGTCCTGCTGCTCATCGAAGGAAGCGCTCGACGCTTCGAGTGCTTCACCCCCAACAAGATGGCCCCCTGCGCGACAGTGTTGCCACACAGAAGGTACCCCGACCATTCAGGAGGTTGGGACCGGGTCGGAGCGGTCCTGAAGAGTGCTGGAAATGTCGTCGCGTTTTTGCGCCTGATCGTGGGCGAAGGACAAAACGAGACCCACAGCGAGAATACTCATCAACAGCGCAGAGCCGCCCGCCGAAATAAAGGGTAGCGGCACCCCAATGATGGGCAAGAGGCCGGTGACCATGGCAATGTTCATAAACGCTTGACTCAACAGCCAGGTCATGATTGCCCCGGATGAGATCAGCACGAAACTATCGGTGGCGTTATACGCGACCCGGAACATGCCGATCCCCAGGGCGATGAACAACCCGAGTACTAGTAGTGCACCGACGAGACCGAGTTCTTCCCCTAGCACGCTGAAGATCAGGTCGTTGCCGGCTTCCGGGATATACGACCATTTTTGGCGGGATTGTCCGAGCCCGACGCCGAACCAGCCGCCCGACGCTAACGCGAATATACCTTGTTCGTATTGATAGAGGGGTCAGCGGGGTGGTCGCAGTTGCCTAGCCAGGCGTCGACGCGCATCATTCGGTTGCCGGATTGCATTGCCATCACCACCAGGCCGAGCAGTCCGATGATTCCGGTGCCCAGCAGGTAAATGGTCCGGATACCAGCCAAATAGAGAATGGCGGCGATGATTGTCAGCATGATCAGGACGGTCCCGATGTCTTTACCC
The DNA here is from genome assembly GCA_019115865.1 of Candidatus Yaniella excrementavium. Taxonomy (GTDB): domain Bacteria; phylum Actinomycetota; class Actinomycetes; order Actinomycetales; family Micrococcaceae; genus Yaniella; species Yaniella excrementavium. The sequence goes on along the minus strand of DXCT01000062.1, from coordinate 10,139 downwards.
AGCAGAATTAGCAGGACGAGGATGCCACCGAATGGCAGGACCACCGGGATGAGTAAGTCTTTCCCGTAACTTCGAGTTTTGAGTTTTTCATTGAGTGCATAGGCTGCCCACACGCAGAAGGCCAGTTTCGCTGATTCGGAGGGTTGGAAAGAGAGGCCGGCAACGCGAATCCACCGCCGGCCGCCATTAATCTCAAAACCCAGTGGCGTGAACACCACCAACGCCAGCAACACGATGCTCACCAGCAAGAAGATGACGGCAAGCTTACGGTAGGTTTGCCGTTTCCAGGTTTTCATCCAGAACAGCATCGCAATACCGACTACCGCATAGACGCCCTGGGACGTCAGAGACGAAAACGAGCCGGCCCCACCAATGAATTCCACGGACGACGCCGACAGCACCATAACCACCCCGATGCAGGACAGTGCGATGGTTGGCCCCAGAAGCAGCCAGGTGACCGAGCGTTTGGAGTGCTTGCCGGTCAGCCAATCCCAGGCACTCGCCGCCCGAGGTGTTGGACCGATGGTCATACTGCGCTCCTTCGACTGCCGTCAAACGTGATCAGTGCTCTCCGCCCGTGTGCCACCCCCACTGTAGTGTTCTGCGGTCGCGGGAAGGTACAGGCATGGTAGGCGCGTGTCACCGCGCCGCTTTGAGAAGCTAATTCGCGAATCTGAAGTTCGGTGGAGCGCCAGCATGAGGGCAGGGCCTGGTCGGTGTGACATCTCGCCTGTAGTACTTGTCACAGTAATATGCGTAGATTTTAAATAGTTTATCTGCTATATAGGCCGTTATATTTGGCTTTAGTGAATCTCAGTGGTTTACTAGTGAAATTGCTCAGCTGACGGTCGGGATTTTTCTGATCGACGCCGCCGTGATCGCTGTCTAACAAGAACGCTAGGGAGACCAATGGTGACCGAGAAATCAACGACGCTAAAAGAAACCTCCGAGGCCTACGATAATGCTTTGGCTGAGGAGCAGCGATATCTGAACATGGCCCTGGACCGTCGAGCCGCTATTGTCCGACACCTTGATTCAGAGCTTTCTGTCGCTACGAGTGATGGAGTCGCTCAAATCCGGCAGCAGCGTCTCGCCCGACAACGGACCGAATTGGACGCCGCAGAGAACGCTCTAATTTTTGGGCGCCTGGATGCCGCAGATGGTACCGCTCACCGTATTGGACGAATCGGTATCTCAAGTTCAACTGATGAAGCGGATCCGCTGGTGATCGACTGGCGTGCCCCTGCCGCTCGACCTTTTTACATGGCAACACCCGTTGAGCCGCTGGGCCAAGCCCGGCGTCGTCACATCCGCGTTGAAGGACAAAACGTCGTCGATGTGAATGATGAACCATTGGATACCGCGAATGGTAGCGGTCTTGTCGGTGAGGGGGCCCTATTTGCGGCTCTGGCTGGACGACGCACTGCGCACATGTCTTCTGCCGCGGCTACTTTACAGCGTGAACAAGACGAAATCGTCCGTGCCGATGTGAACGGGCCACTTATCGTTCAAGGTGGGCCCGGCACTGGAAAAACCGTTGTCGCGCTGCACCGTGCGGCCTATCTGCTCTTTGCCAATCCTCAGTTGGCAGCACAGGGTGTCTTGACGCTGGGACCATCCCGTCGTTTCCTGGACTATATCGGGCAGGTCTTGCCCGCGCTGGGCGAGACAGCGATAGTTGCAGCGACCCCGGATGAACTGGTCCCCGGGGTGACCGTCACCGCTAATGACCCCACTGCAACGGAAGAACTCAAAGGACGCGCCATCTGGCAAGCAATTATCTCCCGATATGTTGCCACGCGCACTCCCGACGGCGTGCCTATCCAATTCGTGTGGGAAGGGGAACGCTATGAAATTGCTGCTAGCACAGTCGAGCGACTGATCTCCGGTGCAATCTCTGGACGCAGTTACCACGCTGCTCGGACAGTATTCATCGACTTTATCCATGATCACTTGGTCCACGAGATTGCCGATCGTATCGAAAGTGCTTTCGTAGACATCGACGAGGGGCTGGAAGACATCGTGCATGTTGCCGTCGAATTTGAGATGGTAGATGGCGGTCATGAAGGCAGTGAAAATGACGGGGTACTTTCAGACGAAGAACTTGAATCGCTACACGATAGGATCGCCCAAGACCAACAAATCGAGGCCACGATTCGTGCCGTATGGCCCGTCCTTGATCCCGAGGAAGAACTACGGCACCTACTGGGTAACGACGCGCAGTTACAACAATTCGCACCTGAGCTCAGCGCGTCCGAGCGCGAAGCGGTTTCACAACGGAGGTCTGGCTGGTCCAGCAGTGATGTGGCGCTGCTGGATGCCATGGCCGAGTTGCTTGGCGACACTGTTGTGCATCCGCCGGTCAAATCCTCGGAGGCATTCGTTGCCGAACGTGCCGCGTCCCGCCGTGACTGGATTTATGGGCACATCATCGTAGACGAAGCGCAGGAATTGTCACAGATGCAATGGTACATGGTTGCTCGTCGGACCCCACGGTTGTCGATTACCGCAGTGGGGGACATTGATCAAGCAGATAGCTCACACCTGCACACTAGCTGGGCAGAGGCGGTCAATGTTGTTTTCGGTGAACGTTGGACTCAAGCACAGCTAACCATCGGCTATCGCACACCCGCAGAAGTCATGGCATTGACCGGTCCTGTATTGCGTAGTGCTGGGAGCATCAACACTCCACCAAACGCTGTTCGACGGTCAGGAATTGAGCCATGGACCCGTGAATCCACTGAAGATCAGTTAGCGTCTACAATTCGACAAGCGTTCCATGAACTCACCGACCGCTGGAGTGGTGGCACGGTAGGGGTTATCGCGGCAGCCCAGCGTACACCTAGGCTTCAAGCAACGCTGAACGATGTGCCGATAGTCTCCGCCACGCAATCCAAAGGCCTGGAGTGGGATGCAACGCTTGTCATCGATCCAGCTGGCATCGCCGCAGAACCCCGAGGCTGGAACCGTCTCTACGTAGCCTTGACTCGGTCTACGCAAGAGCTAGGCCAAATCACTGTCGTATAATCGCAGAAGGACCTTTGTAGGCGCACACTTCGGGCGAAGAGAGGAGCAGTCACTTTCAGAAGGCGGCTGCACTTCGACGCCAGACGTGGCGCGGGTTGTGCAACCAGCTTCTGAAATGTAATTGTCAGGAGTCCTCTGCACAACCTGTCATTAGGTTCAGTAGTCGCCTTCACGAAACAACGGTCATGCGCGCTTCCACCGTGACGGTCACCGATCTACCCGGAATCGCCGTTCATCGGGCTGGCTGGTCCCTAGAGTAGTCATGTAGCTGTTTAGCACAGCGCTTCTGGGAGAATTGATCTATGGGGTTTTTGCCGAACTTTTTCGGCTCTAAGATTGGCGACGCACGCCGCTTAAAGATTCGGTTCCGCTTGTCGCATTCTTCGTCACTGCAATTTTGACAATTGTTGTTCTGACCCTTGTCCAGTGGCCAACTGCCCCATGGCGCACTCTCATTGCACTCATGGTTGGAATTGCTGCCCAGGTTTTGACTCGCTGTATTATTTTCCGCAGAGAACGTGCACTCATCGCACAAGAGACTAGTGATAGTGCCTGATAACAAGCGAAATGGACCTTGGCTGTCAACTCGCTAGACCCTCAGTCGGGGTATCTCTGTGAATTGCCGCAGTTGGTAACTCGTCGATCTCACTTTTTCGTAGGGAGCGCTGTGGACTTCTGAAGTCTGGTTGTTCAGTCGTGTTGTGCGCTAATGTCATTTTTACTCAATAGTCCTATTCTGAAAACGGGCGAGGCTGGGATGGAGAACGAACCAAGCCGCATTGTTGCGACCGGGCATCTGATCATGTCTGAGACGGGGTGGGAACAGGCCCGCTTGAGTGCGAAGGTGATTGCCAAACTGGCGGAACATGCTCCAGTTGGAGTGCTTGCTGCCGATAGAGCAGCGGTTGAGCTGGGGGTTTCTCGACGACAGGTTTACGTGCTGTTGGAACGCTACCGCCAGGGATCAGGCCTGGTCACCGACCTTGTCAGACGACGATCCGACGGTGGCAAGGGTGGTAACCGGCTGTCGGAGTCAGTGGAACTGGTGATTCGCGATCTGGTGCCCAAACGATACTTGACACGCCAGAAGCGCACGATGGCCAGCCTGTATCGCGAGATCGTGCGGGTATGTATAGCGCGGGGGCTGCCGGTCCCAGCACGGAATACGGTAGAGGCTCGGATCGCTCGGATGGTTCCGGTCGAAGTCGGGCAACGGCGCGAAGGTGCTGACAGTGTGCGGCCATTGCAGTCTGCCGCCAGTCATCGAATCAATCTTGGAACAGGTGCAAATTGATCATACGGTTATTGATCTGATCGTAGTCGACGAGCGTGAACGCCAGCCGATTGGCCGACCCTATCTGACGGTGGCCATTGACGGGTGCAGCCGGTGCATCCTGGGCATGGTGGTCACCCTGGACGCCCCGTCAGCGGTGTCGGTGGGGCTGTGTCTTGCGCATGCAGCCATTGATAAGCGGCCATGGTTGAACAGCTGGGGGTGGAAGCCGAGTGGCCTATGAGTGGCAAACCCAAGGCGCTGTTTGTCGACAATGCAGCCGAGTTCAAAAGCGAAGCATTCACTCGCGGCTGCCAACAGCACGGCATTGAACTGGGCTACCGACCGCTGGGCCGACCACATTATGGCGGGATCGTCGAACGGATCATCGGCACAGCGCTGCAACAAATCCACGAACTGCCCGGCACAACGTTTTCCAACCCGACCGAACGGGGCCAATACGACTCGGAGCAGATGGCCGCGCTGACATTGGACGAACTAGAGAAGTGGCTGACCCTGGCAGTGGCCACCTACCATGGCACGGTCCACTGAGGCGACAGGACAACCAGCGATTCGGTTTGAGGAGATTGAACAATGGTAAATCCCGGTGACCACGAGTCGTTGGATCTGTCGCATCTTCATTCCAGTGCCCACCCCCTAGCACGGTTACCGGCAGATGAGCGGGTTCACCAGATTCGGGCGGATCGTTGGATCGCTTATCCCAAGACAGGCCAAGTCGTGGACCGGCTGGAGACCTTGTTGGGGTGGCCGAAAAAACAACGGATGCCAAACCTGTTGTTGGTCGGACCAACAAATAATGGCAAATCGATGATCATCGAACGGTTCTGGCGCGATCACCAGCCGGTCACCGAACCGGGCCGGGAGCGTATCCCGGTGGTGTCGGTGCAGATGCCTTCGGAACCCTCCCCTTTGCGGTTTTATACCGCGATCCTGGCCGCACTGGGAGCACGGATGCGTCCCCGGCCTCGGGTGATCGACCTGGAACAACTGGCCCTGTCGTTGTTGCGTGCGGTAGGTGCGCGAATGCTGATCATCGATGAACTGCACAATGTGTTGGCCGGGCGCAGTGATGTACGTCGGGAATTTCTGAACCTGCTGCGATTTTTAGGCAATGAGTTGCGCATCCCGCTGTGCGGAACGAACATTGACTGTGACCTCAATGCCGCCTGCAATATTCTGAGTGTCGCCACCAACGCCAACAACTATGACGCTTGCGGAACACAAGAGTCACTAAACGCTAGACCAGCTGCTGGTAGGGCTTCGGCCCAGCCAGTAGCGACCACGCTAGACGGCCAGGCCATTGCGAGCCAGGTCACCCCGGCTAAGCAATTAGCCGGCCATCCCACCCAAACTGAAGCTAGAAGCTACAAGCCAGACACATAACACCAAGTCAGCAAGTAACTAGCCCACGCGCACAGGGATGGTCCCGGCCAGCGTTCAACAGACGACTGCACAACCCCAACTAGCCCACGCGCACAGGGATGGTCCCGAATGGTGATCATGTCCACGGCGTGCTGTAAAAACTAGCCCACGCGCGGCGACAATGACCAGTTGGTGGTCCTGGATGTCGCAGATCATTCGGTAATCGCCAATCCGGTAGCACCAGAGTCCGGCTTTATTAGCTGTCATGTTTATTAGCTGTCATGGGTTTGCCTCGGTCTCGAGGGTTTTCTAGTGCTGCTACTTCGTCCATGTATTTGCGGATGCGTCGCAGCATGGGCTTATCGAGTTTGCGCAGACCTTTTTGCAGCTTTGTACGTGTGCTCGATATGCCAAGACGTTTGCCCCACTCAGCGAACTTCCCCATGGTCATCAGATGGCTCGATGCCCAACTCATCCCAGAGTTCATCTAGCGGTCGGGTTTGCAGTTCGCCACGGCGGACTGCTTCAGCATCACGCTCTAGCCCGTAGATGTATTCCGTTTCGGAGAGGTGTTCTTCCAAAGTGCGTATCAGGTAGTAGGACTTGCTGCGTCCGGTGGAGGCGGCAAGCCGGTCTAGTCGATTGTTGAGTTCAACCGGAATACGAATCCCGATATTCTTTGTCGCGTTGCTCATAAAAACTCCCTTCAGTCTCATATGTACCACGCGTGTTACAGCGCCGGGAGGAGGCCTCACTATGGCTAAACGTGATGCGCAAAGAGTATACCCGCGTTGACATTAAACAGCCCCCTCAGCCCGGCAGTTGAAGTGCTGGATTTAGGCATCTAGAAGAAGCGTTATCGGGTGTACGGCTTTGCAAATTGACCCTTGCATCTCGGGTGATCTCTTTGTCCATGTCAAAGATCATCCTGCACCGATCTGACGGCTACACGTCTATGTTCGTGTCCGCCCATTCCAGTCGGTGGTTCCTTGGGGGAATTTAACGTTTGAGAATACCCGTGTATGTGTCTACAGGATTTTTTACATAGCTGGGAATGCGTCGGCCACCCTTGTCAGTTAGAAATGATCCCATCCGGTCACTGTCGGACGGTCTTGGTATTCCTTGGTCAGTTTGCCGATGACTTGCCATCCCGGAGGCGCCTGCCAGTTAGGGCGCTGCACTGCTAGCAACCCGTAATCCTCTCCCCCGGTCAATACCCAATCCCGCGGATCGAGGGCATACCTATCAGCAACCGGGCGCAACTGCGCTGCCTGCATATCGACCCATTCTTGATCGATAGCAGCATAGAGATTATTGGCTGATGCTAGACGGTCGGCATCGGTCAATACGCTGTCCGAAATGTCCATCATCGCCGAGACCTGGCCGGCGACTGCCGGCCCGGCGGCTAAGTGCGGGCGTGGGCGAAGAAACAACCGCAACATCCGCAGCTCGTCACGCGAGAGGTCATGGACATTGCCGTATAGCGCTACCGCAAGCCCTGCAGCTGAGGTACCGACGTTGCCGGTGTGGATAAGATTGAAGCCTTCGACGTCATGATTGGCTGCGCGAAGCGTCGGCTCACCCACGAGATTCCCAGTGGCAGTGATGACGGCCGAGATTGTATCTGCGCGGGTTAGATCGCCACCGGAAATAATGGTTTGCCCAGCATCGAGACACCTACACGCGTTGGCTATCCCCTGCCCAAACCGTGATACCCAGGCGGCTGTCGTATCTTTGGGCACGGCAAGCGAAATGTTGATCGCAGAAGCCAGCGCCCCCATGGCGTTCATATCCGAGATATTCTGAGCAACCAGTTTCCAACCGGTCGAATAACCATTATCGACTATCCCGGACGGCCACTGACGCAGGAAATGGTGACCTTCATTCATTGCATCAGTGGAGATCACGAAGTTACCGCGCGGGGCTGGAATAATGGCCGCATCGTCACCTGGGCCCAGCACTCCCTCACCGGTTGAGAACGCAGCAAAGCTGGCGTTGAGCAGACCAAGGATTCCGTCCTCACCCAGCTGATCAACCGTGGTGTTCTCTGCATTCTCCAAAGCTAAAGGCATACTCCACAGGATACTCAATGGGCGTGACCCATCTCGGCGATTACTACTCGTCAACTGACACCCTGCCATTTGTCTCAAGATACATAAGACTCGCTAGGTCTTGTCGTCAGAACCCTCCCGTACCTCTCCAGAGGAAGCAGGCCACTCGTGATACGTTTGGCCCAGATGCAGAGAGGTGATCCACATGACTGAACAGCTGCCTGCGGGCCGTCAAATGCAGAACTTCATTTATCGTGCTGGACTCTATGGACGTCGTCCGCGGGTGCCGGTGAACATTAAGGATCTGCAGAACGCGGCTGTTCGAAAAATGTCCACCCAGGCTCGCGGCTACATTGATGGATCGGCCGGCAGCGAGGCCACTGCCGCGGCCAACCGCGCCGCGTTTGACCAGTGGCAACTGGTACCTCGCGTCGCAACCCCGGTCCCCGTGCGAAGCACCTCTGTGGAACTGTTCGGAGAGCCACTGCCATCACCTTTTCTGCTTGCGCCGATCGGAGTGGCCGAGATGGTCCACCCACGGGCTGATCGTGCCACCGCTGAGGCTGCTCGCCACACCCGAACCCCGATGACGGTCTCTACCCAAGCGTCGGTACCGATGGAGAAAATCGCCTATGAACTTCACGGTGCTCCATGGTACTACCAGCTCTATTGGGGCACTAGCGATGAGGTCGCCTTCAGTATGGTGCGTCGCGCCGAAGCCGCTGGCGCCTCAGCAATCGTGGTCACCCTGGACACCTTCATGCTGGGTTGGCGCACCCGAGATCTGGACAACGGCTTCCTACCCTTTGCCCACGGGATGGGGATCGGCCAATACACCTCGGACCCGGAGTTCGCCAAGCTGGTCGAGGCTCGGGTGCAGGCGGCCCCGGAAGCCGAGACGAAAGATTCACCTAGGCCAACCCCGGCTGCCCTGCGTGCACTCATCAGCATGAGCAAGCGATACCCAGGACCGCTGTGGAAAAACCTCCGCTCCCCCTACCCTCGGGCGGCGGTGGAGACCTTCCTTGAAGTCTTTTCTCGCACCGACCTGGAATGGAAAGACCTGGCTCGGCTGCGAGGGGTCACCGATCTACCGATCGTGCTCAAGGGCATTCAACACCCCGATGACGCCCAGCATGCCCAACAACTGGGCTTTGATGCACTGTGGGTGTCCAACCATGGTGGTCGACAGCTAGACGGTGCAGCGTCCTCTTTGGACTCGTTGGTCCAGGTGCGGAAGGCTGTAGGCGCAGAGATGCCGCTGATCTTTGACAGTGGTGTGCGCACCGCTTCAGATGCGGTCAAAGCCTTGGCACTGGGCGCTTCAGCAGTTGGCATCGGTCGCCCTTACCTCTACGGCTTAGCCCTTGAAGGCGCTTCGGGAGTGGCCAGCGTCTTGGACTATTTTAACGCCGAACTGGACATCAGCCTCGGGCTCATGGGCGTCACCAACGTTGCCGATCTCCACGACCACCATCTGAGACCTTCCGGCAGGTCAACGTAGTCTCTGCCAGCTTGCTCAAGCCTCAACACAGTCGCTATTAAGGAAAAATCGACATACACTGTTTCCAATGCATGTCGATTACTATGTGACCCCAGCGGGATTCGAACCCGCGCTACCGCCGTGAGAGGGCGGCGTACTAGGCCTCTATACGATGGGGCCGCGCTACCATTACTGGAAGCGGGTTGAAATTCCGTTGAAGGAAAATCGCTGGGGTACCAGGACTCGAACCTAGAACGACGGTACCAGAAACCGCTGTGTTGCCGATTACACCATACCCCATGGGCTTGCTGCGCTGAACGCAACGAGAGACAACTTTACCCTAATTTATCTTGTTGTCAAAGCGGAGGGAAGGAATGTGCAGAACGTCACTCAGCGACCCGACTTTATACACGCGTTCCGGATTAACTACCGTATTTTTACGATCAACCAGCAAAGAAATCAGCCCAGCATCGCGTGCACCCAGCCCGTCGTTCATCACGTCGTCACCAATCATCAGGGTGTTCTCAACGGTGGATCCCAGCTGGCGCACCCCTTCACGGAACATCGAAGGATCAGGTTTCGGCTTGCCGGTAATGTCGGTGCCGATCACAACGTCAAATGCCAGGCCGGTCTGTTCGAGCTTGAGCCGCTGATAGTGCGTCACGTTATTCGTCGCGGCACCGTAGGCAATCCCGCGCTCGTCCAGTGCTGCGAGCAGTGGCGCAACGTCGTCGAAAGGTACCCAGTGCTGGGAAACGACTTCTTCGTATCCTGCGATCCAGAGATCTTCGTCCGGGGCGCCCGCAAGTTGCAGGATGCTCATGGCATCGATGACTCTGGAGAGCCGCTGCTGGGCAAACGACATTTTGCCGTTGATGTACGCGTTGTAAAAGTCTTTCGGATCGTGCACGAAGGCTTCTAC
>DXCT01000006.1 GCA_019115865.1 Candidatus Yaniella excrementavium | reverse complement strand
TGCTTGGTTTGGTCAGATACTGCGACCACGCTGGTCGCCGAGAAGTCTCGGCACCACAGCAAATACTGATACGAAGAGTTCAGATCCAGTACGCCGGTGTCTCGGGTCAGCCGCCACATGGCGGCCCCGTCGCAGAGCTGCGGCGTACGCAGATCAATAGTGAAACGAGAATGTTCGTTTTCAGTTTCGGAATGAGGCATGAGCTTCAGATTAGCGAACTGAGCGCATATAGCAACCTGATCACCAGCCCAGATCGGGCCAAATACGCCAGTTTCAAGGCCGCTCAGATCGCCATTCTGTCGCAAGATGCTGCGGCTTTCAACGACCTCGCCTCCGCCCCGAAAACCGCTGTTGGCACGTTATCATTTCGTTACAGTCTTGTTACCCCCTCGTGACAATGGCGCTCGACCCCACCCCCAAAGGCTCGCCTTTTTGTGACGCACAACACCCTCTGGGTAGCGAGTCTACGGACTGTCGAAACCACCCGTCCGAGTTCACTTCGGCTTCACTTTTCATGGACCAAGACTTCGCTCATCCAGGCTCGTTCGTTCAGATCAACGCGGAATGATCACTGTGTCCACCACTCATAACTCACGTATTTCACCTGGAGGTGACCACTCCTTGACTCGCATCCATCGATGGCTGCCCGCAACATCCCTGACGTTTGGGCTTGCTGCCTCCGGCCTCGTATTCATCGCTCCTACGCATGCGCAGCAAGCAGAACCAGAGCCGACTACCGAGCTCGTAAATGAAACCACTGAATGGAACTATCTTGACGACGGCAACGACCCGTCCAATCAAGCTTCCACTCCCACCGCCTGGACCGCCGCAGACTTTGACGACGCCGATTGGAACAGCAGCCAAGGCAGTTTCGGCGCTCACGCCGGCGAAGCCGCCGCTCTTGAAGGCGACCACACACCAGAGACCCTGCTAGCTCAATATGATGAAGACGGCACGAACACCGAAGCGTTTTTCTTCCGTGCGAACTTCACCGTTGATGCCGCGGATTTACCAGACAACGCAGAGTTAACCGGGTCGCTGATCTTTGATGACGCCGCGGTGATCTATATCAATGGTCAACGTGTAACCGGCTTCAACGACGAGCAGCTCGCCGTTTCCGATGACGGCGAAGACCGGAACATGGTCTATGGCGGCTCTGAGCTGGGCGCTCCCGCTCAAGAAGAATTCACCGTGCCAGCCGATGTGCTGCAGGCCGGCCAGAACACCATCGCGGTCCAACTGCATCAGGCCTCCGAGGACAGCTCGGATGTCTACTTCCAGTTCGATTCGCTGCAACTCACGAGCTCAGATAACGCAACTGATGTCGACTCCGATACCGACAATGCCGCGGAAGACACTGCCGCCCAAACCGCAGAGGAAACGGCCGACGATACCTCGGAAACTCCAACACCACAGGCAAGCGACACCTCAACTGAGACCACAGCGGTCCAGCCAACGGCTTTGGCGGATGGTCAGCAGTGGAGTTACCTTGACAACGGGACCGACCCGGCCAACGGTTTAGCAGATCGGACCGATTGGACAGCCCCTGAATTTGACGACTCGGGCTGGGACACTGCCGCCGGTAGCTTCGGCGCACTGCGCGGCGAGCAAGCGGAACTCAGCGGCGGCTATCTGCCAGACAACTTGCTGGAGCAGTACTACCCAGACACCGACGAGCTAAATAAAGAAGCCTTCTTCTTCCGCACGGATGTCACCATCGACGACGCAGATCTCACCCAAGACACCGTGTTACGTGGGTCGCTGCGCTACCACGATGCAGCCATTGTCTACGTCAACGGGGAACGCATCGAAGGATTCCACGACAGCGGTCTGGACTTCTCCGAACAAGGCGAGGGCCGCAACATGGTCTACGGCGGGTCCAATAGTAGCGCCCCGAACCAGGGTGAGTTCATTGTGCCAAACGAACACCTTAAAGCCGGTGCTAACACCATTGCCGTGCAACTGCACCAGGGCCGCGACTCCAGCTCCGATATCTACTTTGAACTCGAGCACTTGGACTTCGATGAGATCGAAGCAACCGGCGATGGTCAAACCTCAATCCTGTTGGGTATGGGCGCTGATGCTACCGAACGTCGTCTCTCCTGGTTCACCGACTCTGGTGTGGATGAGATGGTTCAACTTACAACAGGTACACACAAGACCATGCCAGACGATGCTGACACTATCGAAGCCACCGAGCAGGGCCGAAGCGCTGATTTCGGTCGCGACTATGTCCACGCCACCCTGGCTGACCTGACACCGGGTACCTATAGTTATCGTGTGGGTTCGGCTGACGGCGGCTGGTCAGATATCGCGCAGTTTCAGGTCTTTGAACAGGATCTGGAGCACTCCTTCACGTTCTTTGGCGACCCCCAGATCGGAGCATCCGGCAATGTCGCCAACGATGGACAGGGTTGGCAAGAGGCCCTAGATGCCAATGATCAGCTCTTCCCGGATTCCCAATTCCTGCTCTCAGCGGGTGACCAGATCAACAACTACATCGGCAGCGTCGATGAGTACCAGGCCTACTTGGCACCAGAGCAGATGCGTAGCAACGCGTTTGCTCAGACGCTGGGAAACCACGACTCGATGAGCGGCTTCCCACAGCGGCTATACCACCAGCACTACAACCAGCCCAACCTGGCAGACTATGATCCATCCGAGGGAACCTACTGGTTCAAACATAACGGTGTACTGCACCTGAACATCAGTACCGAATACCGCGACTGGGACGATCACCGTCAGTTCCTTGAGACCACCATTGCCGAACACGGCGATGA
>DXCT01000061.1 GCA_019115865.1 Candidatus Yaniella excrementavium | reverse complement strand
GGTATTGCCTTCGGAAGCGATCAGGAGACAGCCCTAGAGACTGCCAAGGCGGTCGACATCGGCAGCGTGGGAATCAATTTCTTCGCCTCAAATCACTCAGCAACTCCCAGTGGAACGCAACGAGTCTGATTTGGGCGTAGCATACGGCCCTAAAGTCCTAGCCACCTACTTTTCCAAAATCGAGAACTGAGGTATTAACGGAGTTCCAGGCAAGTCGGCAGGAATTTTGAGAAGTGATTTCGGACTAACCTAATCGAAGTGCCAGTACTGTCCCCTAATCTGGACCCTAGTTGCTCCCCTGTCGCTCAGACGACACCAAGAATTTTAACAAGCAAAAACAATATAGATCCGGTTTCGAACGATCAAGTGACCAGCACACACCCAGTCGCTCTGCCCCTAAAACACGTACCAGTGGTCAATCGTCGCTCGACTCCCGAATTACGCACATGCGCATCAATTATGGCCTAGATTACCAGGGAAGGTCGCCCACCAAATGCACCAGGACCTCAATCTCGTTAGGGACTAGCCACGTGGCTAATGATTCCAGCTAACATCCAGCAGACTCATAGAAGATTCTGTGAGACTTGGAAGTAGCTGGTCTGGGACTGGCTGACAGGATAGGTGCAGGCCGTTCCATCCAATGGTTGTGACTCAAACCCTGACTGGCTCCATATAGATGCCTTTTATCTGACTTGTCCAATTATTGGGTGGTCGGCCGGTACCCTTCCGGTCCACCTCGGTAACTTCATTAGAAGATTGTCCACCGCATTATTTACGGTGTGACTCGTCACAGTATTGTTCCGATGTGATTTAGCAATCCCGGACTGGTACCGGCTGTTCGCGGTCGAATAACCAAGATGCGTTCACATTGGAAGGTACAACGACCACTATGTCTATTGTCGCCCATTCACACCCATTTGTCGTAGGGGTTGATACTCACGCCCGCAAGCACGTCTACACGATCCTTACCCCTACCACTGGTGCGGTGATCGATACTAGGGATTTTCCCACTACTACGGCCGGCATTAGCCGGGCCATTTCCTGGGTCGCCCGACGCACCGAGGCCGATGCTGATACGCTCTGGGTCGTTGAAGGCGCTGCCTCCTACGGAGCTATCCTGACCGGCACGATAGCTTCCCATGGGTATCCAGTCGCGGAAGCACCAAGGATGGATGCCAAACAGTATCGTGGGGTCGGCAAATCCGATGCCCTGGATGCTCATCGTATCGCCGCAGCCGCCCTGCCGTTACCAGTGGATAAGCTGCGCCGTCCTCGGCTTAACGATGGTGTTCGGCAAGCTATTCGTATCCTGGTCACAGCCCGCGATGCCATGACCACAGACCGCACCAGAGCCGTCAACGCGCTGACGGCGTTACTGCGCAGCAACGATTTGGGCATGGATGCCCGAAAAGCGCTGGGCAAGACCCAAATTACCGAAGTCTCAAAATGGCGAACCCGAAGTGAAGAAATCTCGTTATCGATCGCTCGCGCTGAAGCAGTCCGCCTGGCAAAACAGGTGCTAGAACTCGACCAGCCGCTGGCTGATAATGAACAACAACTCCAAGAACTGGTCAAGGTCAGCGAAGCTGCACCGCTGCTGAAAGAAAAGGGTTTTGCCGCCATCAGCGCTGCCAAGTGTTTGACCGCTTGGTCCCACCACGGCCGTGTTGGCACCGAGGCAGAATTTGCCTCACTAGCTGGAGTCAATCCCATCCCGGCCTCCTCCGGCAACACGGTGAGATATAGGCTGAACCGCGGCGGCGATCGAGCACTGAACAGTGCTCTGCACATGGTAACCGTTAGCAAGATGGAACATGACGCTGAGACGCGTGCCTATGTCGAAAAACGACAGGCCGAACACAAAACAAATCGAGAAATCCGACGCTGCCTCAAACGCTTCATCGCCCGCCGCGTTTTCAAAATCCTCAACGCCTCAGCCACCATGATGCACGACGGTTGACACTCATAGAAGAGTCAGATAGGGGACCGCCTAAAACCCTCTGCACTTCTAAGTGCAATTTATCCGCGTCATCAGTAGTCATAGCAATACTCTATGTGAAAGTGCTGCTATAAAACCCGAGCTGATATATTGAATATACGGCTTGTTGAGAGCCATAGGTTGGTGCCAGAGGAGACCGGCGATGGTGCCGGTGGGCGCCGGTGATGGTGTGGTTCAGAGCCAGACGCCCACCAGCGGGGTTAGGCACTCATGTTGGCGGTATGTTCGCGCATATTGTAGCTACCGGTTTCTACCCAGATGGTGTTGTGCACGATCCTATCCATGATGGCATCGGCGTGGACTCCTGATCCCAGTCGTTGATGCCAGTCCTTTTTGGCGTACTGGGTGCAAAACACTGTCGAGGCGTTATCGTAGCGGCGCTCCAGCAGTTCTAGCAGCATGCTGCGCATCGCCTCATCGGGTGAATCCAAAAGCCATTCATCGATGACTAACAGCGTGAAGCTGGCGTATTTTTTCAGCAGCTTGACTTGGCCTTGGGGCTTATCCGCGGCTTGGATCCAGGCTTCCTCTAGATCAGGCATCCTGATGTAGTGGGCTCGGATACGCTTGGTGCAAGCTTGTTTGGCTAGTGCGGAGCCGAGATAGGATTTTCCCGAACCGGTGAAGCCCTGGAAGACCACGTTGTGTTGGCGATCAATGAAGGAGCAGGTGGCTAATTGGGCGATGACGTCGCGGTTGAGGCCGCGTTCTTCGACCATGTCCAATCGGCGCAGATCCGCATTGGGATAGCGCAGCTGGGCGCGACGGATCAGGCCCTCGACTTTGGCGTGGGTGAATGCGGAGTGAGCCTCATCCACGGCCAATTGGATGCGTTGTTCAAACGACATCCCCAAGGTCAGGGTCTCGTCTTGGGCCAACAACGCGTCGAGGAGTGGGCCGGCGGCCATATCGCGCAGTTTGCGGCGGGTTTCGGTATCGATGGTGCTCATTTGGTGCCTCCTGCGTAGTAGTCAGCGCCACGAACGTAGCCGGCAGTCGCGTGGTCGTCTTCCGGTAGGAACAGCTCTCCGGTTTTGTCTTGGCCAGACTCAAGGATGGGGCGAAGATGCGCATAGCGTGGTGATGGGACTCGGCTGGCTAGCGCCACCGCGCAGGCGGCTTCGAGACGTTGATGCGAATATCGTCTGGAAAGACGAAGCACTGCCAGGGCTGGGTTGAGGCCTTGTTCAGCCACTGGCACGGCAGCAAAGATTCGATCGACGACCTCTTCAGTGTTGGCGCCGATGCGGTGGGCCCAGGCGCGGACGCGGTCTTGGTCCCATTGTTGGTACCCGGGTCCTGGCGGCAGGTCAGCAGCATTGGTGGCATACTGGTTCACGGCTGTTGCTGGGAGCCGCAGGTGCGATGACAGGCGTTGATGATCTCGATAGATTTCCACGACCCGATCAGTGATGCGCACATCGACTTTTTCGCCCACGTGGGTATAGGGCACCGAATAATAATTCTTGGCCCAGGTGATATGACTATTGCGTGCCACTTTTCGTCCGTAGACCCAGTCACTGATCTCATACCCCGCAGCCGGCAATGGGCGCATCAACGGGAGCTCTTCAGTAGCAAGCACGCTGGTGCGTGAGCCGGGTCGTTTTTGAAACGGCTCGCGATTATAGGCCGCCATCTGCTCACCAACCGCGGCCTGTAACTCTGGCAGGCTGCCAAAGGTCTGTTTGCGCAGCTTGGCGATCACCCAGGTCGCCACATGCGCCACCGTGTTTTCGGCTGAGGGTTTGTCCTTGGGTGCTTTGATGCGAGCTGGTAACACCGCCGCCGAATAGTGCCCGGCCAGCTCTCGGTAGGCGGTATTGAGCACGATCTCGCCTTCTCGCGGGCGTTCGATGACCCCGGTTTTCAGGTTGTCGCACACAATTCGGGGTACTGATCCACCAAAGAAATCAAACATTGCTACATGCGCGGCCAGCCAGGTGTTCTGGCGCATATCCACGGTCGGTTGCACGAAGGCATACCGGGAAAACGGCAGACAAGCCACAAATAGATACACCTTGGTCGCTTTTTCCGTGACCGGATCCACCAGGCGCATTGTTGGGCCGGCCCAGTCAACTTCCACGGTCTGGGCTGCTTTATGCCCGACCCGGGAGGCTACTCCGGATTGCAACACGTATTTTTGATAGATCCGGCAAAACCGGTCATAACTCATCACCGGCTGCCCGGAGGTGGCATGGTCATCGACGTATTCACTATGCAACAGCTTCAACGTCACCCCAACGCGGGCCAGTTCCTTGTGGACCGTATCCCAATTGGGCTGAGCATACACGCTGCGATGCTCCGACCGACCCGGGAAGACCAGCTCATAGACTTCGTGCTCGGGCAGTTCCGCCACATCCCGCCAGCTGATGTTGAGTCGATCTGCAGCCTCTAACACCGAGGCGATACTGTTGCGCGAGATACCTTGCCCCGCAGCAATAGATCGGGCTGATAACCCTTGGGCGCGAAGCTCTAACACCAGCTTCGCTCGAATTTTGCGTACCATTTGAGATATTCCTTCCGTCATGTGGAGTTGGCACATGACGGGAGGAGCCTAAACCTCAGGTGGCTCTGAACACCACCATCGACTGGCTCTCAACGACCCCAGAGGGTAAATCAACCAGTGGCTCTGGGTGGCACCATCGCTGGCCTCCAGTGCTGCAAATATTCAATATAAACAAAGTCCTTATGTGATGCAGGCACTCGGGCCTGCTGCATGGTTCGGTTATGGTTTCGTAGTCGGTGCATTTCTAGTTGCCGGTGATGTTCTGGCTCCAGTGGTGGTTGCTGCGAAAAGTTCCTTTCGAACATGAAAAACCCGCCACATTGGGCGGGTTTTCCTAGTTCATAGTAGGGGGGCGAGCTAGAAACGGCGTGCAACCTGATCGGTCGGCACTGTGGGGCGGATGGTTATGTGTTTGTCTGGGTCTGCCACATAATCTGGGGTGTCAGGCCAATCGGCACCGAAGGACGAGAGACTGATCTTTGATAGAAGCGCTCTGACGAGCTGCTGGACTGTGACGTCAGGGTCCACTTCAAGCGCGGTCACATGTTCATTTTGGCGTCCTTGTGCATCAATTCGAGATTCGGTGAGGTGCACCGTGTACGAGATGTTCTCTGGTTCAGTCATATCAAGCTGCTTACCTCAATCAGTGTGGTTTATACGTCTTCAGAGTCCGGTTGGTTCCACTTATTTTGCTGTTTTTGAAGGCTATCAATCTCTTCGATGCCCAGCGCCAGTAGCTTCTTAGCCTTTTCAGGGGACCAATTGGTTATGTTGTTAGCGGCTTCAACAGCGTAGATGAGGGCTTTTCGGTGTGGCTGCGAGGGCACACCGATGTGGTAATCACCTGCATCTTCCTGATCCCACCATTGCCGGATGTATCCTTCTTGTTCTTGAGGGATGTCGCGATGGCCGACTGAGTCGCCTCGGGGCCCACCGGGAAAGTAGTCTGCCTCTTCTGCCATCCGGGTGTAGGCGTTTCGAATTTGCTCTTGAGCTTCAGGATTGATTTGGGTCACGCTGTGAACCGTCCTGGGTTTTGTTCCGTCCTGTAATGAGAGGATGGAAGTATGCCAAGGAAGTACCCTCAATCGTTTAAAGATCGTGCCACGCGCATGGTGTTTGATCGCTTAGAAGACGAAGACGCGCCGAGTCGGTATACGGTGATTCGCCAGACGGCGCCGAAGCTCAGTATTGCCACTGAGACGTTGCGCCGGTGGGTGGAACAAGCCGAGGTGGATACCGGCAAGAAGTCGGGTGTGCCTACGGATGCCCTAGCCGAAATCCGCAAGCTCAAACGCGAGAATGCTGAGCTGCGCCGGGCTAATGAAATCTTGAAAACGGCGTCAGCGTTTTTCGCAGCGGAGCTCGACCGTCCCACGACGAGATGATCGCATATATCGATATGTTCAGGGATCGTTTCGGGGTCGAGCCCATCTGTCGTGTTTTGGGTGC
>DXCT01000060.1 GCA_019115865.1 Candidatus Yaniella excrementavium | reverse complement strand
GCTATTTCTTCAACAGACTGCCGTGTTCGCGTGGCCGCTGGTAAACCTGTGTGGTACCTCGTGCCGGACGGAGTCGTCCAATATATCGGCAAATATGGGCTGTATGTTGATAACAACGGAGAGCGCTCTCGCCATAATATTGCCCCTTACGTGCCAACATCACTGAACAATCGACCGGAGGAAGACGATGAGTAAACCTTATCCTTCCCGCCGAGAACTGCGGCTGCAACGTGAACGCGAAGAACGCGCCCAATTGCGTGATGAAGAAGCCCAGCGCTGGGCAGAAGAAGTAGAAGACCGCCAGCAACGCGCAGCCGGCGCGGAACGTCAGGCACATGAGACACTAGCCAAAGTCGAGCCCGTACCGGCAAGCGAAGCGACCGAGGCCCCTCTAGAGCCGGCTCAGCTTGATCAACGGCCGGATGACAACTTTGGACGCCGAGCAGCAGCCACGCCTATAGACGCGCCGCCCGATGTCGACGCGCCTGTTGAAGAAGCCGTGGCACCGCGTCGTCGGCGCCGCGCAGACTCGCAAATAACATCCACCGGCATGCTGCCACTCATCACCAAACGTCGGGATGAATCAGCACACGACCCCAAGCCGCGCTCCCGTCGCGAAGCGCGTGCCTATGCGCACCGTGCCTCAACTGAACGTCAAGACGACATTGAAGCGCTGAAGGCGCAACAGGAAGAACAGCAGCAAGCTGCTCCTGCCAGGCCCGGGCGTCGTGCGACCGCACCGCAAGCGCCACCGCCGCCACTGCCTGCTGTCGGAGAAGAACCTGCGGCGTTAGAAGAGCAGCAAGACGAGGAAGCAACGTTTGAAGCTTCCGAAAATACCGTTGTGCTCTCCACCTGGGAACGATACGGCGAATCGGCCGTTGAAATTACCGACATGTCGGGGCTGGATACGTTAGAAATTCGGCGTGCCGAATTGCGCGATGAAACCGAACGCCTGACCCAGGAAATTATTCAACTGGGCCAGGAAAATCCCAATGTCATTGATCCCTTGCTGCTACATCGGCAAAAAGAACTCGCTGAAAAATCTCAAGAGCTGCAAGAACTTGAAACCTCGGGCATCGAGATCGTCGACGGTGAAGACACTCAGGACAACGGAGAGCAGCATGCTCCTGAAGTCCCTTCAACCCCTGAGACCCCGGTAGACGACGGTGTACCTGAAGAGGAGTCGAACTCGGACGATACAGCCGACGAAGCTGAGACTCAACCTTCGCGGCGAGCACGCCGTGCAAGCAGCGGCCCCATGATTACCGGTCCATTTGAAGTGTCCAGCAAGGACGAATCCGAAGAATCCAAAACGGAGGACACTAAACCGGATTTCGCTGCGCACTTTGAGCAGCAGCCCGATACAGAAGCTTTGCCGGTCACCGGACCCGAACAACCGCTCGAGGCCAGTTCAGCACATGGACTGGACACCTTGGATCCAAAAGAATCCGAAGCTCCCGAGCGCCTAATTCTGACCATATCCATCGCCGTCTTTGCGGTCGGCATTATTGCGCTAATTATCGCACTCATTCTGCTTACTCGATGAACAAAAGGAGTTCCGTGGTCGTACCCGAACCCACACTTGACGCTCTCACCATTGCGGCGAAAGCTGCAGCATCCATGCAGGCCGAGAACATTTCCGCCGTGGATGTCGCAGAACGCCTCGGTATCACCGACGCATTTTTCTTCGCCTCCGCACCAACCGAGCGACAGGTAAAATCGATCATCGATGAGATCGAAGACGACCTTCGTGAACAACTTGAATTGAAACCAAGCCGACGCGAAGGAGAATCCGAAAGTCGCTGGGTGCTCTTGGACTACGGACATTTCGTTATCCACGTCCAGCACGATGAGGAACGCGCAAACTATGCGCTAGATCGTCTCTGGTCAGACGCTCCCCAGATCGAACTCCCCGACACTGAATAACCTGGTCTCTCATAGTGAATAGGTGACATCCCAAAGATGAAGACACTCGTGTTTCTCCGCCATGGTGAAACAGATTGGAACGCGCAAGGTCGCTACCAGGGCCAAACTGACATCCTGCTCAACGATGCCGGCCGTGTACAAGCCAAACAAGCAGCTCGCCGGTGGAGTCACACCGAATTCGATGCCGCGATCGTTTCTCCGCTGGCTCGGGCCAATGAGACCGGTCGAATCATGCTGGGGGATCGCGACCTTGAACTGGTGACGGTCGAGGATATCAAAGAGACCGACGGCGGAGCCTGGGAAGGCCTAGTCTTCACCGATATCGCTGAGGAATGGCCAGACGAACACGCAGCGTTTCGCCTACCCGGACTTGATTCAGGACCAGTGGGTGGTGAAACGCCTCGAGAATCTGGCACCCGAACTACAAACGCTGTCGTCGCTGCATTAGGCGACGCCGACGTCCTGGTCGTTGTTTCTCATGGCAACACTTTGCGTGCTGCCGCACACTTGCTGACCGGACGTGACGACGAAGACTATGCGACGGTGCCACGACTCGAAAATTGTCGGGCCCACGTACTGCAATCGAATACAGGTGCCTTTGGGTCCTTTACCCTAACGCAAACCAATGTTTAACGTCACTGCTTCAAAGCGACAGCTCAAATTTGTTTTCATCTAAAAGATATGTATACTAATTGATGTTGCCCGGAGCGGTAACAGTGAAATAACTTGATAAGGGGCTTTGGCGCAGTTGGTAGCGCGCTTCCGTGGCACGGAAGAGGTCAGGGGTTCGAATCCCCTAAGCTCCACTCATTTACCCGCTAGATCACACCGATCCAGCGGGATTTTTTATGCCCGTCTCATTTCCGAAATCGCTGGACGCGGACGACGACGTCATGCAACTGTGTCGTGCGATGAGCTGTGTCAATGGTTCGTGTGTGCTCGTAGCTTGCTTCGATACGCCAGTCGTGTGCTTGAAATAGCTCGGCAATCGCGTCGAGGCTTACGGTAGCTTCTTCAGGGTGGTCGTGCTGATGACGCGTGCCGTGATGGTGCCTGACAATCAGCAAGATCCCGTTAGTGCCGACCCAAGAACCGAATCGCTTTAGAACGCGAGCTGGCTGGTGCCCGGGTGTGCATAGTGGGTCGTGACTAAATCCCAGGTGTGGTTCGGTTCCCATCGGGCCACATCCGTCTCTATCCACTCAACGCTCGGCTGAAACACCTCCGATTGCGCCGGGACCTCACCTTGACGCAACTTGCCGACGAGACTGCTATCTCAAGCAGCACATTGTCCAGGCTTGAGTCCGGCCTCCGCAGACCAACCCTTGAACAGCTTCTACCTCTGGCACGCTATTACGGCGTGACCATCGATTCACTCGTTGACGCGCCGTGTACGGCTGATCCCAGGGTCGATATGCGTCCGATGTCAGTTGGGGACGGTTCTGTGGTCATCCCACTTACTCGACGCCCAGGCGGAATCCAAGCCTATAAATTTGTGCTGCCGGCAGGTAACGACGACGTCATTCCTGAATTGCACTCGCATGAGGGACATGACTGGGCCTACGTACTCAACGGCACTTTGAGGCTGGTGCTGGGGGACCAGGATCTGCTGTTGCAGGCTGGCGAAGCAGCGGAGTTCGACACTCGCACACCACATTGGTTTGGCGCTACAAGTCGCGGTCCTGTCGAATACCTCAGTCTCTTTGGACGTCACGGCCAACGGGCTCATGTGCGAACTACAGATACCTGACCTGTCTGGAGCCATGTTGTCACACGGCTCGATGATGGCCAGTACTCGTCATCCGTCGCCTCATCCGATACGTGATCAGTAGACTTCGACACATGCTATCTTCATCACACTCACACCAGGAGTCAGCATCGCGCCATCGGCACAGGATTTTTGGCATGACGGCAATGCTTGTGGTGGGAACACTTGGACTCAGTGCGTGCGGCCAGGTTGATGATCCAACCCAAGCCGCCGAACAGTTCGCTGAGCAGCTCAGTTCGGATCAGTTAGAAGCGCTAGATGGAGCCAGTTTGGCCAAGGGGTCGATGGATCCGGAGTCCTTGGCTGAAGCAACCGCTGCATTGGCCGCTTATCCTGCGACGGTGAGCTTAGATTCCGTCGTCGAAGATGACGCTGATGAGCTCACCGCAACGGCTGACTACACCGTCACCTGGAACCTGTCCGGTGGTACCGAGACCGAGGATGTCGCCGAAGCATCAGATGCACCAGAAGAGTCCGACGCAACATCTGAGGATCAATGGTCGTACACCACCCAGGCTACGCTGGTGTGGAATGACGAAGCTGAGGCGTGGGAACCGCAGCTAGCAGCGGAGACACTGGTACCTGGATTGGCCGAGGGTGGTCGCGTCGATGTAGCCGTAGCACCTGCTCAGCGCGGGAAGATTCTTGATACCCAGGATGTGCCGTTAGCAACCGAACGCCCGGTCCAGCGCATCGGAATCGACAAAACCCATCTGCTGAATGAACTCGCAGCTGATGGTGAAGAACCGACCGATGACGAGGTGAGTGAGGCTGCCGCAGAGTCAGCTACAGCATTAGCCGAGGCCTTGGACCTGGATATCGATACCTTTGTTGATCGCGTGCAGGCTGCGGGCGATCGTGCGTGGGTCGAATTCATTGTGTTGCGTGACGACGACGAAACCGACATTCCGTCTGACGAAATCACGGAAATTCCTGGCGCGGTTGCCCGGGAGGACACCATGGTGCTGGGGCCAACCGCAACCTTTGCCCGGTCTCTGCTCGGCTCATACGGCGAGCCAAGCGCCGAGCAGGTCGAAAATTCCGATGGTGAAATGACCGCCGGAACGCCCACAGGGCTCTCCGGGCTGCAGCACACCTATAACGATGAGCTTTCTGGAACCAACGGTCTGGAGATTACCGTGGACAACGCCGATGTTTCCACCGAGGATTTACTGGCCAGCGACCCGGTTGAATTCAGCCGAGAGTCTGAGGACGGTACAGCGATCACTACAACCTTGGACACCCGCATCCAAGAACTGGCCGAAGAGACGATCGGTGACTCGGATGTGCTGGCCGGTTTGGTCGCCATCCGACCCTCTGACGGCCACATTCTCGCTGCCGCGGATGGGCCGGAAGACACCAGCTGGCCACTGGCTATGCAAGGGTCCTATGCTCCAGGGTCAACGTTCAAAATCGTGACGGCACTTGCCATGTTGCGCAACGGTATGGACGCTGAGTCAACAGTCGAATGTCCAGAGACCATCAATGTCGGCGGCACAGAGATCTCGAATTTCGATGGTTACCCGTCTGAACACCTCGGTGAGATCACCCTAGCCGATGCTATTGCCCAATCCTGCAACACCAGTTTTGTGGGACAGTTTGAAGATATCTCCCCGCAGCAGGAACATGATGCAGCCACCGCGCTGGGTCTGGTTGAAGATCCCATCGTTGGTTACGACGGTGCATTCCTTGGCTCAGTACCCACCGATGTTGAAGGCACCCAACACGCAGCTGGACTGTTTGGCCAAGGACTGGTGCAAACATCACCCTTAGGTATGGCCACCGTTGCTGCCTCCGTATCTGCCGGGGAAACAGTCAGCCCGGTGTTGGTCAGCGAACCATCGGTAGATCCCACTGAGAATGAGAACCTGCCGGGTAATACACCGCTCACCGAGGACGAAGCCGCTCAGCTGCGCGAGTTGATGTCCGGTCCGGTTGAAACCGGAACCGTACCGATCCTGCAGGATGTGCCCGGTGTACCGGTCTTAGCCAAGACCGGTACAGCAGAATACGTCTCAGAAGGCGAAGACCTGGCGCACACCTGGATCATGGCACTCCACGGCGATCTTGCTGTGTCCTTGTTCTTCCACGAAGGCCTCGCCGGCGCGCAAACAAACGGGCCAGTGCTGAAAGAATTCTTAACGGAACTCGAAGAAATCAAGCCCTCCGAATCGTAGCAGCCAAGGTCATCTCTTGGGTGGCTGATCGCCTCGTAGGGCTCGGTTCGTTTTGGCGGTAGCGACGGCGGTCAGTGGGTCCTCGGGCCAAGGATGTTTGACATACCGGCCACGGTTCTCGGCGCGGACCTGCGGGTAGATATTCTGCCAGAAACTAGCCAGGTCACCCGTGACGGCTAACGGGCGACGGGCGGGCGACAACAAATGCAGCACGATCGGGACACGCCCCTCAGCCACAGTAGGACTGCCCGTCCAACCAAAGCACTCCTGCAGTTTCACCGCCAGAACCGGTGAGGCGATGTCGTCGTCGGTATGCTTCTCCGGTGCAGGCCAGTCCAGCCGAACCATCGCCCCGGAGGGGACGCCAATCCGCTCGGGCGCCAGCTCATCCATGCGTGAGGCCTGCGGCCAAGGCAAGAGACGCCGTAGAGCGGAGGTCAGATCGATACGGTCAACGCGGGCGCCAGATGCCACTTGCTCAAGCTCCGGTGTTAACCAATCGTAGAGTCGATCGGTCAGTGCAATATCAGAAACGTCCGGCCAGGGCGCACCATAGACCCGATGCAGCATGCCCAGCCGAGCACGAAGGCTGTTGAAAGAAGCATGCTGTTTGGCCTCTGCGCTCACGCCAAAGAATTCTAAAACACCGGCACTGCGAATATCAGCGGCCACTGCATCGCGCGTGTGTTCCGGGGTGGGTTTGATCGGTGTTGACGACAGCTGGATCGCCCCCAGCTGAACAACGGCACGTGCTGAGACTTTCCCTTCGACAAAGCGCGCCTGTGTTTCTTCCGTGAGCAGGGTTCCAGCCGCAAGCTCGGCGTAGTCCTGGTCCAATTCGGCGGCGGTGCGAATGATAGCTCGCTCTCCGTGGAGCGTAACGTCGGCGATTGCTAGCCAGGGCGCGCTCTGCAGCGATGAACCTCGGGGGAGCGATGCTGCTGTTCCTGAAGCAAGGAGGTATTCGGCGTTGTCGCCATGGGCACCTCCCGCTCTACGTTGTCGAGCAATCTGCTGGGGATAGGCCAGGGCGGTAACCAGCCCCGGATCGTATGGCCCAGCCGAGTCGTATCCGGTATGCGGGGCAGCATTGCCCCGGGACGCTGCACGCAATAATCGTGCAGCGTCATCTATCCAACGCTTCGGTCGTGTGGAGCGCAATCTGCCCAATAACTTTCCAAGATCAGCACCTTCGGCGCGTTCATCAGAAGATAGCGCAGCTACGACGTCGGCGGCCAGTCGGGCGCCCACGAACTCCGTACCGTCATAGAGTGCTCGACCCAATCGGGGATCTACCGGCAGGGTGGACAGTTTTCGTCCCAGCTCGGTAACCTGGAGTTTCTCACTGTGGCCTGTACGCTCTACGGCACCCAGTTGGGTCAAACCATCCACGGCTGCTGAGAAGGCTCGTGCTGGTAGTGGTTCGGGCAGTTTCAACCCGGAACCATCAGCGGCACCCCAAGATGCCAGGTCTAACACTGCCTGGGTCAGATCCGCGGTCCGGACCTCGGCTGGCCTGTGGGCAGGGCGAGCAGCGAACTCGGCGTCGGACAGACACCGCACCACCAGTCCGGGCGCTTCACGTGCAGCACGCCCGGCGCGCTGGACCATCGCCGATTTGGCCGCCCCGACCGTTACAAGTCCCGCCACACCGCGGCCGGTATCCAGCCGAGGCTGGCGGTCCAAACCTGCATCCACGACAATCCGTACACCAGAAACCGTAAGCGCTGATTCGGCAACATTTGTGGCCAATACAATGCGTCTGGTGCGGTGAGAAGTCGGCGGGGCCAGGATCCGATCTTGTTCGGCGGCCGGAGTAGATCCCAGCAGCGGCAACACTTCACACGGGGTCGCACCGGTCAGCTGTTGCGCCACCCGGTCAATCTCTCGCGCCCCGGGCAGAAACACCAGAACATCACCGGCAGGTTCGTCGTCAACCGTTTTTATCACGGTCTGGACGATGTGCTGGAGGAACTGGTTGGTCACGCCGCGGGCGTCGAGAGCCCGCTGGGTGCCCGGCAACGGCGCCCACTGTTCTCGCAGGGGATAGGTCACTGCCTCGACGCTCAGGGTCTGTGCTGGCTCAGCACCGTCGGTTGTCAATAAGTCCACCCAAAACTCAGCATCCAGGGTGGCCGACATGACCACGATATCCAGCGGATCCGCTGTCCCACGCAGTTCGCCCAGCTGCTGGACCATCGCAAACGTGAGATCCGTATCCAGTTGGCGTTCGTGGACTTCATCAAGGACGACGGTCGCAATGCCGGTTGCATCCGGATTCGATAT
Organism: Candidatus Yaniella excrementavium; assembly: GCA_019115865.1. Classification (GTDB taxonomy): domain Bacteria; phylum Actinomycetota; class Actinomycetes; order Actinomycetales; family Micrococcaceae; genus Yaniella; species Yaniella excrementavium. Next base: position 19,079 of record DXCT01000060.1, on the reverse strand, counting down.
CAACCGTCGCAACAAGATGCCGGTGGTCGCAAACTCCACCTTCGTGGCCTCTGAGGTCTTCCGGTCGCCGCGGACTGTATACCCGACTTGTTCACCAACTTTGGTTCCGGTCAGGTGCGCTAGCCGACGTGCAGCAGCCCGAGCGGCCATCCGACGAGGTTGGGTGACGACGACCTTGCCCTCACGGCCCCGATGGTGTAATCGATTCGCCAGAGTTGGCGGTACGACGGTTGTTTTGCCAGTACCCGGTGGAGCCACTACAACAGCGCGCAACGGTGTCTCGGTAGGCTGTTTATCAGCTAACAGTGCGGGAATCAGCCGTGCGGCTGGCAGGCCGGCAGCCACACCATCGAGAGCAAATGTCTTGGGGGCGTTGCTGTTCACATTACGGTTCACATCGTTCATCGTTTCTACTCTATGTCGGTACCTATCAGGCCTAAACCTATGCGACCTTCCGACACCCCTGCCCCCGGTCGAGCCAAGGGGCACCCTGCTCCGTCGTCCACACCAAGTACGGATCTTTAGGGCAGCAAGTTGTTCTATAGACGCGGCTCGTGGGGCGGACTAGCGTGGGAACCGTAAGGGATCCTCTGAGAAAGGCCTGTTATGACTACCGAAAGTCCTACTTCTTCTGACCAAGATGTTGTTGATATTCTCACGGCTGACCATCAAGCCATGCTGGAGCTTATTGGCGAGATCAAACAGGCAACGAACGCCGAGCTTCGTCGAGATACCGTAGATACCGTCATTGCCGAAATCGTTCGCCACTCCGTTGCGGAAGAGATGCAGGTATACCCGGCGATGAAAGAATACCTCCCGAATGGTGCTGAAGAAGTTGAGCACGATATCCGAGAGCATAAGGAGCTCGACGAAGTCATGAAACGCTTAGAAGATGTGCCAGCGGATGACGGCCGGTTCATGCAGGTCCTCGACGAATTGGAAGCACATCTTCGCCACCATGTCAGTGATGAGGAAGACGAACAATTCCCAAAACTTCGCGAACATATCCCCACAGAGCAACTGCGCGAGATGGGCGAGAAGGTTGAAAAAGCCAAACACATGGCACAGACGCGGCCACACCCAAATGCCCCGCACTCCCAGCTGTATCACAAGACCGTTGGAGCTGGGGTCGGCATGGTCGATCGCTTGCGCGATAAATTGACGAATCGAAAAACCGACTAACGAGGGGGACTTTCCAAGTACCTCCTCTAGCTAGGGCTCCCTCTCAACGGCTATCGGTGCTTCACTGAAACATAACCCAATCACCAGGAAGAAGATTGACTGTTTCTATCGTTCACTTCACCACTGACACGACTCGTGTGGAAGTCACCATGTCCGAGGATAACGCTGCAACCCAAGATTTCCTGTCGAAGCTACCGATGACGGTGACCTTTGAAGACTTTCACGGTAAAGAGAAGATCGCTTTTCCAGACGAGAGGATCGATGCTACTGGAGCGCCTGGGATCGCCGCGGAGATCGGTGACTTCTTTTGTTATGCACCGTGGGGTAATTTCGGATTCTTCTATGCACCGCTAGCGTTTTCTAACGACAACATTCGGATGGGTCGGATCGACAATATCGAAGGCGTCCAAGCACTCGATGGCCAGCGCGTTACAATCAGCAGCGCCGACTAAAACCTCAAGCTCTGGGGCTCACCCCGTGGTCGCGATATTCTGTTGACGCCCAGTTTGCTAACAACTGCATCCGTTCAGCAGAGACCGACTCGGGCTCGGCAGTGTAAAATGTCAATGTGAGTGACGAGATCCACCCTGACCCAAGGAGAAACTACACATGACATCGAATTCCAATAGCCTCAGGGTTGTCGACATTCCTGAGCATTGTGGCAATGCCCCAAGAAAAATAGTTATTCGAGACTTCCTCGTCGCGTTTTACCGTCATGCTGTCGACGATGTAGTTGGGATGCTCAAAGACGACGTTCGCTGGGAAGTGGTCGGGTCCAAAGTGCTTTCGGGTACAGCAGAGGTTCGCGAGTGGTTACTGGCAGCCCCGGGCGCGGTTGAACTGAAACTTCATACAGTCATCACCCACGGAACCGATTGCGGTGCCGATGGTAAGGCAATATATGCAGACTCCAGTAGCACCGGGTTCAACCACATCATCCTGTTCGCGGGACATGCCAAGACTGCGAAGATCAAAGAAATTCGCAGTTATATCATCGAGCAGTGATGCTGCTGGACTAGACCCCAAGCCACGTTGGTACTGCCAACCACAAACCAAGCCGTGCCGGGCCCGATAAGGCACATCGCCCGACATGGTGAATGGTCCGGCCAATGTGATGAAGAGACCGATGGGAAAGTCGAGAAGTGAGCCATCGAGCGAAATGCCAAGAATCCCAACTCCCAGAAATGCGCCAGCTGGGAAACCAAACAGGTCCATATTAACGTCGTGGCAGGTAGCGGCAGGTAGTAGTACTTGGACGTGTCAGGCGCAGCTTATCGCGACCTGATAACATCCTCAATGGATTAAAAAACCCATCCCTGGTTCCCCGGGAACGTTAGGAATATCAGCTTGTCTCGTTTGCTCTTTGAACCAATCACCTTGCGTGGCGTGACCGCCCGAAACCGTCTATGGGTTCCTCCCATGTGTCAGTACAGCGCTGAGAACAGCGACGGGATGGCAACCGACTGGCATATGGTGCACCTCGGGGGCTTGGCTCGTGGGGGAGCTGGCGCCGTCATCGTTGAAGCAACGGCCGTGACCCCGGAAGGTCGCATCTCACCAGAGGATCTTGGGTTGTGGAACGATAGCCAACGCGATGCGTTGGCACCGATCGTTGAATTCATGCACTCTCAAGGAGCTCTCGCCGGGATCCAACTGGCGCATGCCGGACGCAAAGCCAGTACCTATCGGCCATTCGACTACGACAACGAGGGCAGCGTTCCCGAAGACGAGGGCGGTTGGATCACCGTGGCTCCGTCGGCCAAAGAATATCCAGGTCTCGCGATGCCTGAAGCATTGGACCAGGCGGGAATCGACAACGTTGTGGCAGCATTTGTTGCTTCGGCACGTCGGGCGATCGATGCTGGCTTTGACCTGTTGGAGATCCACGGCGCCCACGGATACCTGCTGCACCAATTTCTGTCGCCGTTGAGTAATGATCGGGACGACTCCTACGGTGGCTCTTTAGAAAACCGGACACGCTTACTGCTGGATGTTGTTGATGCGGTTCGTACTGAAGTTTCGAACGACGTTCCGCTGTTGGTTCGCCTGTCAGCGGTGGACTGGGTCGACGACGGATTGACCATTGATGACACTGTGCAAGTAGTCCAGTGGCTACGTGACCACGGTGTCGACCTCATTGATGTGTCCAGCGGTTCGAATCTGCCGGCGGAGATTCCTTCGGGCCCGGGATACCAGGTGGCATTTGCTGAAGCGATCCGTCGCCGCACCGGTGTACCAACTGCTGCCGTCGGGTTGATTACCGAACCATTCCAAGCCGAGCACATTCTCGTGACCGAGCAGGCTGACGTCGTCTTAGTCGGCAGAGAATCTCTGCGCAATACCGATTTCCCGATTTATTCGGCCCAAATACTGCGACATGAAAACCCGCCGGTACCAGCGCAGTATCATCGCGCGTACCGTTAGGAAGTGCTAATCCCCGGTGATCAGGTGTTCGAGTTCATCGGGTTGCAATAGTGACACGATGTCGTCGTCAACGGTCAAGAACCCTTTGTTCCGCAACCTCGACAAGGCACGGCTCAAGGATTCCGGCGTCGTGCCCAACAGTGAAGCAATATCCTTCTTACTCAGGGGCAACTGAACCCGCATGATGCCGTTAGTTACTGGCCCTCTTCGGATCAGTGGTTGCTGCAATAAATAGTCGGCGATTCGAACATCCACGCTTTGGCTACTCAAGGTCAGCCGATGTTCGGTATGAGCCAGCCGGTCGCCCAGGGTCCGGAGCATGCGATGGGCAATATTGGGGTACTGATCGATCAGTTTGGTGAGGTCGTCGTGGACAAAGACACAGAGTCTGGTCTGCGAGCGCGCTTCTGCTTCCTCTAGCGTTGAATTCCCCGTCAGAAAAGCGTGTTCGCCGAGGGTCTCACCCGGACGGGCAACCCGCAGCAACTGTTTTCTGCCACTAGGCAGCGTGCGGCTGAGTTTGATTTCTCCGGTGTGTACAACGAACATTTTGCCGGTGCGTTCGCCGGCCCCGTGGACGAGTTCGCCGGCTGACAAGATTTGCGGACGTGCCACGGTGGCCACGAGATCCTGCTGTTCCGTGGTGAGTCCAGAAAATATGGGGACTCTTCTCACACAGTTATCGTCGTGTTCAGTGATGTCTCGGATTGGCAGTTCACGCATGATTGCATATCGTACCGGAAGGCCGCTCCCGGGACTTGACCAACGTCAAGGACAATGATTTCGGCTCCCTCTAATCTAAAGATACATCCTCACAACAAGAGGACTTCAGATCACAACTTTGAGGGAAAGGGAACACCATGTCCACACAGAACACCACACATACGCTCCTACGCGCTGAAGGCTTCTCATGCCCATCATGTGTCAACAAAATTGAAAAACGTGTTGGCAAGATGCAGGGCGTCGACAACGTAAAAGTTCACTTCGCCAGCTCGCGTATAGAAGTCGACCACGACGAAACTCAATCATCGGTTGATGATCTTGTTGAAGCGGTGGCCAAAGCTGGATACACGGCCAGACCCTCAGCGTTCTAGACTCCATATACATATCGCAAAAGGGGCAAACACAGTGAACAGGCTACAAAAATGGTTCCGCGGTAACTGGGCGGTACCGGTGATCTCAGGATTTTTGATCCTGGCGTCATTTGCTGTCAGCAACCTCGGCGGGGGTGTACTCAACACGGACTTGTCACCACGCTGGTGGATGGACGCCGGTGTCCATGCCCACCACGGCACCGAGGTGTTTACCCTCGCGAATCTGCTCATGCTGGTCGCTGCCGTCGTCGCGGGCTACAACATTGTTTTACAGGCCTTCCGAGCACTGACGACCAAGATGATCAGTATCGACCTGTTGGTCTCGGTGGCCGCCATCGGTGCGGCGATTATTGGGAACTTCTGGGAAGCTGCCGCGGTGACTTTCCTGTTTTCGATCGGTCACGCATTGGAAGCCGGTACGATGAACAAAACCCGATCAGCTTTGGCCGAACTGGTGGCCGTTGCACCCGATACCGCCATCGTCATGCGTGAAGGGGCTCAACGGGAAATCCCGGCGCACCAGGTGTCCAAGGGCGAAATCGTCTTGGTAAAAAACGGGGCAAAGGTACCGGTCGACGGTGTTGTATCGGACGGCACCGGGTCCATTGATGAAGCCTCGATTACCGGTGAGTCCATTCCGGTGGAGAAGACTGCCACAGACCAGGTCTTTGCGGGTACCATCTCTCGCGGCGGATTTCTGCAGGTGGAAGCCACCGGCATCGGTGCGGACACCACATTGGCGCGCATTATTCACCGTGTTGAAGAAGCCCAGGATGCCAAAGCAAAAACCCAGGCATTCATTGACCGCTTCTCTACCTGGTACACCCCCGCGGTGATGATTCTGGCATTGGTTGCCGGGCTGCTCACCCAAGACGTCGTCCTTGCATTGACACTGCTGGTGATCGGTTGCCCGGGTGCCCTGGTCATTTCCATTCCCGTTGCGATTGTGGCGGGTATCGGACGTGCCGCACGCAACGGCATCCTGATCAAGGGTGGCGAGTACCTAGAGACCTCGGGGAAGATCTCTGCGGTGGCCGTCGATAAGACCGGCACACTGACTGAGGGACGTCCGGAACTGACCGACGTGTTGGTGGTTGATGCAAGCCTGACGGAACTGGACGTGCTGAGTGTGGCTGCGGCTGCTGAAGCTGGTTCCGAACACCCGTTAGCCCGTCCAATCCTGGAGGCCGCATATGAACAAGGAGTCTCGCCGCAGGGTTTTCCGCAAAAGGTCACTCCTGTTGTTGGCAAAGGCATTGTCGCCGACGTCGATGAGCGCCAGATTCTGATTGGGAACCCAGCGCTGCTGGAACAATATGGGGTTACTCAGAGCCCGCTCGCTACTGAATCCGCGGAGATGTTTGCGGCAGCGGGCAAAACTCCGATGATCGTTGCCGTGGATCAGACGGTCATCGGTGTCGTCGCTGTTGCCGACACCATACGTACCGACGCTGCAGACATGGTGGCGCGGCTGCACGAAGCGGGTGTAACCAAGGTTGTGATGGTCACCGGCGATACCCGGTTGGTGGCTGAATCCATCGGTCATGCCACCGGGATTGATGAGATCCATGCGTCACTGTTACCAGAAGACAAACTGGATGCGGTGACGAAGCTGCAGCGCGAAGGGCACACCGTGGCCATGGTTGGTGACGGCGTCAATGATGCGCCAGCGTTGGCAACAGCTGACATTGGTGTGGCGATGGGCGCGGCAGGCTCGGGAGTGGCCATCGAAACAGCAGATATTGCCCTGATGGGTGACAACCTAATGAAACTTCCGGAGTCCATCAGCTTGGCCAAACGGACCACCCGGGTGATGAAACAGAACATTGTGATAGCACTGACAACCGTTGTTTTACTGCTGGCCGGTGTGTTTGCCGGTGGTGTCACGATGTCCTTGGGCATGTTGGTGCACGAAGGATCCGTGCTCGTCGTGATCTTGAACGCTATGCGGCTCATGCGAAACGACAAACACGGAACCGCACTGCCGAAACAGCAACGAAATGTGGCTACCAGAGCTGAGGATTCAGCTTCGGTGGAGTCCTAACGCAAACCATGAACGCTTGGCCTTGAACAGGGTAGTTCGAGGCCAAGCTTTTTGCTACTCTGAACCTACCTTGTATAGGAATCGGGGAGAGCACCATGGGAAAGCTCATCTATTCAATGATTGTGTCACTGGACGGCTATGTGGCAGATGCCGATGGGAACTTTGCGTCGTGGGCACAACCCACTGAAGAAGCGCTGAGTTCCCTGAATGACGCCATGACCAATGTGAGCACTTATCTTTATGGTCGTAAGATGTACGAGATGATGGCCGTTCGGGAAACCGATCCGGAGCTGGCCGCCTCATCAGTTAGACATGAGCCTGCAACGCGGCCAACAGTTTGACGACGGCGTTGTCTTCCTCACCTATGCCATCAACCATCCGCAAAACGGGTTTAGAGGCTAACGTCTTCTGTAGCAGCGGCAATGGTCGGGAAGCGGAAGGTATATCCCGAATCTTTGAGCACGGTAGAGCGTGCTTTAGTGCTGCCCATCAGTAACCCTGGTTCCATGCGGAGGAGGTTCATACCAAAGTTGAGCAGGCTGGCCGGAACCGGGAAGTGGCGGGGCGCCAGCCCCGGGGCCAATGCGTTGATGACTTCGGATAAACGGGTTTGCTGCGGGGCAACAGCGACCACCGAGGACGGCGGTTCGGACATATTCAGTAGATGTTGAACGATGCCCACCCAATCTTCTTCATGAATCCAGGGCAGATAACCATCGACATTCGGACGCGTCTTGGTCATGGCCATAGCGGACAGACCCATGGTGATCTCAGACTGTTGTCCCAGGACGACGCCGGTCCGCACGATGATCGCGTCGTCGGGAGCGGATGCCTCCCAATCGTCCACCAACTGGCCCATGCCCTCGGGGCCGTCATGGTCCGCGGTGGGGAAGGTAGCTTCCGTGAATTCTTCTGTGGATGCGGGATCCCACAGCGGCACCGCGCTGCCTTGAACCCAGCGATGCAGTACACCGCCTTCACTTTGGGCGGCTGCCACGGCATCACGCAGCGTTTCGGTTGGTTGAACACGTGATGCTTTGTGCTGTTCAACTTCTTTGGGCGTGAATTTTGGGCCCAGGCGACGGCCGACCAGGTTGATGATATTGAACCCGGACTGGTCCATGAGCTGATCATGCAGTGGACCAATGTCATCGTGTCCCCAGCGTGCTTGTGGGTACGGCGCACCCGATGTAGGGTTCCGGGTCAGCACGACCGCGCGTTGCCCGGCCGACAACAGTCGAGTCACCAGCCGTGAGCCGAGATAACCGGAGCCGCCGGCCACAATATTGATTGGTTGATCCAGATCGGGTCCGGTGGATGCCATCTGAAACATTCGTGCACCAACGGCACCGAGGTCACCGGCTAATGGTGCAGCCAATGCAACGCCCAACGGTACAGCTAACGGGCCAACCACGTGAGTGTGACGCGTCAGGTTTGTGCCACCATTGGCGCTCGGTTCAATCCGCCAGTTCTGTTGGGTGTGTCCGCCGGGTTGGTCCTGGCGCCAAGCAAGCTCACGCTGAGTATCAGCGGTCACAATGGTTGCCGGGGGCGCGGTCGCTGCATGGATAAAGCCACGAATCAGTGCCTTGGGCACCACCTTGACGGTGTCTCCGACTTGTAACCGGTCACCTGTCATTTCGGCGGGGGAGAACTGCTGGAGGTGGTCATCGAATTGTAACCACGCGCTGGGATCGCCGAGCAGATCCCAGACCTGGTCTGGCTCGAGAGCTACAAAAACTGATTGTGAACGAGAAAATCCCATGTGTCTATCGTAGGGCGGATAAACACAACGGTTGGCAAACAACCCATGAGTGGAGCCGTTGCCAACCGTGGTCCAGGGTCGTCGGAAACTATTTGGTTGAAACGGTTTCTTCCATCCGAGTAAATTCTTCGTCGATTTCTGGTGCAGGTTTTGCAGTAAGCAAGGAAACCACGATAGCAACCGCGAAGTTTACCAGGACACCCGGCACGATTTCGTAGAGGTTGATTACTTCCTTGATGGCGGGGACTGTACCCCAGATATAGGTGACTGCGGCACCGGCGACCATACCTGCTAGTGCGCCCATGGCGGTGACCCGACGCCAGTAGAGAGCCAGCAAGATCATCGGACCGAAAGCGGCACCGAATCCGGCCCAGGCGAAACCGACGAGATCCAGCACGGTGGCATCGGGATCTTGGGCGATGAGGATCGCAATGAGGGATACCAGCACGACGGAACCACGGCCGAGCCATAGCTGGGTACGTTCGTTAGGATTGCGTTTGAACAAGCCGTAAATGTCTTCCACTAGCGCTGATGAGGACACAATGAGCTGCGATGACATGGTCGACATGATGGCTGCCAACACAGCGGCCAGGACGAGACCGGCGATGAATGGGTGGAATAAGATTTGTGATAGTTCCAAGAACACTGTCTCGGCATTGTCCAGGGGCTGGCCTGCGCGTTGGAACCAGGCGACACCGATCAGCCCGGTTAGTACAGCACCCAGCATGGAGATGCCGACCCAGCCGGTACCGATACGACGGGCTGTTTTGACTTCCTTGTGGTCACGGATTGCAAAGTGACGCGCCAGAATGTGGGGCTGACCGAAGTAGCCGAGACCCCAAGCCAGTCCAGAGATGATGATCAGCGCCGAGGCCGTGGTCATGCCACCGCCGGTGAACGACAAATGTTCTAATCCAGCTTGCAGATCGGATTCGCTGATGAGGCTGACGACTTCGCCGGGCCCTCCGAGTTGGATGGTGGCCATAACCGGCACGGCAATCAAAGCTGCCATCATCAGCAAACCTTGAGCGACGTCGGTCAGCGAGACCCCGAGGAATCCGCCAAAGACTGTGTAGAGCAAAGTGAAGCCGCCAACGATCAAGACCCCGGTCATGTACGGCCAACCGAAGGCTGACTCAAAGAACGCACCGGAGGCGACCATCATGGAGGCCACGTAGAAAATGAAGAACAGCAAAATGATCACGGCTGATACTGAACGCAACAGGCGAGTACGATCACGGAAGCGTCGTTCGAAAAAGGCCGGCATCGTGATCGCATCTTCGGTGATCTCTGAATAGACGCGTATCCGTGGGGCCACAATCTTCCAGTTCAACCAGGTACCGAGGATCAGGCCGATGGCAATCCACGATTCGATCAAACCGGTAGCATACAGCGCGCCGGGCAGACCCATCATCAGCCAACCAGACATATCGGAGGCTCCGGCTGATAGCGCGGCCACTCTTGGGGACAGATCTCGGCCGGCCAAGAGAAACTCTTTACCTGTTTTTGTTCGGCGGTAGGCATAGAAACCAATACCGATCATCAGCAACAGGTAAAGCAGAATGGCGACGAGCTGATAGACATTTTCTTCACTCATAGCAAACAATTATTCGCCACTGTCAGCCAAACCACCAAATCACTGTTGTTTGAATACGACACATGAATCCACAGGTTCATAAAGGTAACCCGTGAATCAGCTGGTCAGAGGTTCAATACTCGGGTTCTGGTCCGGAGAAATGTTTAATCCCGGGCAGCGTCTTGCGCGTGTTGTTGTATCGCAAATGCCACCGCGGCGACGGCCGGATGTTGGGCGGATGCCTGACGCATGGCCAAGAAGATATGTCGCTGCGGTGCGGAGTCAAGCGGCACCCAGGTGACCTGAGGTCGCCGGTAGCCACCGAGCATGCCGGGCAGAATGGCCACGGCCTCGCCGGCTTCAATCAGCTGCAAGTGTGCTTGCAGGTCAGCCGAAGAGTACCGGATGTCTGGTTCAAAGCCTGCGACGCGACACTGCTGCAATGCCCAGTGACGTGACGCTGCCGGGGCAGGCTCCATGATCCAGGGCAGGTGGGCGGCATCGGTGAGCTGTGTGACATCGTTAGCCAGCGTGGCGGGAATAGCTAAGCGTAGTGGATCGTCCACCAGGGCGGTCGTGAGCATATCGGGTAACTGGGGGACTGCGTGGCCAGGGTATTGTTCTGCCACCACAATGTCGAAATCCCCGGCCCAGGTATCGTGCAGCGCCTGTTCGGGTTCACGCTGCGCGACTTCCAGTCGGATCTGAGGATGCGTTGCGCCGAGCAATCGAAGGGTGCCCGGCAGCAGTGCTAGGGCAGAGGTCTGAAACATCGAGAGTCGCACGGTACCGGCCACGGTGGAATCCGCCTCGGCCAGCTGAGCAGTAGCTTCTTCCATGATGGCCAACATGTCATTGGTGTGCTCCACCAGGCCCAAGGCGGCGGTGGTGAGCATGACCTTTCGACCTGACGACACCAGAAGCGTGGTGCGGGCCTCCTTTTCCAATCGCGAGAGTTGAGCAGAGACCGTCGAGGGCGCAAAATTCAGGGCCGCTGCCACCTCGGTGATCGTGCCACGAATCGCCAGCTCACGTAACAGGCTCAGACGGTGCAGGTCTAACACTTTGATCCTTCGGGTTTTATGAACGGTGCTATTCGAGATTATTCGCTATACCCGAATCTACCTCTCGGCGTATGCTGTGTGTCACTATCTCGAACGTTATGTGAATCAGGAGCATCATGCAGTCAGCACAACATCGTCACTCTGACATCATGCCGTGGCAGCTGGGTGATGCCGCGGTTGCCCAAGTGCGCACCTGGTTAGCAACCGCCGCCGGGATCAACCCTGATGCCTCCGCGCAACAACTCGCGGGTGTGCTGAAAGACCCTGCCGGCCTGGACTTTACGGTTGGATTCGTAGATCGCGTCGTGCGTCCGGAAGATAATACGGCGGCAGCCGATGCTCTGGCACAGATTGCGGACGACGTTCCAGCGTTTTTGCCCTGGTATTTACAAACCGCAGTTCGTACCGGCGGTAAACTCGCCAAATTCGTGCCCGGCGCCGTGGTGCCAGCAGCCCAAGCTGCGCTGCGATCGATGGTCGGGCACCTGATTATTGACTCCCGGGATCCACACCTTGGCAAAGCGATCAAGAAGATTCGCACTGACGGCGTGAATCTTAACATCAACCTGTTGGGTGAAGCGATTCTTGGACAGGGAGAGGCCAATAATCGTATTGCAGCGACCTTGGCACTCATTGAACGCCAAGATGTCGATTATGTGTCAATTAAGGTTTCGGCGACGGTTGCTCCGCATACTCACTGGGCGCACGACGAAGCCGTGGACGACATCGTGGAAAAACTTCGCCCGGTCTACCGTGCCGCGATGCATGCTGATCCGGTGACCTTTATTAACATTGATATGGAGGAGTATAAGGATCTGGATCTGACCCTGGATGTGTACCGCAAACTTATGTCCGAACCAGAGTTTCAGCATTACGCCTCGGGGATCGTGCTGCAGGCCTATCTCCCTGATGCCTATCAGGCGATGGTGCAACTTCAAGGTTTCGCAGCTCAACGCGTTGCGAGCGGGGGAGCGCCCATCAAAGTGCGCGTCGTCAAAGGTGCCAACCTGCCCATGGAACAGGTTCAAGCCGCCATGAACCACTGGCCGCAAACCGTCTGGCCCAACAAACAGGACACCGACACCAACTACAAACGCATCCTGAATTTTGCGATGACGCCGCAACATCTGGCGAACGTCCAGATCGGAGTGGCCGGACAAAACTTGTTCGATATTGCCCTGGCCTATCTGTTGATGCAGCACCGGGGAATCGACGTCGATGGTCCGGTCGACTTTGAAATGCTCTTGGGCATGGCCACTGCCCAGGCAGAAGCCGTCCGAGCCGATGTCGGCCGACTGCTGCTCTATACTCCGGTCGTCCACCCGGATGAATTCGATGTCGCTATTTCCTATCTTGTGCGCCGCCTCGAAGAAGGCGCCTCGGACGAGAACTTCATGTCGGCGGTCTTTGAACTCGACGACGAAAACTTCTTTTCTCGGGAGTCAGACCGATTCCTGACCTCACTCGCCCAACTGGAACACGAAGCCGAGGTCATCCCGCAACCGCGAAGAACGCAAAACCGCCAAACCGAGGACTTTTCGCACGCTTCACCTGCAACCTTCGTAAACGCGGCGGATTCGGATCCGAACTTGGCGGCCAACCGGTCCTGGGGTCGGGAGACCATAGACCGTATGCAGGATTCCACCCTGGGTGATGCCCTGGTGAAGAACTGCAGGGTCACAACTGAGGAGCAGCTAGAAACTGTTATCACCTCGGCCATACAGGCCGGCACGACGTGGCAGGATCTGCCGTTGGCAACCCGCAGCCAGGTACTGATCCGCATCGGAGATCATCTTGCCGCGGCACGCGGTGATCTGATCGAAGTCATGGGTTCCGAAACCGGTAAAACCATCGATCAGTCTGATCCAGAAGTCTCTGAAGGTATCGACTTTGCCCGCTACTACGGTGAACAATGCCTGCATCTGGCGCAGGTGCCGGGCGCCACCCCACATCCCGTGGGGCTCACCGTCGTGACACCACCCTGGAACTTCCCGATGGCCATTCCCACCGGGTCTGTCACCTCGGCACTGGCCGCCGGCTCTCCGGTCGTCTTCAAGCCGGCGCCCCAAGCCCAACGGACCGCGGCTGTCATTGTCCAGGCGATTTGGGCTGCCCTCGACGAATTCGACCTGCCCCAAGCGACCGTGCAGTTTGTGATCGCCGAAGAATCAACCATCGGCACCAGCCTGGTCACCGATCCACGAGCCGAACGCGTCGTTTTGACCGGCGGTTATGAGACCGCCCAACTGTTCAAAGACCTGCGCCCCGATATGCCACTGCTTGGTGAAACCTCAGGCAAGAACGCCATCATCGTCACCCCCTCGGCAGACCTTGATCTTGCCGTGGCAGATGTAGTGAACTCTGCTTTTGGGCATGCTGGCCAAAAATGTTCGGCTGCTTCGCTGGTCATCCTGGTTGGTCAAACCGCCGTCAGTCAACGCTTCCACCGCCAACTCTTAGACGCCGTCAATTCACTGGTGGTTGATCACCCCGATAACCCGCAGGCACAAATGGGTCCGGTCATTCACGAACCGGGCGAAAAACTTAGCCGAGGTCTCACCGAACTTGAACACGGCCAACGATGGCACTTGAAACCCCGCGAACTGGATGACACCGGTCGCCTGTACTCACCCGGTGTGCGCTCCGGCATCAAGCCGGGCTCGGAATATCACATGACCGAATACTTCGGACCGATCCTGGGTGTGATGTCAGCCAACACACTCCAAGATGCCATCGAATATGTCAACGCCGTACCGTATGGGCTCACGTCCGGCATCCACTCGCTGGACCCCGAAGAAATTGCCACTTGGAGTGAGCAGATTACCGCCGGCAACTTGTATATCAACCGCGGTATTACCGGGGCTATTGTCCGCCGGCAGCCCTTTGGCGGGTGGAAGCGTTCGGCTATCGGCCCTGGGGCAAAAGCCGGTGGACCAAACTACCTCATCGGACTCAGCGACTGGACTGACGACGCATCCACGGTGCCGGATACCGCCGATGAACTGGCCGACCAGTTGGTCAATGCTGTCGCCCCATACCTGGATGCAGAAGACGCACAGTGGCTTTCCGCAGCTGTTGGACACGATGCCATAGCGGTGGGAACCTACACGGGCCAGCGTGATATCTCGTATCTGAAAGTCGAAATCAACGCGCTGCGCTACCGCCCGGTGCCGGTGACCATGCGTCTGACCGGGACCTCATCGCAGGACATTGCGCAGCTATTGCGTGTGGCCTTCGCCGGAATCCGTGTGCAGGGTGCCGTTGCAACAGGGCAAGGAACCGGAACGCTTCCGGTGAACACCATTTCCTTGCCGTCAGATGCTCCACGGGAACTCGTCAAGGTTTTTGCCGAGACAAACGTTGAAGTCGCCTTCGAATACACCGACGCCTGGTTGCAGCGAGCAAACTCCCTCGCCGAAACTGAACCCGCAAGCGGTCCGGATCGTATCCGGTTGATCGGGGACACCGAAATCGCAGATACCATCTCCGCAACCGCGCAGAGTCCAGAGACTGCGCTGTACACCCAGCCGGTAACTTCTGCTGGACGGTTGGAGATGCTGCCGTTCATTCGCGAGCAGTCAGTGACCATGACGGCGCACCGATTCGGCACACTCAACGATCTTCCGGAGCAGGCTCTGGGCGATATCCAATTCGGCTAACGAATGCTTCACTGCTCGTGGGCCCTGACACTGTTCAGCGCGGTATTGCTCATGAACGACGTACCCTAGGCCGCTCATAGCCCTGGTATTCGGTGGCTGGTGGATACTCCGCCCCCGAAGGATATGGCCGCCAGTAAACATCTGACCTTTGCAACGCAGGCTGCCCCGGGCATCCTCGATGAATTCCTTGACCACGCCGGCGACGCGACTCACTCGTCTTTATCCGCGTAGATGCCCTTTTTCTGGTCATAGGCGCGTATCTGAAACCATGCGAAGGCCACGACCCCTACGAGCAGGATCAGCCAGGACCGCTCGGTGGCAAAGAACGCTTCGTCGTTCAAAAAAACCGCTATGAGTTCAATGATCAGCACGACGACGGCGCCAACCACGGCACCCAGTAGGGCGGCCTTTACTTTGCCGGGCATATAAGATTCCTCTGCTGAAGGGTGTCAATGTGGTCGCCGATTATTCGGTCAGTGTGTCTTGCCACGCTTGATGCAGCTCCGAAAACTGACCCCCTGCGGCAATCAACTCATCTGGGGCGCCGTCTTCAATAATCTGGCCCCCTTCTACTACTAATACCCTATCGGCAATCATCACCGTGGATAACCGGTGAGCAATGATAAATGAGGTCCGCTTGCCCAATAATTCTTCCAAGCCCTCTTGCACCATGGCCTCGGTCGGAGCATCTAATGACGACGTCGCCTCATCTAAAATCAGAACATTGGGATCAGCAAGGAAAGCTCGAGCAAACGAAACAAGTTGGCGTTGTCCAGCAGACATTCGCCCACCTCGAGCTCGAACATCGGTATCGAATCCTTGCGGGAGGCGCTGGATGAACGTATCGGCACCTATGATGGCTGCTGCCGCTTCGATTTCCTCGCGGCTCGCTTCCGGGTTTCCCAAGGCTATGTTGTTGGCAACGGAACCCGAGAAGAGGTAAGACTCCTGAGTGACCATCACGATGTTGTCGGTGAGGGTTTCCATATCCAGGTCTTTGAGGTTCACACCGTCCAGGGTGATCGAACCGTCGGTGACGTCATAGAAGCGTGCCATGAGTTTAGCGATCGTGGACTTGCCAGCACCGGTAGAACCGACGAGGGCAACGGTCTGTCCTGCGGGCACATGCAGCGACGTCGGATGCAGTGCCAGGGGCAGTTCGTCGTCATATCGGAAGGACACATCATCGAACACAATCTCGCCTTGGACATCCGCCAGCTCCACCGGATCTTCAGGATCAGTCACCGAGGATTTCTCGGCCATCAGACCCGAGATTTTCTCCAGTGCGGCAACCGCAGATTGGAAGGTGTTGTAAAAGTTCGCGATCTCATCGATGGGCTGGAAGAACCGGCGAGCGTAGAGCACGAGGGCAACGAGCACACCAACTTGCAGTTCATCACCCAGCACACGGAATCCGCCGACCGTCAGTACCGCAGCGATCGTAATGGTCGACAACCAGCGCAGAGTTGGCTGATAAATACCGAAGAGTTGGATGGAACGCAGCGAGGACTGGCGATGATCTTCGGCTAGCTGCTCATAGCGCTCACCATTGGCTCGTTGACGACGATAGGACTTGACCGCACGGATCCCGCTGACAGTTTCGACAAAGTGGGAAATGAGCCGAGCAGAGTTCGTTTGGATTTGACGGTAAATCACCGACGAGCGCTTCTGGAACCAAATGGTCAACATGGTTGCGGGGATCAATAATCCGGCCATGACTACACCCGAGGGGACGTCCATGGTCACGATAAGCCCCATGGTAAAGACCATCTGCAATACCGAACCGACCATGATATCCAACCCGGAGTTCAGCAGGTTGGCTAAGGCATCCATATCTGAGGTTTGGCGGGCAACCGTCCGCCCCGAGGCATAGGTTTCGTGGAATTTCATGTCGAGGCGTTGGCTATGTAAAAACAGTCTCTTACGCAGGCCGAACAGCATGTGTTGGCCGATGGTCATATTCCAACGAATAAACACATACATCAGCCCGCCACCGACCAGCGCGGCAGCAATATGTGCTACTGAGGCGGCCACGGCCGGGGTGGCGTTCCCCTCGAGCAGCGCGGGAATACCGTTGTCAATGCCCCAAGCGATAATGGCGGGGCTGGCCACCGAGGCTAACTGTGCCAACACCACGATGGTCGAGAGTCCAACGAGCTGCCACTTATACGGTTTGAGTAGACTGCCCAGCAGTCGAAGAGATGCTCGACGTTCTTCCTTGGTCATTTGGGTATAGCGCGTGGAACTGCCGCGCGTTCTTCCTGGGCCGCTCATAGGTTCACCTCGTGACTGCCTGCGGTGTTGGTGGCCATGATGTAGCGGTAGCGTGGCGAGGAACGCAGCAACTCCTGGTGGGTGCCCACAGCGGTAATCTTACCGTGGTCCAATAATGCGACCCGATCTGCCAGCGAAACAGTAGAGGAACGGTGGGCAATAATGAACGTGGTCGTGTTGTCGAGCACCATTTTGAGCTGATCGATCACTCGTTCTTCCGTCTTGGTATCCAGAGCTGACAGCGGATCGTCCAAGAGCAATAGGGATGGTCGGGCAGCTATCGCCCGGGCTAACGCGATGCGTTGGCGCTGGCCACCTGATAGCGAGAAGCCTTCTTCCCCGATGCGCGTCTCGATACCGTGAATTAAATCGACCACAAAATCTGCATCAGCAGCGTGGAGTGCTTCCCACGCGATCTCCTCTTGGACAGCATCGGGAAGCTCAGGATCTACGCCGAGCAGCACGTTGTCACGTACCGACGACGAAAACAGGGTGGTATCTTCAAACGCAAAAGCCGTGAGTCTGCGCAGATCATCCAGATCCATGTCGTGGACGGACACTCCGTCTATGATGATGCGCCCACCGGTGATATCAAAGATGCGGGGCACCAACTGCAGCAGCGTTGATTTTCCATTCCCCGTAACACCCACCAGGGCCATGGTTTCACCGGGGCGGATGTGGAGATCTACTCCCTGGAACATGTCGGGCTGGTCCTGTGCTGCATCAGGAAAGCGGAATCGGACATCTTCCATCACAAGCTCACCGGTAGCGTTAGCAAAGTCGATAGCAACCGGATGATCGGGGGAGACGATCGTGTTTTCGGAGTCCATGACTTCGAAGTAGCGTTCAAGCGCGGTGGTGGCGTTGACGGCTTGGCCAAACAGCATGCCCAACATCCGAGTTGGGCCGACCACCAGTGTTGCAGTGGCAAAGAAGCTGGCCAGTTGGCCAACGTTCATCCCGCCGGAGTTCACCTGGAAGAGCCCCACCAGCAGGGAAATGCCCAGCACGGTTTCCGGTAGTGCCATCATAAACATATCGAATCGGGCTGTAGTGGTGGCCTTTCGCACCTCATTGTCACGAAGGGCGCCGGCGGTGATTTGAAAATTTTCTAAGGCTTGTTTGCTGCGACCGAAGGCTTTGAGCACGCGAATACCTTGGACAGATTGCTCTACAGTGGTGGAAATTTCGCCGTTAAGATCCTGTGAGCGGCGTGTGAGGATAGAAAATTCCCGCTGGAACCGATAGGTCAACCAGATGATCGGAGGCACGACGACCAAAAAGATACCGGCCAGCAGGATTGATGAACGGGACATCATGTAGATACCAACCAGGACCGTGGCGGCTGATGACACCATCATGATCATGCCAAAGGCGATCCAGCGGCGTATCTGGGTGACGTCTTGTTGGGCGCGAGACAGGAGCTGTCCGGAACCCCAGTCGTTATGGAAGGCTACCGGCATATCGAGTATCCAGTTATAGAACCGAACTCGCATTTCACGTTCGGTGTTGGTTGATGGTCCGATGGCAAATACTCTTCGAAGCCAGAGCAGCACCGCTTCGACCAGGCCTAGTGCGACTACCACACCGCCGGCGATCCAGACGGTGGCTGCCGTGGGGGAGGAGTTGAGGTTGTTGACTAGTACTTCGAGTACCTGGGGGATCATCAGTCCAACAACGGACGCCCCGATGGTGACGAGTAGTCCCAAATATAAGCGCGTACGAATGGGCGCGATGATGCGCCATAAACGTGCCATGGCCGCTATCATGAACCAGGCCTCCTGCCAGATTGCTGGGCTGCAACACTACGAAAACTATCGTGTTTATCGTACTGAAGCGTCTTGGAGGTTTGAAGGTCCGGAAGGGGAATTACGCTACTGACAGCGGTTGTTAGCTGCGATGAAAGAGTGATTTTCGCCAGTACTCAGGTTCAGCGGTGATCAACATCCCCAGCTGACGAAAGATCGATTCATCGACTGAACCAAGAATCGTAGTGG
>DXCT01000059.1 GCA_019115865.1 Candidatus Yaniella excrementavium | reverse complement strand
TCGGGCTGCATGCCAATAATCTCGGAGTGTGCGTGCTGGGAGATCTGGCGGACCAAAGTTTTGCGGTACCCGGCTGGCATCCAGTCGCGGGGCTCAATGCGAGAATCGGCAGCGATGATTTCATCAAAGCGCTGCTGACCTGCCCGCTCTGCTTCGATATCCGCAACTGCGGCATCGGAGTGTTGTGACGTTGTAGACATGTGAGACACCTCGCGACGAATAGTTTCTAGCAAATTCTTGAACTGTGTATGCACCGACGGATATATACCGAACGTTCGTTCAGTATATTGATTAGACGTGAGCTATGCAACTCACGACTCCACTGTATTCGAGAAATGATTTGACGCACATCACAAATCAGGATTACCGTATGAATGGTCAGTAGATAATTATACAGATCACATTCGGAGATTCGCTATGTCACAAACGCTCGGTTCTACGAATACCGCAACAGATAGCGGTCAAACCGTCACATCAGGCCCGTTTGGCGCAAACGATCACCCACGTCTGGGCCATGATCGGGCTGCCGAATGGATGGGCATTACGGTTTCCGAATACGCCGATGGATATGCCAAAGGGCACATGCAACTACGCGAAAATATGCTCAATGGTTTCAGTATCGCCCACGGTGGCATGCTCTTTGCCTTCGCGGACACCATCTTCGCCTGGGCTTGCAACAATCCCGACGGCGATGGTTCAACGATCACCGTGGCCCAGAATGTCGACATTGACTTCATCTCGTCCCCGACCAACGGCGCACAGCTGACCGCCGTTGGCAAACGCCGTGCCTCTTATGGCCGATCTGGTATCTACGACATCACGATTACCGATGAGAACAATCAACTTGTCGCTGAATTTCGAGGACGGGCCAGAACTATCCCAAATCCACATAAATAAAAATACAGTTGTCGAAAACCGCTTCATCTAAAGGATCCATCATGACTAGCCACAGTGTCGCCCCTTCTCCCGCTGACGTTCCTCAACCGTGGACGCCGCCTGCTCCCCCGGCAGACCGTAACCAGCTAGATTCAGAGGAACTGTACAGTCGTGACGAAATCGAAGCGCTGCAGTATGAGCGTCTTCGTTGGACCCTCCACCACGCCTATAATAATGTTCCCGCTTATAAAGAGCTGTACGACAGCCACGGCGTGCACCCACGAGACTTTAAACAGCTTTCCGACCTCGAATTGTTTCCCACCATCGATAAGGAATTCCTGCGGGCTGCCTACCCTTTCAAAGCCCTAGCGGTCCCAATGGACCAGGTGCGTCGCATTCACGCGTCATCGGGCACCACAGGGCAGCCAACCACCGTTGCCTACACCGAAAATGACATCGAAATGTGGGCTTCCCTCGTCGCCCGCTGCATGCGTGCTTCCGGTGTAAAGCCGGGCTACAAAGTGCACAACGCGTACGGCTATGGCCTCTTCACCGGTGGACTCGGAGCTCACTACGGAGCCGAACGCCTGGGCTGCGCCGTCATTCCCATGTCTGGTGGACAAACCGAAAAACAAGTGCAAATGATCACCGACTTCGAACCAGAAGTCATCATGTGCACCCCGACCTACTTATTGGCACTGGCCGATGGGTTCGCCAAAGCCGGCATTGATCCAAAGGATACCTCCTTGAAGGTCGCCGTCCTCGGTGCTGAGCCATGGACCGATGGTATGCGCCGCGAGATCGAGAAGCTCTTCGACCTCAAGGCATGCGATATTTATGGTCTCTCCGAACTCATGGGCCCCGGCGTCGCTGGCGAATCCGTTGAGACCCAGGATGGTTGCCACATCTGGGAGGATCACTTCCGTCCAGAAATTATCGATCCAATCAGTGAAAAGGTACTGAAAGACGGCGAACACGGCGAATTAGTCTTCACAACTCTTACCCGTGAAGCGCTGCCCATTATTCGGTTCCGTACCCACGATCTCACCAGCTTGGAACAGGGCACCGCTCGGCCAGGACACCGTCGGATGAAACGCGTGACCGGTCGCTCCGATGACATGATCATCCTGCGAGGTGTGAATATTTTCCCCACGCAGATCGAAGAAATCGCCCTGGAAATCGAGACACTGGCGCCGCACTTCACGCTGGAAATTGCACGACCAAACCGGATGGATGAACTGACCATCAAGATTGAACGCCGGGAGACCTCGACACTTGAAGAAGCCGAAGTTGGCGGTAAAGAGCTCCAGGCACGCATTAAGACACGCGTTGGCTGCTCGTGCAAGCTTGAAATCGTTGAACCACACACCCTGACTCGCTCTTCAGGCAAGCTCCGCCGCATCTACGACCTGCGCGAGTTAAACGACTAACCCATTCCGGAGTCCTCAGCCTGTCGCGGAGAACGCCACCTGTTGGTACCCCGGAAGACCCTACCGACATATACTGAGAATCGGCGTGGAGCGTTCACGCTTTTGCTCGAGGAGAGTTGATGACCACTACCCCAACACCGGCACCCGCCGTACGGCGAGGGCGACCCGGTTATGATCGCCAGACCCTGGTAGACCTATGCGTCAAGGCATTTAACCGCCACGGTTACGATGCCACGAGCATGGGCATGCTGGCTACCGAGCTGGGCATCTCCAAATCGGCGATTTACCACCACGTCAAGACCAAAGAAGAGATCTTGCAAAGCGCGCTCACCGAGGCGCTCGGTGGGCTAGAAGAAGTCATGGACACCGCCGAGAGCACCAGTGGTCCTGCCACCAGCAAAATCGAGGCATTGATCGTCGGCGCCGTCGGCGTCCTCGTTGAAAAGCAGCCGTCGGTTACGTTGTTACTCCGCTTGCGTGGCAATTCGGAAGTAGAAACCGACGCGATGAAACGACGTCGCAATCTAACCAACCGGTTGGCTAGCCTGATCGCTACCGCGCAGGCTGAGGAAGCGGTCCGGGATACCGTCGATCCGCAGACTATGGCCCGGCTTATCTTTGGAACGATCAATTCGTTGGCCGACTGGTATCAACTCGAAAAATCAGTCAATGCCCAAGAAACTGGTCGCATTCTTGCCGAACTGGTATTCAACGGCGTCTTAGAGGATTCAGCAGACTAACTGTACAGAAGCAACTGCGGGGCTGACGATCACAAAGTCGTCAGCCCCGCAGCCTTTTAACACTCACTCTGTTAGTGTGACCCATGTCTTACCCAAGCCGCAAGAGGTGAGCACCGACAATTTCCCGAATCGACTTCGGATAGCTGTCTATTGCGCTCCAAAGAAATCATCGAGCGTGGCGTTAGGGTGCTTTGCCAGCGGCGTCACCGTTACGTTCATGTGCGGGAACATCGGGAAACCCGAGAGCAACTCATGCAGCTCGTCATGACCATCGACATCAAAGATCGAGTAGTTGGCGTACTCACCAACGATCCGCCAGATGCCCTTCATAAGCCCCTGGCGTTGCAGATTGCCAGAGTATTCCTTCTCCTGAGCCTGTAGGTCCGCCTTGGTGACGGCATCCATGGACTCCGGAAAAACTACATCCATACGTGCAAGAAACAGCATGTTTGTCCTTTCAGTGCGATTCAGCACTTCGACGTCTCGACAGTTACAGGCTAACGCCAAATACCAGTGGCACGAGCGTGTACATGACCAACATGATCAGGCCAATCGAAATGATGTTCAGGATGACGCCGGCACGGGTCATCTGTTTAATCGTGATCTCTCCGGAACCGAAGGCCACAGCGTTCGACGGCGTGGCAACCGGCAACATGTATGCCGAACATACGGCCAGCGTGACAGCAATGGTCATGAACAGCGGATCGATGCCCACCCCGACCGCGACGGCACCAAAGATCGGCAGGAATGCTGCGGCGGTGGCGGTGTTAGATGTCAATTCGGTAAGCACCAGGCTGACGACAATGACGGCGATGATGATCAACCAAGACTGCATCGAGCTCAGACCGGAGACCTGCTCGCCGACCCATTGACTAAAGCCGGTTTGGGTAAACATTGCCGACAGTGACAAGCCGCCGCCAAAGAGCAGCAGTAGGCCCCAGGGGATCTCCTTTGCGGCAGACCAACGCAACAGTGGCCCACCGGAGCGGTCGTCGCGAGCGCGCCTGGCCGGAACCAAGAAGCACGCGATGGCAGCGGCCATCGCAACCTGTGCATCATTGATCCGCCCGAGGAAAGGCAAGTTGTCAACAAACCAGCCGATCTGAGCGATGAACGGCACAAAAATCCAGAAGAAGATGGCACCGGCAAAGATCCAGCCGACCCGACGTTCTGCGGTGGTCATACGGCCGAGCTTGGCATGCTCTTGACGGATCAGTTCTTTTCCGCCGGGCAGTTCATTAATTTCTGGGCGGTAGACCAGTTTTGTCAGCACAACCCAGGCAATACCCAGCATGACGATAGCCCATGGGACACCGATGAGCATCCACGTGCCGAAGGCCATATCGAAGCCGTGGGATTCCAGGAGGTACCCTTTCATCAGCGCCATTGGCGGCTGCCCGATCAGGGTTGCGGTCGAACCAATCGTCACACCGTACGCGACGCCCAACAGCAGTGATGCGGCGAATTTCTTACCGGCGGCACTCTCGTCGATGGAACGCACCAGGTTCAGGATAGACACGGCAATCGGAACCATAATGACGGCGGTTGCGGTGTTCGAGACCCAAGCAGAAATGAAAGCCGAAGCGATCATCAGGCCCAGCACGATCTGTGAAGGCTTGGTTCCCACGAGGCGAATCGTCAGGAGTGCCACCCGCAGGTGCAGGTTGGATTTTTCTGTGGCTAGACCCAGAATTACCCCGCCCATGACCAGGAAAATCACGGTACCGGCATATGGAGCGGCGACCTCTTCCATGGTTCCCATGCCAAACAGCGGGAATAATACCAATGGCAGCAACGACGTTACCGGGATCGGTGCGGCTTCGGTCATCCACCAGATAGCCATCCACAGAGCACAGCCGGCCACCGCACGGCCCTCGAAGGACAGTGAGTCTGGCAAGACCAGTCCCAAAAGTAATCCGGCAACAGGACCGAGGCCGACGAGCCACCAGTTATGTTTCGTGGCGCGGTCGAGCGCATCCTGCGATTCATGCTCCGAGATAGCGGCAGGCTGCGCCGCCGTCTCGGACTGTTGGGCAGTAGCCATACGTCTGCTCCTCAAAAACAAGCGCGATACTGAAAAAGATGTTGACTGACACCTCTACTGGTGACTGCGTTCACTGTAGACGGTTTTATATAGATACAGAAGTACATGAATACTTTGCATTGATATGATGCAAATATGGATGAACACAAAACATGTCTTTCACTTGTACCGCGCCACCGTCGTACGCTGATGTTGCCGCACTCACAGTCGGCAACCAATGCGTTGAGAGCTTAGGAGGCACCATGGTTGAATTACGTCACCTGCGGTACTTCCTTGCCGTCGCGGAGGAAAAGCATTTTGGCCGTGCTGCCGATCGCCTCCACATGGCACAACCTCCACTGTCGAGCCAGATCAAACAACTTGAAGCCGAACTCGGGACCACCCTGCTGGAACGCACCACCCGAAAAGTCGAACTTACCGACGCCGGAGCACTGCTGATGAAACGCGCCCGACAGATTCTGGCTGAAGTCGAGGCCACCAAAACTGATGTCGCGGAAATTGGACGCGGTGCCGCCGGCGTGCTGCGCGTTGGATTTTCTGGCACCGCTACCTATCGTTTGATGCCCCAAATTGTCCGGGTGGTCCGCGAACGCTTCCCCCTGGTTCGGCTGCAGATCTCTGGCGAGATGCTCACCCCGCAGATGGAAGAGGGGCTCTTGGAAAATCGGCTTGATGCCGCTATCTTGCGCCCGCCTGTGCAGTCGTCCGAGCTCAGTCTTGAAGAAATTCAACACTCGCGCCTGGTCGTGGCATTGAATCGTCAGCACCGGCTGGCCGACAGTACCGAGCCGCTAGATATCAGCGAACTCGCCAATGAGAATATTGTCGGTTATCCACGGGGTTCATCGGTGTCTTCGGTGGTCTCCGAACTGACTCGCCAGGCTGGGTTTCGCCCCCGCATCGTGCAAGAGGCCACGGAAACGTCCACGCTCATCGCCCTGGTTGGGGCCGGGTTAGGGGTCGCTTTCGTCCCCGGCTCGCAGTCCTTGCCGTTGAACTCTTCGATCGTCATCCGACCATTGTCCGACAACGTGACGGTCGGGTTGAGCACCGCGTGGCGAACTGGCAACGATAGTCCGTTGCTTGCCTCATTTTTGACTTTGGCCCGCGAAGCCGCCGATGACCTTGAACACCGAGATAATCTACCAACCTGAAGACGACGTACTTTTGGAGACACCATGAAGATCACTGCCGTTGAAGCAATCCCGTATGCCATCCCGTATGTGCATCCGCTAAAATTTGCCTCCGGTGAAGTCACTACGGCCGACCACGTTGTTGTGCGTATCCACACGGATGCGGGGATTACCGGTACCGCGGATGCGCCGCCGCGACCATATACCTACGGCGAGACCCAGACTTCGATTAAAGTGATCATCGAGGATGTTTTTGGGCCCGAGCTCATCGGCCTGGACCCATTTGATCGCGAAAAAGTTCAGGCGATCATGCATCGCACCATTCACAATCAGGTAGCCAAAGGTGCCCTGGATATCGCCCTGTGGGACCTGATAGGCAAAGCCCTGGAAACTCCGGTGCATAAATTATTGGGCGGGTACACCGATTCGATGCGAGTCAGCCATATGCTCGGCTTCAAACCCGCCGAGGAACTCCTGGAAGAAGCGCAGCGTTTCGGCGAACAGTACGGCATCACCACCTTCAAGCTGAAGGTTGGGCGGCGTCCACTCGCATTGGATATTGAAGCGGTTCGCGTGCTGCGCGAAGGGCTTGGCGACGACGTCGAAATATATCTAGATGCCAACCGCGGTTGGACTGCGAATGAAGCTATGGAAGTCCTCCGCCAGACAGCCGACTACGGGCTGACCATGCTTGAGGAGCCCTGCGATGCCAAAGAGGCTATGAGCCGTCGCCGTTTGGTCGACCACTCACCTATTCCGATCGTGGGGGATGAATCCGTGCCGACCGCCGGCGATGCTTCTCGTGAGCTGTTATCCGGTGGGGCCAACGCGATCTGTATTAAAACCGCACGTTCCGGATTCACCGAAGCCACCGAAATTCTGGGGCTGTGTACCGGGCTGGGCGTCGATGTCACTATGGGCAACCAGATTGATACCCAGGTTGGTTCACTTGC
>DXCT01000058.1 GCA_019115865.1 Candidatus Yaniella excrementavium | reverse complement strand
GGCATGGTCGCGGTCCTGCCATTTGGCTTTGATTTCCTCCGTGACTACTCAGTCCTGACCGCATCACTGGTGGCCTATGCTGTCAGCTTCCTGGTTTGCTACTTCATGTCCTTCCGTTCCAAGCAGAACTTCGACTACTCAGTGATCAAGCAGATTACCGGCGACTTCGATACCGAAGATGAAACCACACAGCTGGCACCCAGCAACGTAAGCAATGTCGCCACTGACAAACAAGGAGAATAATATGACCGTTGGTCTAACGATTTACATATTGATGTGGCCGATCTTAGTAGCGTGCGTCATGTTCGCCATCGCAGGCGGCTTTTTCAAAGAGTGGGCAGCAGCCCGCCGTGAGGGACGCATGATTATCTAACCTCCATTGACCACCACGACAAGACCCGCCCGGTTCCAACACCTGAGATAGTCTGGCTTCGAAACCGTGCGGGTCTTGTGTTTCCTAAAAGACGGTTAGTCTGCCTGTGGGATTCTCACCTTGCCGTAGTTGAGCGCATCCCAGAAGTCACCGCGAACATAGCGATGTTCAGGATCTGGCACGTAGTCCCAGTGGCGAACTTTACCCTGCTGCAACGAATAGGCCACCAGGCGGCGCTGCTGCTGACTGTGCAGCACTTCAGCTTCCAACGCTTCAACGTCATAGCGCACTTCAACATCTTTTCGCAGCTGCTGCGCGATGCTGACATAGTCTTGTGAGGCTGCCACGTTGTACAGTTCATGTGGGTCGGCGGCTAAATCAAATAGCTGATCCGGATCCCCTGGGCACACCACATACTTATATTGGCCGCGAATCAGCGTGATCTGCGGGGCGTGGGTGCCTTCGGCCAGGTACTCGATGATCACATCGCGATCTGCTGGCTTCGTGTCACCCGACTCTTCTTGGCGCGCGGACTCGAGCAGGGACGTCCCGGCAACATTTACCCGAGGCGCATCTGACAGTTCCAACAGGGTGGGCATCAGGTCGATCAACGAGACCGGGTTAGCGAACCGCCCCTTAGGCACCAAATGATCCGGTCCATAGACGATCAGTGGGACCCGAGACGATTCCTCATAGGGTGACATCTTGTACCAGAGTCCCTTTTCGCCCAGCATATCGCCGTGGTCACTGGTGACAACGATGACGGTGTTCTCCAGCAGGTTGAGTTCATCGAGTTTAGCCCGGATGCGTCCCACGTGGTCGTCAATATAGCTGACCGCGGCATAGTAGGAACGGCGTGCATTGCGGACTTCTTCGATGCTTGGGTAACGCTGGTCGAAGCCACTCATGGCACGCAGTCGATGACTGTGCGGGTCCTGCTCGATGCTTGGAACCTCGGGGTGCATCGGGTCTGGAATGTGGTGGCCTGCAAAGCGATCCCAGTGCTCTTTGGGCGGTTCGTAAGGATCGTGTGGATGGATGAAACTGGTGACCATCAAAAACGGCACGTCTTCACCGGCCGCTTGATTGGCACGGACCCGATCATTGAGGTGACGTAGGGTACGGAAACCAACTTCATCATCGAAGTCCTGTTGTACTGTGGCCTGCGATGGGCCTGCGGTAAAGACCGCATCTGCATCGTGGTACCATTGCAGACGTTGATCCATGGGACGCTCCCACTCGGGAACCATGTCGAGGTCTGCCGGATACACGTCAGTGGTTAAACGCTCTTGAAAACCGTGTTCCTGGTCTGGACCGATGAAGTGCATCCGCCCAATCAGTGCCGTATGGTAACCAACGGCACGCAAGTGATGGGCAAAAGTCGGCATTGATGCCGGAAAATCAGCGCCATTATCGTAACATCCGACCTCGGAAGGCAACTGTCCGGTCATCATCGAAGCTCGCGATGGTGCACACAGTGGCGTGTTGCAATATGCTCGATCAAAGACGGCACCTTCTTGGGCCAGCGCATCGATATGTGGGGTTTTTGCGGCCTCATCCCCGTATGCGCCCAGTGCTTGGGCCGCCATTTGGTCTGCTTGAATTACCACGATGTTAGGTTTCATTGGAAAACCACCTTTCACGACATCCGATTGGAGAAATTGACTCATGAGTGCATGCTGTAGTCCGCGGCGCGCAGTGTCGTCCGCAGCACAAGACGACGCGCGGAACACCACCTCGTTGAAAACAGTGGAAGCCTTGGCGGCCTTGGCAACCACGCAATTGCGCATGGTTGGACTGCAGGGTGCCACGTTTTTGATGGGCAGTGAAGCCCCGGAAGCTTACGCCGAAGATGGCGAGGGGCCTGTGCGTGAAGTCCGGGTGGCCCCGTTCGCTGTTTCGGCCACCACGGTCACTAACGCTGAATTTGCGGTCTTTGTTCAGGACACCGGGCACCATACAGATGCTGAGGTTCATGGGGATTCGTTGGTTTTTGCAGGTCTGCTGTCCCCAGAGTTGCAGTCGATGGCCCCGGCGGTTCGTGAGGCGCCCTGGTGGCGTCAAGTTTTCGGTGCTACCTGGTTGCACCCCGCCGGTGACACGACGTCGGTGCTTGATCGCCCGGATCATCCGGTGACACATGTCTCCCAACGCGATGCCATAGCCTATGCGCAGTGGGCGGGCGCCAGGTTGCTGACCGAGGCTGAATGGGAATTTGCTGCACGCGGTGGGTTGGAGCAACAACCATTTCCGTGGGGCAGTGTCCGCGAGCCCAACGGGACACCGCGGATGAATACATTCCCCGGGCAGTTCCCAGATCGTCCCGGTGGCCCTGTTGGAACAGTTGCAGCCAACAGTTTCCAGCCCAATGGCTACGGGCTGCACAATATGACCGGTAACGTTTGGGAGTGGACCTCGAGCAGATTCACTTCCGATCAGGACGCTGCGGTCCTTCGCGGAGGATCCTATATGTGCCACGATTCCTACTGTAGGCGATATCGTACTTCGGCGCGCAGCGGTGTGAGCCCAGATACTTCGTTAGGCCACACCGGATTTAGGATCGGCCTGACCACGAACTCAGTCGGATCGGCCGATCCATCCCCTCGTTGATTCAGTCGGGTTTATCCGTTGCTTTGGGCTCTGAGACCGGTATGGTTCCGGTCTCTGGGTCCCAACCGTCTTCCCATTCTCCGGTTTCGAAGTCGTAACCAACTGGGTCACCATCTTCGTCCGTGCGCTGATACCAGCCGGTGTAGTCGTCGTGCGCTGAATCAGTGGTACCACCGGCGCCTTCGCCAGGTTCTGTAGGCACAACCTGCAGCGCAAAGTTGTCACCGTACTTGTCCACACCATCGATAACGGCCTGGCTGATGGCGTTATCCGCGTACCGGTGGCGCAGCGCGTAGGGGTCGGTGCGCAGTTCTTTCACCCACGCCACGATGATGAGCAACATGATGATCGCGAATGGCACCGCGGTAATAATGACCAGTGATTGCAGGCCTTCCAGCGCGGTCTCATCGCCGAGGATCAGCATGATAAAGGCGATACCTCCCATCACCATTCCCCAGAAGAGCACGATCAGTTTGGGTGGGTCTTGGCGTCCACGAGTGGTGAGAATACCCATGACCACGGAGGCGGAATCTGCTGCAGTGATAAAGAAGATTGCCAAAATCACCATGATGATCAGCGGCAACCATTGGGAAAACGGCAGATTGTCGACCATGGTGAACAGTACTTGTGGGGCCCCCATCTCCTCATCGAAGCCGGGTTTACCTTCCGCTCGCATCCAGATGGCCGTTGCACCCATCACCCCGTAGGCAACGAAGAGCAGCGACGACGGGATCAAAATGACACCAAGAATAAACTGCCGGATGCTCCTACCGCGCGAAATGCGTGCGATGAAAATACCCACGAATGGCGACCAGGAGATCCACCAGGCCCAGTAGTACACGGTCCAAGCAGACTGGAAGTCGATAGTTTCTTGGCCCCAAGCGCCGGAACGTGCCATTAGGTCAAAGAATGAACCGATGTACTCCATGACAGCCGATGGCAGCAGATTCAGTAAAAACAGTGTTGGGCCCAGGAAGAAGACCAGCGCAACAATACCGATGGTGAACACAATGTTGATGTTTGACAGGTACCGGATGCCTCGGGCAACGCCAGAAACGGCAGATACGATAAAGCCGACCATTAAGACCGCGATAATGATCGCCAGAACCGTATTGGTGATCTCCGATACGCCCGCCACAATAGTGACGCCCTCACCGATCTGTAACGCGGCAATACCAAGCGCCGCGGCCGTACCGAATAGTGTGGCGATAATGGCGAAGATATCTACGAGACGTCCTGCGAAACCATCGGTTTGGCGTGCGCCGAACAGGCGCCGGAAGATCGAGGACATGAGCAGACTGCGTCCACGCCGGTAGGCGACATAGGCGACCGCACCACCCACGAGCGCGTACATGGCCCATGCATGGAAGCCCCAGTGGAAGTAG
>DXCT01000057.1 GCA_019115865.1 Candidatus Yaniella excrementavium | reverse complement strand
CACTTCTTGAAGCGCATCACCAAAACCGGTTTCGAAGACGCCTTATTCTCACGCTGGCGTACTGACGAAGACTTTATTTTGAATCAGGAACCGTACTCCAACGGCAGCGTTTTGGTGACCGGACCAGACTTTGGCACTGGCTCATCGCGTGAACACGCCGTCTGGGCCTTGCGCGACTACGGCTTCAAGGCCGTCATCTCAGCACGATTTGGGGATATCTTCCGCTCCAATGCAGGAAAACAGGGTCTGGTCGCAGCCCAGGTAGACCAATCCGATGTGGAACTCATCTGGAAAGAGTTAGAAAATAATCCAGGAGCTGAAGTCACCGTTGACCTGGAGAATCGTCTAATCGAGTGCGGGGCTATTTCGACCCGATTCCAGATCGACGACTACACGCGGTGGCGCCTCATGGAAGGCCTGGATGACATTGGCCTCACCCTTCGCAGCGCAGATGCCATTGATGAGTTTGAAAAGACCCGTCCGGCGATCAAACCCACCACGCTTCCGGCTAAGCTCTCAGAAGTATAGGTTTCGTCGCCTATAATAGGCACGTTGCCAATTTTCAGAGCGCATCAGACCGGTGCGTGAGAAGCCTCGTCGCGGCGGGGTATGGAGGGTAGAAACATCAATGGCTAAAGTGTTGACCATTCACGGGGGCAAACCCCTCAAAGGATCGGTACCCGTTCGCGGTGCTAAGAATCTGGTCCCTAAGGCGATGGTAGCTGCCCTGCTGGGGTCGAAACCTTCTGTGATTCGCAACGTTCCGGAAATCCGGGACGTTGAGATTGTCACCGGCCTACTGCGTCTCCACGGTGTCATCGTGGAACACAATACCGACACCGGTGAGATCTACATGGACCCATCCGGGGTCAAAACAGCTAATAATGCTGAAATTGACGCCTTTGCGGGTGACTCAAGAATCCCGATCCTGTTTTGTGGACCCCTCATGCACGCCGTCGGCGCAGCCTTCATTCCGGATCTCGGTGGCTGCAAAATCGGCGACCGACCCATTGACTACCACTTAGATGTACTACGCCAATTCGGTGCAGAGGTCTCAAAAGAAACAACCGGCACCTACATTCGCGCACCACACCGTCTCACCGGCGCCAAACTGGAACTACCGTACCCCTCCGTGGGAGCCACCGAACAAGTACTGCTCACCGCAGTCAAGGCCGATGGCATTACCGAGCTCAAAGGCGCGGCTGTAGAACCAGAGATCCACGATCTCATCCACGTCCTGCAAAAAATGGGTGCGATTATCACGGTCCAAACCGACCGCACCATCCGTATTGAAGGGGTAGCAGAGCTCAGCGGTTATAACCACGTAGCGCTGAATGACCGCAATGAGACGGCCTCCTGGGCAAGTGCTGCACTGGTAACCGACGGCGATATCTTCGTTGAAGGTGCCACCCAACGAGATCTCACGGCGTTCTTGAATGT
Organism: Candidatus Yaniella excrementavium; assembly: GCA_019115865.1. Classification (GTDB taxonomy): domain Bacteria; phylum Actinomycetota; class Actinomycetes; order Actinomycetales; family Micrococcaceae; genus Yaniella; species Yaniella excrementavium. The sequence continues at coordinate 6,755 of DXCT01000057.1, read as the reverse complement.
ATACCGCAAAATTGGTGGCGAATTCGAAGTCGATGACGAGGGTATCCGCTTCTGGCGCGGTGGCCAAAACTTGAACTCGCTGGTGTTAGAAACCGATGTGCACCCCGGATTCATGACCGACTGGCAGCAGCCCTTGGCCGTTGCACTCAGCCAGGCCAACGGCGTATCCATCGTCCACGAAACCGTGTATGAAAACCGTTTTGGCTTTACCGATGCGCTGATCCGCATGGGTGCATCCATCCAGCTGCATCGCGAATGCTTAGGGTCGGTCCCATGCCGTTTTGGTCAGCGAAACTTCTTACACTCCGCAGTGATCTCCGGCCCAACCGAACTCCAGGGCACAGACTTCAACATTCCCGACCTCCGTGGCGGGTTTTCACACGTGCTCGCCGCCCTGGCCGCCGACGGAACGTCGAAAGCTACCGGCATCGAAGTCATCAACCGTGGCTATGAGAAGTTCTTCGAAAAACTCGAAGGACTCGGCGCCGATATTGAAGTCACCGAAAACTAACACCGGAGTCGCTTGCACGTGTCCTATCCACTCGGTTTGCGCGCCATGTACTTTGGTGCTGCAACACTTGTCCGACCGTTGAACATGTTGATGATGCGCCGCGACTGGCAAGGTCAAGAAAACCTGCCCGACACCGGCATGATCTTAGCGGCCAACCATATCTCGGATCTGGATCCGCTCTATATGGGCCACATGGTCTATTCCACCGGACGCATACCGCACTTCTTAGCAAAGAAGGAACTCTTTGAGTTACCGGTTGTGGGCAAGTTGCTTACCACCATGAAACAGGTCCCAGTCGATCGTGCAGGACGCAGCATCGAGTCACTGAAAATGGCCGAAGAAGTGCTAGACCGAGACGGGGTCATTATTATCTATCCGGAAGGCACGACCACCAAAGACCCGGATATGTGGCCGCAGATTGGTAAGCTCGGCATGATACGCTTGGCCCTCACCACGGGCGCACCGGTAATCCCGGTCGGCCAGTGGGGTGTGCACGAAACATTGCCCAAAGGCGATAAAACCCCCAAAGTGTTTCCACGGCAAACCTCAGCAATCAGGGTTGGCCCCGAATCAGACCTCCAATGGCTGCGCACCATGGAGCAACCAGATCAGCGAGCTCTGATCGATGCCACCGAACAGGTTATGAGCGAAATTACCAGCCTGATGGCCCCACTGCGCGGGGGGACCCCGCCAGACACACCGTATAATCCAGCAAAAACCCGCTAAGGAGTCCCCATGACCACCGATCAAGTAACCGTGGCCATACTGGGGGCAGGATCGTGGGGGACGACCTTTGCAAAGGTCTTAGCCGACGCCGCTGCATTCCGCAACGAAGACATCACCATCCGGCTGTGGGCACGTCGCGAAGAAGTCGCACACGACATCAACACCAATCACACCAACAGTGAATACCTCGACGACATCGTTTTGCCCAACTGCATCACCGCCACCAGCGATGCAGCCAAAGCGGTACGCGGTGCAGAACTGGTGGTCGTTGCCGTGCCAGCCCAGCAAGCACGCACAACACTGCACCAGGTAGCCAACGCGATCGATGAACGAGCCATCGTCGTGTCACTGATCAAAGGTCTGGAACAAGCAACACAAGCCACCATGTCCACGGTGTTTGCCCAGGAGCTCGATCTGCCTACTGATCAGTTCGTGGTGGTGTCCGGACCAAACCTCGCCAAAGAAATCGCGCGCGAAGAACCCACCGCCACCGTGGTCGCTTGCGAGCACGAACCCACCGCGCAGTGGGTCACGACGATGACGGCATCAGACTATTTTCGGCCCTACCGCAACACCGATGTACCCGGGGTTGAACTCGGGGGCGTGGTCAAAAACATCATCGCACTGGCTGTCGGACTGACCGATGGCCAGGGTTTCGGAGACAATTCCAAGGCCTCGATCATTACCCGCGGGCTGACCGAAACCACCCGGCTGGCCACCGCACTGGGTGCCAACCCCGACACGCTGGCCGGACTCGCCGGCCTCGGCGACCTGGTGGCAACCTGTGCTTCACCGCTGTCCCGCAACAGAACCGCCGGCAAACTCTACGGGCAAGGTCACACGACCGAAGAAGTCATCGCACAGATGCGCCAAACCGCAGAAGGCGTCAAATCCGTCTCAGCCGTGGTAACCCTGGCACATTCGGTCAACGTCGAAATGCCCATCGCCGAAGCCGTAAACGCCATTGTTGCCGGCACCATAGAAATCAACGATATCGCTTCGCTGCTGCTTGGCCGCGACCTGAAACCGGAGGCACGACTATGAAGAAAACAGTTCTCGTGTTGTTTGGCGGCCAATCGCCGGAACACCCAGTTTCCATTGTGACCGCAGCCGGGGTGCTCAACGCACTGAACACCGGCCAATACACGCCCATCCCGGTGGGCATCAACCAGCAGGGCGACTGGGTATTGGCCGGAACCCATCAGCCGCACGACGCCCAGTGGTCTGTGGCAACACTGACCAACCAACAGCCCACCGAAACCACCCACACCACCGCGCTGTCGGACACGCTGCCAGAGGTGCCCGAAACCAGCTCGCCGGTGTCCTTGCGCAAAGTCAACTCACAAACCCAGCTCATCGATGTTCACGGTCAGGTGATCGCCAACATCGACGTGGCCTTCCCACTGTTGCACGGGCCCAACGGCGAAGACGGCACGGTGCAAGGACTCTTTGAGACACTGGGCATCCCATACGTTGGCGCCGGTGTGCTCGCCTCCGCTGTGGGCATGGATAAACACTTCATGAAAATCGCCTTCCAGCACGCCGGACTCAAGGTGGGCCCATGGGTTACCATCACCGACGCCGACTGGCGAAATAACCGCGACGCCGCACTAGCAAACGTCGCTGAACTTGAGCTGCCGTTATTTGTGAAACCCGCACGCGGTGGATCATCGCTGGGTATCAGGCGCATCACCATGCTGTCCCAGTTGGAAGAAGCCATCGAATACGCCCGGCAATTCGACACCAAAGTCGTGATCGAAGAGGGCATTCTGGGTCGCGAAATCGAATGCGGTGTGCTTGATAGCCTGCAGGGTAGCCGAGCCAAAGCATCCTATCCCGGAGAAATCGTGGTCACCGGTGACGATAATGCCGAATTCCAGTTCTACGACTTCGAATCCAAATACCAATCCGCCGACAGTGCAGAACTTTCCTGCCCGGCAGAACTACCCGACGACGTCATCCAACTGGTCCGCGACCAAGCGATCCGAGCTTTTGAAGCCGTTGACGCGGCCGGCCTATCACGCGTGGATTTCTTCTACACCGACGACGATGAACTGGTCATCAACGAAATTAACACCATGCCCGGATTCACTCCGATCTCCATGTATCCACAAATGTGGCAGCGCACCGGGGTAGAATATCCAGAACTTATCGATGCCTTACTGCAGCTAGCTCACCGCGACTAATTACTCAACGGGTTCGCTCTGTTGTGGAGCAACACCCTCGGGAATCTCATCGAGGTCGGCCTCACCCGGAACCACCTCGGTATCAGACGGATCTGTACACCCACCATCGGCCGGAATACGTTTTACCGCATTGCCAACATCCACCATCACGGATGACGACGACACGCGCTCACCATCAAATAACACTTCCATGGCCGGGTCACGACCATACGTGGTGATGCGCCAGTTGGTCCCTTCCTCACGAGCAACCCAGTCCACCCCATTGGCCCCGATACACTCATCAGTGGTTGGGCCTGGACTCTGCACACCACAGCGGAAAACTGCTGCAGCCGGCTCACCCCACGCGGCAGTGGACTGGGAATCGGTTCTACGGCGCTCATGCCCGGCAATTTCCTCGGGCATCGCCACCATGGCTTCCGCGCACAACGGATCCGTGGCATCCGGGGCCACTTCAATATCTGCCACCAGGGAGGTACACGCCGTCAGCATCAAGCCACCGACAACAGCAAATACCCCACCACGAAGAACGTGCGATCTTTTAGCCATACTGCTAGCCTAAAACACTTGGCTGACAGCCCCCGTCACTGTTCGCCCGTGGCGGGCCGCAACACCGACGCATCATCGTTACAGCGCGCGCCAAACGTGACACCGTGGCCACGCGATACTATGGTGGCATGTGATAAAGGCCCTTTTGGGGCGGAATGAAATGATTCAATATGACTGAAGTGAAGCAAGAACCCTCAAGTACCGGTGCTCCCATGGACCACGGGTCGGCCAAGCTTATCTTCAATTGGTTAAAGCTTGCCGAGTCCGCACTCGGAAACAACTCCGATCGGCTCAACGCCATCAACATCTTTCCCGTTCCAGATGGAGACACCGGATCAAACCTCTATCACACAGTCGCCGCAGCAACCCGTGCGCTAGAAGACGTTGACGAAGACGCCTGCGTCGGGGCCGCGCTCAACGTTGCCGCCAGTGCCGCACTGGATCATGCCCAAGGAAACTCGGGCACCCTGATCGCCGTGATGCTCAACGCGCTTGCCGAACCACTGGCTGAAGCACCACGGTTGACCGCTCCGCTGCTCTCCAGCGCACTACAACGTGCTAGCGCTGCAGCCTGGGCTGCACTGTCGGACCCCCAAGAAGGTACCATGCTGACCATCTTGGACACCGTGGCCGCCACCGCGAGCAACTACCGTGCCTCCATCACCGAGCTGCCCCAGGACGCCCAAAACTCCAGAAAAACCCTGGGGGAGATGTCCTCGCGAATCGTGGAAACCGCCTGGATGGCCGTCACAGAGACCGAGAACCAGCTGGCCGAACTCACCCGCGCCCAAGTGGTCGATGCCGGCGCAACCGGTCTGCTGCTGGTCTTTGATGCCCTGCGAGCCACCATCTACGGCGAATCGCTCGACCCAGAAATCCTGGAATCCATCCACGGATTCCACGTGGCACACCCACACATGCACCAAGACATGGATGTTGCCCAAGCCTATGAAGTCATGTGCTCATTGCAACTGACACCGCTGGACGCAGCCACCTTGCGCATCGGCCTCAACGAAGTCGGAAACTCGGTCATCATGAGCCCGATCAACACCGTTGAAGACGACAACGGCACCATTCGCTGGCGCGTCCACGTTCATGTCACCGAACCCGATGACGCCATGAAACTCATCCGTCCCCTGGGTGAGACCGAAAATCTGGCCATTACACCGCTGCACATCAACAACTTAGATGAACCGGTCTGCAGCCCCAGCGCGGAAGCCATCACAGAAGAACACAACTAGTGGATCCGTTCAACCAGCCACTTGGGCCCCTACTCGGCGAAAAAACCGCCGAGCAACTGGCCAAACACCTCGGGCTGACCACCACCGGTCACGCGCTGAACTATTTCCCACGCCGCTACATAGAACGCGGGGAACTGACACCCATCACCCAGCTGCCCCTGGGCGAACAGGTCACCGTCATCGCCCGGGTTCTTACGGCAACCAAGCGCCAAATGCGCTCACGCCGCGGCTTCCTCGTTGACGTCACCGTCTCAGATGAAGCCGCCGACACCGCCCTACCCGGCACGATATCCATGGCATTCTTCAACGGATGGGCCGCAGAAAAACAACTCAAACCCGGCACCCTGGCCATGTTCCACGGCAAAACCTCCACCTACCGCGGCGACCTGACCCTGACCAACCCGGACTTTACGGTATTGGATGACGAATACGACCACACCGAAGCCGATCTAGCCCCCATGCCGGTGTATCCGGCCAAAGCCAAACTGCCCACCTGGACCATCCGCTCTGCCATTGACACGGTCCTGGAAGCCATCAACTGGTCGGCCATCTCGGATCCGGTGCCCCAAGCATTCCTCGACACGCTGTCACAGTCGATGCCAACGCTGGCGGTGGCGTATGAACACATCCATCGGCCTGCAGACGTCAGCCAAGCCCATGCCGCAAGGCGCCGCTTTGCCGCCCAAGAGGCCCTGATCCTGCAAACACTGCTGGCACGACGACGTCAACGCAACCGGACAACCACACCGTCCACCGCGTATCCTCGTACAGCCGACGGCATACTGGCACACCTGGATGCACAACTGCCCTTCGAACTCACTCAGGGCCAACAGCACGCAGGCAAAGAAATCTCCGCCGAACTCGATGCCACCCAGCCGATGTCACGGCTGCTGCAAGGCGAAGTCGGATCGGGTAAAACACTGGTGGCACTGCGGGCCATGGCACAGGTCGTAGACGCCTCAGCCCAAGCCGTACTGGTGGCACCAACCGAAGTCCTGGCGGGCCAACACTATCGCTCGCTGACCAACACCCTGGGCCAACTAGCAACCGCCGGACAACTCACCTCCTGGCAGGGCCCCGCCACCGAAGTTGTGTTGCTCACCGGGTCCATGACGACAGCAGACAAACAAGCAGCCCTGCTGAAAATCACCACCGGACAAGCCGGCATCATCATTGCCACCCACGCGATATTCTCCGATACCGTCCACTTCGCCGATCTCGGCCTGGTCGTCATTGATGAACAGCATCGCTTCGGCGTGGACCAACGTGAAGCACTGCGCCAGGCCAACCCCGGGGTCCACATGCTCGTGATGACCGCCACGCCGATTCCACGGTCGGTGGCCATGACGGTTTTTGGGGACCTTGATGTCACCGTGCTGACCGGGCTGCCCTCGGGACGACAACCCGTCACCACCCATCTGGCGCGCATCGCCCACGGACCACGCATCATCAACCGTGTTTGGGAAATCATCGCCGAAGAAATCGCGGCCGGACACCAAGCCTTCGTGGTGTGCCCCAAGATTGATCCCACAGATATACCGCGTA
>DXCT01000056.1 GCA_019115865.1 Candidatus Yaniella excrementavium | reverse complement strand
ACCATGGTTACCTTTACCTCCGGTGAATTAGCCGCTGACGATCCTGAGATGGCCGCTGATTTCGGTGAAGCCATGACAGAAGCGCTGGCTGCCGCTGAAGAAGACCAAGAGGGTTCCCGCGAACTGCTGGTGGACTTTCTTGAAATCTCTCAAGAAGATGCTGATGAGCTCACCATGGAGCGGCTTGACGGCGAACTGAATGAAGACCAGCTCATGGATATGGTCGAACTCGCTGATCGCTATGATTTCATCGGCGACGCCCCAACAGCCCAAGACCTCTTCCTCGAGGAGTAACCACCGGCTAGATAGCCACCCACCCCTGGAAGCCCCGCTGGGTCAACGAGATCTCGTTGACCCAGCGGGGCTTTTTCGTGCACGCAGTATCTGACACACGGACGCGCTCAGGACCTACTGCCCAGTAGCTAAACTAGGCCGGCTGTTATACAGTTCTTCAAAAGGGTTTTTCAGACCATTTTGGGTGCGCGTTCAGAGACCTGGGGTAATATGTGAAAAATCAAACATACAAGTCCGCTGCTTCGAAATGTCTAGACTCAGCCCGGCTACGTTGCACCAAATAATCTTTGCGTGGAGTACATGTCAGATACGTTAAATGCCTTAGGGAACAGTCTTCACGAAATCACCGAGGAATACCCGTTTGCGGTGCATTGGCAAGTACGGGACATCGCCACGGGGCAGGCCGTCGGTGAATCGGAAGGTGAGGTGCTTGCAGCATTTAGCACCCGGAAGGTCAGCGTTCTACTAGCCTGTCTCGCATTAGTCCAGGCCGGCAGGCTTTCGCTGGATGACCCGCATGTGATTGATGATCCGCTCAAAGATGGTGTTCAAGCCGGCATCATGCGCCACTTATCGGGTGGGATCGAGCTGAGTTTACGCGACCATCTAGCACAGATGATGATCACCTCAGACAACATCTGTACCCAAATTGTGTTCCATGCTATCGGTGAAGCCACCGGCGACGCCCTGCAGTGGGTCAACGACTACTGCGCACGAATCGGGATGCAAGATTCACTGCACCGTGAAATTTTCCCTCGCTCAGCCGAACTGGATTGGTCGCATTCGATTGATTCGATGACCGTTACCTCCGCACACGACCAGGCCCTGATATTAGAACGGTTGGCGCAGGGCAGCCAGGATGCCCAACAAGCTGTTGAACTCGGTTTGGATACGCAACTTTGCGCCACAGCCATCGCATTGTTGAGTAACTTAATGACGCCCATGTTGGGGGCCTCCCTGGGCTGGGGACACTTTGCAGAAAAGAACGGCCGCGGTATCCGAGGATTATCGCAAGTTGGCTTGCTGCTGGATCGGGATGGCCAGCCGATTGCTTCCGTTGCGGTCTTCGCTGAGTCCATTCCCGTCGAATTCGAAGACGGGGTCCCGGGGCGGGTGCGAGCACAAGAAATGTTCGTGGAGTTTGGTAACGCGATCGAGGCGTTTTACCTGGATACCCATCGCGTTGAAGTCCTGAAGCGCCAGTTGGTCGAGCCTGACTACTGGGGCCAAGAATTTGGTGAACTGCTCTACGCAGTTGAAGGTGGTCGCGCCGTCCTTGACGATATGGTGTTTACTTTTTCCGGTGTGGGGAAACTCTTCTTTGCCTGCACTTTGGCAGAGCTTGAACACACGAATCCGGGACTGTTTGATCACAGCATAGACATCACAGACCACCACCGTTCGCACGCCTATACGGGTTCGCTGCGCCACCTGCATGGTTCCCTCCGCGTCACCGTCGACGACGCCATGCACCTGATGATCGGTAGTGGTGACGGTGCTGCAACCATGGCGCTACTCGAGCATTTCACGGCTCTGGGTATCGACTTGGTTGAACACGGTCGCCGGTATATAGCCCATCTCAACAACACCACCATCACCGGTGTCGAAGAACGCTCAAGTGGCGAAGGATTTACCGGCACCACCACCGCAGCGGAATTGCTGACCGTGCTACGCCAGGTGTTCGCCGACGACGGGCGCGTGAAGCAGTGGATGGCTGCGGTCTTCGAACCAGATGGTCTCGCCAATGCGCTGCCTGGCTATGGGCCACACACGGTGAAGCATTGGACTGTTTCCGGCTGGGGCCGAGTGCGAGACTACCACGAGTATCAAGGACGAACGTCGGTGCTGATTGTTGAGTGCCCGCATGGTCCGATTGGTATAGCGGCACACGCTCCAATTGGCACACAGGATGTGTCAGCGAAGTTTGGCAGTCTGGGTCTTGCTGCCTACCTGAAAGACTAGGCGTTAGACGCGGACAGCAAGCACGCAAGGTGGGGTTCGGTATATCGCCGCCGTAGCACAGTGCCACAGCCACGATATACCGGTTCATCCTTCTATTTGTGGCACCTTAGCTGTTGAGGCCCTTGCCGGTCGGGGACACGAGGATCTTCACCGCTGTGTCATTGTGATGAATCAGCGTGTCGAAGCCAGTATTTACGAGTTCGTCCAGGGCAATCTTGTGTGTGATGAACGGTTTCAGATCTACTTTTCCTGAGCTTGCCAGTTCAATGCTTGGCGCATGACTGTTGTAGTACCCGATGGTGCCTCGCAGGTCTTGTTCCTTCGTGACCAGGTCCGCAAGATTTGCCGCTGGTTTGTGTCCCCAGATCGATTCGTTGACGATCACGCCTGCCTTTTTCACCGCCGCGAAAAGCGTATTCAGGACAACATCAACCGAGGTCGCTTCGAAGCCGACGTCAGCGCCTTTGCCATCGGTGAGCTTTAAGACTTCTTCCACCACGTCGACCTCTTTGGGATTTACAACGTGGTCGGCGACGCCGGTTTCCTGGGCGGTTTCGATACGCTTTTTCGACAGTTCGGACATGATAGTGGTCAGCCCTTGTGCTTTGGCAACTGCAGCAGTCAGGAGTCCAATTGGGCCAGCACCGCCGATCAGAGCGACGTCGCCGGCTTTGGCCTCGGAACGTTCGACCGCGTGATAGGCCACCGCTAGTGGTTCAATAAGTGCGGCTTCGTCCAACGGCAGGCTGTCTGGGATCGGGTGCACCCAGTGCTGGTCCACAGCAATCTGTTCGGCTAGACCGCCACCTCCACCGGCCAGACCAATAAAGTTCTGATCGGGTGTCAGGTGGTAGTTGTCTTTGCCCCAGTACTCTTTGTGAATCACATATGGTTCCACAACAACGTTCTGGCCTGCTTTGAGACTGGTGACGTTGTCGCCTACTTCGGAGATAGTTCCAGAAAATTCGTGACCGAGGGTAATTGGGGCTTCCTCGCCCGTGACCGGATGGGGACTACCCTTTGGAGGGATAAAAATTGGTCCATCTTGGTATTCATGAATATCTGTACCGCAGATACCGCACCATGCAATGTCGATCAGAACGTCGTCGGGGCCGGGGATTGGGCGGTCAATATCTTCTATGCGGATATCTTGTTGATCGTAGAAACGTGCAGCTCGCATTGTCATAGGTATCATCCTTCGTTGATAGACAACGCTAGATTCCCTAGCAACTCTTATCGTCTCAACTGCGGGATGGAAACGAAACAGCTGAATAACGTTGAACGACAGATGATGATAAATACCACCGGTCATGCACACGCTTGGCTCTGGAATCAGGGTTGAGCGTGGCAGACCCCTTGAAACCGTCAAGGTTCAAGGGGTCTACTGTTAGCTAGCGAAGGGGTGTTTAGAACGGGTAGGGTGCGATTTCTGGTCGCATAGTCAGCCATTGTACTTCGGTGAACGCCTCGATGTTCGTGGTGTAGCCACCGATGCGAGAACCGTTGCCCGAATTACCGAACCCACCAAACGGGGCGTTGGACTCATCGGAAACAGTCTGCTCATTGATATGCACCTTGCCAGAGCGCACCATGTCCGCCAGCTTCATGGCCTCTCCGACATTGCCGAGCAGTCCAACCGATAGACCGTATTCGGAAGCGTTGATAATATCGGCTGCTTCCTCAATGGTCGAAAACGTCCGGACCGGCGCGACCGGGCCGAAAATCTCTTGGCTCCACGCTGGGCTCTCATTGGTCAGGTCGGTAATGACGGTTGGAGAGTAGAACAGCTTGTCATAGGTGCCGCCCGCAACGACCCTGGCGCCACCATCCTTGGACTCACGAACGATGCGATCGATATTATCGCGCTGACCTTCATCGATTACCGGGCCAATCGCGATGTTCTCATCGGTGGGGTCGCCTAGTGGGAGCTGCTCAGCTTTTTGCTGCAGGGCGGCCACATATTCTTCGGCGATAGATTCGTGCACCAGGTGACGACCGGTGGTCATACAGACCTGGCCCTGGTGCAGGAATGAGCCGAACGCGCCAGCAGAAGCGGCCTTGGCGACATCGGCCCCGGGCAATACGACGGTGGCATTGTTACCACCCAGTTCCAGATGTACTCGTTTGAGATTGCGACCGGCGGCCTCACCAACCTTGCGCCCAGCGGCAGTGGAGCCGGTGAAGGAAACGACCTCAATTTCGGGTGCTTCAGTCAGGGCGGCGCCAGCTTCGGCTCCACCGGGCACCATCTGGAAGACACCCTCGGGTAGACCGGCTTCTTCCAGGGCACGAGCGATCATGACACCGCCGGAGACCGGGGTGCGTGGATCTGGTTTCAGCACGACCGCATTGCCCAGCGCCAGTGCTGGGACGACGGAACGGATAGAAAGGATCAGTGGGAAGTTGAACGGTGAGATCACACCGACAACACCTACCGGCAGGCGACGTGCAAAGGACCAGTGATCCTCATCGGAAGTTAGCACATCACCCATCGAGTGGTGGGGCAGTGCTGACGCGTCATAACATTCATTAGCAGCAACGTTGATTTCCAAGCCAGCTTTGGCCGGGATAGCCCCGGTTTCGCGCTGAATCCAGTTAGTGAGTTCGGCGGCATGTTCTTCAAACAGTTGTCCGGCTCGACGCATAACAGCGGCCCGTTTGGCTGGTTTGGTGGCGGCCCAAGCTTTCTGTGCTTCGGCAGCTTTTTGCGCGGCCTCATGAATATCGTCGGCGCTTGCCAGGCCAGCACGTTCTAGAACATTGCCGGTGGCAGGTTCCAGAATATCGGTTGGTTCAGCAGAACCAGTTCGCCAGCCGTTGAGGAAAATCTTTTCGGACCATACAGCGGAATCTAAGAGCGCCATGTGGCCTCCTTTGCAGATAGAAGATTCTGTGTGTTCGTGCGGAAACTTTGCGGCACGCTAGTGCATCAAAACTCCGCGGGAAGGTCCTCCCAGTGTCTCACGTCATTGATGCGGCAAGCCACTACTGATCGTCTGGAACGGAGTGTTTTAGCGGAAGATGTCTTCGATTGGGGTCTGACCGTCAACGAATTCCACAATGTTATTGACCGTCTTATCTGAGCTCAGGGCAGCAGCGATTGCATTGGCCACATTCGCACGCGACGTGTCCTTGGAATCGCTGTCATCGAGGCTGTCATTGGACATACGGCCAACGCGGCGAATCGTATTCGAGGGATCTTCCAACGTCAGCATACCGGGGCCAAGAATGGTCCAGTGCAGATCGGAATCCATTAGATGCTCATCGGCCAGTGCCTTGGATTGTGCATAGGGGAAGAATGAGTTGTCTTCATCGACGCCGTGGTCTAACGAAGAGCCGAGGTAGGAAATCATGATGTAGCGCAAAGCGTTGGCACCTTGTGCTGCGTCCATCGAAGCAATTGCTGCATCACGGTCGACAGCATAGGTGCGCTCGGGGTTGCCGCCACCGGCACCAGCTGCCCAAACGACGGCGTCCTGGCCGGCAAATGCCTTGGCCAGATCATCTTGGTTTGAGGTTTCGATATCCAGTAGCAACGGTGTGGCGCCCAGCTGTTTGATGGCGTCTTCCTGGTCCGCGCTGCGGATAATTGACGTGACCTTGTGACCGGCTTCAACCAACAGTGGAGTAGCTAATTGCGCGACTTTACCGTGGCCTCCGACGATGATGACATTGGACATCCTGTATTTCTCCTAATGCAGCACTGCATGCTGCGGACGGGAATATTTGCGGTCTCGTCTACTGAAACGTCGGGTTATAGTTCAGATATTCCAACCAGGGCTGGTATTTTATAAAGGTTAGCGCTTGCCCATATGTCAATGGCGACTGGGCTGAACGCAAGGTATTTCAGTCAAGGAGCACTATTTCATGGGTTATCCACTCAATAGTAACGGTCAGAAGAAATCTGCTGGACACGTCATCGTTGACTCTCTGGTAGCGCACGGAGTTGAACGCGTGTACTCGATCCCGGGTGAATCGTATTTGGATGTCCTCGATGGACTCGCTGATTCCCCGATCAAAAACGTCATCTGCCGCCACGAAGGCGGAGCTACCTACATGGCCGAAGCAGACGGCAAACTCAACCAAACTCCCGGTGTCGCCATGGTGACCCGCGGTCCAGGTGCAGCAAACGCCCACGTGGCACTGCACACCGCATGGCAAGACTCAACAGCAATGGTGCTGTTCGTCGGCCTCATCCCATTCGAACACCGCGAAAAAGAAGCCTTCCAGGAATTTGATCCACACGCCTGGTTCGGCACCGGAACAAAACGCGTTATGGTCCTCGA
>DXCT01000055.1 GCA_019115865.1 Candidatus Yaniella excrementavium | reverse complement strand
GCGCTAGCCACCAGTCGCGCATTGCAACTGGTGGCTAGCCTAAGATTTAGTTCTTGCTGGGTTTATAGATTGCCGGTGGCGATCATCAGCATTCGACGGACCGGCTCTGCCGCGCCCCACAGGAGTTGGTCACCAACTGTAAATGCAGAAATGTACTCGGGTCCCATGGACAGCTTACGAACCCGTCCCACTGGAACATCCATGGTGCCGGTGACAGCTACGGGGGTGAGCTGTTGCAGGGAAGCTTCCTTATTATTCGGCACGTATTTGACCCAGTCGTTGTCATTTTCCAACAGGTCTTCGATCTCATCCAGTGGAATGTCCTTGGTGAGTTTCAGTGTCAAGGCCTGGGAATGCGAGCGTAGCGCACCGATCCGGACGGTCACGGACTCTAGCGGCATGATGTTGTCGCCGGTGCGTCCGAGAATTTTGTTGGTTTCGGCCATGCCTTTCCAGTCTTCCTTAGACATGCCGTCACCGAGGTCGGCGTCGATCCATGGAATAAGCGAACCTGCCAGCGGCACCTCGAACTGCGAGGTGTCCATGCTGCCGTTGCGCTGGGCGTCAATGACTTTTTTGTCCAGTTCCAAAATGGCTGAATTGGGGTTTGCCAGGTCCTCGGCGACAACGTCGTGTAGCGTGCCGAAGCCTTTGACCAGCTCACGCATGTGGCGTGCGCCGCCGCCGGAAGCGGCCTGGTAGGTCATGGCGGTGCCCCATTCGACCAGACCGTTGCGGAGTAGACCTCCGAGGCCAAGGGTCATCAGCGAGACAGTGCAATTTCCACCAACGAACTGCTTGACACCATTTTTGAGTCCGGCGTCGATTTGGTCGCGATTGACCGGATCGAGCACGATGATGGATTCGTCGTCCATGCGTAGCGTAGATGCCGCATCGATCCAGATGCCGTTCCATCCAGCTGCGCGAAGTTTCGGGTAGACCTCGGTGGTGTAATCGCCGCCCTGGGTGGTCAGAATGATGGGTAGCTTGGCCAGTGCGTCAATGTCATGGGCATCTTGCAAGGTCTCGGAGGTGTCGACCCCGGGGAGTTCTGGTACGGGGCCACCGGCGTTTGAGGTTGAGAAGAAGATGGGATTGATCTTGGTGAAATCATTTTCTTCTACCATCCGTTGCATGAGCACGGAACCGACCATGCCACGCCAGCCGACTAGACCAACTGATGGACGGGCTGCAGCATCTGCATTCATTTGGGCCTCCGAAACGTGTTGAGTCATAAGTTTTTATTCTACATTCTGCGCAAGCGCATGTTTTTTGCGGGCGTTATATGCCCAGAGGCCAACACCGATAAAGATTTGGGTTAGCACAAGGATAAAGATAACCCCGGCGATCGTTTTGCCGGTGAGTACGAGGTAGAGTCCCATGCCGGCACACACCAATGCCAACAGAGGGCCGGCGACAAGACCTACGAAGGCCAACACCATCTGCCGTTGCGACACGGGGGCCGTGTGAGTTGTCTTGCTCAAAGAGTTCGCTCCCATCGTTCAAACCGGTATTCGACCGAGGATTTGGACGTGTGCCAACCGTTTACTGGGTCCTGTTCGGAAAGTTTCCAAGAACCATCAAGTTCGGGGGCGTACGTGTCGCCGTCAACGTTGAGGTTGAACAGACTGCGTTCGATCACGGTGGTTACACCTATGGCCTGATCATATAGGGTGCCACCACCGACCACCCAAATTATTGGACTGGTCTTAAGCTGAGCGGCGAGTTCCAGCCCGTTGTCCAAATCTTTAACAACATGGACGTCATCGTGCTGCAAATTGGGATCGCTGGGATCTGCGCTGAAGGTTTTTGAAACAACGATTGAGGTCCGTCCGGGTAGTGGCCGGACCGATTTGGGGAACGACGACCAGGTCCGGCGACCCATGACAAGCACTTCGCCCATGGTGACCTGCTTGAAGTGCTGGAGATCTTCGGGGACATCCCAGGGCATGCCCCCGTCTAAGCCGATGACACCGTTGAGGCTTTGAGCCCAAACCATGCCGATACGGCAGTCAGACGGCAACTGGAGCTTTGATGGTGGGGTGGTGTTGGTATTCAAGGAGCTCGAAATCTTCCCATTCATAGCTGAACAAATCGTGTGGCTTGCGGTTGAAATGTAACTGCGGGTACGGATAAGGCTGACGGCTTAGCTGCTCGCGCACCTGTTCGACGTGGTTGGCATAGATGTGAACATCGCCGCCGGTCCATACAAAGTCGCCGAGGTTATAGCCCAATTGGTGGGCAATCATCCTGGTCAATAATGCGTACTCTGCGATATTGAACGGGACCCCCAGAAACATATCGGCCGAGCGCTGGTAGAGCTGGCAAGACAGTTTTCCGGGACCGTCTTCTTCCGGCTGGACGTGGAACTGGAACAGGGCGTGGCATGCGGGCAACGCCATTTCGTCCAGCTGACCGGGGTTCCACGCTGAGACAATGTGCCGGCGTGAGCCTGGATTCGTAGCGAGGGACTCTAGGACCTGTTTGATTTGGTCGATGGATTCACCATTGGGTGTCGGCCAGGAACGCCATTGCACCCCATAGACCGGGCCGAGTTCGCCATCTTCATCGGCCCACTCATTCCAGATGCGAACACCACGCTCCTGAAGCCACTGCACATTCGAGTCACCATTGAGAAACCAAATGAGCTCAAGGGCGGCAGATTTGAAGTGCACACGCTTGGTAGTGATCAGCGGAAAATATTGCGCGAGATCAAAGCGCATTTGCCGACCGAACACGGAATAGGTTCCGGTGCCAGTGCGATCGCCGGTCAGGACGCCATTTTCTAGGACGTCGGCCAACAGCTGCTCATAGGGGGTGTCAATACCGGTAGTGTTGTTATACATACTTATCATTTCGTGGTCTGACGTTAGGGTTATGGGGCTGTGCCTTACTCAGCGCGGAGGCCTAAGTATTCAGGGTACCGGTCCAAATAGTCCTCAATATAGGAACAGTGATTGTCAAATTTTTGTTCCTGTTTCTTGAGCTGTTCCAATACAAGGGTGGTCAGGGCGCGCGCATATCCCTGACGACCGAATTCTTCGGCGACAATAGTGTGCTGCAGCACGTAAACGTTTGGGGCATCTTCGTCCAGCCGGTAGCCGATAAATCCGATGAATACAGTTTCAGCGGAGTCAGGATCGTCTTGGTACAGTTCAAACCGATCTTTAGCAGTAGCATCCACGAGTCGAAGATGTTTATGCGCGATCTTTTCTGGCTGCCCGCCCAGCGATGTAGTCATGATCTCACCCTACCAACCCGACCGTTGCCCTGATAGAGGCAGCCCGTTGGCCTAATGAATGTTGGGCTCGTAGCGTTCCACAGAAACAATCTTGCCTGACAGGTGGGTGGCTCGATGGACCACCAGAATCGAAGCAGGGGAGAGGTTTGCTTTCTTTTTCGTGTAGACGTGTTTGGGGTTCACTACGGAATATCGGTCTTCGCGAACCCACGATTTGATTTCCTTGAGGATCCGCTTGGTGACCGATGGCTGTGCGCAGACGAGCGTAGGTTCGTGACGTTTGAACTCTGCTCGCAAGCGTTTGGCCATAAAATTTGGATGGGCCTTGACCGTTCTGAGATTTACCCATTTCTTATTGCGAACTGCCCCACCGTGTTTCTTGACGAATGGCGCGATGGTCTCCAAAGAACGCGTATATTTTGACGTCACGATCCGGGCGGGTGCCCAACCGCGCAGCAATTTCGCAACCGCCTTTGCCTGGGTGTACCCGGAATCGGCCAGTGGTCGATCGACTTCGTCTTTTGTCCAGGACTCTGCGGGGATCGCCTTCGCTTGCCGCAGCACAATGAACGGAACCGTGGCCAGGTGATGTGCTTCAAAGGCCTCGGCTAAAACTTTCAGTGGCTTCTTGTCGAGCTTTTTTGTCAGCAGTTTCTTGGCTTCTTCAACACTTGCCCAACGGGTTTCGTCAACTTCGTTAGCATCCGGTTTAGGACGTTGGTCTATAACCCGTGCTGCCCAATACCAAACTTCTTTGCGGTTATTGCCGTTCGAGGTCTTGTAGCGAATCACACCCAGCGGAATGCCCAGTGTCAGGCGTAGTCCCACTTCTTCTTTGGTCTCGCGCCAAGCGGTCTCGGGTAGCGTCTCGTGTGGATCCAACCGTCCTTTGGGCCAGGACCAGTCGTTGTACTGGGGACGATGGATCAGTAGCACTTGAAGCTGTCCAGATTTGATACGCCAAGGGAGGGTACCTGCTGCAACGATCTTGGCGTTGGTGCCTTGATCGTTAGTGACCGCGGTGACTCGTGCGGTGGTGAGTTTGCCAATGCGTTTTGCCGGGCGCATGTACATTCCTAGCTATTCGAGGAAAACATGACATCGGTGTTTTCGATACCGAAGCCCAGAGAATTATACAGGTTGACTGCAGGTCGGTTCTCATCGTCAACGTACAGCACGATTTTTTCCAATCCGGCTGACGCCAGATGATTCATACCGTGGATGGTGAGTGCTTTGCCAAGGCCGGTACCCTGAGCGCTGGGATCAACGCCGACAGCATACACTTCCCCGGCAGCCGAACCCACCGGGGTTTTGGTCCAGTGGAAACCCACCATGGTCCCTACCGCATCCTCGGCGATAAAAAAGCCCGCCGGATCAAACCAATCCTCTGCTTTGCGTGCATCGAGATCCGCTTGAGTTAGTTGACCTTGTTCAGGATGGTCTGCAAATGCGGTTGCATTGAGCGCGAGCCAGTCGGCATCATCGTCGCCGGGTCGAAATGGACGAATCGTAAACGAATCATCGAGATGTAGGTCCCCAAAGGACTCACGATCAATTTCTAGTGCCATGCGATACAAAATACGGACCGGTTCTAAACCAACCGAATCAGCAAGCCCGCGTGCAGCTGGATGGTCCCCGTGTGTCCAGGCTGTCGTGGTCTGAGTATCTGCAGCGTGCTCAGCGACAAGTTGTTTGGTGGCATCCACCAGTGCCCTGCCCAAACCATTTCCACGGTCTTCGGGTGCAACGACAAGCTCAATCAAAACTGGCTGTTCTACATTCGTTGGTATGACAACGGCCGACGCGCCGGTCAGCGTTTGTTCACCGGTAGTTATCAGCCAGGCATTGCCGGCTTGAAGTTCAACCCACGTCTGATCCCCAAAGGGTTCATTGTGGTCGACCACCACAGCGGAATCTGCAAGTTTGCGAAGCTGAGAAAGCTGACTGAGGGTTTCTGAAGGAGCAAGCACACGCAAATGAGTCATGCCACCACAATAACGGTTCCGGTCAAATCTCGGGCTGAAACGGTCTTGCAGCCAGGAACTGGCACTCTGACGTGACATGATGGAGAGGTGCGTAGAACAATCTCAGCTTTCACTACGGTCTCTGCAGCCACATTATTGGCAGTGGTGACCACGTTTTTGCCCAGTCTTGGTGCTCTGACCGGCCCCATCGTCGTGTCCGTACTGGTGGTTGTCTTCGCGCTGACCTGGCCGGTGCTGTGTACTTCCGCTCCGCGCTGGGGCGTGTCAATGATTCTGGGTGTTACTGGTCTTGCAGCCGTTTGGACTGTATCCCTGTTGCCGGCCCACGCAGTGTTCTCCTCGGCGCCCACAGAGTTATGGTTGGCCCCGGTCGGTGGGGCAGCCGCATTGGGTATTCTGGCGATGTTTATCATGCAAACATTCACCCTGCCCGGCGGGGTGAACCGCTTCATGACCACCGCTATGTTCTCGGTGGGAGCCGTCACTGTCGCTACAGCCGCCGGCTGGGCTCTGTTGCTACGCAATAAATACGACGTTGCAGATGGCGTTCTAGGAGCTGAGCGGATTACCGGCCTGACCTGGCTGATGCTTACCATCCTTGCTGCTGTGGCTGCCGCTAGCTTGGCAACCCTGTTCAAGACTCGGCTGCGAATGCGGATGGTAGCCATCGTGGTGGTCGCAACCCTCGTTACCGTGGCCCTGCAATTTCTACGTCCCGGCCCGCTGTCGGTGCCGGCCGTACTCGCCGGAATCATCGCAGCATTGACGATCGCGCTCACGGAGAGTTTTGCCGATACGCATGAACTCCCCGCGACCGCACGACAGCACCCGGCAAGTGCAGTTGCTGTGGGCACCGGCACGACCATTGTCAGTGGAATGATCGGCTACTTCGTCCTCCACGTCTTGCCCTGGTAATAATCCGCGACACTGACTCGTCAGTTCTGAACTTTGTGAGTAAACTAAGGGCTATGTCTGTTGTAGCATTAGAAATCTTCTTTACTGTCCTCGTTGGCCTGGCCGGCGTGGGCATGGCCCTCTTCGCACTGCTGGTTATTCGGAACCTGTACAAAGGTCAACGCTAAATAAACTAGTGGCTACTGAACTCCCATACGATCTCCTCCCCGAACTCGCGCCACTTTCGTGGTTAATCGGTTCCTGGGAAGGACAAGGCCGTCTCGGCGCCGGTGAAGAAGGTACAGAGATCTTCTACCAGCGCGTTGATATTGCAGAAACCGGACTACCGTTTCTGGAGTACCGTGCTGAAACCTGGCTTTCCCAAGAGGACGGTACCTTGATCCGTCCGTTGACCTTTGAATCCGGGTTTTGGGCGATTGACCGGGATCGCCATAGTGCAGACGTGGGTCCAGGAATGTTGCCAGCTGAAGTAGTGCCGGCCTACCGTTCCGCCGAAGATGTCGAACAGCTACGCAAAAACGAAACCGATTTTCCTATCACCGCCACCATCACCCATCCGGGCTCGATGTCAGAGCTCTACTACGGGATGGTGCGCGGTCCACAGATCCAATTGAAGGCGGACGCCGTGCTACAGGGCACCCTGAGCGGCAAATACCATTCCGCTAACCGGATTTACGGTTTAGTCAACGGACAAATGTTCTGGCGCTGGGACGTCGTTACCGCTGAAGGTGAAGAACCGGAACCGCACGCTTCTGGGATCTTAGATAAAATGCCATCCGAAAATGATGGCCGCCTCCCTCCGGGCAAACCGCATTTGCCTGGCAAACACGAAACGTGAGTCTAAATGCTTGACGTAACGCACATCGAATACATCCCCAAAACCTCACCGCTGCTCGCCGGTGAACATGCCATTCACGGTGCAGTTGCGGCAGATTCTTATGATCAATACGTGGCCGGACACTATGGTCAGCCGATTCAGGAACAACGGGCGCTGGCCAACGGTAAAGCCGTAGTTGATCTCTCGCACTACGGCGTAGTTACCATTACCGGTTCCGATCGATTGTCCTGGTTACAAACGCTGACCACTCAGCAAACACAAGGCCTGCAGGCACCGTTTAGCAGCGAGGCCCTCTTTTTAGACCTGCGGGGCCGGGTCGAAATCGCCACCAAAATTTATGAAGACGGCGAAACAACATACCTGCTGACCGAACCGACCATGAATGCGACACTGGTCGACTGGCTCACTCGCATGCAGTTCGCGGCGCGAGTCGAAGTGACTGATCGCACCGGCCAACTGGCACTTCTCGGGACTACCGAAAAAATGCCGGAATTATCGGATGCTGTTTGGGTTGATCCATGGCCAGGTATTTCACCCGGTGGCTATGCGTATACCCAGGACCCCGCCGATCATCCGGCCGTCCATGAGGATTACGCCTGGCGGCTCTACATTATTGAAACTGAGCATTTAGTAGAGACCGTCGAAGGTCTGCCACAAGATGTTCGCATTGCCGGGACGATGGCCTCGGAAGCTCTGCGAGTAGCCGCAGGCCGTCCACGTCAACTCTTCGACACTGACGACCGTTCCATACCGCACGAACTGGACTGGCTTCGTACCGCAGTTCACTTGGAAAAAGGTTGCTATAAGGGTCAAGAAACAGTGGCGCGGGTCCACAATCTGGGCCATCCGCCACGCCGTCTCGTTGGACTCATGATCGATGGCTCCGTGCACGGCTTGCCTGAAGTCGGAGCTGAGATCATTGTTCGTCCCGAAACCGATGATGAAGCCGCTATGGCTTCCGCACGATCTGTGGGGACGCTGAAATCCGTGGCGATGCACCATGAAATGGGCGCCATTGGCACTGCTATGATCCGTCGCAACACCGCGCCGGATGCACAGCTGATCATTCGTGAAGTCCCGCCGGAAGATGCTGGCGCGCAAGAGCAACCAAACTTCACTGCGGCGTCTCAGGAGATTCTCACGTCACCCAGTGCGGGCAAGGTTGTGGGTCGAGTCCAAGGACTCACAGACCTACGACGTCGCTAAGCAAAGGTTACGCTGGTTCGAAAACCAGAAAGTACAAACCCGACGTCTGCGGCCATTTTCTCGCCAATGTCATCACCTACCGGCAATACCCACTGAGGTATGAGTCCGTCGAACATACATTCTTCGGCAACGCGTGCCAGTGTGAAGGTGCCGTAACCGTTGGTCCGCCGAGCTGCTGCCACGAGCACTGCAAGGTGTCCAATGGTGGACGAAAACACATCGTAGCCCGCACCAGCTATGGGCTCAGCATGCTCTTCAAAAGCCGAGATTGTAAAATAATAGTCCAATGCCTCCAGGGACATCGCAGCAGTATCGTCTGGTGGACAGGCTCTTGCCAAACGTTGTGCATTGCGTCTTGTCGATGTGATGTTGAGCTGGGCATCGTCGTAAAACGGGATATCCTCAGCGTAAAAGATTGCTTCTTCCCCGTGAGACCGCGCGTGGGCACTGTAGCCGACCTCCAGCATGCTGGATTCTAATGCCAAGACCTCATTGGGAATGTCCCGTGCAGCATCCAGAAACCATTGTGGACCATATAAGAGTGAAACATTGAACAGCTGCAGAAACGTTGCGGTCTGGGGGTCCCAGCCTTCAGGCTCAGAGTCGGCAGCGATCTCAAGACGATGGTTCGGGTCTAGCGATGCATTGGTGCGATGTAAATCCGATTCATCCAGGCCCAACGATCTAGCCCATGCCGAGAGTACCACATGTTGGTTTGATTTTGACAGACCAGGCCAACTGCGGGCATCTCTGAACAACGGTGCCTCCTGCGGTCTGGTTCAACGTCTCCTGATGCTGTGTGGCACAGCCAACCTTGCCCCACAGCATAACTGTCATAGACCGTGTTGTAACAGCGTTGCTTGGCGCCAGCGCCTGCTCTTAAGCCTTCGTCGCCGCGTGAGATCATGATGAAAATCCACGCTGAACATATTGACGGTCACAGCAAGCTGCCCTAGAGTTCGACTTTAGTGATATATCTCATATTGTATCCGCAATATATCAGCTAGCGCTCAACACAGAAGGCTCTCACATGGGAAAAATTACACGAGAAAAGAAGACACATCTGTTTTCGACTGAACGATCCAGCGTCATGCGCGTCTTAACGTATGCCGGTGCGATCATGGCATTTCTCATTGGGTCGGGATTTGCCACCGGCCAGGAAATTATGCAGTATTACGCCTCGTATGGCTTTTGGGGACTCTTTGGGACCGGTCTCATTGTATTGGTGCTCATGAGCTTCATTTCCGTACAGTTCCTGACTGTCGGTCGGCGCGAACAATTCGAGAAACCTTCGAAAATCTTTGAGTACTATGCCGGAAAATACGTTGGAAAATTTTTCGACTACTTTTCGATCCTGTTCGTGTTCCTATCGTTTACCGTGATGGTAGCCGGAGCAGGGGCCGTCTTTGAAGAACACTATAATTTGCCAAGCTGGGTAGGTGGCTTCGGCCTCACCGCTCTGGTGGCTGTCACGGTCCTGTTTGGTCTGAATTCTCTGGTAGATGTAATCGGCAAGATTGGTCCGATCATCGTTGTAGTGGCAATTAGTTTGGGCGTCGTAGGTATTATCAATGCTGAGACCGGAGTGCTTGCTGGTCATAACATGGTGGGTGACCTCGATGTCCAGCAGGCATCGAATAACTGGGCCGTAGCGGGGTTGAGCTATGTGGGTTTCTGTATGTTGTGGTTAGCAGCATTCTTGACTGCACTTGGTAAGACCATTCCCACGCACCGGGAGGCACGCGCAGGTGGTGTAGCAGGCGGTGTCATTTTTTCTCTGGCATGCATAATTGTCGGCATGGGCTTATTGGCCAACATTGATCGTGTTGCTGGTATGCAGATTCCGATGTTGGTGTTGGCAAGCGATATCGCGCCATTTGTCGCTTCGCTCATTTCGTTAATGATCCTGGCTGGTATCTACACCACGGCGATTCCGTTGCTGTGGACTGTTTCGTCACGGTTTTTCCCAGATGGTACGCAGAAGTATAAAGTCCTCACTATTGTTCTGGCGTTGCTGGGTACGGTGATCGGTCTCTGGTTGCCATTTGATGAGATGGTCAACTTGGTTTATGTCCTCAACGGCTATGTTGGTGCAATCTTACTGGCCATCATGATTGTTGTGACGATTTGGCGTGCAAGTACGAAACGCCGTAACGCAGGCAGTGAACCGGCTGCAGCACCGCATAGTTAACACTGATTATGGGGTGCGGCTGTGTCAGTCGTTGCGTAGCACTGCGGAGAGGAATTGCTGGGTTCGCTCGTTGCTGGGGTTGGTGAAAATAGTCTCGGCATCGTCGGTTTCGATGATTTTGCCACCGTCCAACATCATCACCCGATGCGACACATCTCGTGCGAAACTCATCTCGTGGGTCACAATCAACATTGTGACATTGGTTGTTGCTGCAACATCCCGTAGGACCTGTAGGACATCTCCAACCACTTCTGGGTCGAGAGCAGAGGTGACTTCATCCAGCAGCAGGATCTCAGGATCCATGGCTAATGCACGTGCAATCGCGACACGTTGCTGTTGACCGCCAGACAGAGAGGTCGGATGTGCATCCGCTTTATCTGGCAGTCCGACCTGGGCTAAGAGTTCATGTGCCCGTGCGGTGGCATCAGCTTTGGACTTTCCAAGCACATGGACTGGCGCCTCGATCATGTTCTCTAGGACCGTCATATTTGGAAACAGGTTGAAATGTTGGAAGACCATGCCGATGCGGGTGCGCAGCTGCTTTTGGTCGCGTTTGGACACGGGAACACGTTTTCCCCCGCGATGCTCATAGGCAAGTGGCTTGCCGTCAATAAAGACATAGCCTCCGGTGAGTTCTTCCAGTGTCATCACAAGACGCAGAACCGTGGTTTTCCCCGAACCTGAGGGACCAATGAGCGTGACGCGTTCGCCCCGTTCGATAGTGAAGTTCAGATCTTTGAGAACTGTTTTGTCGCCGTATCGTTTTTCGACATCCTGAAATTCGATCACGTGCTGCATGTGCTGGTGCTCAGTGTTTGTAGGCAAGTCGTTTTTCCAATCGGTTGACGAGGACGGCGGTGAGGTAACTGGCGACCAAGAAGATTACGCCGGCGATGGTAATGGTTTCGATGTAACGGTAAGTAAATCCACCAATTTCCAGAGCGGTCGTCACCATTTCCATAACGGAGATCGCGATTAAAAATGGCGTGTCTTTGAACATCGATATCGCATAGTTTCCAAGTGACGGTACCGTAGAGCGGAGCGCTTGCGGGATGACTACCCGGCTCCAGACGCGGGTTGCTGGCATTGAAAGTGCCGTCGTGGCTTCCCACTGCCCGGTAGGCACAGAGTCAATACCCGCGCGGTAGACCTCTGACATATACGTGGAATAGTGCACACCGTAGACCAGTAGCGCAATGGTCATGGGCTCCATCCAGACAAAACCGTAGAACACTACGAGCAGCTGAACAACAATCGGAGTCATCCGGATGAAATTTGCCACCCAGGTAACGAACCACGCCAGTGGCCGAGGTAAGACCCGTATCAAAATAGCGATTGCTAGGCCCAGCACAACAGCGATCAGTGTGCCGACGATGGTGACCAGAAGGGTCACCTGGAGAAAGGACCGCAACATTTCCGGCAGGACTTCCCACGCGAAGTCCCAACGCCAGAAACTTGTGGTGTCATCAATGTCAGGGGCATCTACGGTTCCGGCGACGGTCGTAGTGAGCATTGTCAGCATATTCATCGGGACCCTCCCATGCTATGGGGCGCTGTGGTGTGGTCGGCAACGGAGGGTTTGGGAGGCATCGGAGACAAAATTTCTTTGAGGCTGGGGCCTCGTCCGAGCCGGTGTTTGGCACGGACTTCCAGTAGTCGCATAAGTTGAGTCAGGGCCAGGGCAATGAGGAAATATACAACGAGACCGACCACAGCGAGTGCAAAAAACCAGTCTGTTGTGCGCCGTAGTTGGAGAAGCTCGAAAGTAAATTCGCTCATGCCGATGATGTAGACGATCGAGCTGCCTTTGAGTAGATGTACCCAGAGGTTGGTCAGTGAGGGCAACATCAAAGCCCATGCCTGAGGGAAGATTACCCGACGAATCTTATGTGGCCATGACATAGACAGCGCGATGGTGGCCTCCCACTGGCTCTGCGGCACGGAGGTCATAGACGCTCGGACTGCCTCGGCACCGTAGGCTCCATAATTCAGGGTCAATGCAAAAATTCCGACAAGCATTGCATCGAGGCTGGGGCCGAAAAGGGGAAGCACATAAAAAAGCCACATTAATTGCACGAGCAGTGACGTGCCGCGAAAGAATTCGATGATGATGCGAGCGGGAAAGCGCACAAGCTTCTTTGTACTACCGGCCATGAGCCCGAGGATGACCGCAACAATAAAGGCTAAAATTCCGCTGATGAGCGTGAGCTGCAGAGTCAGTAGCAGGCCTTCGCCGAGGCGAGAGGCGTGCATGGAGAGTGCATCGAGATAATCCACAAGAGGTCTCCAGTTCCTTTTGCTGTGAAAAGTTTGGCTCCGTCCGGCCGCTTGAGTGGCCGGACGGAGCCGTCAGGAAAATGCGGAGGGTGAAATTAGTCCTCGATATCCTGCAGGGATTCGAGGTCACCAGCGCAGAGGGCTTCAGAGGTCATGTCCTCCGGCGGCACCTCGGCATCAGTGAAGCCAAACTCACCAATGATCTCGCCCAGCTCTCCGTCGGATTTCAGTTGTGCGAGGTGCTCGTTGTATTCGTCAAGAGTCTCGGTGTCGTCCTGGCGGAAGACGGTGGAACCGGCGCCGTATTGTTTCACGCCGTCGATTTCTTGCACGAATGGTTCAGTGACTTCAACCCCATCTGCGTCGCCGGCCATTTCAGTCAGCGAGATAGCTGTGAGGGCGAAGACATCGGCGCGTCCGCCTTGAACCATCTCAATGCCTTCATCAGCGCTACCAACACCGTCATAGTCCAAGCCCATGTCAGTGGAATAACCTGCTTCGATACCTGCGGTGAGCGTTGCTAATTGAATATCCTCACCATTTTCTTGAGCTTCCAGTACATCGTCGAGGTTCTGGACATCGTGCGGGTTGCCTTCTTCGACCAAAAGTGCGGTGGTGTACATGATCTCTGGCTCTGCGAAGGCTGCTTCTTCACAACGCTCGGGAGTGATCGACATCCCTGCCGAGATGGCATCAAAACGCTCTGCATTCAGACCTGGAATTAAGTTGTCCCAGTCGACTAATTCAGCCTCGACCTCATAGCCCATATCACCGAAAATCCTTTCGGCCAGTGCTACGGTGGCGCCTTCAGGTTCGCCTTCGTCATTGAGGTAGGAGTAGGGGACCTCACCAGCGATGCCCACGGTGATGACCTCACCTGATTCCCCGTTATCGGCGCTTTCGCCATTGCCATCGCCACCGCAAGCGGTGAGGGCCAGCAGAGCTGTAGCTGACAGTGCAGCGGCCTTCGTTATTCTTGATGTGCTTCGAAGCATAAAAGAAACCATCCTTATGATGCACCGACCAGCCGCGATCCTGTGTTAGAGCAGCGACGCGGTTGATTGTTCGGGTGCATTATTCCTCGGTTGAGTGATTAAGAACACCTGCTCATCAGGATGTTGACCACCATAACGGGATGAGTGTGACTAGCTCAACAGTTCGAGGGCTATTTTGATGGTGTTATGAAAACTTTATCGACACGAAGGGACGCTGCAATGGTTCTGAGAGGCAGAAGGAATGATCTTCTGGGGGAGCCGTGGACCCTTATGGTTCTTGTAAGCCACAGGACGTGAGTCTAGGCCTGCGATGTCGTGAAGTGATCCAAGAGTTCGGCTTGACTGTCGCGAAGCGCGCGAGCATGTGGGGGGCGTTGCATTCCTGCGGCCATCGCCTCGGCGGGGTCATGACCAAGACCGATGATGCGGTTATCGCTATCAACATGCACAACTTTGGGCTGATAAGTTGCGGCTTCTGTGTCGTTCATTTGCGCATAGGCGATGAGGATGACGAGATCGCCGGGATTGATCAAGTGCGCGGCCGCACCATTGATGCCAAGTACCCCAGAATTGCGCTCGCCGGCGATCGTATAGGTTTCCAGGCGTGCTCCGTTGGTAATGTCCACGATTGACACTAATTCGCCAGGCAAGATGCCCGCGGCATCCAGCAGATCTTGATCCACAGTCACAGAACCGACGTAGTGTAGGTTTGCTTCGGTTACCGTGGCACGGTGAATTTTGCCGTGGAACATGGTGCGCAACATAGATTCTGCCTCTCAGCGTGATAAAAAGTCGGTCGCCAGTCGGGTAGCCAAAGTATAAGACTACCGTGACTATATTAATGTTGCCGAGCCCAGCATTATTCCCCCAGCGAGCATACTTATAGCGCAGTAGGTCGTGTTGGGCCCTGGGGATCGATGTGGTGGACGCGATCAGCCAGAGCGTCGACGTCGTTTTGATGATGTGTTACTAGAACAACTGTGTGGTCTGTCAGGACTTCAGCAAGCAACTGTCGGATAGCTGGTGCAGCTTCAACGTCCAACGCGGCCAAGGGTTCATCAAGTAGGACTAGCCGAGGCCCGGAGGCAAGTACCCGGGCGATCGCCACACGTTGGGCCTGACCACCTGAAAGTTGTCCGGGCTTGCGTTTGCCGTATCCAGCTAAGCCAACGCGCTCCAACCACTCTGCGGCCTTGCCCTTGCGAGCTTTGCGACCAACGATCCCTGCACGATCCATGCCGTACATAATGTTCTCGTGGGCCGACAAATGAGGGAAGAGGTGATGGTTCTGTGAAAGATATCCGATACCACGATCCACAGCGGGCACCCATACGCGGGGTTTTGCTGCTGGAGCTGGGCAGTCAAACAATACAGTATCGGCAAGTCGTGCATGGCCGCTATCGGGGATCAGCCAGCCAGCAAGCGCAAGTAGGGTTGTGGTTTTGCCAGAACCGTTGGATCCCAGTAACGCGAGTGTTTGTCCTTCTGGCACACTAAACGTGAGATCAACGTTGCGCTGGACAACGGTGAGATTGACATCGAGATTAGTAGCCTGTGTGGTCATCGGCGCGGCCTAGCTCTGGTTTTTGGCGGGACGGAAGTAGGCGATGGCAATGACCAGGATGGCTATCAGAATTAACACTAATGATAAGGCAACAGCAGATTCTGGGTCGGTTTCACGTGCAAGGTAGATTTCCAGGGGCATGGTACGAGTGGTGCCCTGTAGCGACCCTGCAAAAGTGATAGTTGCCCCGAATTCACCAAGTGCTCGGGCAAAGGTAAGTACGGCACCCGAGATCAATCCGGGCCGCAGTAATGGCAGCGTGATAGTGATGAAGGTTCGCCAGTTCGAGGCACCCAAGGACTGGGCGGTGCGTTCATAGTGCTCACCGGATGAGCCGAGGTGGGATTCTAATGTGGTCACCATAAACGGTAGCGAAACAAAAGTCTGGGCGATCACCACGGCCGCGGTGGTAAAAGCAATGTCTATACCAAAGGCGGATAGGTGTTCGCCGATGAGTCCGCGGCGTCCGAAGGCTTCCGTCAGGATAATGCCTGCAACTACCGGGGGGATAACCAACGGGACCAAAACGATGGCTCGCATGAGTGTGCGGCCGGGAAAGTCAGTGCGGGCTAAGACTAACGCGAGAGGGATTCCCAGGACAACGCAGATGGTAGTAGCCACTATTGAGGTTCGTAGTGACAGCCACAGTGCATCGAGTGCCGATTGGCTAGTCAACAGCGTCGGGATATCGGACCAGGTGATACCGGTAAGCAGCGCCACGAATGGAAGGACAAAGAAAACGGCGGCCAGCAGCGCCATAGCTATGGTTGCGCCGGGGATGCCGGCGGTCAAGATTGAATGCCGCGTGACTTTTGACGAAGAGTTCGTTGTGGTGGTCATCAATCCTCTGGGGGTGTCCTAGGGTGCGGTGAAGCCGTTTTTTTCGAGGATAGCCTGCCCGGGCTCGGAGTGAACATATTCAATGAAGGTATCGGCTGCATCAGGATGCGTAGAGTCTGCTGTTCGGGCAATCGGGTACATATTCAATGCATCCTCAGCGCCATCTAGGTCGAAGGTGTCGATTTCATCCGGGGCCAGTGCAGCATCAGTGGCGTATACCAGCCCCGCGTCTGCCTGACCGGAACGTACTTTACCCAGCACATCAGTAACTTGCTGTTCTTCAGAAACAGCATTCAACGTCATGCCAGCGGCGTCTGCCAAGGTCTGCGATAGTGCACCGCAGGGGACTTGTGGTGCACAAACTACCAAGTTCACGCCTTCAGCATTCGCCTCTTCCAAAGTTGACACATCGGCGGGATTATCCGACGGCACGATGCCCACGAGTTTATTTGAAGCGAATAGCCCTCGGGTCTCTGGCTCAATAACATCAGCTTCTTCGGCCTTATGCATATTGGACTCATCTGCCGAGGCGAAGACATCTGCAGGGACGCCCGCTTCAAGATTTTCCACCAGTGTGGAGGAGCCGGCATAGTTGAAGTCCAATGTGATATGAGGGTGGTCGGCGGTGAATTCTTCGCCGATTTCATCAAAGGATTTCTGGAGAGAGGCCGCGGCCAGCACTGTTAGAGAAACCTCTTCTGCTGTGACATCGGCCTCTGGGGAATCCGGTGTGCCACTACATCCTGTTATACCAAGAGTGGTGGCGGTGAGGAGGGCTGCGAGTGGATGTCTCATTGTGATAGTCCAGTGGTTTCCAGAACAACGTGAGTGGCTTTGACCGTTGCCACAGCAGGGGAGCCGACTTGCAGGTCGAGTTCTTGAACGGCCTCGGTTGAAATGAGCGATACCATCCGGAATGGACCGCACTGCATTTCAACTTGTGACATCACCTTGTCGGATACAACCTTGGTGACTAATCCGGTTAGCTTATTTCGGGCGGATGAGGTCAGTTCTGCTGGTGCATTCTGGCGGCCCTGCGCAGCGTCTTGTGCCAGTGCTGCCACATCGGCTCCAGAAACAGTTTGTTTTCCGGCGTCGTCCTGGTAGGCCTTGAGTTTTCCGTTGCTAATCCAACGGCGAAGTGAGTCGTTCGAGACGCCGAGGTAATCGGCAGCTTCAGAGATTCGCAAATGCGTCATAAACAATGAGTTTATGACGCATTTGCGCACAGAGTAAAGGTTTCGTTCAGCGTATGCGGTTACTGGTTGATGAGTCGTTGAATGCGGGTCACGCCTTCAACGAGTTCCTCCAGGCCCAGCGCGTACGAGAGTCTCAAGTAGCCGGTCTTCCCAAAGGCTTCGCCCGGCACGACCGCGACCTGAGCTTTGTCGAGAATGACTTGTGCCAGTTCGGTCGAGGTGTCTACGCGTTGACCAGCAATTTCCTTGCCGATAGCTCGCGTCACGTCAACATAGGCGTAGAACGCGCCCTTGGGGGTCGGGCAATGGAATCCGTCGATTTCATTGAGCATCTTGACCATGGTTTGACGACGCTCGTCAAAGGCTTTCAGCATATCGGTGACGGCATCAAGGGGCCCAGATACCGCTGCTAGGGCGGCTTTTTGGGCAATGTTGTTCACGTTTGAAGTGGCGTGCGACTGTAACGTGGTGGCGGCCTGGGTGATATCTGCCGGGGCGATCATCCAGCCAACACGCCAACCGGTCATCGCGTACGTTTTGGCTACCCCGTTGAGGATAACGGCCTGGTTAGCAAGTTCCGGAACAGCTTTAACGATCGAAGTGAAAATGGCCTCATCGTAGACCAGGTGTTCATAGATCTCGTCGGTGATGACCCAGATGCCCTGTTCCAGCGCCCATTGCCCAATGGCTGCGGTTTCCTCCGGCGTGTAGACCGCGCCCGTAGGGTTGGACGGGGAAACAAAGACCAAAGCCTTGGTGTTTTCAGTCCGAGCCGCTTCAAGCTGGTCCACCGTGACCTTGTAACCTGACTCGGCGCCAGCAAAGACATCCACTGCCGTGCCACCAGCCAATTTGATTGCTTCCGGGTAAGTCGTCCAGTACGGGGCGGGTAAAAGGATTTCGTCACCCGGATCGGTGAGGGCGGCGAATGTGTTGTACACGGCCTGTTTCCCACCGTTGGTGACAATTACCTGGGATGCTTCAACGGCTACACCGGAGTCGCGCAGTGTTTTATCTGCAATGGCTTGTCGCAGTTCGGGCAGCCCTGCGGCAGGTGTATAACGGTGATTCGCCGGGTCGACTACGGCTTGTTGTGCGGCCTTGACGATATAATCGGGGGTCGGGAAATCAGGTTCGCCAGCGCCGAAGCCAATCACGGGCTCGCCTGCGGCCCGCAGCTGTTTGGCCTTCGCGGTAATCGCGAGAGTTGCTGATTCGGGGATGGATTGCAGACGGGCAGAAACGCGACGTGCGGGTTCAACCATGAGTGGCCTGAGCCTTTCGAATTGGGGCGGACTGCATGCAGCTCGCAAGCTTTTATCTGGGGGCTATGATACTGCATCAGCCTATATGTCCTGCGGTCTAGTGACGTATGCTGCCTCCCGCTGTGACTCCCATGGATCCACTGGATTTGTCGAGGCGGCTTGCATTAGCTATGATTAGACTCTGGTGTAGGTCGCACACCAGATTTTGTGTGCGGTCAAAACCTAGGGCAGTGGCGCAATTGGTAGCGCAACGGTCTCCAAAACCGTAGGTTGCAGGTTCGAGTCCTGTCTGCCCTGCGCATGAGGTTCGAAAGAATCGAAGAACCTATCAGCAAACCGTATGTAGCGAGGATCAGTGAGCAATACATCAGCATCCCAGAACGCTGAAAAGCGTGGGTTCTTTGCTCGCATCATGATGTTCTTGCGTCAAGTCGTGGACGAGATGCGCAAGGTCGTTACCCCGACCCGGCAAGAGCTCATTAAAATGACTGGCACAGTCCTGGTCTTCGTGGTCATCATTATTGCGCTGGTGAGCCTGCTCGACTGGCTGTTCGGTATGGGTGCATCCTGGGTGTTCGGTAGTTCTGACGGCCTCTAAAAACTTCACATGCATCGCGGGGGACTTCCCGTTAGTGAAGATGTCAGTAAATACCCGTGATTGACCGTTGAGAAAGCAGGATACCTAGTGTCGGAGAACGAACTCGATCCAAATTTCGAAACCGAAGTTGAAGAAGTAGCCGCTTCGGTTGACGAGGTGAACGACGACGTCGCACAGGAAAAGCAGGAACCCGCTGAAGCCGCCGCTGACGTCGAAAATAGCGACGAGCAAGTAGACGATGTAGCTGATACTGAAGCCGACGAGGTAGCCGTCAAAGAGCCAGCTGAAGTCGCAGAAGATATCGCAGCTGACCAAGACCTCGAAACCGCGTCTGCTGATACCGAAGCTCCGCAAGAACCTGCTGTGAAAGATCCTGAACAAGTCGCAGACGAATTGCGTACGCGACTACGTCGTGCCCCAGGCGACTGGTATGTAATTCACACCTACTCGGGCTACGAGCGTCGGGTGAAAGCGAACCTTGAAACACGTAGTCAGACGCTCGAGGTCGAAGACGATATCTACGAAATCGAAGTTCCTATGGAGGAAGTCGTCGAAATCAAAAACACGGTACGCAAGGTTATTAACCGCGTGCGTGTTCCAGGCTATGTCCTGGTTCGGATGGATATGACTGAAGACGCTTGGGCTGCGGTACGCCATACTCCCGGTGTTACTGGCTTTGTCGGCAATGCCCATGATCCAGTGCCACTGACACAGCAAGAAATCTTTGACATGCTGGCGCCGTCACTCATGCAAGAAGCCGCGAAAGAAGCTGAGAAGGCTGGCGCACCGCTCAAGGGGGAAGCCGCCGAAGAAGCTGCACCGCAGGTATCAGTGGATTACCAGGTTGGCGATTCCGTCATCGTCAAGGAAGGTCCATTCGAATCCCTGCCAGCGACGATTTCTGAGGTCAAGGTCGAATCACGTCAGCTGGTCGTACTGGTGACCATCTTCGAACGTGAAACCCCAGTGACGCTTGGCTTCCACGAAGTGGCCAAAGCAGAATAACCGCATAAAGACTTCATTGCAGGTCCGAAGGCTTTGTTTGGACCTGTAATGTACAGATCGCCGCGCCACGGTGATCGCCCCGTCACCCACGCTCCTGTGGTTGGCGTTATCCAAAGAAGAAAAGGACCCCAAAATGGCCCCAAAGAAAAAGGTCTCCGGTCTGATCAAACTCCAGATTGAAGCGGGTGCAGCATCACCTGCTCCACCAGTTGGCCCAGCACTTGGTCAGCACGGTGTCAACATGATGGAGTTCGTCAAGGCCTACAACGCCGAAACTGAATCCATGCGCGGAAACATCGTCCCGGTAGAAATTACCGTCTACGAAGACCGCTCATTTACCTTCATCACCAAAACCCCACCTGCATCGCAGCTGATTAAGAAAGCAGCTGGGATCGCGAAGGGTTCTGGGACACCACACACCGTTAAAGTTGGCTCGATCACCACGGCTCAGGCAGCAGAGATTGCCGAAACCAAGATGCGTGACCTCAATGCCAACAACCTCGACGCCGCAACCAAGATCGTTGCCGGAACTGCCCGCTCCATGGGCATCACCGTCGAAGACTAACTCACAACTTCTCAAATCCCGTGGTAGGGCCGAGCGCGGCCCGACGACACCACAACTGCATAAGGAGAAAACGCAGATGGCAAAGCGCAGCAAAGCATATAAGGCAGCAGCGGCAAAGGTAGAAGACCGTCCGTACGCACCAGCCGAAGCAATTGCTCTAGCCCAAAAAATCAACCCGTCCTCCAAGGACACCACCGTAGAGGTCGCAATGCGTCTCTCGGTAGACCCGCGGAAAGCAGACCAGATGGTCCGTGGAACCGCGAACCTGCCACACGGTACCGGTAAAACCGCTCGTGTGGTCGTTTTCGCAACCGGTGCCAACGCAGAAGCCGCTGTAGAAGCTGGCGCAGACTTCGTTGGTTCCGATGACTTGGTTGAACGTATCCAGGGTGGCTGGACTGACTTCGACGCCGCCGTTGCATCACCGGACATGATGGGCCAAGTTGGCCGCCTAGGTAAAATCCTCGGCCCACGTAACCTGATGCCAAACCCACGTACCGGCACCGTCACACCAAACGTTGCGCAGGCAGTCAAAGACATCAAAGG
Organism: Candidatus Yaniella excrementavium; assembly: GCA_019115865.1. GTDB lineage: Bacteria > Actinomycetota > Actinomycetes > Actinomycetales > Micrococcaceae > Yaniella > Yaniella excrementavium. The sequence goes on along the minus strand of DXCT01000055.1, from coordinate 20,740 downwards.
CGGTAAAATCGACTTCCGCGTCGACCGCCACGCAAACCTGCACTTCATCATCGGCAACACCAGCTTTACCGCTGAGCAGCTCACCGAGAACTACGCAACAGCACTTGACGAAGTCCTTCGTCTGAAACCATCCGCTGCCAAGGGTCGTTACATCACCAAAGCGACTGTAACCACCACCTTCGGTCCGGGCGTTCAGATCGATCCAAACGTCACTCGCGTTCTTCCAGAAGACGACGAGTAAATACGAGTAAAAATGACCCACTCAAACGTGGGGAGCTAGCAAAGAGCGGATCAGGAATATTTTTCCTGGTCCGCTCTTTGCATGCCTAAGAGTTCGGCTAGAACAGCTGTCTGAGACCGTTCTCATCCTCCATTGGAACTTTGATACCGAAGTTGCCGGTAGCTCACGCACCTATAGCAAACGGTTCCATCGAGTCGAAGGTGACAGGGACAACCAGGGTGACCACTTATGGCGCGATTTGCAAACACCGAGCCGACCTAGGTATGCTTGGGCCTACCGAAGACCGCCGGTCGTATTCATCTGTGCAAAATGGATGACACTGTAAAAGCTCATCGTATGAGCGGCCCGCGCAGGTGAACATGAGAGCAACAGACGAACTGTGTCTTCTGAGCAGTCGAGAATCTTTGCGCCCTGTGCACCTGCACGGGGCGTTTTTGTGTTTGAGCGGCCGGCATATCCACGAAGGAAGGAGTGCCATGGCGAATGCTGAAAAAACTGCAGCCGTCGAAGAGCTGACGGAATTGTTCCGCAACTCATCCTCGGCTGTAGTCACAGAATACCGTGGTCTCACCGTAGAAGAGATCACGACCTTGCGTCGCGATCTGGGTGAGAACGCTACTTACGCCGTGGCGAAGAACACGCTAACTGCCATTGCGGCAGAAAAAGCCGGAGTTACTGCTCTCGAAGGCAAACTCACCGGCCCTACCGCAATCGCCTTCGTCTCGGGTGAAACCGTTGACGTTGCCAAGGTTATGCGTGATTTCGCCAAAGGCCACGACAAGTTGGTCATCAAGGGCGGCTACATGGATGGCCAGCCACTTGAAGAAGCTGATGTCATTCAACTGGCTGACCTCGAATCACGCGAGGTTCTGCTATCTAAGATGGCTGGTGCAATGAAGGGCTCCCTGTCGAAGGCTGCCGCTACGTTCCAGGCCCCAATCGAAAAGGCTGTTCGTCTCGCAGAAGCACTGCGCGAGAAACAAGAAGCTGCCTAACTCGTGGCACCCTGTGTGCCGGACCAAATAAACACACGACTTTTAAGGAGCCAATACCATGGCAAAAATGTCAACTGAAGAACTGTTGGATCAGTTCAAGGAACTTTCCCTGCTCGAACTGTCCGAATTCATCAAGGCTTTCGAAGAAGAATTCGACGTAACCGCTGCAGCTCCAGTTGCAGTTGCTGCAGGCGCCCCAGCCGGCGGCGACGATGCAGGTGCTGAAGAAGAGCAGACCGAATTCGACGTTGTCCTCGAATCCGCTGGCGATGCCAAGATCGGTGTCATCAAGGAAGTACGCGCTCTGACCTCCCTTGGACTGAAAGACGCAAAAGACCTCGTTGACGCCGCACCAAAGGCCGTCCTCGAAGGCGTGGACAAGGCTGCTGCAGATGCCGCCAAGGAAACCCTGGAAGGCGCTGGCGCTACCGTAACTCTGAAGTAAGCTTCAGCTCACTACGGTCAGCATCAGTCTTGATCTGACTTCAACTCCACCCTCGCTGTAAACATACAGCGAGGGTGGAGTGTTTTAAGCTGCAAAACTGCCGTGCCCGGGTAAATCTCGTCAGCGTTACACAAAAGAATCTTCCTTGTCATCTATTGGTTGCCGATTATTCACCTGTGGGAAGGCGCTACCTTGAGCGCAGGTAACATCAGCGGCGTAGAAACGTATACACCAGCTGACTTCTAGGCAAGGAATGGTTATGAAATGGGCCTTTGTCCGTCACGGACGCACCGAGTGGAACAAGAAACGACTCCTGCAAGGTCGCACCGATAACCCGCTCAGCGCCGAAGGCTACTTTGAATCCACCAAAGCCGCCCAAACTTTGCAACGGATGGGTCACTGGCACGCCATTTACTCATCACCGCTCATGCGGTCCGTTCAAACAGCTCAACGAGTGGCTGAGATCCTAGATATCGCCCGGGTGCACGCCGTAGAGAACCTCAATGAACGCGATTTCGGACCGGCTGAGGGTGTGCACCTAGGAGACTTTGATGAAGAGACCCTCGCAGAGCTCATGTGTGCCAAAGAATCTGATGACGCGGTGCAACAGCGTGCGTTACATGCCTTTCGATACATTGCTGAACGACACCGTAGCCATAACGTCATACTTGTCGGTCATGGAGCGCTATTTCGACTCGGCTTATCAGCTGCCTTAGGGTACGACCATCCCTATATCCTCAACGGCGATATTTGTGAATACTCTGCTGAACTGTTCCGGAACCTGTAACTACACATGGCACACAAGTATCAACAGTCGACACCCAAAACTCGCAGGGCCCTTATTGGTCATCTGAGAACGTCCCGCTCCCGATTATCCCCGACTGAACAACGTGTGGTGGAAGTTCTCTTAGCAGATACGAAACGGATCGCTGCATCCAGCGCCTTGGAAATCGCGCAGGAGGCAGGCACCTCATCTGCCACCGTCGTGAGAACGACACAAAAGCTCGGTTATGCCGGATATAACGCGCTGCGCAACGACGTCATTCGGTTCGGCATGCAGGAACCCAGGGGCGTTGCGCAGGACGACACGACCGGAGGGGACGCGACCCACAATGTCATGGACCACGTGTTCTCGACGGCCGTTCAGGAGCTACAAACCGTTTCGGATACCTTGGACAGGATACAATTCGCTGACGCGGTAGAGGTCTTAGACGCTGCGCACAAGATCATGTTTATTGGTTCTGGGGAATCATCAATGCCAGCACAAGAAGCTGCATTGCGGTTCATGATGCACGGCCGCGATGCCGTTGCTCCCACGGATGTGCTCCAACAACAGTTCGGGTCACGCTTACTCACCCCACGAGATGCGCTGGTTGCCGTAAGCTATAGCGGCGCGAACAAGCACACTCTCGAAGCGGTAGAGGCAGCCAGAATGTCCGGGGTACCGGTGATCGGCATCACTAGCATCGCACGTGCTCCACTGGCTGACCTATCGGATGTGTTGCTCGTTATGGCGTCACCGACGGCAGCGTCGGAACCGCTGATCGGCCGTATTGCTCATTCGCTAGTGCTCAATGGTCTCAACCAGGCGGTCTCACAACAGCGGCCACCACAAGCCTTCGGTCCTTCAGAAGCGCTAGCTGACGTTTTCGCCCGAACGCTCAAATCCCAACACGATATGTAATGTATCTTACCTACGCCGATGCATAGTTATTTGAGGCTTTACTCAGGATAGATGCAGGTGACACATTACGTTTACCTTGGTTCGTTGCAATACAGGATGTAAGCACATTACAGCATGTTCGAAATCTTGTAACGAGGTGAGGTTTTGGCTTCACAGCCAATGGCCCAGTTGGTTCAGCTACCGAATTTCCGGTCACTGCCAAACCAAACAACGCCGAAAATTTTCCGTTCAGGTGCACTGTCTGAAGTCACGCCTGCCGGGCAGCAGGAACTACGCGACCGCGATATCGCTTGTGTTGTGGATCTTCGCGAACCATATGAAATTGCCGATGCGCCAGATTGCATCGACGAATTCACGTATGTCAACGTACCGCTCTATCGTGGACAAGTGCCGCTGGCAGCAGCGATCGACGACGTGTATCGGCTGCTATTGATTGACCGCGGAAATCAGATAGCCGCCGCAGTCCAAACTATTTGTGATTATGTGGATTGTGGCGTGGTCGTCCATTGCAAAGCTGGCAAAGATCGAACCGGACTTGTTGTTGCGTTGCTGATGGCAACCGTTGGTGTTTCAACCGAGGCGATCACCGCCGATTACGCACAATCAGCTGAGAACCTTTCACCGGCATATCGTCGTCAGATGACACGTCAGCTCGAGACACAACTTGCGGGGGACCCTACAGGGTTCAAAACCGCGATGCAGTTACACATGGCGTCCCCAGGAGCAGCACTACAGCGTGCGTTGGAACTGGTTGATGTTAAGTATGGATCCGCTAAACAATATTTGGCAGCCCACGGCGTGACTGGCGCACAGTTTGCCACGCTGGAAATGCACTTTGGCGTTAGGAGCCACGTGTCATGACCGGTCGTCACACCCGAATGCTGCAGATTACAGACCTGCATCTCACCACGAACAGCCAGTTGCTGTACGACCGGATCGATACATGGCAGCGTTTGTGCACCGCGTTATCGGCGGCCGATCGTTTCAGCCCGGATGCCGTCTTGGTAACCGGCGATCTCTATAACAACGAAAGTCTGGCCGGTTCAGAACTGACCATTCTGCTCGACAAAGCTAGCCAAGAGTTAAACTGCCCGGTCGTTACTTTGCCGGGTAATCACGACAACTCGAATGTAGACAACTATGGATCGCACCGCGCAGTGTGCCGGGGCCCAGAATCCGGTGACCATGTGTATTTCATTGGTGGGATGCGCGTGGTGACCCTGAATACCCATGGTCAAAGTACGCTGCAGGGTTATCTGACTGATAGCCAACTGGAGTGGCTGAGCTCTGAACTACAAACCGAGGCATCGTTGGGCACAGTGCTTGCCATGCATCATCCTCCGACACCAACTGCTCACGAATTTCTCTCGACGGTGGGGCTTGCTGATCCCCAGCGGTTGAGCAACGTCTTGAGTGCAACAGATGTTCGGTTGATTGTCAGCGGTCATCTGCATTTCCCTACGGCCTCGATGCTTGGAACGATCCCCGTCTGGGCCGGTCCGGCTTTGGCATATCAACAAAATGCGTACGCACCTCACGGTACGTTGCAGGGCATTGATGCCCCAGGCATCAGTGTTTTGGACTTCTTCGCTGATACACACGCCATTGTGCCGGTACCACTGGAAGTTCCTACTGCACTCTTTAGTCGTCCACTACCCAAGTAATCAGACATCACATAGCTATCAGGAGAACTCCATGAAACGTTTCACCAAAGCTACCCTGCCATTTGCACTCGCTTCTGCCTTGGCGCTGGCCGGTTGTTCCAGCGACACATCTGAATCAGCAAACGCCGAAGGTTCGTCCAATGAACTGTCCGGCACAATCACGCTGTACACATCAGAGCCGCAGGAAAAAATCGACGAAATTATTGCAGACTTCACCGCCGAACACCCCGAGGTCACCGTAGAAACCTTTCGTGCTGGCACCGGCGAACTCACCGCCAGAATTGCCACCGAACAGGAAACGGGGGAAATTCAGGCCGACGTGTTGTTAGCCGCAGATGTTCCGACGTTTGAAGCCTATGTTGAAGACGACGTGCTGGCCCCACTGGAAATCGACAACGCAGCAGAGATAGATGAGACCTATGTTGATCCGGAAGGATACTGGGTCGGTACCCGCGTTATCCCGACAGTGTTGGCCTATAACACCAACATTATGGATGCGCCTCCCGAGTCGTGGCAGGAACTGACCGATGAGGAATACCAGGGGCAAATATCTATGCCCAACCCGGACGTATCCGGTGCCGCAGCATTCAACGCCGCCGTCTGGCTCGATGATGAAAACCTCGGGGACACATGGCTTGAAGAGCTCATGGCGAATGACCCAACCATCTTGGAATCCAATGGCCCGGTAGGCCAAGCCGTAGCAGATGGCACTTCTGGAGTGGGCGTTGTTGTCGATTACCTCGCCCGTGAAATGGGTGAGCAAGGATCCCCAATTGACCTGGTCTATCCTTCAGACGGTGCGCCATACGTCTCGCAACCCGCCGGTATTTTTTCAGCTACCGAAAATCCTGAAGCCGCAAATGCCTTCGTCGATTACCTCATTTCAGAAGCAGGCCAAACCACTGCGGTTGAGCAATCGTACTTGCCTGTGCGGTCTGACGTTGGCGTACCAGAAGGTGCTCCAACCATGGACGAACTGGAACTCCTTGACCCCGACCTGGATCACATCGCTGATATCCAGTCCGAATCCATAGATCAATTCAACTCCCTATTGGACTAATTGACCATGCTTGACACTAAACCCGCACCCAGCCGTGTTACTGTCACTGATGCTCAGCCGGTAACACCCAAGCCATCAGGTCTGCGCCTTACGACATCAGGTTGGCGCCAGTGGCTCAATGGTAAAGATGGCCTTCGCCTCCTGCGCATTGCAGTGGTGTTAGGACTCATCGGGTTCGTCATCGTTCCCATTGTCGCGACCATCGTGATGGGATCCCGAGCCGATTTCGAATTGCTACTGGCCAATCCAGCGGTACATGATGCGACTCGGAACTCGTTGGTTTCTTCAGCGATGTCGGCGTTGGCCGCTACGGCACTGGGTGTTGGGTTTGCTGTCATTTTTGAGCGCTTCCGCTTTCCGGGACAGAACCTGTTGCGCTGGTTTCTGCTCATCCCATTTTTAATTCCGCCCTTCATCGGTGCCATGTCTTGGATGGCACTGCTGGGGGTCAATGGTCCAGCCAACCAAGTGCTGTCGCAGCTGGGTATAGACCATACGTTCTCGATTTTCGGTGGTACCGGTGTCATTTTCTTATTGACCGTGCATTCCTATCCGATCGCTTACTTGGTGATCTCAGCGGCAATTCGACAGGTGCCGGGCAACCTGGAAGAAGCCGCCCGGATATCTGGTGCTAGCAACTGGACGGTCTTGCGGACGACCACCTTGCCACTAATTCGGCCGGGCATGAAAGCCGCGTTTATGCTGACCTTCGTGTCGAGCCTGTCAGATTTTGGCATCCCAGCGCTCATTGGTCTGCCAGAACGCTACACAACATTGACGACGCTGGTATATCGAGAACTCTCTTCTTCATCCTCCACAAACCCGCTACCAGAAGTGTCCGCCATTTCCATGGTGTTGATGGCGGTAGCGTTGGTGGCGATTCTGGCCCAGCGCCGCGGTGCCCACTCCACACAAATTACAGCGTCTGCTTCGGCACGGCACTACCAAACCGGCGTGCTTGGTGTCATAGCCATGGCCGTCACCTGGCTATGGGTGGTTGTGGTGTCCATCCTGCCGATGCTGGCATTGGCAAGTCAGGCGCTCTTGCCGGCGCCAGGTGTTCCGCTCACGCTGGAAAACATCACGTTGGATAATCTCGTCACTGCGGTGACCTCACCCACTGCAGTAACCGGCATTCAAAACTCGGTTCTGTTGGCTGGTGGGGCCGCAGGCATTACCTCAATACTCGGGCTCGGCGTCGCGTTATTATTGGCTCGTTCCAAACACCCGATCAACCCCAGTATCGACGTCGTCGCCAACCTGCCACAAGCACTACCCGGTCTGGTCATCGCTGTCGGGTGGTTACTTGTTGCGCCGGCGCTTGGGATTTTCAATACACCGGTGGTCATCCTGGTCGCCTACGTGATGGCGTTTCTCGCGTTAGTGGTGCAACAACTGCGTGGACCATTGGCCACTGTCTCCGCCACACTGGAAGAAGCCGCTACCATTTCCGGAGCGTCTCGACTTCGGGCCATCATCGGCATAACCGGCAGGATCGTTGCACCGGTTGCTGCCACCGGTGCAATCATGGTCTTCCTGACAGCGGTTCGAGAACTGACCATCTCCATTCTGCTCGTGGCTCCAGGTTCCCAAACCCTCGGCGTAGCGATTTTCAACCTACAACAAGCGGGTAATTACAACGCGGCTTCGGCATTGGCATTGATTGTAGCCATCGTGGGGATAGCTGGCCTCAGCATCACCGCAGCTGTGACTTCGAAACGACAAGGAAACTAACTATGGCCAAGCTTCAACTGATCGATGTGCACCATGTTTATCCCAATGGTCACCGCGGACTGCAGGATATCAACCTGAGTATTGAACCCGGCGAGTTCATCACATTGGTTGGCCCCTCGGGTTCGGGGAAAACGACACTATTGCGTACCATTGCGGGATTTCTTCAGCCCAGCCACGGTAGCGTGGATATTGCAGACACCCGGGTGGCAGATGAGAAGTCGTGGGTGGGGCCTGAGAGACGCAACCTTGGCATGGTGTTTCAAGAACATGCGGTCTGGCCACACCTGACGGTTTTTCAGAACGTGGCCTACCCGCTGCAACGACAACGCGTGGCCAAAGCAGCAATCACTCGGCAGGTGACTGCCGTTCTACAAGAGGTTGGGCTGTCTGCCCATGCCAAGCAGAAACCCGCCGCACTCTCCGGCGGACAGCGGCAACGTGTTGCGCTTGCTCGGGCGATCGTTTCCAAACCACAGGCATTGCTTTTGGATGAAGCGCTATCGGCGCTTGATGAACCATTGCGTGCTAGGTTGCGCCAACAACTGCGCCGCCTCACTCAGGATGAAGGCCTCACGACCGTCCACGTGACACACGACCGTACTGAGGCGTTGGCGCTGGCAGACCGCGTGATTGTGCTCAATGGCGGAAGAATTATCCAGGATGCTCCACCCGCTGAGATTCTTGCCCACCCGGCGAATTCTTTTGTAGCAGCATTCATGTCGGACGCTGCGGTGTTGCAAGGGTCCTGGGCGGCGGGGAGATTTTATCCGGACAACAGAAATCTTCAGGTCTCTGACGACGTCGTTGTCTCAGCACTGGACGAACAGACTTCAGCCATCCGTTGCGTCGCTACCGTAGCACCGGAGGATATCCGGTTGGAGACCTTGAATGGCAATGTACCAATTAATGCGACAGTTGGAACAGTAAGCTCGGTACTTGCCGGGAGGTTTGGCACCGAGCTCTCGGTCGACTGGGACGGCGGAACATTCAACGTTTATGCACCCGTCGGGGCAGCAGTCCCCACAACCTCAGATCGCGTGGTCATCCACATCGATCGGCTGCATGTGTTTCAAGACGCTGAGCTGACCGCCCACGGAGCGTACGCCTAGAACGTGATGCCAGCGTCTATCGCATCTTGATAGGTATCCACGTCTGATACAGCCGCGGCAGGCACCTCCACGACCCTGTACTGAGTGGTTCGCAGTACTTGCATGAGCCCGGTGTTGACTAGGGGTTTGGCAAAGATGTGCTCAGCAATCGACCGGGGCACAGACGATAACAACGGTTGGAGTCGTCCGGCAGCCTGGGCGATGACCACATTCGCGGATCTTGCAGCATTGTGTTGGTTCAAAAGATAGGGGAGCCCCTGGGCAATGTTTGGCATATCAGCACCCAGGAGCAGCACCGCCTCTGATTCGAGGGCTGGCCCGAACCGTTCGGCAAAGTATTGCAACCCCGTATAGACACCCATATAGGGACCCGAGCGTGGTGGTTGTTCGTAGACCGTGGCGATCCGGCCGGTAGGCAAGGACGCCGGACCCACGACAACGATACGCTGGGATGTGACACGAGTAGCAGCAGCCTCAATGACGTGGGTGAGTACCGACTTGCCCCGCAATTCTAGGAGTGGTTTATCAACGGTGGGCATAGGGCTGGTGGCGTGGAGTCGTGACGAAGCGCCGCCGGCCAAAATAATGGCGAATAAGCTTGAGTCTTCAGTCGCCGCCATGAGCTAACCGCCGATGGCACTCATACTGCGTTCTGGTTGGACAAATCCTGGCATACCGAGTCCCGTTTTGGTTTGACCGTGGGCTTTTGGTTTATGCCACATGGCTTGGCGCCAGGCCTCGGCAATTGCTTCATCTGATGACCCATCACGCAGCAGCTCCATCAGGTCGGTCTCGGTGTGTGAAAACAAGCATGATCGGATCTTGGCGTCTGCGGTGATGCGGGTACGTGTGCAATCAGCACAGAAGGGTTCGGTTACCGAAGCGATAATGCCAACGGTGCCCAAGACCTCATTGGTGGACGGATTAGTGACATTAAACCGCTCGGCGGGTGCAGAACCGCGCTCTTCTTCATGTGGACTGAGCGTATATGTTTGCGATATTTGATCGCGGATTTCCGCAGCGGTCACCATGTTGGCGCGTTTCCAAGCGTGTTCGGCATCCAGCGGCATCTGTTCAATAAAGCGGAGTTTATACCCGTGTTCTAACGTCCAGGTCAGTAGCTCGGTGGCTTCCTGATCGTTGATGCCTCGAAGAAGAACCGCATTGATTTTGATCGGGTCAAGGCCAGCTGCTTTGGCAGCATGTAGCCCGGAGAGGACTTTGGTGAGCCGATCACGACGGGTGATCTTGGCGAAGGTTTCGGGGCACACGGTATCCAAGGAGACGTTAATCCGCGATAGTCCTGCAGCTACCAGCGCATCGATTTTGCGTTCGAGGTTGATGCCGTTGGTCGTCAATGATAGATCCACTTCCGGGTGGAGCGAATGGACCCCGTCGATGATGTCAACCAGATCAGCACGGACCAAAGGTTCTCCACCAGTGAAGCGAATTTCTTCAACACCCAGCAGGCGGACGGCGATATCTGCGAGCCGAATCGCCTCGTGCGCGGCGATCATATAGTCCTTTTTCATCCAGTCTAGACCTTCGGCTGGCATACAATACTGACACCGCAGATTGCACTTGTCGATTAACGACATGCGAAGATCCGTGGCGGTACGGCCAAATTGATCGATCAAGCCTGACAATGAGTGCTCCTTTCCAGTGCAATGTATCTAACGATTGCCTGGAATGTTGGGGGAGTACGGTGTGTTTCGAATTATAGTTAGTCTAGACCTTCTGTTATGTGGATGAAAGGGAGCGATGGACCAGCAACTCAGCCACGTCCGCGCCGATGGTTCGGCCCATATGGTGGATGTGACGGCAAAAGACACTACGTCAAGAACTTCTCGAGCCCAAGCCATCGTCCATACTCGCAGCGATGTAGTCGAAATGATTATGGACGCCGACCTCCCGAAAGGCGATGCCCTGCCGGTAGCTCGGGTCGCAGGGATTATGGCCGCGAAAAAAACCTGGGAAACGATTCCATTGTGTCATCCGATTCCGTTAGGCAAAATCACAGTCGACTTTGATTCTGACGTTGCCAAGGGGACGCTTCGGGTGACGACGCTGGTCAAAACCGTGGGGTTAACCGGTGTAGAAATGGAAGCACTATCAGCGGCATCGACTGCGGCGTTGACCATCTACGACATGATTAAGGCTGTTGATGCCCAGGCTGTCATCACCGAGCTCAAGGTGTTAGAAAAATCCGGTGGCAAATCCGGAGACTGGACGGCTGAGCCCACCGGAGAAGCTGTATGAGCATCTCCTCGCAAGACTACGCGGCAAAGTTGGCTCGGCTTTTATCCGATACCATCGGCCAGCTCCCGGCTACCACCGTGCCACTGACACATGCTGTTGGACAGCAGCTGACCGCAGACTTGGTCACGCAATACCCATCGCCCCGATTCGACAACTCACAAATGGACGGCTACGGAGTTGGGTACGCTAATTTGGCTGGAGGGCGCTTCCGAGTCGGACCAGATGTACCAGCGGGTACTGATCCAACCACGATCTACCCATACGGTGTCAACGGCTATGGTCATGACACCGCGGTTCCAATTATGACCGGCGCAAAGATTCCAGACGACGTCGTGGCGATTATCCCGGTAGAACAGGCTGCACCTGCTACCTTTGTCGAGGTTGGCGATTCTGTGCTTTTACCGTCCGTGGACGTTGGACGATTCATCCGCCGTGCTGGCAGTGATATGCAAGCAGGCGCGCGGCTGGCTAGTAAAGGTAGTGTGATCGATGCGGCACTCGTGGCCACGGCCGCATCCCAGGCAATAGCCGAGCTTCCGGTGCGGGCTCGTCCGCGCATCGGAGTCATTGCTGGTGGTGACGAAGTTGTGGCCAGCACGACGCCGGCTGCAGCCAAGATCTTTGACGCTAACACCCCGTTGATCCGCAGCCTGGCTCAGCTCCACAACCTGGATATCGTAGCAACCGGGGCTACAAGCGATGATCTGCGTGATTTCCGCGGAGTGCTGGACGGTATGATTCGTGACCATCAACCAGATTTCATTGTGACTTCCGGGGGAATTTCCGAAGGTAAATATGAGGTGGTACGACAACTCTTGGAGCGGTTGGACGCTTCCTGGATTGGCAAAGTCGCCCAACAACCTGGTGGGCCACAAGGCTACGGAGTCTATGGTTCCACGCCACTCATTGCGTTGCCCGGCAACCCCGTCTCGACCCTGGTATCAATGCGCATCCTGGTGCTACCGGCAATCTGGCAAGCTTTCGAAGCAGGAATCAAACCCGTTCAGATCCAAGCCCGACTCGAGAGCTCAGTGACCGGTATCCAGGCTAAAACCCAGTACCGTCGAGGCGTGATTGGTGTGCGCGGGACCGAGGTTGTCGCTCAGCTCAAGGGCGCTGCCGGATCACACCTGTTAGCTCAAGCCGTTGGATCGAATGCACTGCTCGAAATCCCGCCCATGGCACGGTTGCAGCCGAACCAGACCGTGACGGCTCATCTCTTCGCAGATACGAAATGGGACGCCCACATTGAGCCGACCCGCGCTGTGCCAGCACAGCCGGCCAAGCCCCACATGGCTGATAGCCATCACTTGGAAGACCGCAGCGCGCTGGTGATTATCGCCTCTACTCGTGCAGCTGCCGGAGTCTATACTGACGACGCCGGTCCACAACTTGTCGCGTGGCTGCAAGCTAAGGGGTACGCGACACCGCAAGCGCTTGTCGTGGCAGACCATGCCCTGGCAACCACCATGGAACACGTCCTGGCTGGTGACTACGGCCCGATGCCAAACGTCTTAATCACCAGTGGCGGAACCGGCGTTTCACCCACTGATCAAACGGTTGAAGTCATCGGAGGCTATCTCGATCAGACTATGCCAAATGTGATGACCTCGGTGCTGTTAGAGGGCCTGAAATCCACGCCTCATGCGGCATTATCGCGTGGTATTGCAGGACTGATTGGCAGCACATTTGTGGCAACACTTCCCGGATCGAGTGGGGGAGTGGCCGATGGTATCAGCGTCCTTGATGGACTCATTGACCATATTGTGGAGCAAGTTCGTGGGAAAGATCACAGTCGCTAAGCGATCTTTGTCATAGCTATCTGAAAGTACTGGACAAACAGGGTTGCGTCAAGCTAAACTGATTCTTTGCGTATCCCTGACTCCAGGTCGTTTTGGTGTTGTCGAATTTGAAATCGCATGACGCCATCTCCACAGGATCATACACAAGACCGGTTGACCTTCATATAGCGGTGGGTCCCGTGTCTTAGGAAATGTGGCGTACCGAGAGAACGTACAGGCACTGCGTACAGATAAATCTTGGAAGGTCTGTGAAAGGATCGCTGTTGGTCGCTTCTAGCACCTCTGACAACACAACCGCTACAAACTATCGACATGGCTCTTCGTCCGGTCGAATTTCTTTTGCAAAGATTAGTGAACCGCTGGATATTCCTAATCTACTTGCCCTTCAGACGGAATCTTTTGACCGTCTCGTTGGCAACGATCGTTGGGCCGAAAAGGTCGCACACGCACAGGAAATCGGCGACGACTCAGTCATCACGACGTCGGGTTTAGGTGAGATTTTTGAAGAAATCTCACCTATCGAGGATTACCAGGGCACTATGGCCCTCTCGTTTGCCGACCCGGAATTCTCAGACCCCAAAATGGGGGCTGAGGAAGCAAAAGAACGTGACGCGTCTTATGCTGCACCGCTGTATGTTAAAGCCGAGTTCATGAACTACAACACCGGCGAAATTAAACAGCAGACCGTCTTCATGGGTGACTTCCCGCTGATGACAAACGAAGGTACCTTCGTCATTAACGGTACCGAACGCGTCGTCGTATCCCAGCTGGTCCGTTCCCCGGGCGCCTACTTCGAGCGCACACCGGATAAGACCACTGACAAGGATATCTACACCGCGCGGATCATCCCATCACGCGGTGCCTGGTTCGAGCTGGAAATTGACCGTCGAGACCAAGTTTCAGTTCGTCTGGACCGTCGCCGTAAGCAACCAGTAACCGTGCTGTTGAAAGCACTCGGCTGGACCGAAGCTCGCATTCGCGAAGAATTCGGTAACTACGACTCGATGATGCTCACGCTGGAAAAAGACGGCATCGCCGACCAGGCAGAAGCGCTCAAAGACATCTACCGCAAGCTACGCCCGGGTGAACCAGTTTCGGTCGACGCCGCGCAAAGCTTGCTCGCCAACCTCTACTTCACCGAGCGGCGCTACGATCTAGCAAAGGTCGGCCGGTACAAACTTAACCGCAAACTCGGTGTGAATGCACCACTGTCAGATCCGTCCTCGATGGTACTCACCGAAGAAGACGTCACCCAGATGGTGCACTTCATCGCAGCACTGCACAACGGTGACTCCAGCATTAAGGGTGAACGCAAGGGCGAAACCGTTGATATTCCAGTGGAAGTCGACGATATTGACCATTTCGGTAACCGTCGTATCCGTGCAGTTGGCGAACTCATTGAAAACCAGATTCGCACAGGTCTTTCCCGTATGGAGCGTGTGGTTCGTGAACGCATGACCACCCAAGACGTCGAGGCCATCACCCCGCAGACGCTGATCAATATTCGCCCGGTGGTTGCTGCCATTCGCGAGTTCTTTGGTACTTCGCAGCTGTCACAGTTCATGGACCAAGGGAACCCGCTAGCTGGTCTAACCCACAAGCGCCGTCTGTCTGCTCTTGGACCGGGTGGTCTATCTCGTGACCGTGCGGGCATGGAAGTCCGTGACGTGCACCCATCGCACTACGGGCGTATGTGTCCAATTGAAACCCCCGAAGGTCCAAACATTGGCCTGATCGGTTCGATGGCTACATTCGGTCGTATTAACGAATTCGGTTTTATCGAAACTCCGTACCGCAAAGTCATTGACAACAAAGTCAGCGACGTTGTGGAATACCTCACCGCCGATGACGAACTCCACGTGCAAATCGCTCAGGCCAACGCGGTACTCAACGAAGACGGCTCCTTCGCCGAGGAACTGGTCATGTCTCGTCAGCGCGGTGGTGACGGTGAGCCAATCCTCGCCGAACCTTCTGATGTTGACTACATGGATGTTTCGCCACGCCAGATGGTGTCTGCTGCAACTGCACTGATTCCATTCTTGGAGCACGACGATGCGAACCGCGCGCTTATGGGTGCCAACATGCAGCGTCAGGCTGTTCCTCTTGTGGAAGCTGAAGCACCGCTGGTTGGTACCGGTATGGAAAAGCCAATCGCTATTGACGCCGGAGATTCGACCATTGCGTTAAAACCAGGTGTCGTCACCGAAGTGGCCGCTGACCTCGTGTCCGTTATGGAAGACGAAGGCACCACGCGCCATTACCCGCTCTACAAATTCCAGCGCTCCAACCAGGGCAACGCCTACAACCAGGTTGTTCGGGTTTCCGAAGGTGATCGTGTCGAATACGGTGCGGTATTGGCTGACGGTCCATCCACGGACAACGGTGAACTGGCACTTGGTAAGAACGTTCTCGTGGCATTCATGCCTTGGGAAGGTTTGAACTTCGAAGACGCCATCATTGTATCCCAGCGCATGGTGTCCGACGATGTGCTCACCTCGATTCACATTGAAGAGTACGAAGTCGATGCACGCGACACCAAACTCGGCGCTGAAGAAGTCACTCGTGACATTCCAAACGTCTCTGATGAAGTCTTGTCGCAGCTCGATGAACGCGGCATCATTCACATCGGTGCTGAAGTTGAAGCCGGAGACATTTTGGTCGGCCGTGTCACCCCGAAGGGTGAAACCGAACTGACACCAGAAGAGCGCTTGCTGCGTGCTATCTTCGGCGAAAAGTCGAAGGAAGTCCGTGATACTTCGTTGAAGGTGCCACACGGTGAATCCGGAACCGTTATCGGTGTACGTATTTTTGATCGGGACGAAGACGATGATCTGCCAGCTGGCGTAAACCAGTTGGTACGCGTCTATGTTGCACAGAAACGTAAGATCACCGACGGTGACAAAATGGCTGGACGTCACGGGAACAAGGGCGTTATCGCCAAGATCCTCCCCGTTGAAGACATGCCATTTATGGAAGACGGCACTCCCGTTGACATGATTCTGAACCCGTTGGGTGTACCAGGACGTATGAACCTGGGCCAGGTCATGGAACTACACCTCGGCTGGGCCGCCGCCAACGGTTGGAAGATCGAGGGCGAACCAGACTTCCTCAAGAAGCTACCGAACCTGCCACGCGAAACCGGACCGGTCAATGTGGCCACCCCGGTCTTCGATGGGGCAGAAGCCGAAGAAGTCACAGGTCTCCTTGATCACGTCCACCCAACACGCGACGGCGTCCGTCTGGTTGGAAGTAACGGTAAGGCACGACTGCATGACGGTCGCTCTGGCGAACCATTCCCAGAAGAGATCTCCATCGGCTACATGTACATGCTGAAGCTGCACCACTTGGTCGACGACAAGATTCACGCACGTTCGACCGGACCATACTCGATGATTACCCAGCAGCCACTGGGTGGTAAAGCACAGTTTGGTGGTCAGCGCTTTGGTGAGATGGAAGTTTGGGCGCTGGAAGCATACGGTGCCGCATACACTCTGCAGGAACTGCTCACGCACAAATCTGACGACGTTCATGGCCGTGTAAAGGTCTATGAAGCAATCGTCAAGGGTGAGAACGTTCCGGAGCCGGGTGTTCCAGAATCATTCAAGGTATTGATCAAAGAAATGCAGTCGCTCTGCCTGAACGTGGAAGTCCTTTCCGCCGACGGCCGCAATATAGAAATGCGTGACTCGGATGAAGATTCATTCCGTGCTGCTGAAGAACTTGGCATCGATCTCTCCCGTGCTGAACCCAGCTCGGTAGAAGAAGTCTAAGTTCACAACACTCAATAGTCTTTATCCACTTAAGAACCAGGAGTTCATCGGACTATGTCCACAGAAAACTCATTCGGCCTCATGCGCATCGGCCTGGCCACCGCCGACCAAATCCGCGAGTGGTCCTACGGTGAGGTCAAAAAACCTGAAACCATTAACTATCGAACACTGAAGCCTGAAAAAGACGGCCTGTTTTGTGAACGCATCTTCGGTCCAACCCGTGACTGGGAGTGCTACTGCGGTAAATACAAGCGTGTCCGGTATAAGGGCATCATTTGTGAACGCTGTGGTGTAGAAGTTACCCGTTCCAAAGTTCGTCGTGACCGCATGGGCCACATCGAACTCGCAGCACCGGTTACACACATCTGGTACTTCAAAGGTGTTCCTTCACGCCTGGGCTATCTGCTGGATCTGGCACCGAAAGATCTCGAAAAGATCATCTACTTCGCTGCCTACATGATCACCAGTGTTGATGAAGAAGCTCGTCACAATGATCTCCCGAACCTGCAGGCGGAGCACGACCAAGAAGTCAACTTCTTGAAAAAGCAGCTCGACTCCGATATCGCCGCAATCTCGCGGGAGCTCGAAGAGGAACTTGCTGAACTCGAAAAGTCGGGTGCCAAAGCCGCAGAACGAGAAAAAGCCAAGTCTCTGGCCGAAAAAACCATGGGACAGGTCCGCAAACGCTCTGAAGCGGAAATCGACCAGATGGAAGAAGTCTGGGAGCGCTTCAAGAATCTCAAAGTTGGCGACCTCGAAGGCGAAGAGCATATCTTCCGTGCGATGCGCGATAAGTACAGTGAGTACTTCGAAGGCTCCATGGGTGCTGAATCGATCCAGCGTCGTCTGCAAACCTTTGATCTGCAAGGTGAAGCAGAAAAACTTCATGAGATCATTCAGACCGGAAAAGGTCAGCGCAAGACCCGTGCACTGAAGCGTCTGAAAGTGGTCAACGCATTTTTGACCACTGACAACTCGCCAGAAGGCATGGTCCTGGACGCTGTTCCGATCATTCCGCCAGAGCTTCGCCCAATGGTGCAGCTGGACGGTGGTCGCTTCGCGACCTCGGATCTCAACGACCTCTACCGTCGTGTGATCAACCGCAACTCACGCCTGAAGCGTCTGCTTGAACTCGGTGCACCCGAGATCATCGTGAACAACGAAAAGCGTATGCTGCAGGAATCTGTTGACTCCCTGTTTGATAACGGTAGACGCGGCCGGGCAGTGACCGGACCGGGTAACCGCCCGCTGAAGTCACTATCAGACATGCTCAAGGGTAAACAGGGACGTTTCCGTCAGAACTTGCTTGGTAAACGTGTTGATTACTCCGG
Organism: Candidatus Yaniella excrementavium; assembly: GCA_019115865.1. Lineage (GTDB taxonomy): Bacteria > Actinomycetota > Actinomycetes > Actinomycetales > Micrococcaceae > Yaniella > Yaniella excrementavium. Next base: position 2,646 of record DXCT01000055.1, on the reverse strand, counting down.
TCGTTCGGTTATCGTCGTTGGTCCACAGCTGCAGCTGCACGAAGCCGGTCTGCCAAAGCAGATGGCACTTGAGCTGTTCAAACCGTTCGTGATGAAGCGCCTGGTTGATCTCAACCACGCACAAAATATCAAGTCCGCCAAGCGTATGGTGGAACGTACCCGTCCACAGGTCTGGGATGTGCTGGAAGAAGTCATTACCGAACACCCGGTACTGCTCAACCGTGCCCCAACCCTGCACCGCCTCGGTATTCAAGCATTTGAACCACAACTGGTTGAGGGTAAAGCTATCCAGCTGCACCCACTGGTCTGTGCTGCATTCAACGCTGACTTCGATGGTGACCAGATGGCTGTGCACCTGCCACTGAGCCCAGAAGCTCAGGCAGAAGCCCGTGTGTTGATGCTGTCGTCCAACAACATTTTGAAACCATCCGATGGTCGTGCTGTTGCCGTGCCGTCACAGGATATGGTCATCGGCCTCAACCACCTGACCGACGTGCGTGATGACGTCGAAGGTGTAGGTAATACCTACTCATCACTGGGCGAAGCCATCATGGCCATGGATGCAGGCAAGGTCCACCTGAATGCCACGATCACCATCGGTGTCGACGGATTTGTTCCGTCAGATGCACAGTCAGCGCCAGAAGGCTGGGAATCCGGACAGCGCGCAAACCTCGAGACCACTCTTGGCCGCGTCCTGTTCAACCAGCTCCTGCCAGCTGACTACCCCTGGGTAGAAATGGTTGCGACCAAAGGCACCCTTGGAGACTTGGTCAACGACCTCGCCGAACGGTACCCGCTGGCTGAAACCGCAAACGCCTTGGATAACCTCAAGGACGCCGGTTTCTACTGGGGCACGCGCTCCGGTGTAACCGTTGCCATCTCCGATATCACCTCGAACTTCGATAAAGCTTCGATCATGGAATCCTACGAGGACCAGGCCACCAAGGTGCAGGTCCAGTACGAAACCGGTCTGATCGCAGATGAAGAACGTCGTGCCGAACTGATCGACATTTGGAACAACGCCACCGACGAAGTTGCACAAGCCATGCAGGACGGTATGGGCAAACAGAATGCCATCAACCGTATGGTCACCTCCGGTGCCCGCGGTAACTGGCTGCAGGTTCGTCAGATTGCCGGGATCCGTGGTCTGGTTGCTAACCCGAAAGGTGAGATTATCCCGCGCCCGATCAAGTCTTCCTACCGCGAAGGCCTATCGGTGCTGGAATACTTCTCCGCTACCCACGGTGCACGTAAAGGCCTCGCCGATACCGCGTTGAAAACAGCGAACTCGGGTTACCTGACACGTCGACTCGTTGACGTCTCACAAGATGTCATCGTGCGTGAAGAAAGCTGTGGCACTCGTCGCGGCCTGAACGTGACCATTGCTGAACCAAACGCCGATGGCGAATTGGTCTTGGTCGATGACGTCGAGACATCCTCCTACTCACGTGTGCTGGCTACCGATGTAAAAGATGCAGCCGGAACCGTTGTTGCAGAAGCGGGAGAGGACGTTGGTAGCACCAAGCTCAACGAGCTATTAGAAGCTGGCATCACCGAAATCCGTGTGCGTTCGGTCCTGACCTGTGAATCAAGCGTCGGAACCTGTGCGAAATGCTACGGCCGTTCGATGGCCACCGGCAAGGTAGTAGACATCGGTGAAGCCGTTGGTATTATCGCCGCCCAGTCCATTGGTGAACCAGGTACCCAGCTGACTATGCGTACCTTCCACACCGGTGGTGTTGCATCGGCTGACGATATTACGCAGGGTCTGCCACGTATTCAGGAACTCTTCGAAGCACGTACACCAAAGGGTGTTGCTCCAATCTCGGAGGTCGCCGGTCGCGTAAATATCGAAGAAGAGGACAAGCAAGTACGCCTTGTGCTGACTCCCGATGACGGTTCTGAAGAGATGGCCTACCCGGTTCTTCGTCGCTCCCGCCTTCTTGTAGAAGACGGACAGCACGTAGAGGTTGGTACCCAGCTTGTTGCAGGGGCCATCGATCCGAAACAGGTGCTCCGTGTTCTTGGTCCACGTGCCGCCCAGAAATTCCTGGTCGACGAGGTCCAAGAGGTATACCAGTCACAGGGTGTGGGCATTCACGACAAGCACGTGGAAGTTATCGTTCGTCAGATGCTACGTCGAATCACCATTATTGATTCCGGTGAAACCGACCTGTTGCCTGGTGAATTGACGGACCGTACACGGTTCGTGGCTTCCAACCGCGCTGCCGTCGCCGAAGGCAAACGACCAGCCAGCGGTCGTGACGAGCTCATGGGTATTACCAAGGCCTCCTTGGCAACCGACTCATGGCTATCAGCCGCATCCTTCCAGGAAACCACCCGCGTCCTGACACAGGCCGCAATGGAAGGTAAAGCTGACCCACTGCTCGGTCTGAAGGAAAACGTCATCATCGGTAAGCTCATCCCAGCCGGTACCGGCCTGGATCGGTACACTAATGTTGCCGTGGAGCCAACCGACGATGCTAAAGCGAATATGTTCACCGGTGCTGCAGCATTCCCGGACTTCGATTACCCGGGCATGGATACTGAAATCGGTGGAGACTTCCACGCTATTCCGTTGGAGGACTATGGTATGGGTGGAGAATTCCGCTAAGTCCCTAGGCCCACCGAACCGGCTCTAAAAGA
>DXCT01000054.1 GCA_019115865.1 Candidatus Yaniella excrementavium | reverse complement strand
TTTTTGGTTGCACTCGTCGCCCCCCTGATTATTCACAAATCGGGCCGTCAAGGCTTCCTCATCCTCGCCGCAGTACCAACAGCCGGCTTTATCTGGGTAGCCACGCAATTACCTAAAATCCTTGCATCTGAGGAATTGCTTGCATCAGGTGCAGCTGCAGATAACCGCGACTCTGCGCTCGTGCAAACGTGGGAATGGATTCCCCAGCTCGGAGTACAACTTTCGTTCCGACTAGATACCTTGAGCGCGTTTTTGAGTCTGATTGTTTTGGGCGTCGGTGCAGCTGTTCTGGTCTACTGTGCCCGGTATTTTCTGGCCGATGAGCCACGACTGGGCACATTTGGGGCGCAGTTCTTAGCATTTGCTGGCGCCATGTTTGGCCTGGTCATTACTGATGATCTGATGGTGCTTTTCATTTTTTGGGAGATCACCTCGATTCTGTCGTTCTTGATGATTGGTTATCAAGCACACCGAATCTTCTCTCGACGCTCGGCCATGACAGCACTCATCATCACCACATTCGGTGGGCTGGGGATGCTTATTGGTCTGGTGATGGTCGGGTATGCGGCCGGTACGTACCGTGTCTCTGAGGTAATTGCCCAGGGTGCCGAACTGCTTTCCGGCGACTTCGCCGGCGCGTATATGACATGGGCCATTGGCCTGATATTGCTCGGGGCAATAACAAAATCCGCCCAGGTGCCGTTCCACTTCTGGTTGCCTGCCGCAATGGCAGCGCCGACGCCAGTCTCGGCCTATTTGCATGCTGCAGCCATGGTCAAAGCCGGTATCTATTTGGTCGCACGTTTTGCTCCCGCGTTCGCCGGTGAGACGGTATGGCACATTATGGTGTTGAGCATCGGTATGTGGACAATGTTGGTCGGGGGCTGGCGTGCACTTCGACAAACCGATATTAAGCTTATTTTGGCGTATGGCACGGTGTCCCAACTTGGCTTTTTGATGATCGCCAACGGCCTCGGTACCGTCAACGGTGCGATAGCAGGCCTAGCCATGCTGCTAGCCCACGCACTGTTCAAAGCGCCGCTGTTTATGGTGGTCGGTGCAATCGATAAGATCACCGGAACTCGCGATCTCAATAAACTTTCAGATCTACGCACATCCCATCCAGCCCTTTTCTGGGTCGCGGCGATTTCGTCACTGTCCATGGCCGGCGTGCCTCCACTATTTGGATTCGTCGGTAAGGAGACAGTGCTGCAGGCGGCGCTGGACTGGGGCCTGTGGCGCAGCGATGCACATACTTCGGGGATGATTGCCGGAGAACCCAGTTTCTGGGGCGCCGCTTGGAGCTGGGCGCCGCTGGTTGTTGTTGTTTTGGGATCGATTCTTACGGTCGCCTACTCAGCTCGCTTCATGTGGGCATCGTTTGCGAAGAAAAAGTCCCGGACCACAGCGGGAGATGTTCCGGTTCCACAGACTCGAGCGCTTCGTGGCTTTGGGCGTGTAGGCCTGATGCCAGCAGCGCTTTTGGCCGCAGCAAGTATCGTGGCTGGACTGATACCCGGTTGGGTAGGCGCCTTGCCCTACGCCTTTGGTCAGACATTTACCCCTGTGGGTGGGGAAGAAGCCTCACCTCTAGCACTCTGGCATGGATTTAGTCTCGTGCTGGGACTTTCGGCACTGATTATTCTCATGGGCTTGTTGCTCTTTGCGGCACGAGCCAGGATCACCAAGGCACAAGAAAGTGTGCCGACCTGGATTGACGCTGCACGACTGTACCGTTTGGTGATGGCGAAGCTGGACGATCTCGCGGTATGGATCACCGGTCGTACCCAACGCGGTGACTTGTCCTTCTACCTGTACATCATCCTGGCCATAACCGTTGCCGCGCCACTTTCGGTCATGCTTTTCCCGTTGAACGTGGACGATTCCACCATATCGCTGCCCAATGCGGCCTTCTTCGGCGATTGGATGCTGACCGGTCACCCTATTTATCTTCTTGCCGCGGTTGTCATGATCGTTGCAGCCATCGCAGCGATCCGGGCCAAACGCCGCTTCTGGGCGGTATTGCTCGTCTCGACCACCGGTTACGGCCTGGCAGCAATCTTTGCCTTCCAGGGATCACCTGACCTCGCGTTGACACAAGTGTTAGTCGAGTCTGTGCTGACTGTCGCCATGGTGCTGGGATTACGGGTGCTGCCTCCGGAGATCCCGAAGGCACAAGAAAAGCACGACAATCAGTGGGCGCGTGCGCTACTTGCCATCAGTTTCGGTTTCACCATGATGTGGGTTGCCGCTACAGCAATGGCGTCACGCGTTGCAGAACCAATCTCCCTGGCAATGCCGGACCTGTCCTACAACGAAGGCGGTGGTACCAACATTGTCAACGTCACGCTGGTCGATATGCGTGCCTGGGATACATTTGGTGAGATCACCGTGCTAGCCGCTGTCGCAACAGGTGTGGCGTCGTTAGTCTTTATTGCAGAACGTGAGAGTAAACGGCGCAGTATCACCGATGTTGCCGCCGGATCGGTTGGCCATTACAACATTGCTGACTCTGCAATGAATGACTCTGAAGTGCAACGCTTTGCGAATTTCTTCAAAGTTCGCCGTCAACCATGGATCGTCGCCGGCGCCACGATGGCTCCAGAACGTCGATCGATTATTTTCGAAGTTATCACCCGTCTGATTTTCCACGCAATCATCATGGTATCGCTCTACCTTTTGATCGCCGGTCATAACTTACCCGGTGGAGGCTTCGCTGGTGGACTCCTGGCCGGTATCGCATTTGCGATCCGCTATCTAGCAGGCGGTCGATACGAACTCGAGCAATCGTTTCGTGCCCCGGCCGGACTCATCCTTGGTTCAGGACTCGCGGTGGCTGCACTGGCTGGTCTGGTGCCGCTATTCTTTGGCGGTGAAGTATTCCAGGCCTATGACGTCGAAGTACTCTTGCCCTTCTTCGGCTATGTGCACTTTGCCTCGGCTGTAGTCTTTGATATCGGCGTGTACCTGGTGGTCATTGGACTCATCCTGGACGTCTTACGTTCCTTGGGGTCGGAAGTCGATGCCCGCTATGAAGTCGAAACCCGTGACCGGACTGAAGCAGAGCAGCGTATGACAGCAGCCCGTGCAAGTGCCATGACGCCAGGAGGCCACCGTGACGATTGATGCCGTGCTCTTGCTCATCATGGGCGTGATGTTCGCTGCCGCAGTCTATCTGTTAATGGATCGGACACTGACGCGCATCATGTTCGGACTCATGCTCTTCACTAACGGTGTTAATCTGTTGATCATCATTATGGCTGGCCCAGCCGGTCTGCCACCGATTGTCACCGATGGTGTAGCCGATGACGAATACCTTGACCCACTACCACAGGCGCTCACGTTGACGTCGATCGTGATTAGTTTTGCGATTACCGCGTTCCTGCTGGCTCTGATTTACCGGTCTTGGGTCCTGGCCCGTCGTGATGAAGTCCAAGTCGATATTGAAGATATTCAGGTCGCCGAACAGCCGGCCTACGACGCCGAAGATGACGCCGAGCTGACTGAAGAGGAATCAGAATTTCTTGAAGACCACGAGGACCCAAATATTGATTATGAACTAACGACGCAAGACGATCCCACGGTTCGGCCACACGGTCCGAAAGAAGGTGATCGCCGATGAGCGATTTCTCAGTCGTCTCACTCGCACCGTTGTCGGTGCTGCTGCCCATCTTGGGTGCTGCCATCGCGTTCACACTCGTGCGCCGACCCATGAGCCAGATTATCGTGACTCTAGCCACGATGGTTCTTACCATGGCTCTGGAAATCTGGCTGTTAGTAGATGTTTGGATTAATGGGGGAGCCGAAGCCGTTTTACTTGGCGGCTGGGAGGCCCCCATAGCGATCTCGCTTGTCGTTGACCGCTTCTCTGCGATCATGCTGGTGGTATCGTCGATCGTTGTTTTATCGGTGTTGCTGTTTGCCTCCGCACAGGGTTTGGGCGACGACGAAGCGCCACAACAACCGGTCTCTATTTTCCATCCCACGTTCTTGATTCTGACCGCCGGTGTTTCGAACGCGTTTCTGGCAGGCGATCTGTTCAACCTCTACGTCGGGTTTGAAATCCTGCTGACGGCTTCCTACGTGCTGCTCACCATTGGAGGCACTGGACCGCGCGTTCGTGCCGGTGTCACGTATGTGGTGGTCTCGGTCGTCTCGTCGGTCATTTTCTTGGTCGCTATCGCGATGATCTACGGTGCAACCGGTACCGTGAATATGGCAGATCTGGCCATGAAACTTGGTGAGCTTGATCCAGATCTGCAACAGTTGCTTCACCTCATGCTGTTGGTCGGTTTCGGCATCAAGGCCGCGGTGTTCCCGTTGTCCTTCTGGCTACCGGACTCCTATCCGACAGCCCCAGCACCGGTAACAGCAGTCTTTGCGGGACTCCTGACCAAAGTTGGGGTCTATGCGATCATCCGTACCGAAACGTTGCTGTTCCCAGGCGACAGAGTCAACACGTTATTATTGGTGATCTCCGGGTTAACGATGATCGTTGGCATCCTCGGGGCGCTGGTGCAGTTCGATATCAAACGTGTGCTGTCCTTTACCCTCGTATCGCATATTGGCTACATGATTTTTGGTGTCAGTGTGGCCAACCAGATCGGTCTGACAGCCACGGTGTTCTATGTGGTCCACCACATTACTATTCAAACAGCATTATTCCTGGTGACCGGACTGATCGAATATCGTACCGGTACGGCCAACATTGATCGCCTCGGTTCGATGGCCAAAATTTCGCCACTCGTCGCGGTCCTCTTCCTTGTTCCCGCCCTCAACCTGGGTGGCATCCCGCCATTCTCCGGGTTCCTAGGGAAAGTTGGGCTCATTGAAGGCGGCGTCGTGAATGGCTCACCGCTGGCATGGGTGATGGTAGCGGCTTCCGTTGTCACCTCATTACTCACACTCATTGTTATGATGCGTATCTGGACACGAGTGTTTTGGCGGCCCATCGAGGATTCCGAGGATCCTGCAATGCGGGGCATGGAGGAAGCCAAACGAGCAGAGGCAAAAGCCAAACCGCTGCGCACTGATTCCCGCGGTCTCGTCGTACCAACCATCAGCCTCGTGACGGTCGGTGTAGCGCTGACCTTTGTGGCCGGGCCACTCTTCGACTTCGCGGATGAAGCCGCCAACGATATGATCCACCGCACACCGTATATTGAGGCCGTACTCGGTGAAGAAGCTGCCCAGCAAGCTCAACTTGAAGCAGATGTTTTAGAGGACTGGGGTATTTCCGGTTCTGATGGAGCCGGAACCCAACAAGGTTCGGAAGGAGGCCGGGTTGACTAACGATTCAACACGTCACAAAGCCGCTGCACAGAACAAGCCTTCCGCGATTGAAGATCGACGGTCACGGTTATCACAATGGCCGATGATAGTGGGGCTCACCTTTCTCTGGGCAGCACTGTGGCAAGACTTTACCCCGTCAACCATTGTGCTCGGCATCATTTTTAGCACGCTGGTGATGCTATTCTTCCCGCTGCCCCCGGTTCCATTTGCGGATCGGATCAATGTGTATCACAGTTTCACATTCATCCTGTACTTCTTGTGGAAAATCACTGTCGCCACATGGCAGGTAGCGTCCAAATCCATTTCCCCGGGCCCCAACGTGATCAATTCCGTCGTGGCGGTCAAACTTCGTACGCAAGACGACTTGCTGATGACCCTCATCGGCCACGTCTACGCGCTCATCCCGGGGTCACTGGTTATCGACGTCGATCGCCCCTCATCCACACTGTTCTTACATGTGATCGATGTGCCAGATGAACAGGCTGCTGAAGCATTTCGGGTGGACTCTCTGAACATTGAAGCCCGCATGATTCGTGGCTTCGGGTCGAAACGGGATTTCAAGTTGGTGCAGGCAGAAGACCAAGCCAACGACGGCGTCGTCCTGCGGCACAGTGAGCTGGAAGCGAGCGATAGCCCAGTCGGACCGGAGGGGGAAACATGGACGTCTTAGAACTTGCCGGCTGGATCAGTCTGGTGTTTTTGATATTCGGTGCGCTGGGTGCGCTCTATCGTATTGTTTTTGGGCCGGCGTTGTTGGACCGTGCAATCGCCGTTGACGTCTTGCTCATCGTATTGTCCTCCGGTCTGACCGTCTGGATGACTATCCACGAATCTGTGCACTTCATTATGCTGGTCGTGGTAGCGTCGCTCATCGGTTTTATCTCGTCAACCACCTTGGCACGCTTTACCGTAGAGGGTGCCCAGGCGAACCAGACAGAACCTGAACCCAAGCAAGGCCCGATGGGAGATGGTGGTCGATGAGCATTACCTTCGATTCGTGGCTGGATCTGGTTGCGGCCTTCCTGCTGGTGTTCGGTACGTCGCTATCGGCGGTGGCCGGTTTGGGCTTACTACGTTTTCCGGACGTACTGTCGCGTATGCACGCGGCGACCAAACCTCAGGTCCTGGGACTGTTGCTTGCCCTGGCAGGACTAGGATTGGCTGTTGGAGCCTGGGTCGTAGTCCCCGTCTTGCTTGTTGCATGGCTCATGCAGCTCATAACCGCTCCGGTGTCAGCGCACATGGTCGGTCGAGCAACGTATCGTTCACATCACCTGAATCCCAAACGCATTGCCGTCGATGATCTGGCCAAGGTCGTCCGAGAACAAGACCGTCGAGACAGTGCAGAAGATGATCATCCGCCGGTGAACTGATACGGCGCGTCTCGGCGAAAGGATCGGGGACCAACGATGGCTTGGACACCAGCACAAGAATCGTTTATGGCCGCTTACATGCGCAACCCGCAGCGTAGCAGTGGGCCACTGTTCGCGGTTGACAAGCTGCTGCTGCCAGAAGAGATCGTCTATGAGTATGTGTCAGGCACACTCAAAAATGACGCTTTTCCGATTTTGATGGTCACTAACCGTCGGGTGCTGTATACCGAGCGCAAACTGTTTCGCGGCTGGGTCATCACGGCCGAATTGGCAGCACACCAGGTTGCTGGCGCATCATATGAGCGGCGCTGGATCACCGGCCGAATCCATGTGGATGGACACGAGGGCTCTAGGATCACGTGTAAAGTCCGGCTGGGCCAGCAAGACGTTGAATGGAGCCAATACATGGTGACCCTCATACAGCAGCTGACCACCGGTAGGCGAAGCACCGGGTACTAGCCGAATAGTGGGATAAACCGCCACAATGGGTACATGGATGCTATAGATTTATTGAAGAACCTCGTTCACCGGCCCATCGCAGCGCTGAATTATTTCTGGGCTGATCTGGATCCCAGTCAGCTCAATACCCACCCCGGACATCACCCAAACTCAATTACCTGGCTGATTTGGCACACCGCACGGGAAACGGATGCGCAAATCGCGCCGCTTGCAGGGTTCGAAGAGTCCTGGACGGCCGATGGTTTCGCTGCCCGATTTGGATTCACCGATCTGCGCCTCGGGACAGCCGATGTGGGGCTTGGCCAGTCGCGTGATGAGGCCTGGGCGGTAACGGTTGAAGAAACCGCGCAGGGCAAGGCGTTGCTGCGGGAGTATTTGGAGACGGTGTACGACAAATTCGCCGCTTGGGTGGAAACGCTCACCGAAGAGGATTTAGCCCGTGTCATTGATGAACAATGGGATCCACCGGTGACGCTCGGGGTCCGGGTGCTCAGTGTCCTTGACGATGCGGCCCAACACATCGGTCAAGCCGCTTACGTGGCCGGCACAGTGGAGTTTGTGGACCTGTCCCGTTCTTGATTAGAACTGTATGCCCGTGAGTTCTTCTGTCAGATCCCACAACCGCTGTTGAACGTCGAGGTCATATGCTTGCTCGTGTGCTTCGGTCGGCTGTTGGATCGAGAAGTATTGGCCGGTGACGCCCTCGAGTGCATCGGATTCCACGAGTCGTAGCACGGCGTCAACGCCGGTCTCTAGGTCATCTACGGTGTGGCCGTAACCTTCGCGCACCATGCGAGTGGGCATCAACGTGGCCGGATGCAAACTGTTGACCGTGATGACCTCGGAGGGTAGCCGGCGGGCGAGCTGGAAACCCGCTGCGACCATGGCAAATTTACTCTGTGCGTAGGCGCGATTGCCAGAATAGCCCTCGGTGATGTGCGGGTCATCGAAATGTATGGGTTCTTGTGCTCCGGAGGCCACATTGACAATCCTGCTGGGAGCACCCGTCTCGAGTAGCGGCAGAAGTCGCAACGTCAGGGCAAAGGGTGCCAAGTGGTTGACCGCTAACCGGAGTTCGTGGCCCTCGTACGAGGTTTGCCGGGTGTCGGTTGCCCCCTTGCCCAGACCAGCGTTATTGACCAATACATTGAGATGGTCGGTGAGCTCAAAGACCTGCTCTGCCATGTCTTCGACCTGCGATAAATCACTGAGATCAGCTGTGACAACCTCGATGTTGGGGTTGTGCGGCTGCAGCTGCGTTGCGACATCTTGTAGCTGTGCGGGGTCGCGGCCATGCAGAATAAGCCGCCCTGTACGGGGCGCTATCGCTTCGGCAACGGCCCGTCCCAGGCCACTGGTGGCGCCGGTGATCAAAATGGTGTGGTCAGGATCTTGCATAACGAGGCTCCTTTACATGGTCGAGGTCTCTGGGTCGCTAGTCTAACGCGAACTCGCCGACCAGACCTGGCGCCATTTCTCGGCCAGCGAGGCGATGGATTCGTGGGCATTGAGACCGCTTGGATCGGGCACGACCCACAATGTGGTGTGCGCGGGCCAACCCTCCAGCTGATCGGTGGGTTGTTGTCCAAGCGTGGCTTTGGGGTCAGCGAAGGCCCGACGAAATGCAGTAATGCCCGTAAAGGCTGCGGCCCGGGGTTGGAGAAGTTGCATCCGCGCAATGAGGGTGTCGCGTCCTGCACGAAGCTCCTCGAGACTCAGCTCATCAGCACGCGAGCTGGGGCGGGCGATAATGTTGGTTAACCCCACACCGCGTTCGACGAGCATTCGTTCATCGGTACGGCTGATTCCGGCCGATGCATTGATCAAGTGGGTGGTTACCCCGGCTTCAAAGAGCGAGGGCCAGAATCGGTTGCCCGGACGCCCGAACGGCCCGTTGGCTGCTGCGGCCCATGGGCTCGGATTGGTGCCGACAATCAGCATTCGCAGCATCGCGGCATTGTCTTCGTCGTTCGGGTAGGGGAGAAGATCTTGGGTGGTCAGCTGCTGTGTGATTGCGGCATCGAGATCGGTTTTTGTTGGACGGCGGCCTTCAAGCAGTGGTTCGCGTCGCCACGGCTGCCAGTCCTTGGGCAAGACAGTATCCATACTCCCACCCTAGATCGTTCAACGGTGACGACGATGGCTAGAGTGGAAACTATGCGTCATGATGCCGAAAAGAGTTGCGAATCCTCTGCCCCCTCCGAATCCGTTGCACGCCCGGAACGACCCGATCACGAGCACCCGTGGGCCATGCAGTTGGTGATTCTGCGCAGTAAACAGGATCCAGCGAACCACCTGGATGTGTTGCAAGCAGCTGCAACGGCGGTAGTCCGGTTGCTTGATGACCAGCGGAGCACCAGGGAAAACGGTGATTGGTCACAGGCTGTTGCGCACTGGCGTGCCGGCTGGATCAGGAAAGTGGCTCGGCGGGCTGAGAATAAGCGCTGGGATGACGTGCAACAGCTTGACGGTGTCAAGGCGGTTTCGGGCACCGCTGAGGTGCGGGCGCTTGTGCCCGGTCCTATGGCATCGCTGCCGCCAGAGGTCAAGAAGTTGCAGGTGGGTGGGACGCAATTGCCTCGCCTGTATGACTCACAGCACCAGGACGCTGTCGTGACGGTTGAGCTCACCCCATTGGCTGACTTGTCCACGGGTAAAGCAGCTGCCCAAGCTGGGCACGCGGCCCAGCTTGCCTATGAACGGCTGACTACCAAAGCCTGCGCCGGTGACGAGGCAGCGGCACGGATCCTGGCTGATTGGCGACAGGACACTTTTCGTGTTTGTGTGCGGTTGCCATCCGAAGCGCAGTGGGCCGCAGCCCAGCGTCCGGTACGGGTTATTGATGCAGGCTTGACTGAGGTCTCCGGTGCCACCGAAACCTCGCGTGCTTTTTGGTAAGGCGGCACAAAGGGGACTTAACGCAAATCGGTGCCGGAGGAAGAACCTCTGGCACCGATCGCGTTTTGCAGGCTTGCGGTTAAACTTCGGCTTTACCGAGCTGCTTGGCCCGTTTATTGCCGGAGTTTGCCATGGCTTTATTTACCAGACGCTGTGAGCCGACCTCGAGCAGTGCCGAAACCCCGGCCGAGATCGTGGCGAAGGTGACCACGCGCAAGAGCGTGGCCTGATCGTCGTCGGTTGTTGGAGCTTCGTCGTCACCGGTCGCGGCTTTCCAGATCGTTTCGACCGCGCGGGTAGCAACAAAGCCGGCTCCGATTGAAACTCCGGTGCGCAATAGGCGTTGGACTACATCATTCATGGTTGTGCCTTTCTGCAGATTCCGGTTCTAGCTTAGACGCTGCGTGAGGTTGTTGTAACGGGTGCGTCACGAGTTGTTTTTTCAGCGACGTCGTCGGCAGGTGTTTCGGCCAGTTTTGCACCTTCGACGTCGACGTCCGGCAGGATGCGATCCAACCATTTCGGCATGTACCAGGCTGCCGGGCCGAGCAAGTGCATCAGCGCGGGGACTAGCACCATGCGTACCAAAAACGCGTCGAAGAGCACTCCGATGGCCAAGCCGAAACCGATGGGACGAATGTATGGATCATCGGCATAGATGAACCCGCCGAAGACCGCGATCATGATGATCGCGGCTGCGGTGACCACTGAGCGACCAGCGTGGAAGCCCTTCTGGACCGCCAAGCGGGGTTCGGTTCCGTGCGCGTAGGCTTCGCGCATCCCCGAGGAGATGAACAGCTGGTAGTCCATTGCTAGTCCGAAGAGTACACCGATCATGATGGTGGGCAGGAAGGACAACACCGGCGATGGATTGTGAACCATAAAGGCTTCACCGAACCAACCCCACTGGTAGATCGCCACAACCGCACCCATGGCAGCGCCGACCGACAGCACGAAACCGCCGGAGGCAATCAGCGGGACCACCAGCGAACGGAACACCAGGACCATGATGATCAGCGACAGACCAACGACGACGCCAAGGTACAGCGGGAGGACCTCGGCGAGGGCCGCAGAGATGTCGATGATGCCGGTTGCGTGTCCGGCCAGCGCCAGATTGGTGACTTCACCGGCCGGATCAAGCCCGCGCAGATCGTTGACCAGGTTCACGGTAGACTCGTGGTTGGCGTCTTCCACGGGGATAATTTGGAACATGGTTATGTCCCCGGCCTCGTTTTCTCCCACCGGTACCACATGGGCAACGTTGTCCAGTGCCGAGATTTGTTCGGCCTGTTCAACCGTGGTTTCCAACAGTTCTTCTTCCGAAAGGTCCGTTGGAATATCGGCAACGCCCACGATGGGTGCGTTGGTTCCGGCACCGAAGTGTTCGGCCTGTGCCGCATACGCCTGGTACTCGGTGGTATCGGGTGCCTCTGCTGATCCGTCTGGGATGCCCAAGCGCATGGAGAAGACCGGGATGGCGATGATCGCCAGAAGAGCGATGGCGCCGATGGTCGACACTACGGCGCGGGTGTTGGACATGCGATGAAGCTGTTTCTTGGGTTTGTGCTGTACTAGGTCACCGGTAAGTGAACGACGCTCGCGTTTGGAAAGCGCACGTTGTCCCAGCAGCGAGAGCATGGCCGGGGTTAAAGTGATTGCGACCAGTACGGCAATGACAACGACGAATCCGCCCACGGTCCCCATCAAACCCAAAAACGGTATGCCGGTCAGGTTCAGGGCTAGCAACGCAATGACGACCGTCGAGCCTGCGAAGACCACCGCGTTACCGGATGTGCCATTGGCCCTGGCAATAGAGTGCTGTACATCCATCCCGGCTTTGAGCTGGGTGCGGTGTCGGTGGACGATAAACAGTGCGTAGTCGATACCGACCGCCAGCCCCAACATGACACCCAGAACGGGGGTCACGGAGTTCATTTCGACCAATGATGAGAAGGCCAGTGCGGTGAGGGCTCCGACACCGACGCCCACCAATGCGTTGAGCAGGGGGAGTCCCGCGGTGATCAAGGTCCCGAGCATAACCACCAAAACGATGCCGGCTACCACCAAGCCAACGACTTCAGCCCAACCGAGGACTTCGGGAACGGCCATGGAAATTTCCTGGGACGGCAGTACTTCGACACCTTGGATGGTGCGATCGGTCAGTGCCGCCACAACGTCTTGGCGAATCCCAGTGGCAATATCCATGGACTGGTCAACGAACTGCACCGTAGCAATCGCAGCAGAATCGTCGTCGGATACCACCGAGTAATCGTTGGTTGTTGCCATCAGACGGCCGCCCAACTCGGTGAGCGTTTGGCCTTCCTCAACCTCCTCAATGCCTTCTGCATAGTTCTCATGTTCCGTTTGAAGCTGCTGTCGGCCGGTTTCCAGCTCTTGGCGGGCGGCATCGAGTTGGTCCTGCTGTGCGGCAAACTGTTCTTGGGCTGCTGCCTCGGAGACGCCAGCTGCGATGGCTTGAGCTATTCCGGCATCGAGCTGCTCTTGAGCGGCATCAAGGTCCTCTTCAGAGGCTTCGAGTTCGGCTTCGGCTTGATCAAGCTGTTCGGGCGCGTTCTCCAGCTGTTCTTGGGCATCAGCTAGTTCTTGACGTCCGTCTTGAAGTTGTTGTTTCTGGTCCGCCATTTGAGCATCGGACTCGAAGGGATCGACGACATTTTCCACGCCCGAAACGTCTTCGGTGGCTTCTAGGACGGCTAGGATATCTTCGCGCTGTTCTGCGGTGAAGGCCGATCCGTCTTCAGTTTGGAAGACGACGTTGCCGGTGCCACGGGCGGCGTCGGGGAATTCCTGTTCGAGCCGATCGGTTGTTTGAGCCGTCGGTGTCCCGGGGATATCTACGGTGGTCACGAGCGTGCCCCCGAAACTCAGGAACGAAGCGGCGGCGATGGCCAACAGCACGATCCAAGTAAAAAACACCGTGAATGGTTTTTTGGCGGCACTGAAGCCGAGACGATACAGAAGCTTTGCCATGATCACCCTTGAGTAACACAATGAGATGGGCCATTGTGACCCTTTACAACTGTAATTGACGGCTGATCAGGCACAAAATGCGTTCATCGCTCGTGATCCGGACTGACCTGCTTGCATAGTGGCATAGAATACTCGTCATGATCTGGTCGAGCGCGGAATTTGCAGATTTTCCTTTTTGGGTGACGGTTTTGTTCACCGTAGCGGATTTCGCGATTCGTATTGCCCTGTTAGGTATCGTGCCCGGCAATCGCCGCCCTGCGGTTGCGATGGCTTGGTTGCTGGTGATTTTTTTCCTACCCATTCCAGGGTTGTTGTTGTTCCTCTTGCTCGGCTCGTTTCAGCTGGGTGGTCAGCGTCGGTCACGACAGATTGCGGTGAACTCCGAGTTGCGCCGCGCCACAGCACATATGGACTTGCCCAACCAGGCGGGTTCCGCCCCGCATTACGTGGCGGCGAATTCGAAACTCACGCGCCGGTTGACTGGTTTTCCCATGTTGGACGGCAACGTTTTCGAATATTTGACGGACTACCGCGCCACGTTGGAGTACATGGCCCAGGACATTGATACCGCGCAGGACTACGTCAATGTGATGTTTTATATCATCGGTACAGATCCGAAGAATCGCCCGGGGTATGCTGACGTCGTGCTGGACGCGATGGCGCGAGCGGTGCAACGCGGCGTAACGGTTCGGCTAATTTTTGACCACATCGGTACAGCGCGGGTGCCCGGTTATCGTCACTTGTTGTCCCGGCTGGATGCTGCCGGTATCGAATATCATCGCTCGTTACCGGTGCGCCCGTGGCGGGGGGAATATCAGCGTCCGGACCTGCGAAATCATCGCAAAATGGTTATCGTTGACGGCATCGTGGGGTACACCGGCTCGATGAATCTGATTGAGCCCGGGTATAAACGCTCGTCGGCTCATAAGATGGGCCGACACTGGCAAGACATGATGGCCCGTATGGAAGGTCCATCGGTCGCCTCACTCGATGTGGTGTTTGCTACGGACTGGTTTTCTGAGACCGGCAAACAGCTGCAGCAAGAGCTGCGTGGTGTTACCGAATCTGAAATTGACGATCATGAAGGACCGGCGGCCCAAATCATCCCCTCGGGGCCTGGGTTCTCCCAAGAAAACAATCTCCGGGCCTTTAACCACCTGTTTTATTCGGCTACCGAGTCCATTCGGGTGGTAACTCCGTATTTGGTGCCCGATGATTCGATGCTCTACGCCTTGACCAGTGCTGCACAACGTGGCGTGCGAGTTGAGTTATTGGTGGTGCGACGCGCTGATCAACTGGCGGTGCACCATGCACAGCAATCATATTTTGAGCAACTGTTGCGTGCCGGGATACATATTTACCGGTATCCGGACCCGGATGTGCTGCACTCCAAGTTGTTTACGATTGATAACGACGTCGGAATCTTTGGATCATCCAATATGGACATGCGGTCGTTTTCACTCAACTCGGAGGTTACGGTCATGGTGGTGGGCCCCGAAGAGGTCGCCAAACTGGACGACATTATTGATGAGTACCAGGAAGAATGCGAGCACTTACTACTCAAGGAGTGGTTGGCTCGTCCCCGACACCGACGGTGGCTGGATAACGTCTTCCGGTTGACCTCTGCTTTGCAATAGTTTTATCTCAGCCTTCCAACTGTCCGCGATCGGGGTGCTGTGCAAGACCGTTCGGCGTATTCAACATGGCCGTGACAACGGCCAGGGCCGAAGTATGATGGCGCTCGTCGGGTTCGTGGGCCACCAATACCAGATCGGCTTCGTCATAGATTTGATCATGGTCCAGCACATGGCGTTCCTGTGCCGCCCAGTTATCCCACTGCTCGACATAGCTGGCCCCGTCGCGCAGCATCGCCCTGTCGTAGCGAACCTGATCTGGGACACGCAGCCAGATCAATACATCCAAGAATTCGCGGTTCGCTCGGGCTCCAACCCCGACGCCCTCACAGATGATGACTTCGCTGGGGCGGGTCGTGACGACCTCGCCGAGGCCACCTTCTGAGCTAGCCGTGGAATACCAGTCCCACGTTTGATAGGTGGCTGGTTTACCGGCCGCTAATTTGGGGAGCACATCGCGACTAAAAATTTCCATCCCGGCATGTAAGCCGTTCCATCCGGGGTAGAGGTCCTCCATACGAAGGACCGTCACCGTGTGTTGGGCGCAGAGATTTTCGACCAGTGTTTTGGCGAGCACTGTTTTGCCTGAGCCGGAGCGGCCATCGATGC
Source organism: Candidatus Yaniella excrementavium (assembly GCA_019115865.1). Classification (GTDB taxonomy): domain Bacteria; phylum Actinomycetota; class Actinomycetes; order Actinomycetales; family Micrococcaceae; genus Yaniella; species Yaniella excrementavium. Next base: position 78,591 of record DXCT01000054.1, on the reverse strand, counting down.
CAATGATGAGCGGACGAGACGAGGAATAGCGTGACATGACTCAATGCTAGAGCACCAACTGAACGCCCGGAGGCAGCGACGTCAATATGTAGCGACGGTCACATTGACTGTGGGTGCGGAATATCGGCGAGGTGAAGTGCGTTGTTACCCATAGAAGCAAAGTTGAGTCAGACTCGCTCAGGTTTATTTGACAGGAAGTGTTCACCTGTGGCAACTTGAGTGTAGGGAACTCAAGTAGCGCGAACGCTACGTTTTGAGATGAACAGTTTTTACGAAAGGATTCACATATGTCACGTGCTGTAGGTATTGACTTGGGAACCACCAACTCAGTTGTTGCTGTGTTGGAAGGTGGCGACCCCACGGTCATCGCAAACGCAGAAGGTGCACGCACCACCCCATCAGTTGTTGCCTTCACCAAGGGCGGCGAAGTGCTAACCGGTGATATCGCCAAGCGTCAGGCCGTCAATAACCCAGAACGCACCATCACTTCGGTCAAGCGCCACATGGGTACTGACTGGAAAGCTGAAATTGACGACAAGTCATACACTGCTCAGGAAATCTCAGCTCGTATCCTGATGAAGCTCAAACACGACTCCGAGGAATACCTTGGCGAAGAAGTTACCGATGCAGTTATCACTGTTCCGGCTTACTTCAATGATGCTGAGCGTCAGGCAACCAAAGAAGCCGGCGAGATTGCCGGTCTGAACGTATCGCGCATTATTAACGAACCAACTTCGGCAGCCCTCGCCTACGGTTTGGAACGCGGTAAAGAAGACGAAACCATTCTGGTCTTCGACCTCGGTGGCGGTACCTTCGACGTTTCCCTGCTAGAAGTGGGCAAGGATGACGACGATTTCTCCACCATTCAGGTTCGCTCCACCGCCGGTGATAACCGTCTCGGCGGTGACGACTGGGACCAGGTCATCGTCGACTGGCTCCTAGAGCAGGCTAAGGCCTCCGGCGCTGACCTCTCCAAGGACAAGATTGCTCTGCGTCGTTTGAAAGAAGCCGCAGAGCAGGCCAAGAAGGAACTGTCCTCGGCGTCGTCCACGAACATCTCACTGCAGTACCTGTCCGTAACAGAAAACGGTCCGGTGCACCTGGACGAGCATCTGTCACGCGCCAAGTTTGAAGACATGACCTCGCACCTGCTGGAACGCACGCGTCGTCCATTCGAGGATGTTATCAAGGAAGCGGGCATTTCCGTTTCTGAGATTGATCACGTTGTCCTCGTTGGTGGCTCGACCCGTATGCCAGCGGTTTCTGAACTGGTTGAGAAAATGGCCGGTGGCAAGGAACCAAACAAGGGTGTCAACCCGGACGAGGTTGTTTCCGTTGGTGCAGCCATTCAGGCCGGTGTCCTGGCTGGTGACCGTAAAGACGTGCTGCTCATCGACGTCACACCACTGTCCCTGGGTATCGAAACCAAGGGCGGTGTGATGGCGAAGCTGATCGAACGTAACACGGCGATCCCTACCAAGCGTTCCGAAACCTTCACCACAGCAGACGATAACCAGCCTTCGGTTGACATTCAGGTCTTCCAGGGTGAACGTGAATTTACCGCGGATAACAAGCCACTGGGCAACTTCCAGCTGACCGGTATTGCCCCGGCTCCTCGCGGCATGCCACAGATTGAAGTGACCTTCGATATCGACGCCAACGGTATCGTGCACGTTTCAGCCAAGGACGGTTCGACCGGCACTGAACAGTCAATGACCATTACCGGTGGTACCTCGCTGTCAGACGATGACATCGATCGCATGGTCAAAGATGCGGAAGCACACGCTGAGGAAGACAAGAAGCGCCGTGAAGCTCAAGAAGCCCGAAACGCCGCTGAGACCACCGCGTACTCCGTAGACAAGCTCCTCAAAGACAACGACGAGAAGCTGCCAGAGGACGTCAAAACCGAGGTCCAGGCAGACGTCGATGCACTCAAGGAAGCCCTAGAGAAGCAGGACAATGACGACGAGGTCCAGGCTGCGTACGAAAAACTGCAGCAGTCACAGACCAAGATCGGTGAAGCCCTGTACTCCCAGTCCGAACAGGACGGTGCAGCTGCTGCCGACGGTGCTGACGAAGACGAGGACATCGTTGACGCTGAAGTTATCGATGAGGACGAAGACCAAGACACCAAAAAATAGTCCTATCGTTCACTAAGTAATACACCACCGAGGCCGGCCGGTTTCCGGCCGGCCTCGTTTGTTTTCTTATAGGAGTTTTCCATGTCTGATCAGCACAACAATGAAGAAGAACAAGACCCGATCCGTTTCACTGATAAACGGCGCATCGATCCCGAAACCGGTCAACTGCGTGACCAGCCAGCACAGGATACAGCGGAGGCCGAAGACCCAGCTGCAGCAGAGCAGGTCGACCCACTGTCACAGGTTGAAGACATCCTCAATGCTGCCGGCTCCGAATCCGAAGAAGCCCAACCCGCAGAAGAAGACCCTGCCCCCGAAGATGAGGCTGCAGCCCTGCGGGAGGACCTGCAGCGTTTGCAAGCAGAGTTTGTAAACTACCGCCGTCGTGTCGAACGTGACCGCGATGTTGCCAAAGACAATGCGAATTTCTCGATGCTTGAAGCTATGCTGCCCGTCCTTGACGACGTCGACGCTGCTGATGCTGCGGGCGACTTGGAAGGTCCCTTCGCAGCGATAGCCCGTAAGATGCTCACCACGCTGGAAGGTATCGGCCTGGTAAAACACGACGCCGAAACGCTAGAGGGACAACCATTTGATCCATCCCAGCACGAAGCCATGTTGCGTCAGCCGTCATCAGAAGTTGCCGAAGAACACATCGTGCAGGTCTTTCGCAACGGGTACCTCTATAACGAACGAGTGCTACGTGCCGCGCAAGTGATGGTTTCCGCTGGTGATGAGTAAGAGAAAGGAGGCCACATGGCCTCTCAAGATTGGCTAGATAAAGATTTCTATGCCACTTTAGGTGTCGCCAAGGACGCTAGCGCCGATGACATTAAAAAGGCCTACCGCAAACTTGCCCGCCAATATCATCCGGACGCTAACCCAGGTGATGACGCTGCTGAGCAACGTTTCAAAGAGATTACCGAAGCCAACACTGTGCTCTCGGATCCAGAACAGCGCCAAGAATACGACCAGCTGCAAGCCATGGGCTCGGGCGCACGATTCACTGGTGCTGGGCCAGGTTCGGCGCAGGGTGGTTTCGAAGATATCTTCTCCGGGCTTTTTGGTCAGGCAGGCGCAGGACGTCAGGCTGGCTTCGGTGATATCTTCGGTGGTTTTGGTGGCGGCCAGGGTGGTTTCCAACAACGTCCGACGAAGGGCGCCAATATCAAAGGTGCCGTGACTATTAGCTTCGCTGATTCCATTCGGGGTACCACCACCCAAGCGGCCACAAGTTATGGGGCCGTCAACGAGGTGCGCATCCCAGCCGGTGTTAAAGACGGCCAAACCGTTCGAGCCAAGGGTAAGGGTCAGCAGGGAACTGGTGGCCGAGGTGACCTGATGGTCAAGGTCACGGTCAAGAGCCACCCGGTCTTCGAACGCGATGAAAACAATATCCGGTTGAAGGTTCCGGTCTCTTTCGACGAGGCTGTCCTTGGTACTACGATCGAAGTACCAACACTGGATAGCTCCGTGAAGATCGGTGTTCCGGCTGGGTCATCATCTGGTCGGGTCTTGCGGTTGCGTGGCAGAGGTGTAAAAACTGCTAAGCAAACCGGTGACCTGCTCGTCGAATTGGTCATTGAAGTACCTCAAGAGCTTTCCGACGAGGCTAAAGCCGCTGTCGAGGCGTATCAGATGGCGACCCAGGACTTCGATCCGCGGGCCGAGCTGGCACAGAAAGCTAGGTTGTAATGGCCAACCGTCACAAATACGATCCCATCTACGTCATTTCGGTGGCAGCCCAATTAGCTGACATGCACCCACAAACCCTGCGGCAGTATGACCGCATTGGGCTGGTGGTGCCTGAACGCCAATCCGGTGGTCAACGCCGGTATTCTGCCGAAGATGTCCGACTTTTACGTCAGATTCAATCGTTATCACGTGACGGTGTCTCCTTGGAAGGTATCCGTAGGATCGTCGAGTTAGAAGCCGAAGTCGAACAGCTTCGCGACACCGTCGGTGAGCTCGTGGACCAGATCACGATCATGCGCTCCCACGTGTCGTTCTCGCGGACTTTCACGGCTGGTTCTACCGGTGTGACCACCAATATTCATGGTCCAGCGCAAGATGATCCCGCATCAGCCTTTGGTACGTCCGATCGATACCGCGAGCAGCGGCGTCGTCAGCGTTTCGATCGCAATAGGGTCGAACAAGCGATGAGGTTTGCTCTGGAACAATCGCAACCACGATTTGCGCTCAATAAACCGCGCTTTGCGTTGACCGGCTGAATTTACGGTTCACCGAACCCAGGCGGGTATCTCGATGCCGGCGCCTCCCAGAACCTCTCGGGGGCGCCGGCATTGTGCTGTCTACTGCCGGTTTCCGTAACCTGACGTGGTGGTACTGTTCACTGACAGTGATCGACTCTAGGATGTATTTCATACTTGACCTCGGGATAAAGGGAGACAGTCCATGGGCGGACTAGGGCTACTCATCGCGTTTTTTGTCGCTATCGCGGTGATGATTTTCATGATCTCAAAGTGGCGAGTTCATCCATTTTTGGCAATCCTGTCGATCGCGCTAGCATTCGGGCTCCTCGCAGGCATCCCGCTGACCGATCAGGATGACGAGACACCGGGCATTGCCACGGTGATCGGCGAAGGCTTTTCGGGGATTTTCACGTCGATCGGTATCGTGATTATTCTTGGCGCACTGATCGGTCTGATTCTGGAAAAAACCGGCGGCGGCTTCCAAATGGCGGACGCACTGGTGAATACCATCGGTAAACGGTTCCCGGTTTTGGCCACGCAGTTGATGGGCTTTATCGTCTCAATTGCGGTATTTTGTGACTCCGGTTTCGTGGTACTGAACCCCATCCGTCGAGCGCTTGTCCGGCGTACGGCCACGGCATCAGCGTCAATGACCATCGCTTTGGCCTCGGGGCTCTATATTTCCCACGTCTTCATCCCACCAACCCCGGGCCCCATCGCAGCTGCCAGCACCATGGGTATGGGCGATAATCTCATCCTGGTGATCGGTGTGGGTTTCCTGGTAGCGATTCCTGCCCTGGTGGTCTCATATTTCATGGCGACACGTTGGGCAAAACGCGTCAGCACCGTTGAAGATCAAGAAATTACCAACGAAGACGTCGAAGCTGAGTACGAAACGCTGCGCCACTCCTATGGCCGGCTGCCCAATAAGTTCCTGTCGTTTAGCCCGATCGCCGTCCCGATCATTGCCATGGCTATTGGCTCTGGGGTCACAATGTCCGGCGCGGAAGGTTTCGCAGCAGAGCTTTTCCAATTCTTTGGTATTCCGGTGATTGCGCTGGCCCTGGGGCTACTTATTGCCCTGCTGCTGTTGGGAGTGCAACGACGGATGTCAGAGTTGCAAGACATTACCGAAGATACTCTGCGAGTGACCGGCCCAATTCTGTTTATCACCGGTGCGGGCGGGGTGCTGGGGGCAGTGATTGCTGCCAGCCCGCTCATCGATTACATCACCGAAGTCGCTCCAGGATTTGCCTCGATTGGCCTGTTTTTCCCATTCCTCGTCTCGGCTGTCCTCAAAACAGCCCAGGGGTCTTCAACGGTTGCCATGGTGACCACCGCCGGGATTGTCGCACCACTTCTGGGCACACTCGGTTTAGAATCCGACCTGCAGATAGCGCTGGCTGTCATGGCCATTGCGGCCGGTGCGATGACCGTCTCCCACGCCAATGACTCGTACTTCTGGGTGGTAACCCGCTTCGGTAACCTCTCGGTCCAGGAAGGCTACCGAACCCATACGCTGACCACCGGGGTTATGGGCGTCACCTCGATAATCTTCATCTGGTTGGTGGGGCTCTTTGTATGACCACTCATTCCAGCTCCATGACTAGACCGCTGAATATTTTGCTTGTGCCCGATTCGTATAAGGGCTCGCTGAGCTCCATCGAAGTTGCTCGCGCCTTGGCCGAAGGGATTCGCCGAGCTGATCCGAATGCTCATCTGACCGCCATTCCGATGGCCGACGGCGGAGAGGGCACCGTGGATGCCCTGGTGGCCGCAGCCAATGGTGAACGGCGCCAACTGGAGGTAACCGGGCCAGAACATCGACCAGTTACTGCTGTATACGGCCAGTTGCCTGACGGCGCCGTCATTGAGATGGCTGCCGCGGCGGGGCTTCCGCTGACCACCCAGCCCAATCCAGAAACCACCACAACGTATGGGGTGGGCGAGCTCATCGATCACTTGGGTGCTCAGAACCTGATCATTGGGGCCGGCGGGTCAGCCACGAATGATCTTGGCTGTGGTGCCGCGGCTGCCTGCGGTGCAATATTTTATGACAACGCCGGTCAAACATTCGTCCCAACGGGGGCAACCTTAGAAAACATCGCCTCCATCGACGTCTCGCAACTGCGGCGTCCGGCGGAGATCACTGTCATGACCGATATCGACAATCCCCTGCTGGGGGATAACGGAGCCGCGAGGATCTTTGCGCCGCAGAAAGGTGCCGACCCGGCCATGGTGCAACGCTTAGAGTCCGGCGCGGCACACGCTGCAACCATCATTGCCCGGGATCTTGGAGTGGACGTCACCACCGTTGCCGGGGCGGGAGCCGCCGGTGGATTTGCCGCGGGCATGTATGCGTTTTTTGCCGCCCAGCTGCGTCCCGGAATCGATGCGGTACTGGATGCGGTGGGTTTCGATGAGCTGGCCACACATGCCGATCTGATACTCACCGGCGAAGGGCAGCTAGATGGTCAATCGCTTGCTGGCAAAGTACCCGTGGGCGTCGCGCGTCGAACCGATAAACCGGTGATCGCCGTCGTGGGCTCTGTGGGCGAGGGAGCCGCTACCAGTTACGACTATGGGATCACCGCTGTCTTTGGTATTACACCCAAACCTCAGAGTCTGGAAGCAGCTTTTGCCGAGACCGCGGAGAATTTGGCGGCAACTGCCGAGAATATTCTGCGCACCTGGTTGGCGGCTGGTTTGACACGACGTTAGGAGCTTAGCCGGTAGGCAAGGTCGAATATGTAGCGGCCGGCCCGCTGTGCTTTTGCTTCGAAACTTGTGACCGGGCGAGTGGTAAAACGAGGTGCCCAACCGCCAATTGAATCCAACGCGTCCGACCATGGTTGCGGGTTGCCATCATCGGTGCCTCGGGCTCGTGCCAACGTAAGCGGTGAGTTTTCGCCTGCTAGTCGGCCAGCATGTATGTTCTTGAATGCTGGATGTTCGTCGAGCGTTGCGCGCATTTGGTGTGCATAGTGTGACCAATCGGTAGCCAGCCGAAGTACGCCGTCGTGGGTCAGGACTCGAGCCACGCGGTCGAGGAATTTGGATTGGATGAGCCGGCGCTTGTGATAGCGATTCTTGGGCCAAGGGTCAGAAAAGAAGACCCATACCTCGCTGACGGTTCCAGCGCCCAGCATGTGGTCCAAAACTTCCGGCGCATTCGCTTCGACGAGTCGTATGTTGGTGACGTTTTCAGCGTCTATCCGGTTGAGTAATTTCGCTAGGCCGGGGCGGTACACTTCCACAGCCAGAAAGTTTTTATCAGGATGCTCGATTGCTCCGGCGTAGGTGGATTCGCCGTGGCCGACGCCGATATCGACGATCAGGGGTGCATCCTGTTGCCATACCTCAGCGATGTCCAGATGTGATTCCGGGGCTACCGAGGTATCTGCGAACGACCTGGTCACAGGCAAAATGGTGGTGCCCATATGATCTTCCCACAGACGCTGCCTGTTAGGCGACATAGACAGTTCACGACGCACGAAGGACACCGGGCCTTCGCGCACAATCTTTGTACCTTGGGCGGTTTGAATTTTGCGGTAGCCCGAAGGCACCGAGGTATCGGTGTCGTCTTCGGGATGATCAGAGTGTGTATTAGCAGACATAGTTGAGTTTTCTCGGTGTTGTGGTGGTGGTTGAGATGTGATTCGTGGTGCATGCCCATCGTAGTGCAAGGTTGTTGGACCCACGAATTACGGTGCACACCTGTTCAGCAAGGTATCGCGGAAGCACAGCGCACGTAGAACGTATTGGAATTGACGCTAGAAGTATTACAGTTAAGGATAACGAGTCCCGAATGGAAGGAAGACTTATGAGCTTGGCTCAGTTGCCGCTACGTTTGACCACCGGTGCTTTCGTACTGAATTCCGGTATCGGAAAGCTCAGCCTCTCGGATGAAGATGCTGAAGGTTTGCAGCAAATGGCAGCAAACGGTGTCCCCGTATTGGCCGATATGTCGCCCGCCGCATTCCGTCGGTTTATTGCTTTTACCGAAATTGGTGTTGGCGCCGCACAGTTGATTCCAAAAGTTCCAGGCTGGTTGGCTGGTTCGGCGCTGAGTGCGTTTTCTGCCGGATTGCTCAACATGTACCTGAACACTCCGGGCATGACGCAGGAAGACGGCGTTCGTCCAAGTTCGGATGGAACTGCTGTGGCCAAGGACGTTTGGATGTTGGGCGCAGGCCTGAGCGTGATCGTCGATTCGGCGGTCAACACCACAGGACGTCGCAAGAAAGCCGCGAAACGTCGTGTAGCCAAGATTCATGACGCCAAGGATCAGAAAGTTGAAGCGATCCATTCTGCACGCGACGAACAGCAGAAGGTGCTGCATGATGCCGCCGAAGCTGCTCGTGAAGAACGTAAAGCCGCCCGCAAGGCTGCCCGTTCCGCGCGGAAAGAAGCTCAGAAGGCGGCCTAGGGCAGGCTGCTAGTGCAAGCATAGACCCGGTTACCCGCTGTGACGTTCCCCATGAAATGGGGTTCCCGTTGACGGTCGGTAGCCGGGTTCTTTTATGGCCCAAATTGAGTTCGCTTCGCTCAACTGCGCTGTTTTTGGTGTCGTGACGGGTTCGGCGTCGTGGTAGTTGTCGACGACGATCGCGGAGATCCTGCGTCGATTGGCTGATTCGGCGTCGAGTTTGCGCAGCACCCATGTATGTTCGGTTGCCAATTGCAGTTCTTGACCTGCGGGGTAGCCGGACGCCAACTGCCGGGCACGCAGCATCTCAGCGTCCCAGGCTGCTGCTGCAAGCATCACAATGAATGCGATCCAGATCATCAAGATGACGTACAAAATGCCATTGACGGTTGTGAAGAGTCGTTCGAAAATGCTGACTCGTTCTAACAGCCAGCCTGTCAGGACCAGTGCCGAGAAGAGAATGACGACGGCGAAGGTCGCCCCAGTTGTGACAATGCGGTAGCGCGGTCGAAGGATATTGGGGCCGCGATAGAATGCCTGGGAGACGAGGAACGTAAGAACCAAGAGGATCAGGGGCCACTTCAATAGATTCCAAGTCGCCACCGTTTCTTGGGTGAGGCCGAGGGCTTGGCCTAAGCGCACCGAGAAGTCACCGCCCAGCACGACCAACAGCACTAGCGCTAAAGAAGCGATCAGTAACACGAGCGTTTCAAGAAACACCACGAGGCGGAAGTAGATGAATGGTCGGCCTTCACGTGTGTCGTAGAGTCGGTTCATGGCCCGATGAAACGCCGCAACGACATTGGACGCCGAATATAGGGACCCGATGAGTCCCAACGTGAGTGCGGTGACGCCTCCGGGGGTCTCGACCAGGTTCAAAAGTGTGGCGACCACTGTGGAAGCCTCAATTGCGGGAATGAGGTCGTTGAGCAATTCTGCGATGGTCCAGATGGTTTCTTCGGTGAAGTCGATCAGTGTCACGATGGAAGTCAGCGCAATGAGCGCGGGTAACAGTGACAGTACGAGGTAAAACGTCATTGTGGCGGCGATATCCCACACCTGCATTGCAATTACTCGACCCCAGGTGCGGCGAATGACGAACCACAGTGTAGGTCGCGGCGTGTAGTAGGTCCGTTGTGGGCGCTGGGCTGCAATGTTTGGTATCGCCGTGCTGGCGGCGCGCCGGGCCAACGACTGAGGTCTTCGCCCGGGAGTCTCCGCTGTCGTCTCGGGGTTGGACGGCGTTTGCGGGCTATTGGAGTCGGCGGCGCGGTTTGACATACATTCGAGCTTAGCTGTTGGTTGGCACAGATTGGTCGTATCGTAGAGGTGTGATGGTAGTAAAACGCAAAGCTTTTCAGATGGCGGCCCTGGTCGCTGCCGGCAGCATAGTGCTTCTTGGATGCTCGGGCCAGGGTACCGACGAACAGGACGTTGATCCCCAGGAGGATGCCACATCAACGGCGTCTCCAACAGCTCCCTCTGTCGACCTTGACCAGTACGCACAAGCTCTTGTGACCGATGCTGAGCTGATGGGCGCTCCGGAGGATCCCCCCGTAGAAGGCTTCGTGGATGAGCCGGTGAGCATGTATTTGACGCTTAGCGACTTCAATCCGACGGGGGAGTGTGAAGAGCTACTTGATGAGCTCAACTCCTATAGTGGTCCGGCCGTTGCCGGAATTTCCGCGAAGTTCGTCAAAGAGGTGCCCCCAAGTAATGGTGACGCTGAGCAAAGCCCCGAGGCGACCGAAGCCTCCGCGCAAACTTTGATCTTTGAAACCGTGAACTCGGATGAACCGATGTCTATTTACCGTCAGATACCCAACGCCTGTGACACGTTGACCTCTGACGAGGTTGAGGATGCCGAGGCAGTCTTTACTAAAGTTCCGGGCTTGGATGCGCTGCACTTGGAAATCTTTGACGGCCAAGAAACGGAGACGTTGGCCGTGGGTGGGTCATCGGTCAACGGTACGTATCACGCGTATATGAGCGCTGAACAAGTCTCGATGGAGCAGGCGCAAGAAATGTTTGGGGCGCAAGCAGAGAAGCTGCAAGAGACCTTCCAGGATGAGGCGAGTGCATCACCGAGTCCCCAGGACGAAGACTCCGATGCACAGACTTCGGACGAACCAACAGCTGACTAATATGCCTGCATCAGATGAGGGAATATTCCTGACCAAAAATGGGTTGAGTTAAGTGGACTCAAGTTTAGTTTTGGAGCCCCGGGAGACCGGGAGCAAGGAGTAGGGATGAATACTCAATTCACCACGAAATCACAGGAGGCACTTTCTGCTGCGGCGATGAATGCCTCCACCGCGGGCAACCCACAGATCGAACCCGCGCATTTACTCAAGGCGCTCATGGACCAGCGCCAATCCGTAGCGGTCGCAGTGCTCAAAGCCGCCAACATTGATCCAGATGCGGTCTCTACCGCAGCGTCCAGTCAGATTGCCGCTCTACCTAAAGTGTCAGGGTCTTCAGTGGCTGAAGCCCAACTGTCACGTGGAGGTCTAGCGGTTATTTCAGCCGCCCAAACTCACGCGCAGAACAATCAGGATCAATTCGTTTCGACCGAACATCTGTTACTGGGCTTGGCTACTGACACGGGTGCGACAGGGCAAGATCTCCGGGACTCTGGAGCTACCAGCGAAGCTCTCAGTGCTGCGATGAAATCGGTGCGCGGCGATACGAAGGTCACTTCACAGGACCCCGAAGCTACGTTCCAGTCGCTGGAGGAATATGGCACCGACCTGACCGAGATAGCAGCCTCTGGCAAACTCGACCCCGTTATTGGCCGAGATGCCGAAGTGCGCCGCCTGATCCAGGTATTATCACGCCGCACGAAGAATAATCCCGTACTTATCGGCGATCCAGGAGTCGGTAAGACCGCTGTCGTCGAAGGGCTAGCACAGCGGATTGTTGCTTCCGATGTGCCCGAATCGTTACGTGGCAAACGCCTGATTTCCTTGGACCTTGGCGCAATGGTCGCCGGTGCAAAATACCGCGGCGAATTCGAAGAGCGACTCAAAGCAGTCCTCGAGGAAATTGCCGCAGCTGATGGTGAGATCGTAACGTTTATTGATGAGCTGCATACGGTTGTTGGTGCAGGGGCTGCGGAAGGCTCGATGGATGCCGGAAATATGCTCAAGCCGATGCTGGCACGCGGCCAACTGCGACTGATCGGCGCCACTACGTTGGACGAGTTCCGGGAAAATATCGAAAAAGACCCCGCTCTTGAACGTCGCTTCCAGCAGGTCTACGTGGGTGAACCATCTGTAGACGACACAATTGCGATTCTGCGCGGTCTGAAAGAACGCTACGAAGCGCACCATAAAGTGGCGATCACTGACACTGCACTGGTGGCTGCCGCGAATCTGTCGAATCGGTATATTACCGGCCGCCAGCTCCCCGATAAAGCCATTGACCTGATGGATGAAGCAGCATCACGTTTGCGTATGGAGATCGACTCTGCACCCGAGGCACTGGACCAACTTCGTCGTGCAGCAGACCGGTTGACCATGGAGGAACTGGCTCTGGAGGGCGAAACGGATGCCGATTCGGTCGAACGTTTGGCCACCTTGCGGGCTGAGCTCGCCGACGCTAAAGAAGAGCTTGCAGGGATGACGGCCAAATGGGAAGCAGAAAAGGCATCCCTCAACCAGGCCGGTGAGTTGCGTGTCACGTTGGATAATTTGCGTTCAGCTGCAGAACGGGCTCAGCGTGACGGAGATCTTGCCGAAGCCTCACGCATTCTCTATGGCGAAATTCCGCAAGTGGAGAAGGATCTCGCCGCGGCTGAAGCTGCGGATCACACAGCCAGTTCTGAAGAGGCGATGGTCTCTGAGGAAGTTTCTGCACAAGATATCGCCGAGGTCATTGAAGCTTGGACTGGTATTCCGGCCGGACGCATGCTTTCCAGTGAGCAGGAGAAACTGTTGCACATGGAAGACGAGATTGCCGGTCGCCTCATTGGGCAACGTCAGGCTGTTGAAACGGTATCGGATGCCGTCCGGCGCTCACGTGCAGGTGTCTCCGACCCTGATCGGCCGATCGGTTCGTTTTTGTTCCTGGGGCCAACGGGTGTTGGGAAAACTGAGCTAGCAAAGTCGTTGGCCGAGTTTTTATTCGACGATGACCGTGCCATGGTCCGCATAGACATGTCAGAGTATTCCGAAAAACACTCGGTAGCACGGCTGGTTGGTTCGCCTCCCGGCTATGTCGGGTACGACGAGGGCGGCCAACTGACCGAGGCCGTACGTCGTCGCCCGTATTCGGTAATTTTGTTGGATGAGGTAGAGAAGGCACACCCAGAAATCTTCGATATCTTGTTGCAGGTGCTCGATGACGGTCGACTCACCGACGGCCAGGGTCGGACCGTGGACTTTCGCAATACGATTTTGATCCTGACATCGAACCTAGGCTCCGAGTTCTTGGTTGATGCCGGTCTCGAGGACGCCGATAAACACGCACGGGTCGATGCCGCTGTCCGTGCAGCGTTTAAACCGGAATTCCTCAACCGTCTCGATGACATGATCCATTTCGACCCGCTGACCATCCGAGATCTCGTTTCGATTGTGGACTTGCAGATCGAACAGTTGGCCCAGCGATTGCAGCAGCGTCGTCTGAGCCTCGAAGTGACCCCAGCGGCAGCCGAATGGTTAGCCCGGATCGGCTACGATCCCGCCTACGGGGCCCGTCCATTACGACGCCTGGTGCAACGAGAAATTGGCGATAATTTGGCCAAGAAAATCCTTGCCGGCGAGGTCGTTGATGGCGATACGGTCACCGTTGACGCTCAGGGTGACGGAATCGTATTGGGCACAAAAACTCCGGAAAGTTCATAGGATGCAACCCTAGGACGCGTCGTCGGTGGTTTCCTCGGTGGGTGATGCAGTTTCTGCGTCGTCTCCGGAACCATCGGCGGCTGCCTCATCCGCGGTTTCAAGTGGACTTTCAGCCTGTTCATCCTCGGATCGTTGGTCGTCCACTTCAGGAGTTTCGACGAGCGATTCTGTGAAATTGGCTTCGTCATTGGTCGATACGATGCAATCGATTCTACGATCGTCTTCGTTCTCCCAGGTGTACTGGGAAGGCCGCGATGTGTTGATCGAGTAGGTGGCCTGGGTGTTTTCCAGCAGGGCAATGTCTGCACAGAAGGTTTCAGCGCTGTCGAGTAGTTCTTCTTCACCCGGGTAGGACATCTCGTGGGAATGCATGCGACGCCCTACGAGTTGGGCGTTATGCGGGGTTGAGCACTCGACAATGTCTGCAGGACTTCCGGCATCGGTGTAATTGGCAAGGCAATCGCCGGCTAAGAAGTTTTCGGGAGCAACATTGGTTGCGATAATGCCATCCAGGCCAGGAGAGGGATTGCGGGTTGTGGTTTCTTCCGGCTGCTCAGCACCGTTGTTATCTGAGGAACTAAAACTGTAAACAAAGAACATGACGACGGCGAGAATCACGATCAGCACCGACAGGAAGATGATCCACGAGTTTCGCCGTGAGCGGCGCTCTTGTTGCTGACGGAGTTGACGTCGAGTCGGTGTCGCCTGGTCTTCAGCTGACAGCGGAGACCCTGGGTCCGAGTTGGGGTGGTTATCGGCTGGGGTCATGCCGGTCCATCATCCTTCCTGACAGCAGTATTCATCATCCTCGTAGGCCACGTATTTTGCGCAGTGCCATTGAGGTTCTGCCGATATGTTAACTGATCCTAGAGCGAACGCCCTGGTTCTACCAGACATATTTTAGCTGGCAGGGGGCGAACTCTACTCAAACATGTTAACCTGGTAAGCACGAACCATTACACAAAAGCGACCTCGAGGGCAGCATGGGCCTTATGTTGCCGCTATTGAGGACACAGAGACCGCGAAGGGGGTCACGCTCATGGGGCGCGGCCGTCAAAAGGCAAAGGCAACCCGTCAGGCACGGGACATGAAGTACTTCTCGCCAGCTACCGATTTGGCAGCATTAGAGCGAGAGCTATCCGCAAAGAAACCCAATCAGGACGAGCACGACGAGTACGCCGAATACGCGGAAAAATATGACCCCTACGATGATGGGTACGACGAGGACTCATCCTATTCGTAGGCGCTCTTCTCGAAGGGGCTTCCTGAAGCTTGAAAGATCGGCGCGGTGAGATGACGAGTTCATCTGACCGGCCGATTTCTTTCGAGCCATCTTCGCTTTCCCAGGATCATCCGGCCTATGCAACGCATCAGGCTGCCATCCGGTCAGTGGAGCGTGTGATTGACGATATAGCGCCGCACCAAAATGTGCAGGTGGCGTCCACTGGTATGGGGCAACTTTTGAGGCTGAAACCTCTCATCCTCACAGGTGCCGGTATGTCCACAGATTCTGGTATCCCGGATTATCGTGGCCCCAAAGGTTCGCTTCGGCATTCTCGACCGATGACCTATCAGGAATTTTTACACGACGACGCCGCGAGGCACCGGTACTGGGCACGGTCGTTTGTGGGATGGCAGTATATGTATGATGCAACGCCACACACCGGGCATGACATTCTTTCTCGATGGAACGCATCCGGTGTCATCTCCGGTGTAGTAACTCAGAATGTCGATGGGTTACATCAGCGCAGTCAACGCAGGATCGATGCCCAACTCGGCAGCGATACCACCCTGGAGCGAGTGGTTGCTCTGCACGGTTCAATGGATGAAATTGAATGTCTGGTGTGCGGGGTCAAAGAACCACGGGAAGCTTTTGGCCGTCGCCTGCATGAGGCTAATCGGGGCGTGGCGGAGGACTGGCACATCGCCGAAGCTGATATTAATCCTGACGGTGACGCACGCATTCCACAGCGATGGGTCGAAAAGTTCACCATGGTGCACTGTTTGAATTGTGGCTCCGATAAGCTCAAGCCAACGGTCGTGTATTTCGGAGAAGTCGTTCCCAGTCAGCGTAAACAGACCATCAGCGAATTATTGGAATCATCTGGTGCCTTGATCGTCGCCGGTTCGTCCTTGGCGGTGATGAGCAGCTATCGGATACTGCTCGAAGCTGATCGAAACCGCAAACCCATCGGCATCATCAACCGTGGCCCGACGCGTGGCGAACAGCGGGCAACCTTTCGCTGGCGCACAGGTGTGCAGCAAGCCCTCGAGTGGCTGGATGAAAGAGTCGCCTAGCGCGACAACTCCTTGTTCCAAGACCGAGCACGTCACCGTTTGACTACACCGTATTACTACACACACGGCGATGTTCTTGTTGAACTCAACGACGACGAAGTCCGTACCAGTGTTCGTAAACTCAAAAGCAGCCGGCCTTGAAGTCATTGCGGTGTGCCTGCTGCACTCGTATCTTAACCCTGAGCATGCGGCATCTACACCTCACTAAAATCGGTGACTATCAAGCAAGGATCCCCATGGTCGACGTCGACACCATCGGCGCCGGTGGTGGTTCGATCGCGTTCCAAGACGCTGGCGGTGTGCTGTTTGATGTGCTCGATGGTTTTACCAATAAGGAAGCCGCTCAACGCGATTACGGTGTCGTACTCAAGGACGCTGCAGGTGGCTCCGGCTTTTATCGGAACCGCGGTCCATATAAATATGAACCTAGACTTCTGGATCTGTTGCTAAAAACCTGTATCAAGGCGCCAGGTGCACTACTTTTGCCAGAAAATATTGCGATATCGTGTTTCCGTTGGATCTATCGACCTGGGCAAGCTCACTGACGGGAGCCCTTCGGGTTCCATATGAATGTAGAGCAGTTGCTTATGGGAAGCGCCGTGATGATGGCGACACAACAGCGCTGCATTCTGCAGTTGTGTTTGTCCACCAGATTCCCATGGAACTATATGGTGTCCCTCGCACCAAGCGGCAGGAATAGGGCATCCAGGGACAACGCAACCACGGTCACGAGCATGGAGTGCTCGACGAATTGCCCGTGGAAAAAGCCGTTGTGAGCGTCCCACGTCGAGGGGCTGTGATGCAGAGCCCAAGACCATTGGAATAATGTTATTACTACATGCCTGTTGTCGCGCTAGCCCATAGTCGATCTTTACATTGCCCGGGGACCCTATTGGAGCCGAATGCACGTGGTGTGGTCGTTTGAGTAACTTGACGATTTTTGCCACCTCTTTTGCGCTGTTTTCTATGACAGGACGTTCCTCATCTAAGACACCAGCATGTGCACCTAGAAGATCCTGGAAAGACAGCTCTACGATCACCTCCAGATTTGGGCGGAGCAATTGATATCCGGATGGAACCAGCGAGACGAGAGGATCTGTGGTTGGATGATCCACACCCTCAGATGGGTGGCTGTATGATGCCGTGTCTTCTGTTGGGTCAGCTCTGAGCACGTCGGCTAAAACTTCCGAGTGGTCGGCTGCCTTTTGTAATGCTTGGCCGCGGTTATGCTGTTCTGCCTCGGTGGCAGACGGGTCGTAGGTTTTCCGCAGTATCAAACCGGCGACCAAGAAATCCATCATCGTATTTAGCCAGCGTTCGGCGTTTGTCCGACCATCAAAGAGCTTAGCAATACCCAAGTCGACATCAGCCGGTGTAATTCGAGAATCCACGATAACTTCATCAGCGTTATCTACCCCGTCGGAAGACGTTTGAGGCATCGAAGGCGATGTCTCATTGTTCTGTGGAGTAACTTTTGCGACCGTTGAGTGCAATTTGCTAGCAAATTCCCTGATCGCGTTGAAATGTAACAGCTCGCCCGCATCGACAATCGCCGTGATGCGATGCAGCGTATCGCCGACGGGACCGTCGTAATAGAGGCCCTTTTCGTGTTTGAGTTGATCGTCGGTCAGAGGTTTCTTTGGGCCGATAAGGCTATTGGTGACGGCGTCGCTGCGCGACTTTGCATAACGTGAAAAGGTATGTGGATTGTTTCGCAAAGCGTGATGCACAAACTCACGCTCCTTTTGTGCGACCAACTCATCACTGGTAGCTTGGTCGCCCCCGGCCCTTCGAACAGCCTGTCGAATATCGGATAGTTTCTGTTGCGCAATAGCAGCTGTCTTCAGCGGGATTCGACCTTGTTCGAAATGGGCGGCCAGACGTGGGGTTTTGAGTTTTGTCTGTCGATAATTCATCTGAGGCCATAAACTAGCCGCTGCAGTGATCCGCTTATCCACCGCCGCAAAGGTCAATCGTAGCGTTGTAGCCACGAAGGAAATCGCAGCAGCAAGAGGAGTTTTTCCACGGAGTTGTCCGGGGATCTTCAGTGTAACTCCTGGTTTGCGTAAATGTTGAACCAAGTCTGCTGTGGCTCGGGTGCGGATGACTTCACCAAGGTCGGCGTTCTCTTCTTGAACCTGTACATATTCTGCCAAAGAGAGTTTTTCTGCCCGCAGGCGAGCGGGCCCTTCTGTCATGGCAGTATCGGGAACCACAGAATCGACGAACCCATGGTCCTTCGGGTTAATCGGAGCGAATAATTGGGTTGGTTGGTGGGTGAGTAGTTGCTTTTCTCGCAACGTGATCTGCGTTCGTAATGCCTGGAGTTCTGCCAGGTTCAACATGGCCAACTCTGCACCAAGCTTGTGGTCCACAGATCCGTGTGCAGCAATCATGATTGGCGACATCCGCTGCCGCAACGGTAGCAGCTCCTGGACCACATCAGCCGTCTCATCTTCAGAGACTAGGCCCTCTGGATGGGCGCCGAGACCGTTGGCAAAGATAGTATCGGCCAAGAGGTTAGCGCTTGGCGCAGTGACTATGCTCGACATTGTGGCCGCCTCCTAGGTTCTGAGTCATTCCAGTATTGTGTTTGCGGGCGCCATTAGCCCCCGTCCGCACTCTGATGTGGAAAAACAATTGTGATGTGCCGAGGTGTGGAAAAGTCCAGACTGGTAGTGATATGGTTCAGGATTCGGCTTATGTAGGTAAACTGAATACCACCAACTGCGAAAAGCTAACCCGCAAAGGAAGGCGCTCTGTGACCTCAACTAGTGCAACAACTACGACAGCTTCACCGGCCAGTTATGAAAATCTCACGCCGCTGGCTTTTCTAGGTCGCAGTGCCGCGACCTTTCCCGAACGTGAAGCGGTCATTTACGGTGCTCACCGTCGCACATACGCACAGTTTGAAGCCGAAGTGCAACAGCTGGCCAGGGCCCTGTCAAAAAGCATTAAGCCGGGGCAAGTTGTCAGTTTCATCGCGCCGAACACTCCAGAAATGTTGGCGGCCCACTACGCGGTACCACTCATCGGTGCCGTGCTAAATCCGTTGAATCCCAGACTGGCAGGTCGCGAATTTAGCTACATTTTTGAACACGCCGAGTCGCAGATAGTTTTTGTCGACTCTGAAGTGGCAGAAGTGGTTTCCGATGCGGCTGCCAGTTTGAAAAACCCGCCTGCTGTTATCGAGCTGGTGGACGAGGAATTTGGCGCCGACCCGACCGGACAGCTACCAACATATAGCGACTTCATGGCTGCAGCGCCGGAACAAACCCCAGATAATACGTTTACTTATGATGTTGCAGACGAACTCGACGCTATTACTCTCAATTACACTTCGGGAACTACCGGACCACCTAAGGGCGTTCTGTATACCCACCGCGGTGCGTATTTAGCTGCACTAGCCAACACTCAACATTATCGGTTAGACGGGGCCTCAAAGTACCTGTGGACCCTTCCAATGTTCCATTGCAACGGCTGGACTATGACCTGGGGCGCCACGGCCAGTGCATCGACTCATGTGTGTCTACGGGCAGTCCGCCAAGATGCTATCTGGGATGCTTTTGATAATGAAGACATTACACACCTCTGCGGCGCCCCAATTGTGGCGGCCTCCATTATTGAGGCTGAACGGGCTCATGAACTTGAGCATCCGGTTAGATTGATAACCGCTGCTTCAGCACCGCCGCCATCGGTGATCGAAGGACTCGAGAACCTTGGCATCATGCCCATGCACGTTTACGGCCTCACAGAAACCTATGGTCCGGCCACCATTAATGAACCACAGGATCACTGGGCAGACTTGAGCATAACCCAACGTGCTCGTCAGCTAGCTCGTCAAGGAGTACCGATGCTTCAGAATTCACAGGTTGGGATTGTGGACCTCGAGGGGAACCAAATGCCGGCCGACGGTGTATCGCAGGGCGAAGTCGTCATTCGAGGCAACGGAGTCATGGCGGGCTACTACAAGAACCCGGAGGCCACCGAGGAATCTTTCGCCGGAGGATGGTTCCACACCGGAGACATAGGGGTGCAACATCCCAACGGATACATTCAGTTGATGGACCGGCTCAAAGACATCATCATTTCAGGCGGAGAGAACATTTCGTCGATCGAGGTCGAAGGGGTGCTGCATAGTCACCCTGCGGTATCTGACGCCGCAGTTATTGGCGTGGCTGATGAGCGATGGGGTGAGCGCCCAGCGGCATACGTGGTCGTCAATGCTTCGGTGACTTCCGACGATCTACGCGAACACTGTCGTGCTGAATTAGCCGGGTTTAAGGTGCCAGATGTTTTCCATCTCATTGATGAACTGCCACGGTCATCCACCGGTAAGATTCGCAAGACTGAACTGCGTGATATGGCGGACTAACCCTCTTGCTGCTTGCGATGTTGCCACACGGGTTCGCGTTTTTCGAGGAAAGCTCCGATACCTTCTTGCGCGTCAGGCAGGATAGCGTTTTGTGTCATCACTTCGGACATGCGTTCGTAGGCTTCAACGGTTGGCACATTGATCTGCTCGTAAAACGCTTGCTTGCCGATACTGACGGTAGCAGCCGATGCTTCGGCCACACGATCGGCCAGAGCCTGCACTGTTGTATCGAGATCTTCATCGCTGGCCACATGGGAAACCAACCCGTGGATCAGCGCGTCATCGGCATCGAGCGGTTCACCGGTTAGGAGCATTCGCATGGCCATCTTGCGGCTTACCGCTCGGCTGAGCGCGACCATTGGTGTGGAACAAAATAAGCCGATGCGCACACCCGGAGTAGCAAACTGCGCGGAAGCTGCGGCGACCGCTAGATCGCAGGTCGCTACCAGTTGACAGCCTGCGGCAGTTGCCAGGCCGTGCACTTTCGCAATTACAGGTTGCGGAATATTTTGAATGGTCAGCATCAATTCAGTGCAGGCTTCGAAAATCTCACGCTGTCCGTCCTCGTCAGCACCGTGGACTTCGCTTAGGTCGTGCCCGGCCGAAAAGACCTTGCCCTTCGACGCCAAGACGACGACGTGTATGTTTTGACGTGCCCTCATATCCTGGAATGCACAGGTGAGTTGTTGCATCGCGGCAAGCGACAGTGCGCCCCTTTTTGCAGGATTGTTGAGCGTGACGGTTGCAATGGTGTTGTGCACGGTGACGTCGACGTATTGGGACATGAGCAGACTCCTCTGGGCTTCACATGAACCGGACGGGATGTTTATCGTGCATTGTAGACTACAAGTTTCGGCTTCAGAAACCTACGGCGTCGCACATTTAGTGCAACGCCGTAGGATGCTTTGATGAAATGGACTACTGGGCGTAGGCGCCGTGTAGTAGCACACCACCACCATCGACACCTTTGGCCCCCTGTACGAAATCGTGCCCGGCTGTGGCAGCGTCGTCATCTAGCGACCCCACTTCGCCAATTTGCCAGGACTTCACGCCGTGGGCGTTCAACCAGGTCAACGCTTTTTCAGAGGCGTCCGAAGCGACGACAGCAACCATACCCACACCCAGGTTGAGTGTGCGTTCCAGATCAGCTTGCGGTACCTGACCTGCTTCGGCCATCACAGAGAATACCGCAGGCAGTTTCCATGTTGACCGGTCGATTGTCGCCATGGTGCCCTGTGGCAGGACACGAGCTAAGTTTGCTGCTAACCCTCCACCGGTGACGTGCGAGAATCCACGCAACGCAAAATTTCCGTCGGAGTTGAGTTCATCGATCAGCCCCAAACATGTTTTCGCATAAATCCGGGTTGGTTCGAGCAGCTCTTCGCCAAGAGTCCGGCCGAACTCATCGATATGCTGATCCCAGCTCCAGTCTTTGGACGCCACAATCGAACGCAACAGTGAATACCCATTGGAGTGGGCACCTGAAGATTCCATCGCTATGACTACATCCGAAGCCTGGACACGTTCTGGACCAAGAATCTTATCGGCCTCAACAACACCGGTGACGGCACCGGCGACGTCGTACTCATCCTCAGCCAGTAGACCCGGGTGTTCCGCGGTTTCGCCACCAAGTAGCGCTGTATCGGCAAACTTGCAGCCCGTCGCAATGCCGCGCACGATATCGGCCACACGCTGGGCCACAACTTTGCCGGTGGCGATGTAATCGGTCATGAATAATGGTTTTGCTCCGACAACAACGATGTCATCGACGACCATACCGACGAGGTCTTGGCCGATCGTATCGTGGATATCCATAGCCTGAGCAATAGCGACCTTCGTGCCCACGCCATCGGTGGATGTGGTGAGAACAGGACGACGGTAGCTAGTTAATGGGGTGGCATCCCACATGCCCGCAAATCCGCCAAACCCACCGAGTACTCGGCTGCTATGGGTTGCAGTTACCGCAGATTTCATAAGTTCCACGGCGTCATCGCCGGCCTGTACATCGACACCAGCGGCTGCGTAAGTGATCGGCTCGCCCAAGTTTTTGTCAGTCACGTTATTTCCTGTCTGTGGTCAGCTGGGGGACTTCGGTGGGGTAGTTGCCCGAAAAACAAGCGGTGCACAGGGTGGCTTCATCCTGTTGGGTGGCGGCAATAGTGCCTTCCAGAGAAATGTACGCCAGTGAGTCAGCACCAACGGAATCCCGAATTTCTTCCACTCCGGCACCGGTTGCGATGAGCTCGGATCGTGTGGCGAAGTCGATCCCATAAAAACAGGGCCATTGCACTGGTGGGGAGGAAATCTTGACGTGGACTTCTCGAGCGCCGGCTTCTCTCAACATGGCTACCACTTGACGTTGCGTATTTCCGCGAACGATCGAATCGTCGACAACGATTACCGATTTGCCCGCGACTACCGACGGCTGCACATTGAGTTTTAGCCGGATCCCTAACTGGCGCAGCGTCTGCGAGGGTTTAATAAATGTTCGGCCAACATATGAGTTTTTTACGAATCCGTGACCAAGCGGAATACCGGATTCTTCGGCATATCCGATGGCCGCCGGGGTGCCAGATTCTGGCACAGGCACAACGACGTCGGCTTCTGCTACATTCTCTTGGGCAAGTTGGCGGCCCATCTCTAGCCGGGATTCATAAACACTGCGACCGTTAATTGCGGCGTCTGGACGAGCGACATACACGTATTCGAAGATGCACCGAGCTAGTTCTGACTGGGCGAAACGGGTAGATCGAACGCCGTCGGCATCAATGCAGATCATCTCGCCGGGAGCAATCTCGCGGATAAAGGTTGCCCCCGTCGTCGCCAGAGCTGATTGCTCAGAGGCGACCACCCAGCCGCTGGCCAACCGCCCGAGCACAAGCGGACGAAAACCGTGTCGATCGCGTGCTGCATAGAGGGTATCTTCCGACATCATGACGATCGAAAAAGCGCCTTCCAGGGATGCGAAGACCTCGGGGGCAGTCGTTTCCAGTGGGCGCTCATGTTGGCCGTGCAATAACGTGGTGATCAGCGCGGTATCGGAGGTGTTGCCCTGTGCGATCTCCCCTGAATCAACGTCGCCGAAACGGTCGGCAATCATGGCCCTGGCCTCGGCTCGATTCGTCAACGCACCGTTCATGCCCAGCGCGACGGTGCCGTCATCTGCGGTAGCGCCCAGCGTGGGTTGTGCGAATCGCCAGTTATCAGCACCTTCGGAACCATACCGGCAGTGACCAATCGCAATATGACCGGTCAGCGAGGACAGCGTGGCCTCATCGAAAACTTGGGACACTAACCCGATGTCTTTGTACACCGAGATGCGTTCACCGGTCGATGTCGCAATACCAGCAGATTCTTGGCCTCGATGCTGCAGCGAGAACAAGCCGTAGTAGGCGAGTTTGGAAACCTCTTCACCCGGGGCCCACACCCCGAAAACTCCGCAGGCGTCTTTGGGTGAATCGTCCGTAAGAATATCGCTCATCAACTATTTCCGTTTGCTGTGTTTTTTGGCTTTGGCATCGGCTTTTGCCTGGGCAAACTGTTCCCGGCGGGCTTGTTCGAGACGCTCGTTTTGTTGGAACTGCGACCATTGCGCATAGTCATCTTGGGTGAGCGCCATATCGGCGGCTTCTGGGTCTTCGGTGGGGCGCGCATAAACGGTTTCCATGGAACGTTTGGAGCGCCGGTCGACAATCATCCACCACAGCGCGCTAATCGCCACCCCCACGATAGCGAAGATGGCTGCGAAGAACGATACCGTCTGAGTTTGTGAATACTCTTCGGTGCTGCCGGCGATTGCCACCCAGAAAAATGCGACGACGACGCCTAGGACGGCGCCTGAAACCAGAAACGGTGTGATCTTCGGGGCGCGCCGCAAGACCATTTGCTGCGGGGTGTCCGCTTGTGGTTTCTGAGATTCGACGGGTGGAGGTGTGCTGTCAGCCATAGTGCCCTTCATTCTAGCGCCTGTCGTAGAGGTTACTCGCAAGTCTGGTTATAGTTTGACCAAAGGTAACAGCCACGACAAATCTGTTCGCTGCCCGGAAGCAACCACGCTGCCTGCTTCAACGGCGTGGTGCCACGCCGCGCGGCCCGTGACCAACGCTAGCCACGTGGCGGAATCAGTTTCGATGACTGCCGGTGGCGTGCCACGAGTATGAACGGTTCCATCGATGATCTGGGTGACGCCAAACGGCGGGATGCGTACTTCAACTGATCGTCCAGGTGCTAGTGCTGCAAGTTCTTCAAGCGAGTACCGGACAGCCGTTGCCCGAACATTTCTTCCGGCTGCAGCGGGATCCGCAGCCCATTGCCGAACCGCGGCCACGCCCTTGGTAACGTCGATCTTTCTTCGTGCCACAAATGCCTCCGGCTTAGTTCAACAGTCTCAGTACCGCCGGGCTCAATTTGATACCGCCCACCCGCTGGTTGCCACCATAAATGGGCGGCGCAATATGTTCGACAACGTCGCTCATGGTCTCCAATGCAACGGCGTCCGGTGCATACTGGGCCAGCAGCACCAGTGCAACAAGATGTGAAGCACGGTGGGTTGAGTCAATCATCGAAACCGCAACCGCAGTTCCATTCGGTGCAGCCATCGCCACGATACCATCCGCACCGGTTTTGGTTATGAGCTCTAAAGATTCGAGGACCACGGTGTCATGACGGTGTTTTCCTTGCACGGCTTCTGGATAGTCCAGCATCGCCTGCGCGACCATGGCCGCGGGGAGCTCGGCGTTACGGTCGTGTACCGCGCGTCCCAGTTTGCTAAAACCTCTGGCCAACGCGGCAAGCGACGTCACCGGTGTGGGTGCGCCGCATCCGTCCACCCCGGTGTGGGTGATAGATGCTTCACAGTATTGTTCCAAAACACGCAGCACTTCGGTTTGGACAGGTGCATCGCTGTCCAAATAGGTAGCCGGATCGGCGTCGGTGGCGACCATGGCTGCTAAGAATCCCGCGTGCTTGCCCGAACAATTGTGTGCCAGCGGCGTACGTTCTAATGGGATCGGGGCCATCTGTAAAGCGGCCGCAGCAACCTGGGAAGCCGATGATGGATAGCCGGCGGGGCATTTCAAGTCAGTGGCGCTCAACCCAACCTGCGCCAACACATCCGCGGCGATATCTTGGTGCCAGGCGGACCCGATGTGTGAACCAGCCGCCAATGCTAGGCCCTCGCCGACAAGATCTGCCCCGCAGCGTAGCGATGCGATCGCCTGGAAAGGTTTCAAGACCGAGCGCCCGTAGACTCCCGCCGCTGGATCACCCACGCCGGCGATAATGACTCCTGCTGGGTCCACCACGACGGCCGAGCCAAAAAATCGGTTCTCTATAAATCCGTTTCGGCTAGTTGTGGCCAGTTGCTCTACATCAGTGGCACGAATCGGTCCGGACATGAGTCTCCTAACGTTTGGACTTGCGACGATAGATGGCCCAGGTGGTGATCGTCGCGGCCAGTGCGCCGATGCCCAACGAGAGCAGTGCCGGGATCATGTCGCCGCGGGTCGCACCGACGAAAGCACGGAAACCAACCCACGAAACAAAGGAGCTGCCTAGCGCGATCATGAGCCATAAATAGACGATCCGAAGCCACCGGGGCAGACCTGGACCGCGACCATAGGGTAAATGGTGTCGTTGGAATGCCATGCATCGTAGTCTAGTCGGTATCTGGGCTGCACACGTTTCCATAAATTTCAGACACACCGACCAACAACCGTGTAGGAACGACTACGCTAAGAGGCGTGAAAACATTAGTCTTGGGCCCAGGTGGCCGTGAACACGCAATTGTGCAAGCCCTTCGCGCCGATCCGCTGGTATCCGAAGTGCGCTGTGCGCCCGGCAATGCCGGAATCGCCAAAGAAGTTCCCGTCTATCCAATTGATGTCTCTTCGCCGCAGCTGGTGGTAGAACTCTGCCAGGAACTCCAACCGGATCTTGTGGTTGTTGGACCCGAAGCCCTGCTGGCTGCTGGCGTGACGAATGCGCTGCAGGCCGCAGGTTTCGCGGTTTTTGGGCCGACGCACCAGGCCGCAAAATTGGAATCGTCCAAGGCATTTGCCAAAGACATAATGCATGCCGCTGGTGTGCCAACCGGCGACGCGAAAACTGCGGTGAGCTTGGAACAGCTCGAAGCTGCCCTCGACGAATTCGGTGCACCGTATGTAGTTAAAGATGACGGATTGGCCGCCGGTAAAGGCGTGATCGTGACCTCCGACCGTGACGCAGCTATTGCACATGGCCGAGACATTTTTTCAGGTGGCGACCCGGTCTTGGTCGAGGAGTTTCTTGAAGGCCCCGAGGTTTCGGTGTTTGTGATCGCTGATGGTACTGATGGTGTGGCAATGACGCCTGCTCAGGACTTTAAACGGGTCTTCAATGATGACCAGGGCGCCAACACCGGAGGGATGGGCGCGTACACGCCGCTCGAGTGGCTCCCAGAAAACTTTACTGACGACGTGATGGAGCAAGTCGCTCGTCCGGTGTTAAGCGAGATGGCTGAGCGTGGTACGCCATTCACCGGGGTGTTGTACTGCGGTCTGACTGTTACCGACAAGGGCATTCAGGTTATTGAGTTTAATGCCCGTTTTGGCGATCCGGAGACCCAGCCGGTGCTGGCGCGACTTGAGACGCCGCTTGGTCAATTGCTCAAGGCTGCTGCGGATGGCAAACTGCGCGCCACCTTCCCAACCATTACCTTCCACGATCACAGCGCTGTAGGTGTGGTTATGGCAGCTGAAGGCTACCCGGAAGCGCCACAGGCCGGTGCCCAGATCACTGGCGTCGCCGAGGCCGCCAAACGCGAGGGCGTCTCTATTCTGCATGCCGGCACGACTGCTGGATCCAGCGGTGAGTTCACAGCGTCGGGGGGACGTCTGTTGACCGTGGTTGCTACCGGTGAAAATCTGAGCGCAGCCCGCGACACAGCCTATGCCGCGGTTGAACACATTTCTGTACCCAACGGTCATTACCGCACAGATATCGCGGCCAAAGCCATCAACGGCGACATTACGATTCCAGGAGCCTAGGCCATGACTGATACTGCAGTGCAACTTCCGGGCTGGCGCCACATCTATTCTGGAAAAGTCCGGAATCTCTATGAACCTGCAGACTGTGCGCCGGGCACTTCCGACACCCTCTTAGTCGTGGCCACTGATCGGATCTCGGCTTTTGACCACATTCTGGCTCCGGGTATTCCTGACAAAGGCAAGATTCTGACGCAGCTTTCGCTGTGGTGGTTCGAGCGCCTGGCGGACGAGCTCGATATAGCCAACCATGTGGTTTCCACCGAGGTACCTGCTGCCGTTGAGGGGCGAGCCATGGTCGTTAAACGCTTGGACATGTTTCCAATTGAGGCGATCGCGCGCGGATATCTCACAGGTTCCGGACTTGCGGAATACCGCACTAGCGGTGGCGTAACTGGTATTTCACTGCCGGAAGGTCTTGTGGACGGCTCGAAACTTGAACCCTCGATCTTCACGCCCTCGGCCAAAGCTGCTGTCGGGGATCACGACGAGAATATTAGTTTTGGCCAGCTGACGGAACGTATCGGCCAACAAGCAGCAGACGATATTCGTTTCAAGACCTTGCAGCTGTATACCACCGCAGAGCGAATCGCCCGGGAGGCAGGTATTATCTTGGCCGATACCAAAGTGGAGTATGGTCTCGATGAACACGGTGTCATGACCCTTGGGGACGAAGTCTTAACGCCAGATTCCTCCCGGTTTTGGGACGCGGAACTGTACCGTCCGGGGCAGGCGCAGGAATCATTCGACAAGCAGTTTGTGCGCGACTGGCTGGCTTCGGAGGCGTCCGGATGGGATCAGGCATCGGATACGCCGCCCCCCGAACTTCCAGCTGAGATCGTCGAGAAAACAGCACAACGCTACCTCGAAGCGTTTCGGCGCTTGACCGGTCGAGAGTTCAACTAACCTTGGGCGACCAGGTCTAGGACTACCGCTTCTGGTGGGCAGAAGGTGCGTATTGGGACTTTTGGCGAGGTTCCGATACCTGCTGTTACGTTGACGAGCCCGGATTGGCCGCGGGACCGCCATCTGAACAGGGACGCGGCTAAACCGGTCGGCAGATCACAGTTCGATACGATTGCCCCGTAGTGGGGCAGCGCTACTTGTCCGCCGTGGGTGTGCCCGGCGAGAATAAGGTCGGCTCCATCAGCAACAGCTGCATCGAGGACTCGCCGATACGGGGCGTGCGTGACCGCAATACGTAACGGCACGGCTGCATCACTGGCGTCAAAACCCGGCCAGGCGTCAGCCTGCATATGTGCATCGTGCGTGCCCGCAAAATTGATGCTGAGGTCGCTGCGTACGGGCAAGGTTATCGATGTATTACCGATTTGGTGCCAGTGGCCAGTTCGGGTGAAGGCGTCAAACATCGTGCCCACATCAATGGCTTGCAGGGTTTCGGGATCGTCGTGAAATTCTGAGGGTGCGCGCAGATAGCGCAGTGGGTTGGCAGGTTTTGGGCCGTAAAAGTCATTAGAGCCGGCAACAAATACCCCCGGGGTGTGCAGGAGGGGCGAGAGGGCTTCGGCGACGTCTTCAATGGCGTCTGCTCCTCCTGGGTTATCTCCGGTGTTTACGACCAGATCTGGTTTCAGGTCAGCGAGGCCTCGGACAAAGTTGATTTTCTTGCGGTCGCCTGCAACCAGGTGCATATCGCCGATATGTAAGATACGGAAGGGCTTGTGGCCCTCGGGCAGTAGCGGGAGGATCGTATAGCGAACCCCGAATTGGCGTGCGGAAATGATGCCAAAGGCAGCGGCTGAGACTCCGGTCAGGGCTGTTGTGAGACCGAGGTTGGCCGCACCAGAGGCAAGCCGGCGCGGCCACTTCCAAGGTTCAGACACTAGTCTTCGTCTTCCGAAGACTCATCATTGCTCTGCTGAGTTGATTCCTCGGAAGCTTCATCCTCGTCAGAATCAGAATCAGAGTCTGAACTGGAATCGTTGTTAGATGACCCGCCGCCACTGGATTCCATGGTGCGAGGGTTGCCGGTTGGACCATCGAATTCAGGGAACTGCTCGGTGTCATATTTTGGTCCGGCGACTTTCATGTAGTCAACCCACATTGGACCGGCTACGAGTGAGCCCCAAGCGTCCTCGAAGTACCGGCCGCCAATGGTTAAACCACGCAGCGTGTGCTCGGCACCGATGCCCTGATAGTTGCCAACCCACGAAGCGGTCGACAGATCTGAGGTGTAGCCGATAAACCAGGTTGAGGATTCATAGTTGTTGGTACCGGTTTTACCTGCAATGGGGAAGTCCAGTTCGCCTTGAGAAATGCGCTCATCCGCCAGTTGGGTCAGTGTGTTGTTGAGCTCTTTAATGTTCTCCGGGTTGAGCGAACCAGGTGAGCACTGAACCGGCGGAACACTGTATTCTTCGCCTTGCGCGTCAACGATTGACTCAATGGCGCGCGGTTCACAGTATGTACCACCAGAACCCAATGTGGAGTACGCCGCGGCCATAGTCAGTGGGGAAACCTCGTAGGCACCCAAGACAAACGATGGGTTTGATGGATCAAGCGGTCCGGCGTCTGTTGCGCCGCCTTCAATGCCGGCTGCGGTGGTGATATCTGTGATTGAACACAGGTCGGTCTCATAGGCAGCAGCAACTGTAGCGGTGTTAATAGACCAGTAGAGGCCGTAATCCATGCGCATTGTTTTGTGCATATCAGCGATGGCGTTTCGAGGACGCCAGCCGTCGCTACCGATCTTGGCGTAGCCGCCATCAAGACAGTAGGCGGGGAACTGGGCGTCATCATAGTTATTGCGCGAGGCATCAACCGTGTCTCGCATGGAGTTTCCGGCGCCCATCCATGCCATCGCCACGAAAGGTTTCAGCGTGGAGCCGGCTTGGAAACCGCCGCCCCCGCCCCAGGACTGGTCGACACCGAAGTTGAGTGAGGTTTCTCCCTCAACCTCCGGGTTCACGGTGTAGTCGGTGTTCTGCGCCATCGTCTTGATGTTGCCGGTTTCTTGCTGGACCGTAACGATCGAAGCACCAACACCGTCGTTTTCGCCTGCTGGAACATTTTCTTGGGCGGTATCTATAGCAGCCTGTTGCAGTTCCGAATCCAACGTTGTGGTGATTTCCAAACCACCACGGTCGAGCATGCGTTGACGAGAGTCGACGTCTGGGCCGAATGCTGGATCAGCCCGTATCAGGCGCTGCACATAGTCACAGAAGTATTCGAAACCGTCTTTGGCATACATACAGCCCGACGGCAGTGGTGTCATGTCCAACTGGTCTTCTACGTTTGTAGCTACAGCCTCGTCATATTCTTCTTTGGTGATGCGATCCTGCCGGTACATATTGCCCAGTACCAGATCACGCCGCTGCATCGCACCTTCTGGGTTGGTATCGGGATTCAGCGCGTTGGGCGACTGCACAAGTCCGGCCAGAAGGGCTGACTCAGAAATATTGAGATCTGCCGCAGGTTTGTTGAAGAAGAGCCGTGCTGCCGATTCGACGCCATAGGTTCGGCCAGAGAACAGGACGATATTGA
The DNA here is from genome assembly GCA_019115865.1 of Candidatus Yaniella excrementavium. GTDB lineage: Bacteria > Actinomycetota > Actinomycetes > Actinomycetales > Micrococcaceae > Yaniella > Yaniella excrementavium. The sequence continues at coordinate 47,765 of DXCT01000054.1, read as the reverse complement.
GGTAGCCCTCAAGAATTTCGTCTTTGGTCATGTCTTTTTCGATGGCGACGGCCAACTTCATTTCGCGAAGTTTATCCGGAATTTCTTTCGTACCGGAAACGGTAGTGCGCAAACCGTTAAGATTCTGATAATTGACCAAAACGTTGTTGACGTACTGCTGCGTTAGCGTAGAAGCGCCCTGCTGGGTATCAGAGGTGACGTTATGCACCATCGCGCGAGCCAGGCCCTCGCCGTCAACACCACCGTGATCGTAAAACCGTTCGTCTTCGATTGCGATGATCGCATCAATCATGTGATCAGAGATCTGATCGAGTTCCACCGGGGTCCGATCTTCAGCATAGAAGGTCGCGATTTCGTTGCCGTCCTGGTCTAAAATGGAAGACGGCGTGGACATGGGTTCTTCGTTGAGTTCTGCTGGGAGCTTATCGAGCATCTCGGTGCCGACTTGTGAAGCTGCTCCTGTCAGCATTCCGGCCGGAAGCATCATGCCTGCACCAATGGCGCCCAGCAAGGCTGAGATACCAAAGAATGCGAGCAGTTTCGACAGCACGGAGTTGCTTTTAAGCACAGAAGTACCTGAGGACGTCGTTTTGGCCATGCGAGGAGTCTACCGGATCAACAAGATCAAATCTGTTCCAAAGCTCTCGGCGCAAGATACGGTTAACGTATGAGTAATACACAGAAGTGGGAATACGCCACTCTTCCATTGGTGATCCATGCAACGAAACAAATTCTTGATCAGTGGGGTGATGACGGCTGGGAATTAGTCACCGTTATCCCTGGTCCAGATGGTAACGCCCCCGTAGCGTATTTGAAGCGTCCGAAAGCCTAACGAAGGAGCGATATGTCCGTTATTGAACAGCGCATTGAAGAAGCCGGTTACACCCTGCCCGCAGTTGGTAAGCCGCTTGCCGCATATGTTCCGACCATGCGCGATGGTGACAATGTATACACCTCAGGGCAGCTCCCCCTGGATGAGGGTAAACTTGCCGGGACGGGCAAAGTTGGTGACACAGTAAGTGTCGAAGATGCCGCCGGACTAGCGCGTACCTGTGTTCTGAACGCTTTGGCCGCGATTAAAGCAGAAATCGGCGACCTGGATAAAATCTCCCAGATTACTAAAGTCGTGGGCTTCGTCTCATCGGCTTCAGATTTTGCTGAGCAACATATTGTTGTCAACGGTGCATCAGAGTTCTTAAGTCACATCTTTCAGGACAAGGGAACACATGCACGTTCAGCCGTAGGCGTTGCGATGCTGCCGATGAATGCTCCGGTAGAAGTTGAAATGATCGTCAAGGTCACCGACTAATTCCACAATGCAACAAGTACGTTAAACGCGGATGAGTCGAAGGCAAGCCTTCGACTCATCCGCGTTTAACGCTCGTTATGACTAGCGTGCGCGCTGGCGTAAACGCTGCAGATCCAAGACGATGACGGCGCGGTTTTCCAAACGCAACCAGTCACGCTGAACGAATTCAGCAAGTGCTTTGTTGACGGTTTCACGTGAGGCACCAACGAGCTGCGCCAACTCTTCCTGGGTGAGGTCATGAGCCACCAGGAGGCCGTCAGCAGTTGGGCGGCCAAAGCGATCGGCTAGATCCAGTAGAGCCTTGGCGACACGTCCTGGGACATCTGAAAAGACCAAGTCAGCCAGGGACTCATTGGTCCGGGAAAGACGACGGGCCAAAGCTCCGAGAAGCTGCATGGAGACTTCTGGTGAGGAGTAAATCACCTTCCGGAGGTTTTCGTGGCGCAAGCCGGCCAAGCTGGTCGCAGAGACTGCGGTAGCTGATGCAGAGCGAGGCGCGGGGTTGAAGAGCGCCATCTCGCCGAAAACTTCTCCGGGGCCGAGAATGGCCAGCAGGTTTTCGCGACCGTCAGGGGCTGTGCGACCAAGTTTAATCTTTCCGGACAAAATGACGTATAGCTGATCCCCATCGTCACCTTCGTGGAATACTGAGGCGCCGCGGGAAAGCTCAACTTCAGTCAGCTCGGCGGTCAGAGCGCTGAACACTTCCTCGTCGAGGTGGGTGAAGAGCGGTGCGTTGCGCAATACGTCTAAATCCATGGTTTGTAGTTTCCTTACTGGCCTTGTGGGCCGACTTCATTCTTTGGCCGAAACTGCGTAGCGAATTGTGAAATGCTGATGCATACCGAATCGGGCACATAGATTCTAGTGGGTTTCGGTGTGGGCTTCTGGCCGATTCTATCGAATGTAGAAGGCCATGTGGAAATCGTCACAACCGATGACGAATTGTTCCTCCACGATAGTCCAAAATTCAGCCAAAATACTACGCTATCGGCAAGGCCATTCTGAGACAAGATGAAAACCGGATACGCTTAGTGCACGATAACCACCTCAAGAACGGTCGATGGGACGGTGGCTCATTATAGGGTTCTCCTTGATTGACTGGGCACTTGTCCTTGTGCTCGTCGTTGTCGTCGTCATCGGTTTTCGCCGTGGCTTTTGGGTCACTATGGGGACAGTCATCGGTGCTATCGCCGGCGTATTTGGCGGGCTGTTTCTTATGCCGGTTATTGTTGAACTTGTCCCGGCCGGGGTTATCCGGATTATCACGATGGTGGCTGTCACTGCCCTACTGATTTGGCTCGGCATGTGGTTGGGGCGGAAGATCGGTGGGCGACTGCGGCTCCACATCAGTCATCCGGTCATGCGAACCATCGATAAATTTTTGGGAGCCATCGGCAATACCCTCGTCGCCGGGCTGCTGATTTCACTTATCGCTTTCTCAGTAGCTTCAATTGGCGTACCCGGTATTACCAGTGTGTTGAAGAACTCGCGGATCGTTGCGACTACGACGGCACTCACGCCCGAGGGTGCAAGAGTCTGGATAGCTGATGTTCGAGCGGATGTACTGAATTCTTCAGAGCTGCCCGAGCTGGATTTAGCGGATGAAGAAGATACTCCAGAAGTAGACCAGACTCGACCCGTACCGACGACGTCAGTAGAAGAGTCTAGTGAGTCTTCGGTCCGGATTACCGGCAGCGCATACGGATGCGGTCAGAGCCAAACAGGATCTGGTTTTGCTTTGACAGATGACCGGGTGCTGACCAATGCACATGTGGTAGCTGGTGTGGAGGAGCCACAGGTAGAAAGCCATGACGGGCAGCTTTTCACCGGTGAAGTTGTGGCCTTTGACCCTGAAGTTGACGTTGCAGTGATAGCACTACCTGAGGCCGACTTGCCCGCGGTGGAATTTGGTGATGTTATCGACCCCGGAGAGCCAGCCTTTGTGCTGGGCTACCCTTCAGGTGGACCCCATCAGATTACCGGTGCGGAAGTTCAGGCGCGAGGCCCCGCGTCCGTTGCCAATATTTACGACGAGAATCCGCAGCTGCGCGATGTGTACCAGGTGTCGGCAGATGTGCGTCAAGGCAATTCCGGCGGAGCGCTCATCGATGACGAAGGCTTCGTAGCAGGTGTTATTTTTGCCCGTGCCTCTGATACCGAGGTTGGCTACGCGCTGACAGCAGAGGAAATATCGGGATACGTGGATGGTGCGTCCCAATTATCTGAGCCGGTTTCGACAGGGGAGTGCTTGCAGTAGCTGACCTGGAGCCTAAAGCTGGGGTTGGATGTGTCGTGGTGATTGTTCTGGAGGGCAACACGGCGTAACCTGAGTGGTGTAAGTCACTCATGACTTCGACTAACATCACCTGTCCAACAAGGGGTAAACATGTCCTCTCAAACTACTTCGGCGCCAGTGAGATCCAACGCGCGCGAGGCGTTTGGTGGTCGCTGGATATTCATCCTGGCCGCCATGGGCTCCGCTATCGGGTTGGGGAATATTTGGCGTTTTCCGTATATCGCCTATGACAATGGCGGCGGAGCTTTCATTATTCCGTATCTGGTGGCGTTGCTATCGGCTGGTATCCCATTGCTCTTCTTCGACTACGCAATCGGCCACCGCTTCAAAGGATCACCGCCGTTGGCCTTCCGCCGACTAGCTAAGTGGACCGAAACCATCGGTTGGTGGAAAGCCATGATCTGTGTGGTCATCGGCCTCTACTACGCGGCTATCCTCGGATGGGCGGCCAGCTACATATTCTTCTCGTCCACAGAAGCCTGGGGCGACGATGCAAACGCATTCTTCTTTGACGAGTATCTCCAGGTATCAGACACTCCAGCCCTGGACTTCACTATCGTGCCGGGGGTCTTCTGGCCAATGCTGGCAATCTGGGTGGCAGTGTTGATTGTTTTGGGCATCGGGGTTCGTCGAGGCATAGGTCTCGCCTCGGCAATCGGTATTCCTGTATTGGTCGTCATGTTTTTGATCCTGGTCGGAATCTCCTTGACCCTCGAAGGGGCACTGACCGGCTTGGATGCACTGTTCACACCAAATTGGGCAGCCCTGCTTGATCCCGGAGTATGGGTTGCGGCCTACGGTCAGATTTTCTTCTCATTGTCGGTTGGTTTCGGCATCATGATTACCTACTCGTCCTATTTGAAGAAACGCACGAACCTGACGGGCTCGGGCATGGTTGTTGGCTTCTCCAACTCTGGATTTGAGATTTTGGCAGGTATTGGCGTCTTCTCAGCCCTTGGGTTCATGGCTCAGGCCTCTGGCGTCGCAGTTGGTGACGTTGTGGAATCAGGTATCGGATTGGCATTCGTGGCATTTCCTGAAATTATTTCCCAGGCACCGCTGGGGCTGGGACCAATTATCGGGGTCCTGTTTTTTGGCTCGTTGCTGTTTGCAGGCTTTACCTCGATGATTTCGATTCTGGAAGTTACGCTGTCCGCGGTCAAAGACAAAACCGGTTGGTCGCGGTTGACCGTCGTCTCGACCTTCGGTGTGGCGCTAGCCCTGCTGTCATTGGTTGGTTTTGGCACGACGTCGGGCCTGCACCTGCTGGATGTCTCTGACTACTTCGTCAATCAGTTCGGCATCGTCGCTGCAGCATTGGTCGCTGTCGTGTCTGTCTCGTGGCTGCTGCGGCGTTTGGGCCGTATGGTGGAGCACCTCAACAAGGTATCCTCCTTCCGGCTGGGTACCGTCTATAAGTTCCTGATTGGGCTCGTCCTGCCGCTCGTGTTGGGCTACACCTTGGTACTGGAATTCATCGGCCAGATGACTGCCGATGAACCATACGGGGCAATGCCAAATTGGTACATTAATACGTTTGGTTGGGGTATGGCGGTCAGCCTGATCGTGATCGGGTTTATTGTGTCGTTGCTGCCGTGGGCAAAGGACTCAGCACTTTACACCGAACAATCCGAAAACGAATACCCGCTGGGTGACGATAGTCTTGCCCCCGGTAAACACGCTGCTAACGACATAGGACAGGAGGCGAAGTCATGAGTGCCATCGCAATCATCATGATGGTCATTGCATGTGTCACCGTTTTTGGCGGCATTATCTCCGCAGTGATCCACTTGCAACGTAACCCGGATGAACTCTCCGGCGAATTCGGTGATGAACAACTCCAGCGTCATCAAATATAACTGATTGGAAAAGTAAACGACTTGGCCGCAACCAAATCTGGTTGCGGCCGAGTCGTTTGCGATGCCCGATACTGCGGCGGAAAACTTTAGCGTTGCATGCCCGATAAGATTTCTTCCATTACTGCGGGATCGGCGAGCGTTGCCAGCGCGGTTGGATCGGCTTCGGTCTGGCCCTCTGCAGCATCCTTGAGTAGACGACGCATAATCTTGCCGGAGCGGGTTTTCGGCAAGTCAGTGGTGACCAGAATTCGTTTTGGCTTGGCAATCGGCCCGATGTTTGATCCCACGTGGTTACGCAACTGCTGTTCAGCTTCTTGCGGGTCGGTGCCGACGGCGTCATCAGTCAAAATGACAAAACCATAAATCGCCTGGCCGGTTGTTGCATCGGCAGCACCAACTACAGCTGCTTCGGCAACCAGTTCATGAGAAACCAGTGCAGATTCAATTTCTGTCGTAGACAGACGGTGACCAGAAACATTCATAACATCGTCGACTCGACCCAGCAACCAGATATCGCCGTCCTCGTCGAAGCGAGCGCCATCACCAGCGAAATACATGTCGTCAAAGCGCGACCAGTACGTCTTTACGAAGCGATCGTCATCGCCCCAAATGGTACGTGCCATGGCTGGCCACGGTTCACGGATCACCAAGAAGCCCTGGCTGGTGTCTTGCATGGTCTGACCATTATCGTCGACCACATCCACAGAAATGCCAGGTACCGCGCGCTGTGCTGACCCCGGCTTGAGTTCATCGGGGGTCAAAGCAGGCAAGGGGGTGAGAATATGTGCTCCGGTTTCCGTCTGCCACCAAGTATCGGCAATCGGCACAGGATGCTCTTGGCGTGGACCAGGGGTAACGGTGCCGTCATCCTCGAGGGTTCCCGCGCCATTGTTGTCGCCGATGACTTCACGGTACCAATCCCAAGCCTCAGGATTGATCGCCTCACCAACCGACCCCAAGAGCCGAATCGAAGACAGATCATGACGGTCGGGGATATCGCGACCCCACTTCATAGCACTACGAATAGCAGTCGGTGCAGTATACAGGATGGTGACGCCGTATTTTTCAACGATTTCCCACCAGCGGCCACGATGCGGCGTGTCCGGGGTGCCTTCGTAGAGTACCTGAGTGGCGCCATTGGACATGGGGCCGTACACAATGTAAGAGTGTCCGGTCACCCAGCCGACGTCGGCGGTGCACCAAAATACGTCGGTTTCTGGCTGCAGATCGAAGGTGTCACGTGCTGTTGCTGTGACTTGCGTCAGATAGCCGCCGGTCGTGTGCAGAATACCTTTCGGCTGACCGGTTGTTCCTGAAGTGTAGAGAATAAACAGCGGGTGTTCGGCTTCGTGCCAAGTGATTTCATGAGTGGTTGGCTGACCGGCAACGACTTCATGGAACCATTGGTCGCGCCCATCAACCCAGTTGATCTCAGCCTTATTGCGGTTCACCACGAGAACGTGTTCGACCGTGTGACCTTCTCGCGCCAAGGCGTCGTCCACAATGGGCTTGAGCATATTGGGTTTGCCACGACGGAATGAGCCATCGGCTGTGATAACCACCTTTGCTTCAGCATCATCGATCCGCGAACGCAGTGCTTCGGCAGAGAACCCGCCGAAGACAACGGAGTGCACCGCACCAATTCTGGCGCACGCCAAGATCGAAACAACGGATTCAACCAGCATCGGCAGGTAGATAGCTACCCGGTCGCCCTTGGTCACGCCTAAGGATTCCAGCGCATTGGCTGCCTGGGACACTCGAGCTTGAAGGTCAGCGTACGTCACGGCGTCTGTGTCACCGGGCTCGCCTTCAAAGTAGAGCGCGACCCGATCTCCGTTGCCGGCTTCAACGTGGCGATCTACGGCGTTGTAGCAAGCGTTGGTGGTGCCATCTGCAAACCATCGAGCAAACGGTGGGTTGGACCAATCGAGTACTTCGGTAAAAGGGGTGTCCCAATAGACTTCGTTGCGGGCACGCTCCGCCCAGTAATCCAGTTGGTTTTTCTCTGCTTGTACGTACAAGTCGCGGGCTCGCTGGGTGGTTTCCTGTTCATGCGTGGTGACCATGAGGCTCCTTAAGTTCGTGATCGTAGTCACATCTAGGGTTATGCTAAGTCGTTTTGAAGGCCCATTCAAACCGTAGGTGCGCTGAACGGCTATCAAATGTGCGATGAGCGGTCTGAAAGCCGCAGGCGGCAACGGTACGACGGTGGACGCCGTCCTCGGCCTAAGATGAACTAGAGAACCTGGTCGAACGCCAGCATCGGCCAAGAAAGGGACGTTCGTGACAGACGAAACGCTATTAGCCAAGAAGCGCAGGGCGCGCAAAATGTATCGGGTGCTAGGTGAGACGTTTCCATATGCACACGCCGAACTAGATTTCTCCAACCCTTTTGAACTGTTGGTGGCAACGGTACTGAGTGCCCAAACTACTGATATTCGGGTGAACTCTGTAACGCCTGCGCTTTTTGCACGATACCCAGATGCTGCTGCGATGGCGCAGGCACAGGAAACTACGCTGCAGGAACTTATTCGTCCCACTGGGTTCTACAAAAACAAGACACGTTCCTTATTAGGCCTATCTCAAGCGCTGGTCGAAGAACATGACGGTGAAGTGCCAGCCACGCTGGAACAGTTAGTGAAACTGCCGGGTGTGGGGCGCAAAACAGCCTTCGTTGTGCTGGGCAATGTTTTTGGCGTGCCTGGAATTACAACCGATACACACGTCATTCGACTAGCCAAACGCTTTGGCTGGACGGAATCGACCAATGCGAATGTGGTCGAACGAGAGATTGCTGAGCTATTTGAACCCAAGGATTACACTGAATTGTCACATCGTATGATTTTCTTGGGGCGACGCGTCTGTCACGCCCGACGTCCGGCCTGTGGGGCGTGTCCGGTAGCAAAGTGGTGCCCTTCTGCCGGGATCGGTGAAATCAACCCACAAGCAGCCCGAGAGCTCCTCTCTTACGAATTAGCACCTGGACGCGAACACATCCACGAGGCGCTCGTTGCGGGTGCCTCGCGTGCTGACCTGCGAGCCGCCGGTTATGAGTGGGAGGCCTAATGCAACTCGAAGGTGCGCTGGCAGATCTGCTGGCACTGGTACATACTTACGGTGAAGTTGACCGGAATATTGTGCATCGGGTGAGCGTGTCGCCCGCTGCAGCCCTGCCTGCTCACGATAGGGCCTGGCCATACGATGTGGCCTCGCTGGTCAATCCACGACACGCCTCGGTGCTGCTGTTATTTGGCTCCATGGACGACCGTCCAGCGACGTTTGACCGAACCATCGTCCCGAAAGAACTCGACGTCTTGCTCACCCAACGGTCCATGGCGTTGCGCAATCATCCTGGTCAAGTATCTTTTCCCGGGGGCGGACTCGAGCCCAACGACGTCGATGCGACCGCCTGTGCGATTCGCGAAACACAAGAGGAGACCGGCGTTGATCCGCAAGGCATCATTACCATCGGGACGCTGCCGGTGTTGCCGCTACCGGTCTCCAACTTTCAGGTGACACCGGTGCTGGGCTGGTGGCAACATCCTGACGACAACGAAATGATCACCACCGCAGAAGCAACCAGAGTGTTCCGCGTACCGGTAGGTGACCTGGTGAATCCGAAACTGCGAGTAACAGCAGTGGCCAGTGATCGCTCAGCAAAACACCGCTACGGGACACCCGCTTTTACCGTTGGTGGCACCCTGGTGTGGGGTTTCACCGCAATGATTCTTGACCGAGTGTTGGAATTACTCGGGTGGGCAGAACCCTGGGATCCGCGGTACATCATCGATATTTCCGACTGGGATGCCACTCAACCCGTTCCAACAGCATTCTTTGACCCAGACCATCCGAGTATCGATTTGCACGGCGTTAACCGTACCGGCTAACACTGATCCTCACAGCTAGGCATCCACACAACATTGAGATCGCAGTGCTTATCCACAATGCGGTCCTACACTCAATTTGCAAAGCGCTGGCTGGTTGATGCTTGATGCATGACAACCACGCAACGTAGATTCCGAAGGCACAAAGCAACAGCGTCGTATAGCCTACGGCCGGTCCTAATCGAGACCCATGACGCAACCGGTCCGGCTACCGAATTTGTTTACGCGGTCGTCGCCGCGCTGGGTCTGGACCTTGCCGAACCTTCGGAGGCGGAAGATACAAACACGGTCGTTTACGTTCAAGTCTGCGGCTCTACCCTCTACGCTGACGACAAACAGTGGAACTACCCAGAACAGCAAGCCACGTTCGAATACTGGCTGGTGTCACAATGCTTTCCACGGGTTGCACACAACACGGTGTGGGCCACCGTCCAAACTAGTCACGATCATTACCCTTTGCTCGCGGCTGCCATGGCTTATGCCACAACCGGCATCGCAGCCAGTGGCACCCTCCTACTCGATGCCGATGCTTCTGGGGCACTCACCGACACGATTCTGGATGCCACCGATAACAGCGTCGAAGTGCTGGACTTTGACCTTGCACTGCCATCACCCCACATCTATTTACTCAATGCACCAATCTGGGAGGACGTTACCCTACTGTTACAGCGGCATGGTGCTAACCCGCTAAACTCCGTGCTATTGGACGACACGGTTGCTGCAGCTCGCCACCATTTTCATACCGTGGTCATCAACTGCGGCGCCGATCTCTTCATGGCTCAGCGTCTGGCTGCTGACGGTGCCCAAGTGGTACATGTCGATGACTTTTCCCGGCCGCTTTATGTGCAGTTTGAACCGTATAAAAAAATCGACTACGCCTCCCATCGCATACCAGAATACGGTACGCGCCGAGACTTCCAATTCATCTACACAAACACTCGACGACGCAAAGGCATGCGCCGCTGGATGGCACGGGGTGACGGCTAATGGGACGCGGATGGGTACCTCAACGACCACAAAAAACCGGGGGATTAGCCGGTGCCAAACGCTGGTTAGCCTCCCGTCTGAACGCCCACGATCACCAGACCAAACCTGATCCCGCCGTCGTAGCACAGGCTGTAGCAAAACATGTGCCGGTAAGCTCCACCGCACACGCCCAAGCAACCATCCAACACATGGTCGACGACTTACTGGGGCTCGGTCCGCTCGCGAAATTTACTCGTCATCCAGATGTCACCGACATTATCGTGGACGGGCGCGGTCGCATTTGGACAGATACAGGCGCCGGACTCCACCGTACAGATATGTGCTTGGACGCCGCGGAAACAAAAGCGCTCGCAGTGCGTTTGTTGGGTCAGGGCGGCAAGCGACTTGATGAAGGAATGCCCTACGGCGATGTCCAGATCGGTCATGCCAGAATTCACGCGGTGCTGCCACCGATTGCCACCGAAGGACCACAGTTATCCATTCGCCTACCGTCCAAGACTCAGGCGAGCCTTGAAACGCTGTCTAGGGATTGGCACGGTGCCTCGAAGTGGCTAGATGTCCTTGGCCATTTGATGCAAAGCCGCGCCAATATGCTGATTTCAGGAGCGACCGGGTCGGGAAAAACCACGCTGCTAGCTGTTCTCTTAGCTACGGTCGACCCGGATCAGCGTATCCTTACGATCGAAGATACTCCAGAACTTGATATCGACCATCCTCACGTGGTGGGTCTAGCCACCCGCGACGCCAACACCGAGGGGCAAGGCGGCATCGGTCTACCGGTCCTCATCCGGCAAGCACTTCGTATGCGTCCCGACCGGGTAATTGTTGGAGAGTGTCGCGGTGCCGAAGTAGCTGATTTTCTCACCGCAATGAACACGGGACACCGGGGCGCCATTGGTACGGTTCATGCTAATTCTGCCGGTGACGTTCCGGCCAGACTACATGCCATGGCTGCGCTTGCGGGATTAGGCCCGACCACTGCAGCACTCCAGATTCGCTCGGCCATTGACGTCGTAATCCAACTCAACCGGAGCGACGATGGTCGACGGTACCCCGCCGAAATTGCTTTACTGTCAAAAACCGGCGACGGCGCCGACCTGAACCTCATTCCCGTACTCACAACGGTGGGGCAACAGGTCATAGAAGGCACTGGACTCGGACTGCTGGACTCGTTGGCCACCGGTGACAGGCGGGCAGCATGAATCCGTTTGAAAAAATGATCAATTTCATCACCGCCAAACGTCGTGCAGCCCAACACCACGCCGAGTTCATCCGTGTGATTCGACAGGCCGCAGCACTGCTATCCGCAGGCCGTGCGCTGAGTCAACTGTGGCCGGAGCTAGCCCAAGCGCACAAATCTTGCGCCCGAAAACCGGCACCCGAAGACGCCGATCCGGGGTGCTGCGTACATCATGTACTCAACCGGCAACACGCAGCCAGCCTTTTGAACCAACCATACTTCGGGCAGATAACTGGACCAGGCCAAGCCCGCGACTGGCAGCAACTGGCCGCAACCCTGACTTTGGCCCGGCACACTGGGATGTCGTTGTCTCAGGTGCTATACCGTCTTGCCGATGCACTGGAAGCTGGAGAAGACGCCCAACAAGCTCGCGATGCTGCCTCGGCAGGCCCGAAATCTACGGCCAATCTCTTGGCCTGGTTACCGGTAGCTGGCTTAGGGCTTGCACACATGCTGGGTGCTTCTCTGAGTCAACTACTAACCAGCGGAACCGGTTGGGTGCTGGTCCTTTCGGGAGCTGCTCTAGCAGTTCTGGGACGGATCTGGACGCGTCGCATGATGAGCACCGCGGAGGAACCATGAACACCAATCACACAGCGACCGATCCCGCATTGGTCTTGGACATCCTGGCACAGCTGTTTGCCTCGGGCAGTTCACTAGCAAACGGACTCGCAGCAGTTGGACACCACCTACCTGGATGTCAGCCACTTACTTCGGTCGCCAACCAATTGCTGCTGGGCGTCAGCTGGGACGAAGCTTGGGAACAGGCCCGTGAGGCTCGGCATCTCGACCAGCTAGCTAATGAATTGCAATTCGTTCATACTTCAGCGGTTCCATCGGCTCACATGCTCACCACAGCAGCCACCGCGCTGCGGGCCAACCGAAAACGGTTAGCTGAACAGTTAGCCCAAGAGCTGGCCATTCGGCTCGTGTTACCCACCGGAATCTGTATGCTTCCAAGTTTCATTCTGCTGGGCATCGTGCCGATGGTGTTGGCCCTGCTACCCGGTTAGCAGCCACAGACTCATAACTAAATATCGACCAGTAATCCCATGTAAATATAAGGAGAATACCGTGGAACACAACCGACCCTTTAACCTCGACCTGACCGATGACAGCGGGGCTAGCACCGCAGAATATTCGATCGTTACTTTGGCTGCCGTTGCCTTTGCCGGCGTGCTTGCCGCGGTCATATCTTCGGGAACCGTCCAAGGCCTGTTGGAAGGTCTTATTGAACGTGCCCTGAGTTTCTAATCCTACCAACGAGACGGCCGGGGCACAGGCCCCGGCCACCTCGGGAGTTTTGATGCCATCATCCAAAAAATGCCCGGAAGGCTCAGTTACGGCAGAATTCGCCGTGATTCTACCGGTTGTCGTACTGGTTATCGCCATGCTCGTCAATGTCATAGTGATCGGTATGCACCAGTCCAATCTCCACCAAGCAGCCGCAGTCGCTGCCCGGCAATTGGCACGCGGGGAAGCACCAGGTGAGATAGATACCTCGGTAGCAACCATGACTTCGACCGCCACCAGTGTGACAACGTCGTCGTCTAGTGACTGGGCAACCGTTGAACTGACCAGTCCCGTCCCGGGGCCGCTCGGTCTGATACCCAGTATTGAACTCACTGCTCAAGCGAAAGCACCAAACCAATGGACCGTACAACCATAGCCACCGATGAGGGCGCGTCAACCGCCATGATGCTCACCGTATTTGCTGCTCTGATGCTACTCATAGCAGCAGCACTCACGCTCATTCAAGTGCATGTGGCTGCATCCCGGGCAGCCGTAGCCGCCGACTTGGCAGCGCTATCAGCTGCCGATGCGGCGAGGGGACTTATGGTGGGAGAACCGTGTGCCTTGGCAGAATCCACGATCAGAGCCCACGGAGCCTCCATGACCACATGTCAGCTTGAAGACCAGGGTGTTGTGCATATCGAAGTACGCTTGGGCGTGCCCATTGGGCTTGATGCTACTGCTGCGTCTCGGGCGGGACCGAAACTGCCCTAGTCAATGCCTCTGCGGCGAAGCGCAAAACTAACACGGCTCCGGCCTTATCTAACGGTGAGTTCCGGTTCCCGCACTTAGGTGACTGAACACAGGACGGGCACCCATCAGGACAATCACAGTTCTGGATGGCCTCCAGAGTTGCGGTGATCCACGTTGCAGCATGGCTAAAACCACGTGTAGCGAATCCCACCCCGCCGGGGTAACCATCGTAGACAAAGACCGTTGGTGCCTCGGTGTCGGGATGCAGCACTAACGAGACCCCACCGATGTCCCACCGGTCATTCGATGCGACTAATGGCATCATGCCGATCATGGCATGCTCGGCTGCATGTAGGGCCCCCGGGAGCCGATCTGCAGTCAAACCCGCAGCCACAAAGTGCTCGGAGGGTGCCGTAAACCAAACAGCCTGAGTGAACAACTCGCGTGCGCTGAGGTCTAACGGCTCCTCATCGATCACCTGGCCGCTGGCAATGTCTTTTCGCTGATACGACACCACCTGATTGGTTACTTTAACGGGACCATGCACCCAGGCGAACTGATCCTTGGCAGAATAGAATCGAGCGTCTTCGGTGAGTACTTCGACATCGGTAACATCTCGAGCTTGGGTAAAGTATTCGGGTTCAGCGCGGACTACGACGATCGTGGCATGTTCTTCATCGAGGTCATCAACCACCCAGGTACGGCCCTGGTGCACGTATACCGCGCCGGGGTGTGTTTGAGAGTGAGCTTGTTCGGAACCAATCGAACCCAAGACCGCTCCGGTTTCGCCATCGATGATCTGCATGGGCCCAGAACCGGAATCACGCAGACTGATCATCGCCGCGGCATGCTGTTCATGGGTCCAGTACCAACCGGCTGGACGACGACGTAAATATCCGGCAGTCGTAAGTTCTTCCACAATGTGTCGAATATGGTCCGGCTGCCCAAAGTCACCGAGATCATCAGGTTGCAGTGGAATTTCAGCCGCAGCAGCACATAGATGAGCAGACAGAATGTGGGGGTTTTGCGCGTCGATCACGTTGTCTTCGACTGCGAGGTCAAAGACCGACTGAGGATGGTTGACCAGATAGGTGTCCATTGGGTCATCGCCGGCAACATAGAGGGCGATGGAACGTTGGCCGGAACGCCCAGCACGACCTAGCTGCTGAAAAAATGAGGCGCGGGTGCCGGGCCAACCAGCGACCACCACACCGTCAAGTCCGGCAATATCTATGCCGAGCTCGAGCGCCGGCGTCGTGGCCACCGCCAATAATCTGCCACTATTGAGCCGTTCTTCGACATCGCGCCGTTCCTCAGGTAACAACCCGGCGCGATACGCAGCTGCCCGCCCCGGGAGGGACGAATCGATTTCTGCCAGATTCCGCTTGACGATCTGAGCCATTGCTTCTGCACCACGACGGGAGCGAATAAACGCCACCGACCGGATTGAATTAACAGCTAGATCTGACAGCATATCGGCGCCGGTTGCCACAAGTGACCGCCGCAGGGGAGCACCGTGCTCACCGGTGGTTTCAGAAAACTCAGATTCCCAGAACCCCACGACGACTTCACCGTGGCCCGATGTATCCTCTTCGACGCTGACCGCTGACGCCCCAATCAACTTGGAGAAACTTTCTGCTGGGGCAGAAGAAGTCGCTGAAGCCCCAATGAAGACCACTTCACGATTGCCCAAGCTGGCACAAATTCGGCGCAATCTGGTCAACACTACGGCGACATGGGACCCAAAAACTCCGCGGTAGGTGTGTGCTTCATCGACAATCACATATTTGAGGTTGCGAAGAAACTTTGCCCAACCCCCGTGATTCGGCAGGATACCCACGTGCAACATGTCCGGATTGGTGACCAGAATATTGGCGTGTTCGCGTGCCCAAGCGCGAGAGGATGGATCCGTATCGCCGTCATACGGGGCCGGACGCAACCACGAAACACCGTGTTCGGCTAAGTACTGCCAAGAGGCCAACTGATCGGCACCGAGGGCTTTGGTTGGGGCAAGATACAGTGCAGTGGAAACCTCATCGGCGACGTCGGCAACGACCGGCAGTTGGTAGGCGAGTGATTTGCCTGACGCTGTTCCGGTGGCCAACACCACGTGACGGCCCTGGAAGGCATGGTTTAGCGCAGCTACCTGGTGTTCAAACGGTTGCGTTACACCGGTTGAACCAACCGCAGAGATAAATTGTTGCGGCGTCTGCGCTGGCCAGTCAGCAAACCTGGCGGTGCGTTCCGGTAGCACGCGTGTGTGAACCAATTGGTCTGGCACACGGGAGTATCCAAGAAGCTCCGCCAGGTAGGATGCAGCGTCGTCATGGACGCTTGTCTGCTGAATGTGAATCGGCCGCTAGCGCTTACGGCTGGAAGGTTTGGGTGGCCCACTGGTCTTTGGGATCAACATCTGGGTGACCCAGTACGACAACATCACCAATGGCGGTCCAACCTAGGTACGAATACAGGGCCTGACCTTCGATCCCGGCGATGAGCAAGCCTTCTTCAACATCGTTTTCTAACGCCAGGGAACTGAGGTAACGCATGGTCAGTGAGCCCAGGCCCTGACGGCGGAAATCAGGTGATGTCCAGATTTGGTCAAACACTGCATAAGTACCATCGACGACCGCGACGCGACCGCGAGCAGCAAGCTTATCCGGGCCAGCTTCGGACTCCTCGGTGGTACGGAAAGCAACAAGGTACCAACCGTCGTTTCGGACGACCTCGGCGGTGAATTGTTCGGGCACGATGGGTTCTTCCACATCCTGCTCAGTCATATCGGTGACCATCACCAATTCGTCCACACCGATTGGGCGCAACTTGGTTTTTTCTGCGTAGGTGCGTGCGGTGGCACCGGCTGGTTGAGTCTCTTCTGGCAGATCAGCTGCAACGATTAACTGGCGGGTAGGGTTTTTGAGGATCTCACCTGCAACGACCTGTAATACGTCGTCCGACGCATTGGTGACCACGTATTCCCACAGGTCCTCACCGGCTTCAGCCGATTCCGGGGTCCGCAGCGCAGCGTGAATATTACCCTGCGTCGTGAGGTGATAGTTTCGAATTCGCGCACGACCGGTAAGCCAAGCCGTGGCAAGTTCGTCTGTCAGTGAAGTAGTGATAGCCATAGTCCTAGAATAGCTTCAGTCATGCTCTATGCCCAGCTACGAGTAGACACATTGCGCAAGCGTCACCAACTTGTAACCCTGATGAAAACTCATAGACCGTAACCCCGACCGCACTGAATGCGAAAAGAATTGCAACCGATGAACCTACAAACCAAAATTGCTCTTTACTATCATTTCGCTCCGATCGATGATCCGCAGGCTGTCGCCCTATGGCAAAAAGAACTGTGCAAACGCCTGGGGCTGACCGGCCGCATCATCATTGCCGAACACGGTATCAATGGCACCGTCGGGGGCCAGATTAAAGCAGTCAAGGAATACGTCAAGCTGACCCGAGGATACGACGGGTTCAAAGATCTCGAAGTCAAATGGTCGGAAGGGTCTGAAGCTGACTTCCCACGGCTCAGCGTGAAAGTGAAACCTGAATTGGTCGCGTTCGATCGGCCTGAAGAAATTCAAGTCGCAAAAGGCAACCGGGTGGTCGGGACGGCCACACACTTATCGCCCCAAGAGGTCAACGACCTGGTTGCACAGCGTGAGGCCGAAGGGAACCCGGTGACATTCTTTGACGGTCGCAATGCTTTCGAAGCCCAAATCGGGAAGTTTCACAATGCAGTCGTCCCGGACACCACCACAACACGCGACTTCATCACTGAACTGGAATCCGGGAAGTATGACCATCTGAAAGATCAGCCGATTATTACATATTGTACCGGTGGTATCCGCTGTGAAGTGCTGACCGTACTGATGGCCAATCGAGGATTCAACGAGCTGTATCAAATAGACGGTGGCATTGTGCGCTACGGTGAAACCTTTGGTGATGCAGGACTCTGGGAAGGGTCACTCTACGTCTTCGATGAGCGCATGGCCTTGAACTTTTCCGATACGCCCAAGGTGATTGGAACATGTCAATTATGCAATGCGCCCAGCGCCGAACTGCGTAACTGCTCAGACCCGGGCTGCAAGACGTTGGCGGTTATTTGTGACTCCTGTCAGGGCCACCGCCCCGACCGCATATGTGACACCTGCGTCAGTCATACCGCATCGACGAGGAAATAATGTACCCAGCTCCCGTTGCCAATCAGAAGGCTCTCAGCGCGCTCCAGCAGGATTTTATAGCCGCAGGGTACACCTCTGCGAACATCGCAGCCCTGCTTGGCCCAACGGCCACCGCCGCATTAGACCGCGACCAGCACCAGCCAGCACGCCGCGTCCTAGCCCAACCGCTAGCCCAGGGTAACCCGCTGGCGGGTCTCATCAGTTGTTTTCTGCTGGCGGATCCCATCGGTGTGCCGCTGGCCGAGACGATTTTTGCTCAGTTGACGTTGCAGGGTGCCCGCGATCTGAATATCGTCACTGCCACCGATGACGGTCAGGTCGCTGCGACCATCGACATCTCCACCTATGCCACGGATCAGCAGGGCGATATGTGGGTGGCCTCGGATCAAACAGCGTTACAACTTGGTCATTCGTTGCCCGAAGAGCATATTCTCGGTGTTGGTAAGGCCTCGATCACGCTTGCCGAAATTACGCCGCGATCCGATGTGAAGACCGCATTAGATCTTGGTACAGGTTGCGGCATTCAGGCCATGCATCTGCTGCATCATGCCGAGCATGTGACGATCACCGACATTTCGCAGCGCGCCCTAGACTTTGCGGTATTCAATATTCTGCTCAACGCTGGGCAACTGAACGTGGATCCGGAGCGCTTAGCGCAACGCGTCACCGTACGAGCCGGAAATATGCTGGAGCCGGTGGAAGGACAAACCTTTGATCTGGTAGCTACCAATCCACCGTTTGTGATTGCACCGACGCAAGCGACAACGAAACACACATACCGTGAAACCGGACAAACTGGCGATCAGGTAGTTAGAGAACTCATCTCCAAGATGGATCGCGTGCTCGCCCCCGGTGGACAAGCCGTCATGTTAGCTAATTGGGAAATGTTCGGACCCGGCCCATGGCACGACCGTTTAGAAACCTGGCCTGGGCAAGACCTGGATATCTGGGCAATTCAGCGCTCGAGCGCTGATCCAGCCCAGTATGCTGAAATCTGGTTGCAGGACTCCTCTGAGAATCTCAACCAAGCGTCCTACGACGACGCCTATGCTCGCTATCTCGATGATTTTGAAGCCCGGGGCGTCACCCAAATTGGTGTGGGATGGGTGTGGCTACGTAAGCGTCAGACCTCGTCCCCGTTGCGCATATTTGAGTATCTAACAGACCACGTTTATCAGCCGGTAGCTGCTGCGTGGATGGCGTCGGTAAAAAAATATGACTTCGTATATAGTGCACCAACACAGACTGGTGCAACAGCACAGGACTGGGCCTTAGCTAATATGCACCTGGTAACGCCGCAATGGGTAACCTATGAGCAGTTTCAGCGTTTTGGTGCCGAACATCCAGAGGTTCTCATGGCACGTTCCGGGGTGGGTTTTGGTCGCCATGTGCGACTAGATACTGCAACAGCTGCGGTGCTGGGCGCATCCGATGGCGAGTTGTCAGTCGGACAAATCGTTGCAGCCGTGGCAGGATTACTATCATTAGATGACACTCAGACCGCTGCACTTCGAGCTGAACTCACCGTGTTATACATTGACGGATTCCTTGAAGTGTACGAGCCTGAAACAACGACCAGCTAGATTAGTGTTGAAGCTGCTGCAACGAAAAGGAGCCACGTGAGCGCAAAAAGTTCTGCACCAACCAATGGTGATACCACCAAACTGGTGATCGTGGAGTCTCCGGCAAAGAGCCGTTCCATCGCCAAGTTTCTCGGTGACGGGTGGATTGTCGATTCATCGGTAGGCCACATTCGTGACCTGCCGCGACCTTCTGATCTTCCCACCGATATGAAAAAGGGCCCTTATGGCAAGTTCGCGGTTGATACCGACGATGGCTTCGAGCCCTATTATGTGGTTGCAGACGATAAGAAAAAGAAGGTTACCGAACTTCGCAAGGCGCTCAAAACGGCCGACGAACTCTATCTCGCAACAGATGCTGATCGAGAAGGCGAAGCAATCGCATGGCATCTGCTTGAGGTGCTGAATCCAAAAGTGCCGGTCTACCGCATGGCGTTTACTGAGATCACCGAAGAAGGTATCGAACGCGCGCTGGAAAATATTCGCGAACTCGATACCGACCTCGTCGATGCCCAAGAAACCCGCCGTATCTTGGACCGGTTATACGGCTATGAAATCTCGCCGGTGCTCTGGCGTAAAGTGGGTCCCGGTCTATCCGCGGGTCGAGTCCAGTCGGTAGCGACCCGTCTCGTTGTTGAAAGAGAACGTGAACGCATGGCCTTTGTGCCGGCTTCATACTGGGATATCACAGCTAACTTTTTCACCGATAATGATGAATCGTTTGCCGCCAAACTCTCTGCCATCGATGATGCCCGCGTCGCGACAGGCCGCGACTTTAACGATGACGGTCAGCTACAGCCCAAAGCCGAGGTGGTCCACCTCGATGAAGCCTCTGCCCAGTCCTTAGCAGGCGGATTGGAAAGTGCTGAGTTTGCGATCACCTCGCTTGAAGATAAGCCCTACCGTCGTCGTCCAGCCGCGCCATTTACGACCTCGACACTGCAGCAGGAAGCTTCGCGCCGACTACGCTTCACGTCTCGAGTCACCATGCAGGTGGCCCAGCGACTGTATGAAAACGGTTACATCACCTACATGCGTACCGACTCGGTCATCTTGTCTTCGCAAGCTATTTCGGCGGCACGGAACCAAGCGACCGAGCTCTACGGTGGTGATATGGTACCGGAGAAACCGCGCTACTATGCATCTCGAAATGCCGCCGTCCAGGAAGCGCACGAAGCCATACGACCATCGGGCGACTATTTCCGTACACCGTCTATGGTCAAAAACTCTTTGACCGCCGATGAGTTCCGACTCTATGAACTCATTTGGAAGCGCACTGTGGCATCTCAGATGGTCGATGCAACGGGGTATACGGCAACCGTAAAAATCGCTGGCACTTCAGCTGAAACAACGCCGCGTGTTGCCGAATTCTCAGCTTCGGGAACCGTCATTACCGTTTTGGGTTTCATGAAAGCCTATGAATCGGACCAGAAATCCGTACCCGGTGAAAAACAGACCCGTGACGACGCCCGGTTGCCTGATATGGCTGAATCACAGGTACTGGAAGCACGAGACGTCGAAGCTGAAGGGCATGAAACCACGCCTCCGTCACGATATACCGAAGCCTCGCTGGTCGCTGAACTTGAAAAACGCGAAATCGGTAGACCTTCCACTTATGCTCCAACGATCTCGACGATTGTTGATCGTGGCTATGTTCGCAAACGCGGTTCCGCCTTGGTCCCATCGTGGACGGCGTTCTCCGTGATCCGGTTACTGGAAGAACACTTCGGTCGCTACGTTGACTACAAGTTCACCGCCCGAATGGAAGACGATCTGGACCAGATTGCTGCCGGCCAGATGGATCGGCAAGACTGGTTAGCTGGCTTCTATTTCGGCGCTGAACAAACCGCCGAAGGCCTGAAGCACACCGTGGAAAACCTTGGCGATATTGATGCGCGGGCGATCAACTCGATACCGGTTGCTGAAGGCATCACCCTGCGGGTAGGACGCTATGGACCATATCTGGAACAAGCCCTGCCGGCCGATGCCGAAGAAGGTAGTGACCCGCAGCGCGCCAATGTGCCAGAAGAAATGGCCCCGGATGAACTCACCAGTGCGGTAGCCACCGAAATGATTGAAACCGCGGGCCCCTCAGAACGCCCGCTGGGCATAGACCCGGATACCGGTTATGAATTGGTCGCCAAGGACGGTCGTTACGGACCGTATGTTACCCAGATCATTCCGGATCTGACGGAAGAACAAATCCAGGCGCATAAAGACGCTCAGCCTGATGAGTACTACAAGAACGGCCGCAAAAAACCTAAGAAGGCCCCCAAGAAGCCAAAGCCAAAAACCGGTTCGCTGCTCAAAGGCATGGAAATCGCCACCATGACGCTCGACGATGCACGCAAAATCTTGTCGTTGCCACGTAGTCTTGGTGCAGCCGCAGACGGTGAAGAAATCACCGTTCAAAACGGTCGTTTCGGTCCGTATATGCGCAAAGGATCTGATTCACGATCACTTGAATCAGAGGAACAACTCTTTACGATCACGCTGGCTGAAGCCGAAGAAATTTATTCGAAGCCCAAACAGCGTCGCGGCCGGGGACAGGCCAAACCACCGATCGCCGAATTCGGCAACGATCCATCATCGGGCAAAAAAGTTGTGATCAAAGACGGTCGGTTCGGCCCGTACATCACCGACGGTTCCACGAATGTCACGGTGCCACGTGGCACAGCTCCGGAACAGGTGACCGAAGGTCAAGCCTTTGAGATGCTTGCTGAAAAGAGAGCTAAAGGCCCCGCTACGAAAGCAAAGAAGAAGTAGGCCATGCGCCTAGGAGTATTGGACATTGGCTCAAACACAATCCACCTGCTTTTGGTGGATGCGTTTCCGGGGGCGCGACCAAACGCCTACGCAGACCATAAACGCCCCCTGTCGTTAGTCCGACACCTCGATGGTGACGGCGCAATTACTGAGCAGGGCCAAGCCAGCTTGGTTGAGTTCATCAACGGTGCGGTGGCCTTCGCGAAAGCGAACGGAGCGGCCGATATGATAAGTTTCTGCACCTCGGCGATTCGTGACGCTGCCAATGGCAAAGCAGTACTACAACGCATCGCTGAAGACACTGGCGTGCACCTGACGGTGCTGTCTGGTGATCAAGAAGCTGCGATGACGTACTTTGCAGTACGCCGTTGGCATGGTTGGCACGTTGAGAACCTGCTGAACTTCGATATCGGCGGAGGATCATTTGAAATGTCCTTCGGCACTGATGAACTCCCAGCTACGGCGGTCTCGGTACCCCTTGGCGCCCAACGGTTAACCAAGGACTATTTCGATCACTCCGACGCGCCAAGCAGCGAACAAGTTGCCAACCTCTATAAATACATCCGCGAAGTCCTTGAAGAATATCGCGGGCTTTTTCCCGCCGAGCTGCCACAGAACACCGTAGTGACAGGCACCTCCAAAACGTTCCGCTCACTCGCTCGATTAGCCGGAGCAGCCCCCTCAACGGATGGGCTTTTCGTACCACGCAAACTGCGGACCAAAGACCTAGGAACCTGGATCCGAACGATGGCGGTCATGTCCGAAGCACAGCGCGCCCAGTTACCGGGCGTCTCAGATATGCGCGCCCGCCAGGTGCTAGCCGGCGGCATGGTGGCACAAGTAGCCATGGAAGTCTTCGACATCAAGAAGCTTAGAATTTGTCCATGGGCACTGCGGGAGGGCCTGATCTTGGGTCGACTCGACGCGCTGCGCATACAAGGACGTGTGGTGGAAGCCAGCGAAAGCGCCTGGGTCGAAGGCGTGGACCTGACCTCCGATGATCAACGACCCGGATTTTCACTAGGAGTTGGCGGTGGCTAAACCAGAAATCCCGGTGACTTTATCGTCGTCGTCTATCTTTTCGCTAGCACCCCAGCACGTGTTTTCGATGGCTGAGGATCTCGGCTATGACGGCGTAGAAATCATGGTCACCCAGAATCGGTGGACCCACAATCCCACAAAACTCGATGAACTATCCCAACGCCACTCCATGCCCATTCACTCCGTGCACGCACCCACGCTGCTGTTCACACAACAAGTGTGGGGTTCGGCTTGGAACAAAGTCGCTCGTGCGGCAGATCTGGCACGTGAGCTTGGTGCAGAAATCGTGGTGGTGCATCCACCGTTTCGTTGGCAAGGATCGTATGCCTTCGACTTTGCTACCGGCATTCGAGACATCATGGAAGCCACCGGAGTAACGATCGCAGTGGAAAACATGTACCCGTGGCGCGTTTCGGGTAGTGAGATAAAAATGTATCTCCCGCATCACGACCCCATCCCGCAGGATTACGATCATGTCACCTGGGACTTTTCCCACGCCGCGACTTCCAAGATAGATTCCTTGGCAGCAATCAAATTGCTAGGCTCCCGACTTTCGCATGTGCACCTCACCGACGGATCGGGGCAAGGCACGGCAGATGAACACCTGCTACCAGGTTATGGTCACCAGCGGGTGGTTGAGTCACTGCACCACATCGCCGCCAGCGACTATGACGGCGCAGTGTGTGTAGAAGTCTCAACCCGCGGACAAAAATATCCGGGGCACCGTGAAGAAATGCTAGCCGAGTCGCTTGCTTTTGCCCGCAAACATCTGGCACGAACCCCCGCAACATAAGGAGAACACTCAGTGCGCATCAGTTTTATCGGTTTGGGACACCTGAACTCAGCGATTCTCGCCGGTCTGCTGGCCGGTGGTTTTGATACGAGCAACATTACCGCTACGACGTATTCCCAAACATCAGCTACGCAGCGCAACCAAGAATTTGGCATCGACGTCATCGCCACGGAAGCTAACGCCGAAGCCAATAGCAATGCCGTTGCCAACGCTGACATTGTGGTGTTGGGAGTGAAGCCACCGCAGATGGTAGCAACCGCACAAGGATTTGCTGCAGCCCTGACCCCCAACGCCACTGTGGTTTCGGTGGCCGCCGGCACCACGCTGGAAACCCTGGCGCAGGCACTCCCGCAGGGTCAACCGCTCATGAGAACCATGCCCAATGTTGCTTTAACCGTGGGTAAAGGCGTTGTAGGAATGGCCCGTGGCGCTACCGTCACCGATGCACAGGTTGAACAAGTCGACGCGGTCTTTGCCGGCTCGGGCACGGTATTTCATGTCGCTGAAAAGGATCTCAATCTTGTGGCCGCCATGGCGGGGTCGGGGCCAGGCTACGTGTTCCGATTCACAAATGCCCTGGCTCACGCAGGTACAGAATTGGGGCTGGATGCCTCCACAGCTCGACAGCTGGCCCGGTTGACCGTTGTGGGAGCCGGCACCATGTTGGATGGTCCCGACGCCGATCCAATCGCGCTAGAGAACTCCATCGCCACGCCGGGCGGGGTCACTGAGGCAGCACTCCAGTCCATGGATGGCGCCGGATTCGACCAGGTGATAGTGGACGCGCTCAAAGCCAATGTCACACGCTCTGGTGAGCTCGGAGCATAGTACCGCGCATGCAGGTGGCCGCTAGATGCGTTTGGCGAAGTTATCAACACGTTCGGTTGGACCAGCAACGATCATATTTTGCCCCTCGCGCAGTTCAGTCTCCTGGTCGACACTTTGGAATTCGTCGTCGTGTTCCAACGCGACGATGGTGACGCCGTAGCGATCTTTGCTGCGCAAGGCCCGTAACGACTTACCGTCCAGAGCCTGCGGGGTGCTGATGTTGGCCAAAGCATAGCCGGGTGAAAATTCGGTGAAGTTGCGCATGGTGCCAGCTAAGAGATGGGCGGTCCGTTCGCCCGCCTCCTGCTCCGGGAAAATGACGTTCGCCGCCCCAATACGGGTGAGAATCTCACCGTGGACCCGGGTAATGGCTTTGGCCCAAATTGTTTCGACTCCCAAGTCCACCAGATTGGCCACGGTGAGGACAGAGTTTTCAATCGATGTGCCAATGCCCACCACAGCGGTGCTGAACTGTGCTGCGCCCAATTGCTCCAGTGCCGCGATATCGGTGGCATCTGCTTGCACGACAGATGTGAATTCACCCATGTAGCGTTGCACGGTGGCTCGGTCTGCTTCCACGGCCATGAGGTCTTGGCCAGATTCGGTGAGTTCCTCTGCCAGGGCCGAACCAAAGCGGCCCAAACCAATGACCAGTACCGGTGAGTCGGAGTATTTAACCAATGATTGGCCTTTCAGTTGGATAACGATAACGAGTTGGCCGGTTTCGGGTAGCCAACCCCGCAGCGAAACTGATCGTCCCGAGGCGACCAATGAACATTAAGGCGATCAGAATCCACTTCCCTGGCTCGGGAGCGCTAGCGGTGAGCCCGTTACTCAAGCCCACGGTCCCGAACGCTGACAGCGCTTCAAATACGGTGGTTTGCAAGTCTTGGCCGGTGACCACGGTTAGCACGATCACCGAAGTTAAGACCAACAGTGCCCCACCGGCTACAACTGCAACAGCGACACGCACCGTGTTATCTGAAATTTCACGGTGATGAATACGTACGTGTTCGTCACCACGGATCTCCGTGAGAATGGCTAAGAGCAATACCGCTAGCGTCGTGACTTTAATACCGCCGGCAGTCGAACCGGATCCGCCACCGATAAACATCAAAATATTTGTGATCAACAGCGATTGATCAGTCTGATCGGTGACTTCATAAATATCGAACCCACCCGAACGCGTCATCCCTGAAGCAAATAACGCACTGTGGAGTTTTTCCGAGGTCCCCATTGAACCCAACGTGTCGGGGTTATTCCATTCAAACACGGCCATGAGTACGGCACCGCCGATCAACAGTATGATGGTGACTTCAAGCGTCAACCGCGTGTGGAGGTTCATCCGAGCCTTACGAAAGAGCATCCGATACAGCATGTAGACCACGGGAAAACCCAATGCCCCGGCAAAGACGCCCACATTAATGGTCGTCATAATCACCGGGTCATCTAAGGTGGCGGAGCTCAACGTAAACCCGGCGTTGGAAAACGATGAAACCGCATAAAATATCGCGTGAAATAGTCCCGGGCCACCGCCCAGCTGTCCGATGAACACCGGCAACATGACGGCCGCCAGGATCGCTTCAATGCTCAGCGTGAAGATCAGCACTGTGATGAGCAATGCTGGGATTTCACCCAGCCCCGATACCCCCATTGACTCGACCGACAGGATCTTGGAACGCAGTGACAATCGGCGCGACACCAGCATGGTTAACACCGCACCTAGTGTGACAATGCCCAGACCACCAAGTTGGATAGCCGCCAGGATCAACAGCTGACCAGTTAGTGAGAAATGCTCGGCAGTGGGTACTGAGGTCAATCCTGTCACGGTGACTGCAGAGGTTGCGGTGACGGCAGCGTCAACCAGGGCGGTGGGTTGACCGGTAGCCGATGAAAATGGCATTGCTAAGAGTGCGGTAAAGATCGCGATGACCAGAACGAACATGACGGCAGCAATACGGGCCGGTGCCGAAGTCAGCAGGCCAGAAAGTCTGCGCACTAAACCGACCCCACCGTTGTTGTGGAGCCGCGCGCCTGGACTATACCGTGACTGTTTCACTGGTCCCATCTTCGTCCTTTAACCGGGATCCGACCAGTCTTGCCCGGTCGTGTCGAAACGGCAAAATGTCATAAAGGTAGCTTTGCGTCGTCCCGCGGGCAGAACAACATACGCTAGTCGGTGATGGAAAACACAGCTGGACCCCGTAGTGCGTTGGTGTGGGATGACGCGTTTCTGAATTACCGATTCTCAGATACCCATCCCATGAATCCGGTGCGTTTGAAACTGACCCATCGTTTGGCAAAAATGTTGGGTGTGTTAGACCGGGAAAAACTTCTGCAGGTCAAGCCGCCGGTCGCCACAGACGCCGAGTTAGCTACGGTTCATTCGATAGATTACATCGCGCAGGTGCGGGCAGCGTCATCTGATGCCAATTCGGCAGATCCTGCGACCATCGCCAATATCTCAAATGTTTATGAAGCGGTAGGACTCGGGACCGAGGATTGTCCAGTTTTTGGTGACCTACACGATTCCTCGGCACGTATAGCCGGCGGGTCGTTAGCCGCTGCCAGTGCCATCTGGTCGGGTCAAGTAGACCGGGTCGTGAACTTTGCCGGCGGTATGCATCATGCACAACGGTCCATGGCTTCTGGTTTTTGTATTTACAACGACGCCGCACTGGCCATTCAATACATGCTGGATCAGGGTGCTGAGCGTATCGCCTATGTCGATCTCGACGCGCATCACGGCGATGGCGTCGAGCAAGCATTTGTGAATGACCCCCGAGTGCTCACCATCTCGGTCCACGAAACCGGTCTGCTGTTGTTTCCGGGCACAGGTTTTGCCAACGATATCGGTGGTCCACAAGCAGAAGGCTACGCCGTCAACGTTGCGGTTCCAGCTTCGGTTGGAGACGCGGGGTATCTGCGTGCGGTCCACGCGGTTGTGCCACAGCTGTTGCGCAGTTTCAACCCCGAGGTTCTCGTAACGCAACACGGGGCAGACGGTCACCGGCATGATCCGCTAGCGGATCTGAATCTGTCGGTGGATGGCCAACGCCAGCTGATGATTGATGCATCAGATTGGGCCGAAGATTTCGCTGGCGGAAAATGGTTGGCCCTTGGCGGCGGCGGTTATAGTCCCGTGAAAGTGGTGCCGCGTGCTTGGGCTCATTTGATCGGCATCGCTGCCGACACGCCGATACCGTTAAAAACAGAAATTCCTATGGAATGGCGCAAGCTTGTCGGCCAAGAAATTGGTCTGGCTGCTGAAGATGTCGTGTCCTCGATGTCGGACGGCACAGACGTCTGGTGGCGCTCGTGGGAGGTCGGATACGACCCCGCGGATGCTACGGATCAGTCGATCATGGCGACCCGAAAAGCTGTCTTTCCGATGCACGGATTGGACCCGTGGTTTGACTAACGAAACCTTGTATTTGAATACGTAAGCTATTATTAATGTAATGGTGGTTGCCGCCTACATTCTGAACTTCCCCTCAGGCGTAGAACCCCGACCTCAGTGGGAACGTTAAAGGAGTAACAAACGTGGCGGAGAATTTCGCAAAAGCCAAATTCATGACGGTGACCGAAGTCGCAGGCATGATGCGAGTCTCTCGGATGACGGTATACCGGATGATCCATTCGGGTGACTTACCGGCTGTGCGATTCGGACGCTCATATCGTGTGCCCTTAGAAGCAGTGGAATCTATCGTTTCCGATACAGATGCGGCTACCGGTACCGACGAATAACCCAACGCTCAGGATTGCAGAACCGCCTTACCGGGCGGTTTTGTTTTTGGTAACCGGAGTTAGTTGCAAGGAAAATTATGAATCTCAAACTGCTCACCAAACCCCAATGCCATCTGTGTGCCGCTGCTCGCGACACCATGAACGAAATCACCGGCGAATACGACGTCGCGTGGGAAGAAATTTCCACCACGGACCATCCTGAGCTGGCTGAACAGTTCGCAGAAGAGATCCCCGTCTTATTTGTGGATGACCGTCAACGCGATTTCTGGGTGATTGATCCAGACAGGCTCCGCCGAATGATTGCGGCTGGTCTGGACGCATGACCCAGCAACCCACGGCGAAGAAACTGTCTGCCCCCACGCTGTCACGCTTACCGCAATACCTGCGGTATCTGGAGGCCCTGCATGCCGAAGGCACCGGCCACGTCACCTCCGCAGAGCTGGCCGAAGTACTCGGTGTTTCTGATGCTCTGACTAGGAAAGACGTTAGCGCACTAGGCCACAGTGGCCGGGCGGGCAGAGGCTATTCTGTTGAAGCCCTGCGCTACACGATCGCCCGGATTCTCGGCGTCACAAGTGGTCGGCGGGTATTACTGGTGGGCGCCGGCAACCTCGGCGCCGCGCTGATGTCCTATCAAGGATTCGGCGATCGGGGAATGAATATCACGGCCGTGGCCGATAACGACCCTGAAAAGATCGGTCAACTCCATGGTGGACACAAAGTCTTAGATATTCAGGACATCGGCACCGACCACGATATGGAACTTGCCATCGTCGCGGTGCCGGGCGACGTTGCTCAACGGGTCACGGATACCCTGGTTGCTGCAGGTATTACCGGGATCCTCAATTTCGCCCCGCGGCGTCTTCATGTACCGGACCAGGTGATCGTGCGTACCGTCGATCTATCCGCAGAGCTTCAGATACTTGCTTTTCATCGGGATGGAGCGTCAGGGTAAACCTTTTTCGCCGCTTTCTGCCATGCCTTCTGTCGATAGTATTCAGTGGAGGCGGGAAGCCAAGCATAGACGATCCCCACAATGCCTAAGACAACGGCAAGTGCGGTGAGTACTCCCACCAGTGGTGTGACAAATGACAAGTTGAACAGGGAGAGCGCTGCAAAAATTGTCCCCAGAATCCGCATTGATCGCCAGCCGTTGCGAATACCAAGGCCCACAAGCAGGTACGCCACCGCGAGAATGACTGCCTGACCGATCATGGCAGCGGTCATCATCGACGAGTTCAAGTAGGCTTCCATACTGTCAAATGGAACCTGATCACCCATTGAGCCCATCATGGAATCCAACATCTCAATGTCTTGATCACTCATCCCGCGGTTTGGCAGTGCAACAACCATTAACTGGGCGATGAGATATGAGACGCCCGCGGCCACGATTGCCCAAAAGGAGATCTCAAGGATTCTTGGACGTTTTGGTGGGCGTGCCATTTCCGGTGTGAGCTGCGGCCCACCCACTGGTGGGCCAGGGTACTGAAGACCAGGCTGTTGAAAACCAGGTTGCTGGTAGCCGGGAGCTGGCTGCGGTGTTTGGAACCCACCCTGCTGTGGGCCGTATTCGGAACTTAGCTGGTGACCTTGCTGTCCCTGAGGGCCGTACTCGGCACCCGATGGTCCAGGGTTTTGCTGATACTTTTGTTGATGTTCGGCAAGTTCGTCGCCGGTTAAACGCACGCCGTAATCCGGAGATTCGTTGCGCTTTTTGTCGTTCATCACGAGCCTTTCGTTGAGATCATTTTCTCTATCCTAACGAGTCAAAGGCACTGGGATTGTCACCGCCAGACACAAAATTCTTACCCGGTAGCTTAAGCATGCGGCGGGACAGTACCCGGGGTCATCACCCGGATGAACTCTGTGTCAAAATGTGGTTTATGACAGTTAGCGTTCACTTGGTTCGCCATGGCGAAGTATTCAATCCCGACAAGGTGCTCTACGGTCGATTGCCCGGGTTCGGGCTTTCTTCACTGGGGCTCCAAATGGCACAGGAACTCGCTGATAGCTGGCAGTCAGCCCCAGGGATCTTGGTTTCATCGCCGCTACAGCGAGCACAAGAAACGATCGCGCCGTTGGCCAAAAAGTTTGGGCTCGATGTTCGAACCGAACAACGCGTCATTGAAGCCGGGAATAAGTTTCAGGGACTGTCCGATATGCGTCGTCAATTGCGCAATCCTAAACTCTGGCCGCTGGTTCTCAATCCCTGGCGTCCATCGTGGGGTGAACCATATGTCCAGCAAGCCGCACGCATGGCTGGTGCCATCCAGGATCTACGCGATGAACTTATGCTCACTCATGGCCCGGGCGCATCTGCTGTAGTCGTGTCCCATCAATTGCCGATCTGGGTCACCAGACTTTCTGCCGAAGCAAAACCACTGGCACATGATCCAAGGTACCGAGAATGCTCGTTGGCCTCGGTCACCAGTTTTGAAT
Source organism: Candidatus Yaniella excrementavium (assembly GCA_019115865.1). Lineage (GTDB taxonomy): Bacteria > Actinomycetota > Actinomycetes > Actinomycetales > Micrococcaceae > Yaniella > Yaniella excrementavium. The sequence continues at coordinate 16,823 of DXCT01000054.1, read as the reverse complement.
TTTCGCCCGGTCAACGTGTGCCAACCGTTCGCTACCGCGAACCGGTCGAACATTTGAGTAAACAAGCAGCCGCCCTTCCAGGCGCCTAAACACTCAGGATCTACTCAGTTACCGCAACTAGACTCTAGCGCGGTATTTGAAAGGGAGAACTCGTGAGGAACAAGACGTCACGCGCACTGATCGGCCTAGCCATAGTGGGGGCCGGACTGCTGACAGCGTGTTCGGGAGATGATCCGTTAGCCGCGCAGGCAGGTAACTCCGAAGGCAAGAATTACATCGCCGGGGACGGTTCCGTGATGGAGATCGCAGAGAACGAACGTGGCGAACCGGTGGAATTTTCGGGCGAAACCTTTGAGGGTCAAACCATAAACGCAGACACCCTCGATGGACCAACGCTTGTCAATTTCTGGTACGCATCATGCGCGCCGTGTCGAGTTGAAGCACCCCACCTGGCCGAGCTCAGCACCGAGTTCCAAGACGAGGTCTCCTTCATGGGTGTAAATGTGCGCGACGGTGCAGAGACCGCAGCAGCCTTTGAACGTAGCTTTGATATCGAATACCCCTCCATTGAAGGCAAGGACGGCCAAGTACTGCTCGAGTTCGCAGATTATGTCCCACCACAGGCTGTGCCAACCACCCTGGTCCTGGACGACCAAGGTCGGGTTGCAGCACGCATACTTGGAGCGGTTGAGCAATCGACACTGAAATCATTGCTCACCGGTGTGGTGAATGAATGAATAATCCGTTCGCCGAGATCGCCCTAGACGGGTCAATGTGGTTGGCGCTGCCCATTGCAGCATTAGCCGGACTCGTCTCTTTTTTGTCTCCGTGTGTGCTCCCACTGGCCCCCGGCTACCTCGGGTACGTTTCAGGACTCTCCGGCGCCAGTGTAGAAGATACCAAGCGCGGTCGGATGCTTCTTGGGACCTCCCTGTTTGTTTTGGGATTTACCGCCGTCTTTGTCACCGCCGGATTACTTCTGAGTCGCGCGTTTATTTGGCTCAAGGGCGACGGGCAGTGGCTCACCCAGGTGTTGGGCGGTGTCGTGATCATCATGGGTATCGTCTTTATGGGCGGGCTGTCGTTCTTCCAGCGTGACAGAAAAATTAGCTATCAACCCACAGCCGGATTGTGGGGCGCGCCCGTGCTGGGAATGATTTTTGGGCTTGGCTGGGCGCCCTGTATAGGCCCGACGATGGCGGCAGTGATCGCCATGTCTACAGCCGGCTCCGATAACTTGTGGCGTGGTGGCATTTTGGCCGTGGTCTACTCGTTAGGCTTAGGTCTACCATTTATTTTGCTGGCCTTAGGTTTCTCTCGCGGAATGAAACGGTTAGCATTTTTCCGCAAGCACCGTGTGTTTATCATGCGTGCCGGTGGCATCCTGCTGATACTGCTTGGCCTAGCCATGGCTACCGGCTTGTGGACTGACTGGACAAACCAGCTGCAGGGCTGGTTCGCCAACGAGGTGACACTACCAATTTGAGTAAAACACAGCCCAATCTGCCGGCTCTAGGATTCCGCGGTACTATGCGGTTCTTCTGGAGACAGCTAACCAGTATGCGCACCGCCTTGATGCTACTGCTCTTATTGGCCGTAGCCGCCGTGCCAGGCTCGCTATTTCCACAGCGCCGCGCCGGTGCTGACATTGTTGAAACCTGGATCGACGACAATCCAACCATTGGACCGATCCTGGATTTCCTAGGGATGTTCGACGTCTACTCGTCGGTGTGGTTCTCAGCGATTTACCTGCTGCTCTTTGTCTCTCTGGTCGGCTGTCTTTGGCCGCGTGGTAAGCAGCACCTCAAAACTCTACGTCAACCACCGGCTCGTACCCCGCGTAACCTCAAACGCCTTCCCGAGTACGGTCAACTGATCCTCGAGTCCAATGGGCCTACACCTGACCAAGCCCTGGTCGATGCGCAGAAGCTGTTAAAAAAATCCGGGTACCGAACAGAACTCCGGGATGGTTCTGTCGGCGCCGAACGCGGCTACGTCCGGGAAATCGGGAATATTCTATTTCACTTCGGACTCCTTGGTGTCCTCGTGTTCATGGGAATTGGCGGCCTCTACAAGTATGAAGGTCAGAAGATTATCGTCGAAGGCCAAGGCTTCACCAACAACCTGGTCTCATACGATTCTTTTACCCCCGGCACCGCATTCTCCGAAGATCGCCTCGCGCCATTTGGCATCCAACTGGAAGATTTCGACGTGGTCTTCGATCGTGAATCCGAATCCCACTTCGGCCAGGCTCTGGACTACACGGCAACCATGCAGGTGACTCCGGGACCCGGTCAGGAAACTTACCAAGACACCATCAAAGTCAATGACCCGCTGACCGTTGACGGCGTCCGCGTCTTTTTGGTGGGTAACGGCTACGCCCCCAATATCACGGTGACCGACGGTGAAGGTGAAGTTGCCTACTCGGGCCCGGTCATCGCTCAGATTCAAGACCCCAACACCAACAGTTCGCTGGTGGTCCTGAAAGTTCCAGACGCCCAGCCAGAACAGCTGGGCTTTGTCGGAATGTTCTTACCGACTTCCCATACCGGCGATGACGGTGTCGCAGTGTCAATTGATCCGGATGCTTACAATCCTGAGCTGATTCTCAACTCCTACCACGGCGATTTGGGCTTGGACGACGGTACACCACAAAACGTGTACGTGCTGGACACCGAGAGCATGACTGAAATGAACTCTCGCAACAACGAGAACGGTGGCATTACCCTTGGCGTGGGGGACAGCTACGACCTGCCTGATGGCATGGGGTCTATTAGCTTTGACGGCTGGGACCGCTATGTTGGCCTCGATCTGCACTATGACCCATCAAAATGGGGAGTAGGCCTGTTCTCAACCATCGCTTTGATTTCCTTGGTGATTTCACTGTATGTTCGCCGACGTCGTGCCTGGGTTAAAGCTACTGAAAAAGATGGTCACACCGTTATTGAATACGGGTTGCTCGCTCGCGGTGAGACCTTCGGCCTGCGCGAGGAAAATATTAAGCTTCGCCAATCGTTTGATCACATCTGGCCGGTTATTCCGCCAGACACTTCGGAGGACAAATGACACCCATCAATGAAACGCTGGCCCAGTACAGTGAATTATTCATGCTCATTGCAGCATTGATCTACTTGGTTTCATTCTTCTTTTTCTCCTGGGATATGGCATCCGCATCCCGGTCCATCAGAAAATTGGAGAACGAACTCGAAACCGTTCAAACCAAGGAACTTGTCGGAGCCTCAGGCGCCTCGGTCACCGAACCCGTTGAGCGGAAACAACTGGTTTCTGACGATATGGAATACACCGACAGCGTTAAACGTCCAGCAGCCAATATTGGTGTGGCCATTCTGGTCGTTGCCACACTGGCACACGCTTTTGCTGTCGTTGCTCGTGCAGTGGCAGCATCACGGGCTCCGTGGGGCAACCTGTATGAATTCATGACTTCTGGGGCACTCGTGATCACCGTGGTCTACTTGCTGTTCCTGTTGCGCAAAGACCTGCGCTTCGTGGGCACCTTCGTGACCGGTGTCGTCCTGCTCATGATGATGGGTGCAACTATCGGTTTCCCAACACCCGTTGGCAACGTCCAGCCAGCGCTGCAGTCCTGGTGGCTGATCACCCACGTTTCCGTGGCCGTTGTAGCATCCGGGATTTTTGCGCTGACCTTTTCTATGTCGGTGCTGCAGCTGTTCAAGCAACGCGCGGAGAAACAGGGCCCCGTCAATGGTTTCATGCGCTTAGTGCCATCCTCCTCGGCACTGGAAAATTGGTCCTACCGGCTCAACGCTGTCGCCTTTGTCATGTGGACCTTCACGCTGATCGCTGGCGCAATCTGGGCAGAACAGGCTTGGGGCCGCTACTGGAACTGGGATGCTAAAGAAGTGTGGACCTTTGTCATCTGGGTGATCTATGCCGGCTACCTGCACGCACGTGCCACGCGAGGTTGGACAGGCACCCGTTCGGCGTGGTTGAACATCACAGGATTCCTCGCGCTGGTGTTCAACTACACGATCGTCAACCTGTACTTCCCATCGCTCCATTCTTACGCGGGATTCTGATCCTCATCTGAATCGTCGTCGAGCTCTTGTTCACGACGACGCAGTTCACGCTCGCGGCGCTCGAGCTCTTCTGCACGGCGTTTCTGGTTGCGTTGAATATCCAATGAACGTAAGAATTCTTCATCATCGTCGGGAGTCCGTGGGCGTGGAGGCCCAGATGTTTTCTTGAAGCCCTGCACGGTCGAAGCGAGGTATGAGTTTTCGTTACCAAATAATAGCCACAGCACACCACCAACGAGTGGAACGAGAATAATGACCACAATCCAGATGCCCTTGGGCATGATGCGGGTGCGATCAGACGGCGTGGAAATCGCTTCAATGAGCGCATAAATCATGACGCCGAGAGAAACGATGATCAGGGGAATTAACAATCGTGGCATACCTTCCATCTTACGAACTTGCTAGCTATAACGCACACATTGCCAGAACGGAGACAACATGAAATTTTGGCTCTATACCGCGCTGCGGTTCATCCTCTTTGGTCTTGGATTTTTCGTTACCCTTTTCTTCACCCAATCCCTGATTTTCGCGGTCTTGGTCGGGCTCGTGACCGGTTTTGCTCTCACGTACATCTTCACACCAAAACTGCGCAAAGACGCTTCTGAAGACCTTGTGAGAGCCCTGGATTCACGCAAACGCAATAAAGTTGCAGTCGACGACGCCGACGCCGAGGACGCCTACACCGAAGGCCGTTTTGCCGATGCCCAAGACCTACAGCAAGAGTCCAAGGGTGAAGAAAACGGCGTAGAGGACACCAAATAAGCCGGTCATTTTCAGCACCGGAATCAGCTCACCGCGTTCTTTTGCTTCCAGCATGATCATCGACGGGCGTATCGATACAACGAGCAACACAAGTAGCAGCCACATCCATGGATGCTGCGGTACGAACAATAGTGGCGCTGCAACGGCGACGGTCAGCATGATCGGATAAGACCAGCGAGCCGCCGTATCGCCGAGCCGCACGGCCAACGTCAATTTCCCGGCTTCGATATCGGTGGGGATGTCCCGTACATTATTGGCCATGAGCAAAGCCGTTGAGACAAGCCCGGAGCCCACCGCACCAGCCCAGGCCGGTCCTGAAACTTCACCGGCTTGCGTATACGTGGTGCCTAATACGGCAACGAGCCCGAAGAAAACGAACACAAACACTTCACCCAGCCCCAGATAACCATAGGGTTTTGAGCCACCCGTATAGAACCACGCGGCGATAATGGCGGCAATCCCGATGACGACGAGCCACCAGAGTTGCGACCAAACGATCAGCCCGAGACCGGCCACCGCTGCGATACCGAAAAATGCGAACGCCATGTTGCGAACAGTTGTCGGGGTTGAGGCTCCCGATCCGGTGATTCTGAAGGGCCCGACGCGGTCGTCATCGGTGCCACGGATCCCATCTGAGTAATCATTAGAATAGTTGACACCAATTTGTAGTGCCAAGGCAACGATAAGAGCGAGAGAGGCTTTTCCAAGATGGAAACTCTCTAGCTGGGCTGCAGCTGCCGAACCGACAACCACGGGCGCAATTGCCATGGGCAGTGTACGTAGGCGGGCGGCTGCCACCCACTGTGAAAACGATGCCAATCTTATTCCTTTGCTAACAAATGAGTGAGTGTCAGACGATCCGGTTTGCCGTTTTCTAGCATCGGCAAGGCATTGAGTCTTAACCAGGTTTTCGGAACCGCCGGTGCGCCGAGCTCTTGGCGCACCGCATCAGCCAAAACATGTTGCGCGGTTGTGCCTGTGACGACTGCACAAACGCGTTGTCCCCAGTGACCGTCGTTGACCCCGGTTACGAACGCTTCCGGCACCCAGCGCTGCAGGACTTGCTGTATTTTTGCTGCCGAAACCTTGACGCCTCCTGTATTAATGACGTCGTCGAGGCGACCATGAATACGGACGATCTCGTTAACGGTCCCGTAATCGTCTGTCAGGTACGACCCGTTATGAAAATGTGTGGCAGTTAACTCGGGGTCATCGAAGTACCCTGCGGCAACCATCGGGCCGGTGAGGCGGATACGTTCGACCCCGTTGTGTTCGACCGTATCCACGGTGACTCCTGGCAGGGGAGCGCCATCATAAACACAACCCCCACAGGTTTCTGACATGCCATAGGTGGTGTAGAGCTTCAGGTCATAGCGTTGCTTAGCGTGTGTGATGATCTCAGGAATTGCCGAACCCCCCACCAGAATGGCCGAATAGGATTGCAAAGCAGCAATCGCCCTCTTGTTGTCCAATAGCCGGGTCAACTGTGTGGGCACTAGCGAGACCGCCGTAAAATTGTGTTCCAACCGATGAGTTGCGGCAATAAAATCTTCGGGGCTAAAACCGGGATCAATGACCTCAGGTAGCGTTTCGGCTTGTACCGAGCGAGAAACGACCGCGAGACCCGCCACATATTGGGTACCCACGGCCAATAGCCACTGGCCTTGCCCACCAATACGTTCGGCCGTGGCCTGCGCCGAGGCCGTCAGCGCCGATGCGGTGAGAAGTGTTTGTTTTGGGGTCCCGGTAGAACCAGAGGTCCGTACCACTGCAACTGCATCGGGGTGTCCGCGGTCCGGGTCGGTAATTTCGGGGCGCTGGAGCACGCCCTGAGTGGTCGGCTCGAACGGTGTGCCGGACGCGAGAGCTTCGTAGACGTCCATTAGAAGTAGTACGGGTAGCTTGACCAGTCTGGATCGCGTTTTTCGAGGAAAGCGTCGCGACCTTCAACAGCTTCGTCGGTCATGTAGCCCATGCGTGTGGCTTCACCAGCGAAAACTTGCTGGCCGGCCATACCGTCGTCAGCAAGGTTGAAGGCATATTTCAGCATGCGAATAGCCTGTGGCGACTGTGCGTTGATATCGGCAGCGTATTCTAGGGCAACGTTTTCGAGGTTTTCGTGTTCGACAGCTTCGTTGATCGCGCCCATTTCCAGCATCTGATCCGCTGAGTATTCCCGCGCGGTGAAAAAGATTTCGCGGGCACGCTTCTGGCCAACGTGGCGTGCCAGCAGGGCTGAACCGTAGCCGGCGTCAAATGAACCAACGGTTGCATCAGTCTGTTTGAATTTTCCGTGTTGTTTGGAAGCTAACGTCAGATCAGCAACCACGTGGAGCGAGTGGCCCCCACCAGCCGCCCATCCGTTGACCACTGCAACCACAACCTTCGGGCTGGTGCGCATCAGACGCTGGACTTCTAGGATGTGGAGGCGGCCGGCGCGTGCTGGATCAACCGACTCGGCGGTCTCACCTTCCGCATACTGATAACCATCGCGGCCCCGGATCCGCTGGTCACCGCCCGAACAGAAGGAATGCCCGCCGTCTTTAGCAGACGGTCCGTTGCCGGTGAGTAGAACAGTTCCGACATCGGAGGTCATCCGAGCATGATCGAGGGCTCGAAAGAGCTCGTCCACGGTGCCCGGCCGGAACGCATTGCGTACTTCTGGGCGGTCAAAAGCGATACGCACGGTGCCGAGGTCGCGCACCCAGTTGCCATCGGCATCGCGCTCTACGTGGCGGTGATACGTAATGTCTTGGAATTCGAAGCCTTGGACTTCTCGCCAGACGCTTGGGTCGAAGATATCGGAAACTTTTTCTGGAACAGGATAGGTACTCACATCGCCTAGTCTATACAACATGGTCTCTTCAACAGTGCAGTATCTTCATCCAGCAAATTGGTCCGGGGCTCGCAATGCATGGCAGGTCAGACAAGACTTGTGGCGGATGGGCCGATTCGAATGGGTTGACGCGAATGGTTGGCAACAAATGGTCGATGACGGTGTTGCCACGGTTATTGATGTGCGGACGCCTCCAGAAGTAAAACGTCGACAACAGGATCCCGTAGCTGAAATGCCAGGGAAGATTCGCCGAATTCATTGGCCGGTCGAAGATATTGATCATGAGTCGTTTTGGCAACGTCATGCTCCCTACCCCATGCATCCGGATGCGTATCAGGACACGATGGATACCTTCGGGGATCGGGTTGCCACCGCCATTTCCACGGTGCTTGAGGCATGGCGGCAGGGTGGGACCGTTCTGCACTGCACCGCGGGTCGAGACCGGACAGGTCTCGTGTTCGGGTTACTGCTCCAGTTGCCCTACATCCCCGGCGGGCCTGCTGATTGGCAAGAACAACAACGCGTCTATGCTTCTGGAGCACACGGCATTAACGAACACCATCGGACCAGTCCGGTACCGCATCCATACGAGTCATATTTGGAACCGGAAGCATTCCAGCGTGAGCTGTCTGATCGTCTGGCGAGCTACCGCAAGTTCTTGCGACAATGGCCAGGCGATCGAGTGCTGGAACTGTTGGATCGAAACGCGGCACGCTAAATGCCTTGCCGTTGCCCAGGGCTGAGCTAGTCGTGTTGTTCGGGGTCGTAGTCTTCACGCGCACCGGCTTCACGTGAGGACTGTTCCAACACTGTGTAGGCTTCGCGTGCAATCGCTGTCCACAACCGGATCGCTAGCTGAGGGTTCGATTTCTCGATTGCAGCGATTTTTCGTGCGGACAGGACCAACACTTCAACATCGTCAACGGCACGAATAGTGGTCAACTGTCGGCCGGTGTAGCTCAACGCAAACTCACCGAACGTTGTACCGGGGGAGAGATAGACGTGACGATAACGTGCATCCCCGCGACCTTCAGCGGCCAATTCCACACGGCCTGATCGAACGAAATAGATACCACCGAAGGGTTGGCCAACTCGGCGAATAACGGTGTTGGCGGTATAACTGCGCAGTTCCATATACCCGGCCAGTACATCCACATCGCGATCATCAAGAAAGTCGAAGACCGGAGCGGTATCTGGGTCACGGGGAGCATCGTCGGTTTGTAAGATCTGACGAGCATAACGTTGTGCCAAGCGCAGTTCAGCCCATTCTAGAGCAGCAGAACGGTTATCGAATAACCGGAACTCACCGGAAATGTCCTGTTCTATCGATTCAGCATCCCAGGGTAGATCAATTTGGCCTGCCGATGCTGCCTTCGCCTTCTCACGAGGATCAGGTAAATACAGGTCATCTCGAACGCTCAAATAGTCCAGAATGCTCTCGACTAGCGACTCGCCCCAGTCGATGAAGATAATATCTTTACCGCTTTCTCGCCAGGTTGAAGTCAATGAGGCTAACATCAAAATAGCGGCGCGACCGTAGTCATCTACCCCCTGGAAATCGATGATGACCATTGAGACGTCGTCATCCATTTCCACAATGGTCCGGGCCAGCGTTTCAGTCTCGGCAAATCCCAGATCCCCCGAGACTTCTAAGATCTGACAACGGTCCCCAAATTGCGACGTAATTCGGGATAACTCTGTTGACCGCACAACCCCCAGGGATGCATCCGACAGTGAGTAGTGTGCCCGAAGCGTCGACCCACCCAGTGGGGCCGCGTCTGCGTAATGCATTCCAAGGTCACGGGTTACTCGACGGATCGCGGCGGCGCCGCGTATGGAGTTGCCATGATCATCAAGGGGAGCCGAATACACCCCGATACCCAACTGGCCAGGCACTACAACCATGATGCCGCCGTCGACCCCTGATTTGGCGGGTAGACCAATATCGATCATCCAGTTGCCGGCGGCGTCATACATACCGCACGTCATCATGACACCTAAGACTTGACGAGTTGTTTCTTCAGTGAACACTTCACGCCCGGTTACCGGATTGACGCCTTTATTAGCCAGGGTTGCAGCCATCATCGAAAGGTTTTCGGTTGTGACGTCGGTAGAACATTCTAAGAAATAGTCTTGCACCACGGGTTCTGGATCCGAATCGATAATTTCGAAAGAGCGCAGTAGCCATGCCAAGGCTCGGTTACGGTGACCCCCAATATTTTCCGCGTGATAGACGGTGCGATTAATCTCTAACTCACCGGGAGAACCTTCGGCAGCTAACTCCATATAGCGAGAAATACGGCTGAGACGATCCGTGCCTCCCTTGCCCTTAATGAGTCCAACGGTGGCAATGGCACCTGCGTTAATCATGGGATTCGCTGGTCGACCGGAACCCTGCTGCAGCGAGATCTCGTTGAACGGGTCACCAGACGGTTCAACGTCGACCTTTTTGCCGACTTCGGTGGGCCCGAGATCATCGAGCGCCAATCCGTACGCAAAAACTTTTGCGATGGATTGGATGGCAAATTTTTGGTCAGAATCGCCCGAGGAATATTGATGACCGTTGACGGTGGTAATCGTGATGCCCACCTTATTCACATCTGGACTCGTGGCCACTTCGGTTACCGGGTTCACGGTACCGGAGGTCATGGGCCGTAAATTCTCCAGCATTTCAGATAGGTACCGATGCAACGGCGAGATCATCATGGGCAAAACCTCAACTATGTTGTCCTGCGGGGATACTTAGTAGCCGACCTGCAGATCGACCAGACCTTCAAATTTATCAGGTGCAGTTCCTTGAGCTAAACGATCGAGGTTTCGGACGATGCGCTCGTCTAACAACTGAATCACCATGGGCGGAGTATCAGCCGTGTGCGGGGTGATAATACAATTTGGCTCATCCCACAGAGGATGTCCATCGGGCAGTGGCTCTGGATCGGTGACGTCTAACCCAGCGGAGCGGATCTTCTTCTCGGCTAAGGCAACAACAAGCGCATCCGTGTCAACCAATGTCCCGCGAGCAATATTGACCAAGACCGACTGATTATCCATGAGCTCAAACTGCTTTGCACCAAACATCTGGGTTGTATCGGCAGTGGCCGCGGCTGCCAGGACAACGACGTCCGCCTCCGGAAGGACTTCGTCTAACCGGTCGGATGTGACGGTTCGAGCAGCCCCTGGAAGCGGGTCCGGTCGGCGTCGGACCACTGTGATCTCGGTGTCCCAGGTGGAAAATAGTCGGACGAGTTCTTCGCCGATGCCTCCGGCGCCAACGATGACTACCTTCGCCCCGTTTAGCGTAGTGCCGTATGACGCTCCCCAACTGGTTGCGCGAATCCGTTCGGGTAGGTGGCGCAGCAGAGCCAGGGTCAGCGCAAGAGCATGTTCGGCTACGGGCGGGGCGAAGGTGCCCTTTGCCGAGGTAAATGAGACATCAGGATATTTTCTTGCCACGGGAAGGAACGACTCTACACCGGCAAATGGCAGTTGCACCCAGGAAACCCCAGGATTTGCCGCTAGTGCCTCATCGATAATGGCCGAGTCCAGCATCCGCACCACGATGATAGCAGTGGCTTCTCCGTGGTCTGGATCCACAATGCTAAAACCGTTGGCTTGTGCGGTGGCCACGGTTGTGGCGTGGGCGTTTTCGAAGGCGGTGTTGTCTCGGTCGCTTTGGACCGGCAGAATCACGAGCTTTTGTGTCATACTCCTATGCTCACACATTTTCGGCGTTGAGGTGTTCGGATGCCAAACGTACGTAGATGTCCGCATTAGCCCGAAGACCAGCCACCTGCTCAGCATTGAGTTCACGACGCACCTTGGCTGGAACACCCGCAACCAGTGAATTGGGCGGGATTTCCATGCCCTCGGCCACCATGGAATTGGCTGCTACCAGTGAGCCGGCACCAACTGTTGCGCCATTGAGCACAGTCGCGTTCATACCGATCAGCGCGCCGTCTCCAATGGTCGCGCCGTGGACCACAGCTGCGTGCCCGACAGACACGTCATCACCGATGGTGCAGGGGAACCCTTCATCGGCGTGCAAAACGACATTATCTTGTAGGTTGGAGCGCGCTCCAACGCTGATGGGTGCTGAGTCACCGCGAGCTGATACACCGTAAAACGCTGACGAGTGCTCGCTCATAGTGACTTCGCCGGTGATAGCAGCTGTTTCTGCGACGAAAACGGTTGAATCAATGTGGGGTGTTTTACCCAGCACGGTTTTTATAATTGCCATACGGTCACCATAAATCTCTGGAATCACGGTGTCACTACCTGGCACCCCATACTGAGGGCAACGCGGTATTACTCGAAAATCACTGTCCGATCGCCGTCCATGAGTACGCGATGTTCGGTGTGCCACTGGACGGCTTGTACCAAAGTGGCACCTTCCACTGCACGGCCGCGTTGCACGAAGTCTTGAGCGGTGAGTGCGTGATTGACCCGTTGTACACGTTGTTCGATGATTGGGCCCTCATCAAGATCTGCTGTCACATAGTGTGCTGTTGCGCCAATGAGTTTCACACCGCGGTCGTGGGCCTGGTGATACGGACGAGCACCTTTGAATGAAGGTAAGAAAGAGTGGTGAATGTTGATCGCTTTGCCATCGAGTTTACGGGTGAGATCGTCGGATAAAATCTGCATGTAGCGGGCCAAGACCACCAGTTCGATATCAAACTCATTGACCAATTCCATTAACCGCTTTTCAGCATCGGCCTTATTATCGGTGCCATCTTCGTACTTTATTAGCGGGATATGCACGAAGGGAACGTCATAGAAGTAGGCCATTGGTTGAAGGTCTAAGTGGTTGGAAACAATCACGGGCACTTCGACAGGGAGGGTTCCGGAATGCTGTTGAAACAATAGCTCATTCATCGTGCGACCATCTTTCGACACCATGATGAGGGTACGGGTCTTCGCGGCGGCATCATGGACGCGTGCATCCATGTTGAACTGCTCAACCACATCGGCGATGGCCTCTTGGGTTTTTTCTACGGTCGAATCAGTGGCGAACTGTACACGCATGAAAAAAGTGCCACTATTGGGCGAGTCAAACTGTTGAGATTCAGAGATGTCTGCGCCAACCTTGAGTAGGGCCCCGGTGATGGCGTGGACAATACCAGGCTGGTTCTTGCAGGACAAAGTGACAATGAGATTGTTCGTGCCGGTGACCATATAGGAAGATTCCTTCATTCGTAAGACTATCCGTCGCTATAGTATCGTGAAATCTCCAACGAAACAGTATAAAAACTCAAGTTTGTCCTCGATACAGCGCAGCATTCACCTAAGAAGTCATGGCAGCGGACCAGACCGTGCGCCACTTGTCAGCATGTGTTGCGACATTCTCATGAGCATTGAGCCCGCTCGGATTAGGCAATACCCATAACTGAACTCCTTGAGGCCAGTCACTACAGTGTTGCGTGGTTTGATGACCCAGGGTAGCTCGCGGTAGTGAAAATGCGGTTCGGAAGGCTGTTACACCAAGGATTGCTACAACGTTTGGGCGTATCACCTCGACTCGTTGTGCCAACCGTTGGGCGCCTGCCTGGAGTTCAGCCCTACTCAGTTCGTCAGCCCGTGCCGTGGGGCGGGAGGCGAGGTTTGTGATACCGAATCCAAGTTCTGCCAGCATGCGTTCGTCAAGCTGTGATAGGCCGCTTGCGGCATCAACAACTTCATCGGTGATGCCAGCGGCAGCAAGCGATTTCCAAAACCGATTGCCCGGTCGGGCAAACGGTGCATTGACCGCTGCGGTCCACGGACTGGGATTGATACCCACCGCTAAAACGCGAACTGCTCCGGCATTTTGTGCATCAGTCGGATACGGTAAGACGTCTTCGCGACCAGCACTGTGCTGCACAGCCGCTGCTAGATCAGCTTGTGTTGGACGACGGCTGCCGAGTGGGGATGGGCTCCGCCAAGGTTGCCATGAAGTATCAGACCCAGGACTCATGTGCCCCAGGATAGTCGGCATAAAAAATTCCGGTTCCCCCGTGTACGAGGGAACCGGAATCATATGCTAGCTATTCACAGCAGATAGCCGTGAGCATAGCGGTCGTTAGTGAGGGTCACCACCGGGTTGCTCATCGCCTGAGACAGCACCGCGACGAACCTTGTCTTCGATACGCTGACCGATGGTCTCATCAACGTTCTTCCAGTACTGGATCGCGTTAGAGAGCACTGGTTCGACAACTGTTTCCAGTGAACCGGAAACAGTGTCTACCAGACCATCGCGTTCTTCCTGGCTGAACACTTCGTTGACCAGAATGTTCGGCTGGATGAAGTCGCTATCGTCTTGCCGCAGGGTGTAAGCCTGGCGGACCAGTTCACCATCGGATTCCCAGGAGACATCGACTGGGCCTTCTTCATCGGACCAGGAGTCGCCAAAGGAATTGGGTACGTATGGACGACGGTGGCCAGTGTGTTCGAACCACATGTTGCCTTCGAAGTTGTAGGTGTGAACTTCGTTGATCGGCCGGTTGACTGGCAGTTGCTGGAAGTTGGTGCCGATACGGTAACGCTGTGCGTCTGCGTAGGCGAAGTTGCGACCAAGCAGCATCTTGTCTGGTGACATGCCCGTACCTGGGACCATGTTGCCGGGGGAGAAAGCGGCTTGCTCGATTTCAGCGAAGTGGTTGGCCGGGTTGCGGTTGAGCTCCATGGTGCCAACTTTGATGCGTGGGTAGTCCTTCTTCGACCAGATCTTCGTCAGATCGAATGGGTTATACCGGTAGGTTTTGGCATCTTCGAACGGCATGATTTGGACCCACAGATCCCATGATGGGTTGTCGCCACGAGCGATTGCCTCGTAGAGATCACGGCGGTGGTATTCCGCATCGGAACCGGCCAGTGCTTCAGCTTCTTCATTCGACAGGTGCTCCATGCCCTGATTGGTGAGGAAGTGGTACTTGACCCAGAAGCGCTCGCCTTCGGCGTTGACCCACATGTAAGTGTGTGAGCTGTAACCGTTCATGTTGCGCCAGGTTTTTGGCAGACCGCGTGGGCCCATCAAATAGGTGACCTGGTGTGCGGTTTCTGGGTTCTGTGACCAGAAGTCCCACTGCATGGTGTTGTCACGCAGGCCGTTTTCTGGCAGACGCTTCTGGGAGCGAATGAAGTGTGGGAACTTCATTGGATCGCGTACGAAGAAGATCGGGGTATTGTTGCCCACCATGTCGAAGTTACCCTCGGAGGTATAGAACTTCAGGGCGAAACCACGAACGTCGCGCCAGGTATCAGGCGAGCCAAGCTCACCTGCAACGGTGGAGAACCGGGCAAGCATTTCAGTTTCCACACCAGGCTGGAACATTGCCGCCTTGGTGTATTTGGAAACGTCTTCGGTAACCGTGAAGGTACCGAATGCGCCCGAGCCCTTGGCGTGTGGACGACGCTCTGGCACGTTCATACGGTTGAAATGCTGCAGGGTTTCAACCAGGTGGTGATCGTGCAGCACGATCGGACCGTCTGGTCCAACGGTCAGCGAGTTGCGGTCGCTGACGGCTGGGATACCGGCCTGTGTGGTTGACCCGGTAGCGTGAGGCGTTTTCTTCTCAGCCATACTCAGTCTCCTTGAAATTGGGGTGAGGGGTGAATGTGCGGACAAATCTACAGTTTAGGCTGGCACACCAGAATCGGAGGTGATGCCGGCGTCAACGTTTTCTGAACATTGCGTGCATATCCCGTGGTACACGACATCGGCGACGTCGATGACCATTCCGTGTGTCGTAGCTGGTGTCATGCACGGTGCACTACCGTGTTGGCAGGGTACATCCTCAATGCGCCCGCATTGCCGACAGTGCACGTGATGGTGATTGTCTGGCCGTTCAATCTCGAAGCGGGCCGCGGAGGACCCAAATTCGAGTTTTCTGATGAGGTCGACATCCACCAGCGACTGGACCACTGTGTAGATTGATTGGATGGTGATCGCAGGTAAGGTCAGGCGAACCTGGTTCAACAGTTCATCAGCGGTAGCGTGCGGGAACCTCTCAAGAGACTCCAATGTCGCTACGCGTTGACGGGTAGACCGCAAACCGGTTGCCCGGATACGCGACGGCCAATCATCGATCTGGCCAGTAGTGGTCACCTAAACCTCCTTTGTCGATCCATACTCCATTATGCCAATTTTACGAGTAATTCAAAACTACCTAAAGCTATTTGGTGTAACGGATAGCCGCTACGGCTGCACGACGACCCGCTCGGGTCGCGCCTATCGTAGAGGCTGACGCTCCGTAACCGACCAAAAAGATCCCCGGGGCAGCCGTTACGGTTACACCATCCGGTGCAACTTGTATGCCACCGTGTTCGCTGCGCAGTCCCAACGGCTCGAGATGATCCAGACTGTGGCGGAACCCCGTGGCCCACAGGATGGTATCGATGGGGGTGACCCACTGATGGTCAACATCTGTGCCGTGGCCGGGAAGAATTTCGGTGTTGTGATGCAGCTCCAAGACTGCCGGGTCAGCAGTGCGTAGCAGGTCATCGACGGCCGTGCCCTGTGAGTTTACCGTGGCGCCGTCCGGCCCCGGACCATTGATTACCACTTCGTGTTGCCGGAACGAATCGATAAATCCCCGGAATACCAGAGTGCCTTTATTGATGTAGCGCAGGCTGTGCTGATCCAGTGCCAGGCCGGTATTGGAAACCACCGAGCGCGGTGCATATCCGGCGGTCACTTGCGTTGTCACGCGCTGTTCGACTTTGCGACCCCAATGTGGATCAAAGAGTTCGGCATTCCAGCGGGGTAGCGACCGTGACACCCAGATGGTGTGGTTGGTGACTCGTTCCAACATCATAAGAAACTGCGTGGCTGAAGCCCCACCGCCGACGACCAAAACACGTTGGTCTGCGAAATCCTCAACGTCACGGAAGGTTTTGGTATGCCACTGTGTGCCAGAAAAGTGCTCCAGGCCCGGATAGTGGGGGATATGCGGAGTTTCCCACGTGCCAGTGGCATTGAGGACCGCCGAGGCTGTGAAATCGCCCGCACCGGTGGATAGGTAGAAGACGTCGTCGTGGATCTGGGTGACGGCTTGAACTTTCGCTGGACGAATGACCGCCAAGTCGAGGTGGTTTTCATACGCACCGTAATACTCTGAGACCACTTGGGATGCTGGCCGCCAGGTGTCCGGGTTTTCTAGAGGAAAGCCAGGCAGATCATGGACACCATG
>DXCT01000053.1 GCA_019115865.1 Candidatus Yaniella excrementavium | reverse complement strand
ACCGACACGAAAGTGCACGGCTGGGCCATCGAACAAGACCGTGTGCGAGTCTTTACTCGCGATCGTGAGTTTGTTGTTGAAAAACTGGTGGTTTCACCTGGCGCGTATGTCGCCGAGCTGCTGCCACATCTGCCCATCCGGGCGCGTCGATTGGTGATGGGCTGGTTTACTCCCAAGCCGGATTACGTGGATGCATATTCTGATCCCAAGCAGTTACCAGCATTCCATGGGTCCATCCCGCACCGCCGCGGCGAGATGATCTACGGTGCCGGTTCCCTTGATAAGCCATATGTAAAGATCGGTGCAGATTTCAACTGGGGTCTTGCTGACGAGATCCATCAAACGGATTTCCATGTTGTGCCCGAAGACCTCGACGGTATCCGCATGATGGCTCGTGAACGTTTTGTGGGCCTGGATGACGCGCCACTACGGTCCATAAAACTCATGGACGGCTGGACCGTGGACTTCGAAGCACTGGTGGGTAACTATGGTCCCTCGGGCAGGGTCGTGCTTGCCACCGGATTCTCTGGATATGGTTTTACTGTCGCTCCGGTTATGGGCCAGATTGTTGCCGACCTGATTGAAAAAGAAGAAACCAGCTACAACATTGAGCATCTGAGCCCCAACCGCTTCACCGAACCAAACAATAGCCTTGCTGAGTGGTGGGGTGTAACCGGGGGTTGGAATCGCTCCTGGTCGAAACTCTAAAGCGCGGCCACCGCAAAACGCCCAGGTCTCGAATGCGGAATCGCTGGAGACTTGGGCGTTTTGGCACGCCAAGACAATGAGACTGCGCTAACAGCCAAGCAGAATCACTGTGACGCAAGGCACAATGGAAGCACTCATCACCTTAGGAGGCTTCCCATGGAACCGACAAAACTTGAACGACGTCGATTATCGACTGCGTCACTAGTTTTCATCATTATCGCGGCTTCAGCCCCGCTGACGGTGCTTGCAGGTGGGATTCCCACAAACTTCGCGGTTGCGGGGCTGCTCGGTGTTCCACAAACCTATATCGTGCTCGGACTCTTGTTAGTGCTATTTGCCGTTGGTTATACGGCGATGAGCCGTGAGATCCAAAACGCCGGCGCATTCTATGCCTATGTCACTGAAGGGCTGGGGAATCGGCAGGGCATCGCAGCAGCTATTTTGGCACTCGTGTCGTACAACATGATGCAAATTGGCCTCTATGGCCTATTCGGTTTCGCTTCAGCAAATCTCATTGCCGAGTTCACCGGGGTAGCATTACCGTGGTGGCTGACCGCGGCACTGGGTTGGCTTGTCGTGGCACTGCTTGGCGTACGGTCGGTCGACGTGTCCGCAAAGGTCCTGGGTGTCGTGGTTGTTCTCGAATTCCTTGTCGTCCTTGTTGTAGATGTCATGGCCCTGGGGATTGCACCAGAAGGTGTATCTTCAGCGGCCTTACAGTCCAGTGAATTCTTTGTTCCTGGCATCGGGGTACTCTTAGCTTTTGGTATCGCGGCCTTCATGGGATTTGAATCCGGGGCTATTTATTCTGAAGAAGTTGTTGATCCACGCCGTACCGTCTCGCGAGCAACATATATTGCGCTGACGTTGATCGCGCTGTTTTACGCATTTTCAGCCTGGGCCGTCAGTGTTGGCGTCGGGCCAAGCAGTGTTGTTGAGCAGTCACAGACCTACGGCCCCGACCTGATTTTCCAGTGGCTGGGTCAGCAGTCACCAATGCTAGCCAACTTTGCCAACATACTGTTTGTGACCAGCCTGCTGGCTGTTCTCTTAGCTTTCCACAACGCCACGGCCCGGTACTTCTTCGCCCTGGGCCGTTCCACTGTGCTTCCAGGCTTTCTGGGACGCACCGCCAACAACGGTGCACCACGCAATGGTTCCCTGTTGCAGTCCGGGTTAGCGATTGTGGTGGTCGCTGGCTTTGCCATTGCTGGCATCAACCATGAACTGGGTGCTTTGTTCCCGGTCATCACACTGTTTACCTGGCTAACCAATGCCGCAGCGTTTGGTCTAGTCTTTCTGTTGGCTATTACCTCGGTGGCAATCATCATGTGGTTCAGACGAAATCCTAATGGCCGCGGCGTCTGGACGAGCATTCTTGCTCCCGGTCTTGCCACCATTGGACTCACCGCCGTCTTTGTCATGATCTTGGCGAACTTTGGTCTGATGATTGAAGCCGAAGAAGGCTCGGCGCTGATCTACATCATGCCCGGCATCATCCTTGCCGGTGGCGTTATCGGTCTGATCTGGGGACAAATAATTCAGCATCGTCGTCCCGACGACTTCGAACGAATGCGCAACCAAGATCAACTCACCGAAGCTGAAGAACTCGCGATTGCACGAGATGATGTTGGCGAAGGAACATCGGTCTAACTACCGAAAATCATGTTCCGGTACCCCGACGGAGTCTGCCCATAAGTCTGTTTGAACAGTTTGGAAACATGTGAAGCATCGGTGAGACCGTACCGAGAGCTGACCGTTTGTACGGTTTCGTCACGATGCGTTGGATCCGCCAGGTCGTCACGGATCCGACGCATGCGTTCGTTGCGAATATACGCGCTGATCGTCTGATTTTCCTCGGCGAATTTGCCGTGGAGTTGGCGAAGCGAGACATAAAAATAGTCGGCGATATTCTGTGGACCTAGTTGGGGATCATGCAGGTGATCAGCAATAAACGCAATTGCCTGCTCGAATATGGGATTCTCGTGATCGTTTTCGCCGTCTCGGGAAGTTTCCAGCAGGACGGTGACCAACATTTCTAGGGCAGAACGGACCAGCCGCAAAGCATGTGGGCCCTGAAGAACGCTGAAATTTATGGCAAGCTGCTCAAAGAGTGGTACTGCTACGCGACCCAGGCCGGTCTGGGCGTTGATCGGCAGGGCAGTAACTTGGGCGACTTGCGGGTGGACGAGATGCAAGAGTTCCTGCGGGAATTGTATGATCAGACTGCGTTGCTCGTCTGTGTAATGCAGGGTGTAAGGCCGGTGCGCCACATACAACGCCAGATCGCCAGGATCTAGGGCACAATACCGGCCGTCTTGAGTGAGGTGTGTGACGCCGGATAATTGTAGGGACAGCTTACATAGTGGCTGTTCAGTTGACCCCGTCACAACTTCTGGCTGCTGTACCGTGTGCGGCCCCGTCGACATATCAAAGAGCTGGACTTCACCCAGTGCAATAAAATCTTGTCCGGCTCGAAACGCATTCCGGTCTGGAGTGGTGAGCTGAATATTTGGAAAGAATGCTTGCGCTGCTTGCGACCATGTCCAGAAGTCCTGATCTCGCACCGGACCGGAGTCTATATCGATCGCGGTATCCTGGTTAATCATGGCCTACATCCTCGTAGTTCTCGCATTGGGCCTGCTTAATACACCATGTTAACGACCAGGACCACAGAATACTATGAAAAGTGCTGCCCCCACCGTCAAATAGACGATGAGGGCAGCAAAAATTTACATCAGGTGTTGGAATTCAGAGTGCTGTGACTTTCGGAAGTGCGACCTGTTTGAGACCTTCAACACCGAATTCCAGGCCCATACCGGATTTTTTGACACCACCGAATGGGATACGTGGATCCACAGCACCATGTTTGTTGATCCAGGTGGTTCCTGCTATCAATTGGTTGGCGACTTCGCGGGCCCGGGCTTCATCTGCGGACCATACGGAAGAGCCTAACCCCACCTCGAGTTCGTTGGCCCATTCGATAGCCTGGTCGAGTGAGTCGTATTTGATGATTGGTAGTGCTGGACCGAACTGCTCGATCTGCACCAGCGGGTTGTCCTGTGCCACGTCGGAGACGATCGTGGCCGGGTAGAAATAGCCTGGCTGATCCTTCTGCGGGTTCCCGCCGGTCGCAATGGTTGCACCGGCGGTGCGCGCATCTTCGACAAGACCTGCAACGATGGCTTGTTGGGCTTCGTTCTGGAGCGGTCCAAGCACGTTTTCTTCAGACATGCCCTGTCCCATTGGTGTTTCAGCAGCAATTTTCGCCAGGGCCTTGACGACGTCGTCATAGAGGGAGGCCGGCACATAGAGGCGCTTCAGTGCAGCACAGGTCTGACCGGTGTTGATAAAGGCGCCCCAGAAGAGGTCTTGGGCCATTTCGTCAACGTTGATATCGTCCAGCACAATACCGGCATCGTTGCCGCCCAGTTCTAGAGTCACGCGTTTCATATCGCTAGCAGCGCTGCGCATAATGGCTTGGCCGGTCTTGGTTGAACCGGTGAACATGATTTTGTCGATATCTTTATGGCCAGTAACTGCCTGACCAATTTCGCCGTCGCCGGGCAGCACCTGCAAAACATCGGCGGGCAGGACCTGATTGAGTACGCGCACCAGAGCCTGGACGGATAGTGGTGTGTGTTCCGATGGTTTCATGACTACGGTGTTGCCCATCCGCAGGGAGGGGGCGAGCTGCCAGATGGAAATCATCATTGGCCAGTTCCAGGGGCCGATTGCACCAACCACACCGATGGGAACATAAGACAGGACTGCTTGACCAGATTCGTCGTCCACCAGAACTTCATCTTCGATTTCAAAATCGGCGTTGGCGCGCAACCAGGCTTCACATGCGCCGGCTTCAAAGCGTGCGTTTGGTCCGTTGAGGGGCTTCCCAACTTCTCGCGCTAGGATTTGCGCTAGTGCTTCAGCGGAGTCTTTGACTGCGTCGGCGGCTTTGTGTAGGTAGCCGGACCGTTCGGCATGCGTCAGGGCGCCCCAGGATTTCTGTGCTTCTTTGGCACGGGCAACTGCTGCATCGACGTCGTTGGTGGAGGAGTCTGCGGTATTGCCGATGAACTCACCGGTGGCTGGGTCATGGACTGCTATACCGTCCTCAACGGTCACCGCGGCGAGTAGATTTTCATAGGTTGTGAGATCTAAAGACATGAATCCCTCCGTGTAGTATTCGAATCCGAGTCCGACTCGAGATTGTTCCCTACAGTCTATGCTGTCAAAACACGGCCTATGCCATCTATGGTTTTGGCGCAGAGCTCTTGGAATTTTGCGCAGATCATCGGGGACTCCGGGCATCCCGTGTGACAGGACCCGGCCCGCCAGGCAGGGTTTTGGTGAAAATCCCGGCACCGACCAGTGCTACCGCGGAGATTGCCCAGATCCCGGCCGCCAGTGTAGACACTGCGGTAACCGCGGAAATGAGCAATGGGCCGCTAAGCATTCCGGCATCAGACAATAGCCTCCACAGTGCCAAGAATTTTGGTCGGCCAACTGTCGGGGAGTAATCCGCGCCCAAAGTCATGACGATGCCGGCGCCGAAACCATTTCCCAAACCAATCAGAAAAGCGCCGACCATCAGCCATACGCTTGTGGTAGTGAACGGGATGACGGCACAGCCGATGGCGAGTCCTGTCAGACATGCGACCGCAACGACCCTGCGGCCCTTACGGTCCATAATTGACCCGGCTGGGTAGAACATCAACATATCTATCGCACCGGACACCCCATAGATCAGTGAAGCTTGTGCTGGGCTGAGTCCCAGGTACTCTGCCCACAACGGGATGACAGCGGTACGTGAGGCCCGCAGTGCTGCCAGACACAAAACACCCAGGCCTGAAGTCAGCAGCACCCGCCAGTGTGCTTTGGCCAAGGAGCGCATGGTGGGGTTGCTGACGATTTCAAGGGACCCTGTTGTGGTGGTTTGTGCAGTCGCTCCGGGGTCGTCTAACTCGTCGATAAAGCATGTGACGATAACTGCTACGCCCATGCACGTTGCACCCACCGCGAAGGCGCCCTGGATTCCCATAAAGGATTGCACGGCTGCGCCCAGGAAGGGACCAAAGAAAGCACCAACTCGTTGCATCCCACCGAGCATGGACATTGCACGAGCTCGGTGCGTTAGCGGAATCGCTACCGCTAGATAGGATTGACGCGCCAAATTGAAACCGGCAGCCGCCATACCGATCAGTAAAATGCCGACCATGTACCCGACAAAATCTGCTGGTTCGGCCAAGGGCAGCCAGCCAGCAACCATGGCCCAAGCGAGTGTGACACCCAGGGTGCCCACCGAAGCCGAGACGATCATGGTCGTGCGTTCGCCTGCACGAGAGGCTAGTTGTGCAGCCGGAGCATTGGCAAGTAACGAGCCGATACCGATGAGGGTCACGGTACTGGCAGCAACGGCCAGTGATGCCCCGAATCGAGTTGATGCAGCCGCAATGGCCGGCATGATTGCTCCCACACCGATGGCGTAGATCAGGGAGGGGGCATAAATCTGGAACGCATTGGCTAATGGTCCGGCGTGACGGGACCGATCAGTCATGGCACCTGCTTCTCAAGGAGTCTCAATACTTAGGGCTAACCTGCATATTCTATACCGACCTTAAAACTTGCGCCCCCAGATGGTTGATCTAGGTCACAGCACTCTCCTACACTGATCCATCAATAGGAGAAGCCTCATGACCATGAGCGACCACCGAGTAACGCGAGGTGCTTCAAATATGTCCATCGTTGTGTCCGCCTTGGAACAGGAATAGCTATGCATGTTGCAGACCTGCTCAAGAGCGAAAACGTGCATATAACCATCGACGAACAAGAGGCTTCGCTCGACGACGTCTTTCCTGATTCTCATCAATACGACCGTTTTGGTTTCATTGTGACTGAACCATATGGGGGCCTGGGTGCGAGCTTGCTCATCCAGGCAGCCATTGTGCAGTTCTATGACATCCTGCCGGAGCGTCGTGATGAAAATCCGATGTACCCAGAAATCTACATGTTTCATATTGGCGGCAAATACGGTGACCATAGTTCATTTGATTTCTGGCCGCCTCGCAAGGAGATTTTTCTTGATGCCGGTGCGCCAGCAGAAGTCATGAGCGCACTGGTTGATCGGGGGATTACGCGTCTGGTCCTGCCGGATGGTGCCGAAGGTAGACCCGACCTTTTGCAGAACGGTGCCAGTACCTGGGCAGATCATTCGGCGGCGACAAACTTATTCTCCTCATCCATCGTCTACGACCCGACGGGCACAACTCGGGACGCCGATATGACCATGGAATCGGATGATCATACGTTTGAGGCCAACGCCGAATGGACGCTGGATACCGAGATCATTCTGAGCCGGTACAGGCGAGACCCGGAAAGTGTCTACCGTCCAGGCCCGACTGTGGCATCTGACATTGACCGTTGGGTGGAGACAATGGAATCACGTGAGGGTGAAGTCGACCAAGCCCTGGCCCAAAAACTTTTGGCGCAGCGGCGTCAGACAGAAGGCGATCGGATTGTGCGACGTGAATCGTTCCGCCGTATCGACCTGGATGAGACGTTCCGCTTGTTGGCTGGGCTCTAACGGTCCGCTAGCACAGCAGCAATTTTTGCCACGGCGGGCTCATTCTGCAATGAGGTGGTGTCGCCGAGCGTGTCACCCGTATAGAGCTGGGTCAACAGACGACGCATGATCTTGCCGGACCGCGTTTTGGGTACATCAGGGACAAAGACCACGTCATTGGGTTTTGCCACGGGACCGATCTGCTGTGCAACCAACTGTGTGAGTTCAGCACGGGCAGCATCATCATGGAATGCTCCGCGAGACACCACAAACGCGATGGCGCAGTGCCCAGTTTTTGGGTGGGGGACCGGGGTCACGCCGGCTTCGATGACGTTTGGGTGTGAGACCAAAGCAGATTCGATTTCGATGGTGGACAACCGGTGTCCTGAAATATTGATGACGTCGTCGATGCGACCCAGAATCCAAATGTCGTCGTCGGCATCGGTTTTGGCACCATCACCTGCGAGGAACCAGCCGCGACCGTCTTCAGCCCAGTGGTAGTCCCGCCAGTAGGAAGCGTAGAACCGTTCAGGATTGCCCCATACCGTACGTGCCGCCCCTGGTCCCGGGCGGGTGACGACGATGACACCCTGATCGTTTGTTGCCGAGGGGTTGCCCGCTTCGTCGACGACAGCCACGTTCACCCCCGGTAAGGGACGTGATCCGGAGCCAGGTTTGAATGTGGTATCTGTTTGGCGCGGGGAAATGATAGTTGAACCCGTCTCGGACTGCCACCAGGTATCAACCATTGGCACACCGGCTGGTGTATCCCGACCAATATGAGTGCGTGCCCAATTCCAGGCTTCTGGGTTCACCGCTTCGCCAACGGTACCAATCAGTCGGATGGATGACAGATCATATTCGGTAGGCGGTCCGCTTTCGTGCCAGCCCATGAGCGAGCGCAACAGGGTGGGAGCGGTGTAGTAACTGGTCACACCGTAGCGCTGAATAATTTCAAAGTGCCGCGCGGTGTGGGGCGCATTGGGCACACCTTCGTAAATAACTTGGGTGGCACCGTTGGACAGTGGCCCATAAATCTCATAGGTATGTGCGGTAACCCAGGCGAGGTCTGCGGTGCACCAGTGCACGTCGGTGTCTCGCTTAGTGACGTCTGGATTTGAGAATAAATAGTCGTATGTGATCGATGCGTGTGCCAGATAACCAGCGGAGGTGTGGACCAAACCTTTGGGTTGTCCTGTGGTGCCGGAGGTGTACATGATGAACAGCGGGTGTTCAGCTTCGAAGGACTCTGGAGTGTGCTCGGTGGACTGCTGGGAGACGATATCGTGCCACCACACATCGCGGCCTTCGGTCCACGGAATGTCGGTGTGGCCGGTCCGGTTGACTACCAGCACGTGTTCGATCTTGTTGTCTCCGGCAACTGCCTCATCTGCAGCTGTCTTGACGGGGACGGCTTTGCCCCGGCGGAATTGACCGTCCGAGGTGACCAACAGCTTCGCACCGGTATCTTCGACTCGGAATTTCAATGCATCAGCCGAGAATCCACCAAACACCAACGAGTGGACGGCACCAATTCTGGCACAAGCCAGAGCGATCACTACGGTCTCAACGATGACGGGTAGATACACTACGACGCGGTCCCCAGCTTGAATCCCGAGTTTCGTCAGCGCGTGAGCAGTTTGGGATACTTCGGCGAGGAGGTCCCCATATGTGACAGCGCGACGGTCGCCTGGCTCACCCTCAAAGTACAGGGCAACTTTAGCTGCATGACCTGCCGCAACGTGACGGTCGAGGCAGTTGGCGGCGACGTTGAGTTGTCCGCCGTCGTACCAGCGTGCGATGGGTCCAGCGTTGGAGGCAGGATTTGGTCTGGTCCAGGAATGGACCGTTTTAAACGGCTGATCCCACAGCAACCGGGTCCCTGCTGCTTCCCAGTAGGCCAGGCGATGAGCTTCATCAACTTGCTGGCCGGTTGCATCAGGGCGATGGTGTGCCTGCTGTGGTGTGCGACCGGGGTGTACATCCGGATCAGCGGCATCAACAATGGCTTGCGGTAGGGGTCCGGGGAGCCCGTTGGGCAGTGGCTCGTAGTGCTGGTCGAAGAGTTCATCGGTCAGCCCGGCGTGGAAGATCACGGTGTTGTCTGTGGTGTCGATCAGAGATTGAGACAAGGAGAATCAAAAACCTTTCCATCGGTTCTGGCGGTAGCACCTGCACACTGTGTGGTTGCTGCGGCATCAACGAGCCAGATCTCTTAGCCGCTCTGGATGGGTACAGGCATAACCTTAGGCAATAACCGCGTGGAACAAAAATTTTGCGGTCATAAACGAATCGACACACTAGTGCAGGAGTTTGGCCGGCTGGTAGACCCCGGCAGCGTCCACGACGTCGTCGACCGTGTCACCGTGGCGCAGCACAGATGTTTCAGTGAGCAACCCATCAGCACGGATCCCATAAATCGGCGCAGCAAAGGTGCTGTTTGAACCGAACACGCTGGCGCCCACATCGAGGATTACAAGAATATCGCCTTCCTCGAGTTCCGGGAGTTGGAGGCGGTGGCCGATGATCCCCGTGGGACCTGCAATGTCGTAGTAAAACAATTCCGTAGTATCTTTCAGTTCACCGGCGTCATCGTAGGCTTCAATGCGCAAGCTGTGGTCCCGCGGCAGGGGAGTCTCGGTGTGAAGAACAGCGATCAGTTTGTTTTCTAAGTCTTTGACATATTCAACCCTGGCCATGATCATGCCGGCTTTTGCGGTGAGTGCTGTCGTAAATTCGGTGACGATCGTGTATTTGCCATCAAATAGCTCGGGCACAGTAGCCTGGAGCGCGAATCGATGGTTGTCCATGGATGGTGCGACATCATCGGAGACGAAGTTCACCGGCAGGCCCCAGGTAATGTGCATGCGCCGGATGCGTTGTGCACCTGCCGCATGCTCCAGATCTTCGGCAAACCGATAGATCGCGGCAACATGTTCGGCGGCGTCTTGCAGTGTGGCTGCCGGGGGTGCGAAATTGAGGTGGATCTGGTCGAGCCATGGACGATCGAGATAAGCCTGCAGAAGGTCTTGACGATGATCTCGCAACCCAATACCCCGATGCGTATGTGCAGGGTTCTCGTCATCGACGGGTGCCTGCGGGGTGACACAGAGCCCGAGAGAAGGTTGGAGATGTTCGCTCTGTTCGACGAGTTCGTCGACGCGGTTGAGCTCCGCAAAGTTATCAATGCTTAAACTGAGACCCGTTTCCATGAGCTGACGCAAGATGGACCACGTATTGATCGAGGCACTATGCACCAGTTCGTGTGCCATGAAGCCAGTGTGCTTGGCAATATCGAGTTCGCTGGCCGATGCTGTGACAGCGCCGAGACCGCGGGCCCGAAAATGTTCGAGGACACCGGGTAGACCCATGGATTGCACTGCAACTGAATGCATAATCCACTCTTGCGGATATGCCTCACGCAGCTGCTCGATCAACTGGTCGAGAATATTAAAATTCATCACACCAAGCACGGGCCGTGCATCATTGAGCAGCGGTACTAATGCTTCAACGGATGTGCTGCGTTGTGTTGCGATCTGGGTGCCTGAAATTGTCATGGCTCGATCCTACGTCGAGGGGTAGGACACGCTAAAACAGCAGAACCTATTCCGCGCTTTCAGCTTCTTCAGCAAATTCTGGGGCGAAGAGCGTCTCGAGTGCTTCGTCAACGCTTTGTTGATCATCGACTACGCCAGAGGAAACATACGTTGGCGCGAGGTCTGACAGTACTGCTGCTTGTTCTTCGCCTGGGACCGGGCTGATGTCGAAACCGGAGCGTTCTTCAATGATGGTTTTTGCGGCTTCAGGATCAATTTCAGCTTCGTCTGCAAGTAACTGTGCGGCTTCTTCTGGGTGTTCCAGAGCCCATTGACGAGCGCGTTCATAGGTCTCAACAACCGTTTGGGCAACGTCCGGGGATTCTTCTAAAAATGATTCGGTGGCATTGAGCACCGAGTAGGTATTGAAATCGATGTTGCGGTAAAGGAACTCGGTGTCTTGCTCAAATTCTGCCATGACCGGGTCGAGCCCAGCCCACGCATCGACCGAATCGTTATCCAAGGCAGTGTAGCCATCGCCGTGTTGGAGATTATCGATCTCGATATCCTCCACGGTAAGCCCTTCTTCTGCGAGGGCCTGGGCCAAGAAAAAGTATGGGTCGGTGCCATGGGTTGCGGCAACCGTGCGACCTTCAAGGTCAGCAACGGATTCCATATCCGAATTTTGGGGGACCACCAGACCGGTCCATTCGACGTCGCCGAGTACACTAATGGTTTGGATTTCGGTGCCTGATGCTCGAGCAAGGAGTGCGGCAGATCCTGCCGTTGAGCCCACGTCAATTGCTTCAATGCGCAGGTGCTCATTGGCGCGATTCGAGCCGGCCGAATATACCCAATTGACTTCACCATCGAGTTCTTGTTCTAGCCAACCTTGTTCTTTGACGATCAACGACAACGGGTTATAGGTCGCATAGTCAAGCGTGACCGATTCCGTCTCATCAATTTCGGGTTCGTCGTCGGAGCAGGCCGTGAGGGCTAGCGCTCCGACCAAAACTGCAGCGGTCAGGCTTTTTCGTGAGAAGGACATGGGTGATAACTCCGAATTTGCAAAGTGACTGTACCCAAGACCGGTCAGTGGCTGTTCTGGCAGCGATGCATGACTCTGGATGGTTACAAGTCTCAAGTTTATGCATCGACAGATTCAAATGGAAGTTCGTTACGGAAATCTGTCGCCTGTGAAAAGAGTGGGTGTGAGCCGCGCCCACACCCACTCCCAGCGGTTTTAGCTTTGTTGTTTCTTGCGTCGACGCTGCTCGACGGCGGCTAGTACTTCGTCACCGGCATGGGGACCGGGTGCAATGCCGGTTGGTACGCGGAAGAAGAATAGCGCGCCGATGCCCCACCAGATCGCAAAGATCAACCACGGTTGCCACCCAAGCGCCGATGGCATACCGGGTAGGTAGACGCTGAACAGGGCACCGGTCAGTACCAGTGCCGTCCAACCGATCAGCTCGCCACCGCGACCACGTCCGCCAATTCGTAGCGGACGAGCCATGCCGGGATCGCGACGACGCAAAACGATGAAAATTACCGACACCATGAAATACGCGATGATGATCGATGGTGCCCCGGAGTCCACGAGCCAGGTCAGCATGTTTTCGCCGAAGAAGGGCGCGATCAGGGACAGTCCACCGATGAAGTACAGGGCATTTGCCGGGGTACGGTATTTGGGGTGCAGCGTGCCGAACCAAGCGGGCAGCATGCCGGTGCGGGCCATCGAATAGACCAGCCGAGAAGCGCCCAACAGCAGCGAATTCCACGAGGTCAAAATGCCGGCGATCCCACCGGCGATGAGAATATTGGCCATGAGTTGCGAGTTAAACAGGGCACCGAAGGCATCCGCTACAGCAATATCGGTTTGGGCGATTTCATCAACGCCCATCGCAGACGAAGTGGTCAGTACGACCATGATGTACCAGGCGGTGGCCATTGCAACCGAGAGGATCACCAGCCGACCAATCTTGCGGGCAGGTACGTTGACCTCTTCGGCTGATTGCGGGATGACATCGAATCCAATAAACAAAAACGGGATGGCAATTAGCACGGTAAAGAAACCGGCGGTACCAGGAGTAAACAGCGGCTCCATGTTGGCGGCCTCACCACGTGTGATCGACCCAAAAATCATCAGAATAGCGACGACCAGTAGGAAGATGACGGTGAAGTTCTGGGCAATCGATGCCTGTTTGACGCCGCGAACATTCAACCAGGTGATGACGAGTCCACCAATCACGCCGATCAGCGCCCAGGTCAGGTGCACGGTGTGCCCGGCGACTTCCCACATTGGGATCGCATTGATCTCTGGAAAAATATAGGCGACCGTGCGGGGGAATGCGACGGCCTCGAACGCCACAATCGTGACATATCCGCCGACTAAAGCCCACGAACCAATAAACGCAAAGCGTGGTCCCAACCCGCGCAATACATACTGGTGAACACCTCCGGCCAGTGGCATAGCCGAGGTAAGTTCGGAATAGACGAGTCCAACTGCTGCCATGATCGCACCGCCAACGACGATGGCCGCTACAGCACCCATGGTGCCGGCGCTTTCCAGCCAGCCGCCGGTGAGGACCACCCAACCGAAGCCAATCATCGCGCCAAACCCGAGGGCGAGCGCGTCAATGTTCGTCAGCGTCTTGGCCAATTTGACCGGCTGCTGACTCGAATCCTTTGATGCCATTGAATACCTTTCGACGAATGGGCTCACTCAGCATACGCGCCTTTTGACGTAGTTGAACGTAACGCTGCGACATCGAAATTGGCAAAGTCGCTCAGAGTTGTGTTTCAATAAGGAATTGAAACCCCATCCAGAGCGGCTGAGAGATCTGGCTCGTTGATGCCGCAGCAACCACACAGTGTGCAGGTGCTACCGCCAGAACCGATGGAAGGAGAACTCATCGTGGCATCTAATCGTCAAATCCTCTTCAATGCGTTCGATATGAACTGTGCAGGGCACCAGTCACCTGGACTGTGGCGGCACCCGGAGGATCACTCACGGGACTACAACAAACTTTCATATTGGACCGAACTCGCCCAGATCCTAGAACGCGGCCTCTTTGATGGTCTTTTTATTGCTGATGTCCTTGGCCCCTACGACGTTTACGGTGATAATGCCAACGCGGCGCTGACCTCAGGCGCTCAGGTACCAGTCAACGACCCGTTCTTGCTGGTCTCGGCCATGGCAGCCGTCACCGAACATCTCGGATTCGGTGTCACCGCAGGCACCGCCTATGAGCATCCATTCCCATTCGCTCGGCGACTGGCCACGCTGGACCATCTGACCGGTGGACGCTTTGGTTGGAACATTGTGACCGGTTACCTGCCGTCGGCAGCGCGCAACATGGGTAATGACGACCAAATGGAACACGATCGTCGATACGATCACGCCGACGAATACCTCGAAGTCATTTACAAGCTGCTTGAGGGATCGTGGGAAGACGACGCCGTCCAATATGACCGTGAAACTGGTGTGTTCACCGACCACACCAAGGTGCACAACATTGGACACGAAGGCGAATTCTTCAAAGTACCGGGTGCAGCCGTCACTGAACCATCGGCGCAGCGCACCCCGGTCCTGTATCAGGCAGGGGCCTCAACTCGTGGCCGAGGCTTTGGTGCGAAACACGCCGAAGCTACCTTCATTAATTCGCCTACGATCGCGCTTCAAGCCCAGTCCGTTGCGAAGACTCGTGAAGAACTGGTCAAAGCTGGACGCGATCCGTACGACATCCGAATCTTTGGCATGCAGACCATTATTACCGGTGCCACCGACGAGGAAGCCCAAGAAAAATACCGCGACCTCGCACAGTACGCCGATGTGGAAGGTGCGCTGTCACTGATGTCCGGTTGGATGGGCACAGACTTCGCCAAATATGATCTCGACGCTCCAATCGGCCACATTGAATCCAACGCTATCCAGTCCGCTGCTGAAACTTTCCGGAAAGCCTCGGGCGACGGCGAAGAATGGACCGTGCGCAAACTTGCCGAGTGGGTTGGGGTCGGTGGTTTTGGTCCGATACTCATCGGTTCCGGAGCAACCGTTGCCGAAGAACTCATTCGTATTCAGGATGAAACCGATCTGGATGGCTTTAACCTGGCTTACCACATAACGCCTGGCACATTCGAAGACATCGTGGAATACGTTGTCCCAGAGCTGCAGTCCCGCGGTCGGTATAAGACCGAGTACACCCAGGGCACGCTGCGCCACAAACTCTTCGGACGCGGCGATCACCTGCCCGAAAGCCACGTTGGGGCCAGCTTCAAACAAGCTGCCCCTGTCATCTAATAGAATAGAAGCTCTTATACGACGTCTGATCCGTACGGCCCACCTCTGGTAAGTACGGGTCAGACGTTTGTGTAGGTGACCAAATACTCATAGGAGATGCGCTGCTTGTCGCGTCAAGGAATGTAGTCTGCTGCTATGAGTCATTCATCTGAAACCCGCTGGTTATCCAAAGACGAAGATTTTACTTGGCGGGCTATCTGGTCCCTCATGACCTGGCTTCCTGTGAAACTCGAAGCCCAGCTGCGTGAAGACCATGGACTGAGCCTTTCGGAATACTACGCTCTGTCACAAATCTCGGAAGCCCCAGATCGGGCGATCCGTTTGAGCGAGCTCGCAGAGATCACCAACATGACGCTGTCGCACTTATCTCGCGTCATCTCGCGCATGATGAAAGCGGGTTGGGTAGAGCGTGTCACCGACCCGGAGGACGGTCGCTATACACTTGGCAAACTCACCGATGCAGGGTGGGACAAGGTTACAGAAATGGCTCCGGGGCATGTCGAAGCTGTGCAACAGGCGATTTTTGATCAGCTCACTGACGAGCAGGTGCAAACCCTGGGAGAAGGTGCCGCTCGGATTGCTGAAGCCGTGTCACCACACGGTGAAGTCACCGGACCACCCAAGGGTCGCTGACTGAACACTAGCGCTGTTGCCAGGCCGTCATGAGCAGCCGGTCAGAGGTCTGTTGCTTGGCAGGATCCCAGATATTACCGGTCACCATGATCTCATCGGCCAACGTGTATTGCAGCACTTGCTCGAGCTGGTCGACGACTTCGTCCGGCGTCCCATAAATTGTCGATGCAAGTGCTTGATCGATACGTTGCTGTTGTTGGACAGACGCTTGTTCAGCACTGATCGCAGCGGGATCTTCCAGCGGTTGGAACACCCCGATGCTGCGTGAACGTGTCAGCGCCCAGGCTTCTGATAAAACTAACTGTCGTGCAGCTTCATGAGAATCTGCAACCGCGACATTAATTGAGGCGATGACCCGGGGTTGTTGTCGACGTGGCGTCGAGTGCTCGAACGCTTCACGGTAGTCAACTACGGTCTGGTTGATCTCGTCTTTGGTCTTCAACCCGCGAGAAACGGCGGGACCGCCAAGCACCAGACCAGCGCCGCGCGTTGCGGCAAACTGTGCTGAGCCGCCACCGGTGAGAATGAAAATCGGCGTCTGTGAACGGTCTTGCGGATACGCGGTGATTGCACCGGTGCCGTCCAAATAGCCCATGAGCTCATCCACATCGTCGGCAAAATGCTCTTTGGCATCGACTCGCTGCCGCAGTGCCGCACGGACCGGTTTGGTGAATCCGACAGACGCACCAAGTCCTGCATCCACGCGGTCGGGATAAAGGGCTTGGAGCGTCCCGAGCTGTTCGGCAATAATCAAGGGTTGGTGGCTGGGCACCATGATCCCGCCGGTGCCCACACGAATATGTGAAGTCGCTTCGGCCAGATGTGCCAGCAGCAGAGTTGGGGCAGACCCTGTGATTCCCGGAACGGAATGGTGTTGGGCCACCCAAAACCGTTGATAACCCAGCTGCTCAGCGTGTCTGGCCCGCGAGGTGACTTCGGCAAATATTTGCGGTGCGTCGACAGTCTGGCCATGTTGTACACGAGTGTTGGCTCGATCGAGGATTGATAATGGAACTGAGCTCATGGGCTACAGCCCAGCACCATCAGCTTTGATATGCAATGCAGTACGCGACCAGAGTTAATGTTGCTGGACGGCCAGTACGACAACACCGGAAGAGAACATCTGTTCGTTCAACTGCTCAAGGTTGGTGATTTCGTGGACCGGTAAGCCATAATAGCGTGCTAATTCAACGACCGGAGCCTCCTGCTGAAATACCACCAATGCCCCGCGCTCGAGGTAATCCACAGCCGCGCGGAAATCGGACAGTGAATCCATCAACCCCGACTGGTGTGTTACAACCACGATCATCCGGTCGTCGCGGGCAATGGAGGCACCCATGCCTGCAACGACAGCGCCGTTGGGGAAGAACATATACCCCTGATGGTCTAGTACACGCAGGTAGCTGGTTGCGTAACCTGCCTGTGCAGATTGATCGACGACCACGGTACGCTGTTCCGGCAGAACCTGTTCCAGACGATCCAAAAACGCTCGTGCATCCACGGTATCTTCGCGTAGCTGGTGTTCTGGTATGGGCCGTGAGTTCCAGTACTTGGTTTCCAGTTGTTCAACCGTCTGTTCTGTACGGTAGCCAATTTTTGTGCCGTTGATGAGTTTGCTGGTCTCAACCTCAAGAGCAGTGGCAACAGCTTGGGCATCGGCAATCAGCGATTGCGACACCGGGCTAAAACGCCCCACCGCCCAGGGCGATGTGTCCACCTGGATAAGCGTGGCATTTGGATTGATGAGCTTTCCCTCGCGGGTCGTCCAGTCATCGAGTGCACAACCCAGGACGACGATGACGTCGGCTCCACGGGCCAACTCAGCGGTGGTTGGCGTGGAAATTTTGCCCAAGGTGCCAATATTGAATTGTTGTTCTTCGAATAAACCGTGGGCACCAGCTGACGTTGCCAGCAGGGAGCCGGTCGTGTCGGCCAGTGAGATGATTGCGGATTTCGCGTGGCGAGCGCCGCGACCAGCAATGATCAGGGGCCAACGTGCTTGGGCTAGCGACTTGGCAGCACGGATGACTTGGGAAGTTTGCGGAACGGCTCCGGTGCGCGGGGCTTCGAATGTCGGTTCAGCTTCGCCAGTAATCTCGGTATCCAAGTTCTCCGGATCAACTAACAGCACAGACGGCAGTTGCTTATTTAGGCCATCAATCACATCCACCATGGCTTGCGAAACATTCTCTGCTTCGCCTGCTGGCACGGCAGCTGCGCCAACACCGGTAATGAGGCCCGCCCAATTTGCATTCACCCCGTTGAACGACTCATTCGGCTCAACGAGGATGATCACCATCGACAATTTATCGCGAACCGCCTGGCCGATCTTGTCCAGCGTGGTGAGGAAATTAGCGGAAGCATCGAGCAGCACTGCTGCCGGCGGGCCACCCGCATGGCGGTATCCAGCAGCGGCCATGACAGCGCCGTCTGCGGTGCCGGTGCGTACGATGTTAAAGGCAATTTCAGCGATACCATCAGCAGTGGCAATATTGCCTTCGGCATGGTCAAAAGCCTCGGTTAACGATGTATCCCAGAGTTGTTCCGGAATAAACACGGTTTCCACACCGGTAGCGGCACAAAGTTGTGCTAACCGGGTCGAATACACCAATTGGGGCACGATACCTCCTCGAGAATTATCAACTCTAAGGATACGGTTAGAACCTTCGAAGGTAAATCACCGCACTCAACGTGATGTCCCTCATGTAATTCATAGTACCCCGCCGCCGAGCGTTGACTGCTGTAACAGGCCGTACAGTCGCTGTTGTGTTGGACGAGTACGCCCATGGGGGTTCACTGAGTCATGCTCATGATGATCTCGCCGACGGCGTTGGCTCGGCGCGTCGGTTGGGCATCGATCTGCCATGACAGGACAACCGGTTCTGCCTGCAGCGGTGGGTCGATTGGACGATGCATTAAGGGCAGCCCCTCGTAGGAGACTTTGGACCTGGTCTGTTGGAAAAATAATGAGTATCCAAAACCCCGAGCGACCATCGAGCGGACCGTCTCATAACTGGTGGAGCGATGTATGACATAGGGTCGTAGGCCCCGTTCGTGCAGTAATCGAAGTGTATTGTCACCGGCCGGCGGGAGGTCCAGGAGGATCAGTGGTTCTGACTCGAGCTCTTCGAGCGAGACTTGGGGTTGTGTGGCCATAGCATGATGCTCAGGTAGCGCGACCTGCGGGACGGTTTGGAACAGTTCGTCGCTCACCAAGCCCATTGGCAGGCCCACTCGGTAGGAAATCATCATATCCAGGTGGCCATCTAGGACCTGCTGTGCCAACATCTCGATGGGGCCTTCTTGAATGTCTAACTGCACCTCTGGGAGTTGCTGTGCCACCTGTGCCCAGAGTTCCGGAATGATCGTCGCAGCCAAGGTCGAATAGCAGCCAACACTGACGGACCCGCGCGGTATATCACTGGTATTGCCGATATGCAGCGTCAATTCTTCGGCCTGGTCTAGCAGTGCAGTAGCACGAGTCACCAAGTCCTGCCCGGCCGCTGTCGTCGTCAAACCCTTTGCGCGCCGCCGAATGACCAGTTGAGCATTAAAACTTGTCTCGAGTTCGGTTACCGCGGAGGCCACGGCGTTGGGAGTTACGAACATAGCCTCGGCAGCTGCTGCAAACGAGCCCTCGGTGGCTGCAGCAATGAACAGTTCCAATTGTCGGAGGGTGGGTTCGGGCGTATTCGACATAACGCAATTCTATTGCACATAAAACACTAGTCTCCTCAGTTGTGCATCTTTATTGCGTGCGTCACAGTGGTGGTGTGGGTAAACAGCAATTCTTTAGGAATCCGAAAACGGTCACAGGCCTTGCTTGGGGAATGCACGCGCCATTCCGGGAGTACATCCGCCGTATGTCTGACGGCGCGATGGCCGCGCTCGGCGATGCCGAAACGCTCTCGAGCACCGAAACGTTTTTCCCGCTCGACGCACAGAGCAGTACCGCAGATGTCCTGCGCTTTACCGGCATCCTCCAGTTCACCGGACACCAAGGAATGCTCGCCGTTAGCATTCAGGACCCGTGGTTGGAACGCGGTGCTGAAGCCACCATGGTCACGATCGTTGACCCGTTTGATGGCAGGGCCCGCATGGAATTCGCTACCGCAGAAATTCATGATGACGTCGCGAGCACCCGGTTGACCGAAGCCGGTACCGATGTATTCATGGGGAATTACCCAGAAAATACTGCACTTGACCCGTTGCGCATTCTTTGTCCAGGAAAGGACTAGTACCGATGACCACGCCACATGAGCAAGCCAAAACAGCCCCGATTGCTGACTGGGTAACGATCCCTGAGCTGTATCGTGATCCATTCCCTACCTTTGAACGGCTGCGCCAAGAGGGCGGTGTCCACTGGGTCCCCGCCATCGGCCGCTACCTGATCACGTCCTATGATGCCGTCCATGACACCGAGCTTGACCAGGACACGTTCTCGGCCAATGAGCAAGGATCCCTGATGATTCGGGCGATGGGCCACTCGATGTTGCGCAAGGATGATCCTGACCACCGGGTTGAACGTCAGGCATGGCAACCGGTGCTGCGGCCTTCGGTGGTCAAGAAAACCTGGGCACCAATTTTCCATCGCAATGCCCAGCGCTACGTGGACGAACTCAAAGCGAAGGGCCCGGGTGCCGATCTGGTGTGGGATTTCGCTGCACCCTACGCGGCCGAAAACCTGCGAGCTGTCACAGGCCTGCACAACGTGACCCAGCACGATCTGCAGCGCTGGTCCCAGACCATGATCGATGCCACCGGCAACTATGCCGATGATCCGGTGGTCTGGGCTAAAGGCGAAGCCTCCTATAACGAAGTCGACGAGGCCCTAGATGAAATGCTGGCCTGGCATCGACGGAATCCAGATGACTCACTGCTTTCAGCTCTCGTTCAGCTACCTGATTACCAAATGCCGGTTGAGTCCATTCGTGCGAACCTGAAAATGACCATTGGTGGCGGTCTCAACGAACCACGCGATGCTATCGGTGTAGCAGCGTGGGCGCTCATGCAGAATCCAGACCAGCTGGCCATCGTGCAAAACGATCCCTCAAAGTGGGATGCGGTCTTTGATGAAGCGATCCGCTGGGTCGCCCCGATCGGGATGTACTCGCGTCAGACCACGCGTGATGTCGTATTGCAGGGAACATTTTTGCCTGCCGGGGCGAAACTGGGCATCTCCCTGCTGTCTGCAAATCGCGACACGAAGTATTGGAAGCAGCCAGAGCGCTTCGATCTGATGCGCACCGGTGAAGGGGCTCACCTAGCCTTTGGCAAGGGCGTCCACGTGTGTCTGGGAGCCTGGGTGGCGCGCGAGGAATTTACGGCGGCATTGCCTAAACTGTTCACTGAACTACCAGAACTGGGCCTCATTGAAGATCAGCCAGCAGAAGCCGGTGGTTGGGTGTTCCGAGGCATGGACCTGCTGCCGGCCCAATGGGAGGCCCCAGAGAGCGCGTCAACCTCAAAGAAGCAGAGCCCGCACGTTGCGATCGTTGGCTCAGGTCCCTCGGGCTGTTACACGGCTCAGGCGATTAAGCGCAACGTGCCAGACGCTCGCGTTACCATCTTCGACCGGTCGGCCACGCCCTATGGTCTGGTCCGCTCCGGTGTTGCCGCGGACCATCAGGGCACCAAGGATGTCGAAATTCAATTTGCCCAACTCTTCGAGCGCCACGGCGTCGAGTTTATCGGGTCAACTACCGTGCATAACGGTGAACCGGCCACCGATGTTGCCATCCTCGGTCGGCCCTCCTACCATGCACCAGCAGTGTCCTCGATGCACGCTCCTGGCGCCGAGCTCACCCTGGAGCAACTTCGCAGCACCCACGACGCGGTTGTTGTGGCGACCGGACTGAGCGCCGATAACGCACTTGCGATTTCCGGCGCTGAGGTGGACGGCATCTATGGTGCGGGACGAATCGCTCGATTGCTCAACGCAGATGCGACCGAGCACGCGTCCGAGCATGCCATGCCTGATCTCGGCTCCGATGTCACTGTTGTGGGCAACGGGAACGTTGCAATGGATATGATTCGTCTGCTGGCCTCGGATCATGCACGCCTGGTCACCTCAGATATTGACGAAGACACCCACGTGGCGTTGACGCGCGACCTGAACACACTCAATGTGGTTGGTCGCTCAGCTGTTGCGGACGCGAAATTTGATACCGTCATGCTTCGTGAAATCCTCGAGCTGCCAGGCATCAACCACACTGTTCACGGTTTTTCACGTGATGCTCAACCCACCGACGACGCCCGTGCAACGCTGGTCCAACAGCTGGTAGACCAGCCGACCGATCGTCATGCCCGGCTGCACATCAACTGGTACTTCGATCACACTCCACAACAGGTCAAAGCCAGTGGCAGCCGAGTCAGCGAACTCGTGGTCGCTTCCGGTGCGCTTGAGGTGAGCATCGCCTCCACCTCGCTTATTACCGCTATCGGGTTCGGTTCCGCTGGTGGGCAACTCGTCGAGGTCGATGAGCAGGCTGCGGCAACGGGCCGAATTGAACCGGGACTGTACGTTGCCGGGTGGTTGCGTCGCGGGCCGGTCGGCACTATTCCTACCCAGCGTACCGATGCACGTGAGCTGGCCGATATCATCGCCGCTGATTTGGTGCGCGGGGAGGTGCAGCGTCGTGCGGGGATGTCTGCGCTTCGCAGGGATCTGGCGCGGGCCACATCCTGGGATGGCTGGTTGCTGGTTGATGCACATGAAAAGGCCAACGCAGCAGAACCTCGCCCGCGAACCAAGCTCACCGATCCTCGCAAGATCCGGTTGCTGGCTGCCTCGGCTACCGATCTTCCACGGTCGGCAAATCAGAAAGCGGAAGTGGAGCTCAACAACGCACACTTGCCGAAACTCTTCATCGCCTATGCCACAGAATCGGGGAACGCAGAGCTTGTGGCCGAACAGCTCGTGTTCGATCTGGCAGACCACGCGAACGCCTCAACCTTAGATCTGGCAGCGCTGACACCAGACGAGTTGCAAACTGAAACGCCGATGCTGGTGGTGACGTCCAGCTACGACGAGGGTGAACTGCCAACAAGTATTCGACCACTGCATGCTCAGCTGCTGTCGCGGCACACGGATCTCACTTCCTTACGCTATGCAATCTTTGGGCTGGGGGATAATTCCTATGAATTCTTCTCGCGCGGTGCCGATATCCTGGACGAATCGCTGCAGGTATCGGGCGCTCGCAGAATTGGCGAGATCGGGCGACACGATGCAGGAGGAGGCACACTGGCCACCGACCAGGCAGCACGCTGGGTGGGCGCAGTGATTGAAGAGCTCATGGCGAGTAATGTTCGAGAAGTTGCTGCACAGTGAGTCTCTGATAAAAATACTGCACAAAAAACCTTGACTGTGATACCAGTCACACGCATAATGGTAGCTACGATGGAAACCATCTGGTAGACCACCGAACGTCGTGAAGACTTGCGGATCTACCGAAGACGCAGATGTGTTGTTCCTGTGTGGTTATAAGAGGCAGGAAATTCTTTTCCTGCGGTATCGCTGAGGTTCTGTGGTTGCGATACCGGGGCCCGGGGGATTCTGACCCCGGGCCTTACTCATGCTCCAAGTGCTTTCTTCTGGTCTTTTGCGGGGCATGGGATCGAGACGAGAAGTTGTGGGTTATAGGCAGAAATGTGTGTCTGGCTCGGGCGTGTCATGTTTGGTTAGAGGCCTTTCCATCCTTGTTGGATGCCGATGCCTTCTTCGGTTGAGAATGCCCGGTCATATAGTGCTGGTCCGATGGGCTCTTCAACGATCGGTGGTTTGATGCGTGCTGCCGGGTCATAGTGCTGTGGCTGGATAAAGGAATGGACAGGTGCTGGTGCTTCGGTGTGTTGTTGGAGCCACCATTCCACGGCTCGTTTCCTGCGTGGCAGGCGCATACCCCGGTGCTGGGAGAGCATGCGGCGTAAGGGCGCGTTGATTCCGCCTTCGATGCGATTGGTCGTGGAAGACACCGGGGTCTGCACTTGGTTGAGTAGATCAGGCTGCAAATACTGAAACAGCGTGCCCTTGCGGGCTTGAGTGGTCAGCAGGTTATAGGCCTTGCGTACTCGGTCATGGGTCCACCACCAGGGTGTGGTGGCCATCGGATCAGTGGCATAGGTTTTTTTGGTTCAAGAAGCCCTGATGCTCAGAATGCCAGGCAGCTAAAGCAGTCATCCATTGGGCTGCTTCGTCCAGGGTCTGAATTTTGGTTAGCGCGTAGTTGAGTTTGGCTAACTGTTTGCCGGGTGTGGTGCGTGGTCGGAGGGTCAGATACCGGCGCACGTTGCGTTGAATATGGACCAGACACCGCTGGATTTTGGTGTCAGGCCACGTGGTCCGCAGCGCTTTGGCAAGGCCGGAACCACCATCAATGACCACGACCGCAGGAGCCGGAATTCGCTGCAGCAGCACGCGCCAGGCGGTGGCGTTTTCGGTGGTGCACCACTGGAAATCCACGACATACCCGTTGGCGTAGGCGATCAAACAACAGTGGCCGTGTTGGAGGTAGATCCCATCGAGTTGTACCTCAGCAAAGATTTCACCGGTGGGCTCGATGACCGGTTGCACGTTCCAGCACCATGCGGTCTGGGCCCGGAAAGTTCTGGCTGATTGCCCGACCCGTAGTTGGGCCTGGGTCTGGTTGGAACATAACCACTGTACGAGTGCTTCCAGTTGGTAGCGACGTTGGGAGACTGGTCGGGAAATGGTGCGTGATGCACCGCAATCCCGACACCGATACCGGATCTTGCCGGCCGAGGTTGTTCCGTTCTTTTTCGTTTTGCCGCCACACACTACACATCGCGGTCGATTGCAAGCACCCTGCTGATACTAAGCTTAAAAA
>DXCT01000052.1 GCA_019115865.1 Candidatus Yaniella excrementavium | reverse complement strand
GCAGCCTCAATGGTGTCTGGTGCGTTGACGTACTCGAATGCCAGTTCGGCGTTCTTGCCCTCACCCTTCTTGGAAACCAGGATGTGTGTATGAGCTGGGATCTCACCAAACAGCAGTTTCTCGGAGAGTTTGTCTTCCAACATGTCCTGTACCGTACGGCGAAGCGGACGTGCACCCATGGAGGGGTCGTAGCCGCGTTCTGCCAACAGTTCCTTGGATGCCTGGTCCAGTTCGATGCTCAGGTTTTGTTCTTTCAAACGTTCCTGAAGGCTACCGATGAACAGGTCAACAATCTCAATGATTTCTGACAGGGACAGCTGTGGGAAGACGATAACGTCGTCCACACGGTTGAGGAACTCTGGGCGGAAGTGCTGACGCAACTCCTGCTGGACAGTTGCCTTCATCCGTTCATAACCGGTTTCGGTATCAGAGATTGACTGGAAACCAGTTTGGACGCCGCGAGCAATGTCGAACGTACCCAGGTTGGTTGTCATGATGATGACTGTGTTCTTGAAGTCGACGATGCGACCCTGTGAGTCGGTCAGCCGACCTTCTTCCAAAATCTGCAACAACGAGTTGAAGAGATCCTGGTGGGCTTTTTCAACTTCGTCAAACAAGACAACCGAGAATGGGCGACGGCGAACCTGTTCGGTCAACTGGCCGCCCTCTTCGTAGCCAACATAGCCGGGAGGGGCACCGAAGAGACGCGACACAGTGTGCTTCTCTTGGAACTCTGACATGTCCAGCGTGATCAGGGCGTCTTCATCCCCGAACAGGAACTCGGATAGTGTCTTTGCCAGCTCAGTCTTACCCACACCGGTTGGACCGGCGAAGATAAACGAGCCGGTTGGACGGTGTGGATCCTTGAGTCCGGCACGAGTGCGTCGGATCGCACGGGACAGGGACCTGACGGCTTCGTCCTGGCCGATGACCCGACGGTGCAGCTCGTCTTCCATATTGCGTAGACGCTCGGCTTCGGTTTCGGAGAGACGGAAGACGGGGATACCGGTCGATTTCGAAAGCACTTCGGCAATCAGGCTTTCATCTACTTCGGCGATACCATGAGCCGCTTCGTCACGCCATTCTTGTTCTTTTTGGTTGCGTTCGTCCTGCAGCGTCTGCTCTTTATCGCGCAGTGAGGCAGCGCCTTCGAAGTCTTGGCCGTCAATGGCGGCTTCCTTCTCTTTGCGGACTTCTTCGATACGCGTGTCGTATTCTTTGATCTCCGGCGGCGTCGACATGCGCTGAATACGCAGTCGAGCACCGGCCTCGTCGATCAGGTCGACGGCTTTATCCGGCAAGAAACGGTCAGAAATGTAGCGGTCGGCCATGGTAGCTGCCGCTTGCAACGCCTCATCGGTAATCGAAACGCGGTGGTGTGTTTCATAGCGATCGCGTAGACCGCGCAGAATGGCGACGGTGTCTTCAACTGATGGCTCATCGACCTGAATCGGCTGGAAACGACGTTCCAGGGCCGCATCTTTTTCGATGTGCTTGCGGTATTCGTCCAGGGTGGTTGCACCGATGGTCTGCAGTTCACCGCGTGCCAACATGGGTTTCAGAATCGAAGCTGCATCGATGGCGCCTTCTGCTGCACCGGCTCCGACCAACGTGTGGATCTCATCGATAAACAGGATGATGTCGCCGCGGGTACGGATTTCTTTGAGGACCTTTTTGAGGCGCTCTTCGAAGTCACCGCGGTAGCGAGAACCTGCCACCAGTGAGCCCAGATCCAGCGTGTAGACCTGTTTGTCTTTCAACGTCTCTGGCACATCGTCTCGAACGATAGCCTGTGCCAGACCTTCGACCACGGCGGTTTTACCAACGCCTGGCTCACCAATCAGCACCGGGTTGTTCTTGGTACGGCGAGACAGTACCTGCATAACGCGTTCCATTTCATCGGAACGACCGATCACAGGATCAAGTTTCGACTCGCGTGAAGCTGCGGTCAGGTTGGTACCAAACTGGTCAAGCACAACCGAGCCGGCCTGCTGGCCCTGACTGCCACCGCTGGATGAAACTCCGGCGGTTTCTTTTCCTTCGCTTTCGCCTGAACCCTGGTAGCCCGAAAGTAACTGGATCACAGTCTGGCGTACCCGGTTGAGATCGGCACCCAACTGCACAAGTACCTGTG
Source organism: Candidatus Yaniella excrementavium (assembly GCA_019115865.1). Lineage (GTDB taxonomy): Bacteria > Actinomycetota > Actinomycetes > Actinomycetales > Micrococcaceae > Yaniella > Yaniella excrementavium. Next base: position 21,558 of record DXCT01000052.1, on the reverse strand, counting down.
CTGCGACGCCTTCGCCCTCGCGGATCAGACCCAGCAAGATGTGCTCGGTACCGATGTAGTTGTGGCCCAGCTGGAGTGCTTCACGCAGGGACAGCTCTAAGACCTTCTTGGCACGCGGGGTGAATGGGATGTGGCCGGATGGGGCTTGTTGGCCCTGACCAATAATTTCCCGCACCTGCTCGCGCACCGCGCCCAGGGACACATCTAGGGATTGGAGGGCTTTGGCGGCCACGCCGTCACCCTCATGGATTAAACCGAGCAGGATGTGCTCGGTGCCGATGTACGAGTGGTTGAGCATCCGCGCTTCTTCCTGCGCAAGTACCACTACTCGTCGGGCCCGATCGGTGAATCTTTCAAACATAGGCACACTCCTCGCTGACTATTGACTCTGATCGTACTGAGTTATAAATCGTATTGAGACTGCTGTTCACTGCTGGGCGAAGGAAATGCACCACTTTTACCTAAAGCTGAGTCAATTTGGCTCAAGGTAGAACTTGCACAACTCACGACGTTTTACCCAAAGGTAATTGTCTGGAGATAGGATAACCAGGTTTGAACCCGCATTATTCCTACAACTTAGAGCTTTTTAGCAGACCCGTTTTCTTCGACGCCATGTTGCTGGGCGGCACGCTGCTCAGCCCATGCCTGAGCTTCGCGCTCTTCAGCCTCACGGAGGGCATCGCGCTCACCCGAGTCACCGCGGAACAGGGAGCGCATGACCAACCAGAAAATGAAGAACAGCCCGATCGACGGGGCTAGGACCTCAAAGTAATCCCAAAACACGTCCATGGCGTCTCCTTACTCGTCACCCTCTGGTTTTAGCAGCGGGAACAGTATGGTTTCGCGAATACCGGTGCCGGTCAAGAGCATGACCAACCGGTCCACGCCCATACCGAGTCCACCGGTTGGGGGTGCACCATATTCTAGGGCGCGTAAGAAGTCGTGATCCAGCTGCATAGCTTCTTCATCGCCAGCAGCTGCAGCGTCCGATTGTGCGGTCAAGCGTTCGCGCTGGATGACCGGGTCAATCAGCTCGGAGAACGCGGTACCGATTTCATAACCATTGATAATCAAGTCCCAGGCTTCAACCATCCGTGGGTCTTCACGGTGCGGGCGGGCCAATGGCTGGGCGGCTTGTGGATAGTGATAAATAAAGGTCGGCTGAATGATGCGTGGTTCGACCAGTTCGTCAAACAGTTCCATCGCCAACTGCTGGACATCGAGGTTTTCATCGACGTCGAGCTGGTGTTTTTTGGCGATGGCCAGCAGGTCTTCAGCGGGCGTATCGGGAGTGATCTGGTCACCCACGGCTTCAGAAACGGCCGGGTAGAACTCTTTCCATTCCCATGGTTCATCAAGTACCACGGTATTGCCCTCGGGAGTCTGGAGTTCCTTGCCGACGCCGCAAGCTTCGGCGGCCGACAGAATGATCCCCCGGATCCGTTCAGCCATACCGTACATATCCGAGTAAGCTTCATAAGCTTCCAACATCGTAAATTCCGGTGAGTGAGTTGAGTCGACACCCTCGTTGCGGAAGACACGTCCGATTTCAAAAATCTTGTCTATGCCGCCGACCACCGCGCGTTTCAAATACAGTTCGGTGGCAATGCGCAACGTCATCGTCTGATCAAACGCATTCAAGTGTGTTTCGAACGGACGGGCTTGAGCGCCACCGTGAATGAGCTGCAAGATTGGGGTTTCAACTTCGATATAACCTTGGTCTTCCAGTGCACGGCGAACCGAACGTACGACGGCGGAACGCTTGTGCACCATTTCGGCGGCTTCTTGACGCACGATCAGATCGGCATAGCGCTGACGGACGCGGGTCTCGTCGGCGAGATCAGCGTGCAGCACGGGTAATGGACGCAGCGCTTTGGAAGCCATCGTCCAAGAATCTGCCATGATCGACAGTTCACCGCGCTTGGAAGCAATGACTTCACCGGTTACGGCAATATGGTCGCCCAGATCAGCCAAACGCTTATACGAATCGAGCCCTTCAGCTCCCACACGTGCCTGGGAAAGCATGACCTGCAACCGTGGGTGGTCCCCGGACTCGCCGCCTTCTTGCAGCGTGGCAAACGCCAGCTTTCCAGTATTGCGTTGGAACACAATGCGCCCGGCCACCGATACGATGTCACCGGTTTCTTCTCCTGCATCAAGATTCGGATATTTTTCACGAATCTGGGCAAGCGAATGGGTGCGCTCTATTTCAACGGGATAGGCTTGGATGCCCGCATCGAGGAGTTCTTGGCGTTTAGCATGCCGAACTTTTCGCTGATCACGGGTATTGGCGGCGCCGTCACCGGCGGTCTGCTTAGCATTAGCTGCGTTGGTCGTACTCACGCCCAACAGTCTAACTGCGGATCTTCAATTGGGCTGCGTTATGTCTGGTTCAAGCGATTTATTCGCCGCTGGCTCACTGCGGGCCGAGCCGGCTGGATCAAACGGTCCCGGCGTCAATTCCGGATATCGAGTTTGTGCGAACTCGGCCAGCTGTTCAGCTAGGGTTTGCACCTGCTCAAGTGCGTAGTGATCAGCACGCCAACCGGCATGTAACCACACCGACAGAATCCCAAAACCGGTCGAAATCTTTGCCGGCCGCAGACCAAAGTAGGCGTCTTCGGTGACAACGGCGACCCCGTTTCCTGTGGCAACGAGGGCTTGAGCAACCCGGCCGGAGTTTGTTTCGACAATCTGGGGCACGGTGAGGCCGGCAACATCCACCGCCCCGTCCAAAACTCTGCGCGACATAAAGTCCGTGGTGGCTACTACAACGCGCTCTTCCACAAGTTCCTCTAACGGGATGTATTCGCGATCTGCCCAGGGGTGATCGGGGGCAACATAGGCCCAGACCGGGAGTTCTACCAGGGCAATCGAGCCAAATTCTTGGGGCGGCTCGGAAGGCATGATGACTAGATCTGCACTATGGACTGCCTGCTGAAGTGATGCACCGAGTGGAGTTTCCATCACATGCGAGTGCAACTGAGAAGAGTCCAAGGTGGCAACGAACGGGATCACGATGTCGATCAGCGTGGTGCCCGGTGCGGCAAATGTAATTTCGGTAAACGTTCCGGTTGCCAACATGCGCGCAAACGCTTGGGCCTTATGCATTTCGTTGACGACCGTTTGTGCCATCGGAAGGAATTCTTCGCCTGCAGCGGTCAAACCCACTCCGGAATGATGTGACTGCAATAACTGCACTTTAAGGTGTCGTTGCAGTTTTTGCAGCTGCCGAGACAGGGCCGGCTGCGTAATATTTAATCTGCGTGCTGCCAGCGATACGTTGCGTGTTTCCGCTACCGTGAGAAACGCTGTGAGTAACCGTTCGTCCATGACCGTTAAGCATACCCACCATGAAGAGATTCTATTGGCGGAACATAAGCGATGTGGTTCATACTGATGGGTGAACACTTTTATCATCCTGCAACGTTAGGAATCCTCATGTCGCGTGAACCGCTCGATCAGTCTCGCAAACTCGTTACCGAGCTCCCCGGTCCTAAAGCCCGTGAGCTGCGCGAACGCCTTGACACCTATGTTCCTAAAGCCGTGAGTCCCTCGACGCCAGCATTTGTATCGCGCGCCGAAGGTGGCATCGTGGAAGACGTCGACGGCAACCGCTTGATCGATCTCGGTGCTGGCATCGCCGTCACCACCGTGGGCGCCTCGCACCCCAAAGTTGTCAAAGCCGTGCAGGACCAGGTCGCGGACTTCACCCACACCTGCTTCATGGTGACCCCGTATGAGTCCTATATTCAGCTGGCCCAGCGTCTCGATGAGCTGGCCCCGATTTCGGGCCAGACCCGCACGGTCCTGCTGAACTCCGGTGCCGAAGCCGTCGAGAACGCCGTCAAAGTTGCGCGTGCCTACACCGGCAAACAAGCTGTTGCGGCCTTCGATAACGCCTATCACGGTCGTACCACCCTGACCATGGGGCTCACCGCCAAAAACATGCCGTATAAGGAATCCTTTGGCCCGTTTGCTTCCGAGTTGTACCGTGTGCCAGGTTCCTACCCGTATCGCGATGGGCTCAGCGGCGAAGAGGCTGCAGCCCGCACCATTGAATCGCTAGAATCCCAGATCGGTGCCAATAATTTGGCGGCGGTCATCATGGAGCCAATCCAAGGTGAAGGCGGTTTCATTGTGCCCGCCGAAGGCTTCCTGGCCAAGGTCGTCGAGTGGTGTAAAGCCAACGACGTACTATTCATCGCTGACGAAGTCCAGACCGGTTTTGTTCGCACCGGTAGCTGGTTTGCTTCCGAAGCCGAAGGTATTGAGCCAGATCTGATCACCCTGGCAAAGGGTATCGCCGGTGGTATGCCGCTATCGGCTGTTACTGGTCGCGCCGAAGTGATGGATGCCGTCCACGCCGGTGGCTTGGGTGGAACCTACGGTGGTAACCCGGTCGCCGTTGCCGCCGGAATCGCCTCGCTTGAAGCCATGGAAGAAGAGGGCATGGCCGCTAAAGCCACCCGTATCGGTGAAATCATCACCGAGCACTTCACCCGGATTCAAGAAGACGATGCACGCATTGGTGACATTCGCGGCCGTGGCGCCATGATGGCGGTTGAGATGGTCGACCCAGCAACTAAAGAACCACTGCCAAAGCTGGTCAACGACATTGCCGTCGAAGCACGCAAGCAAGGCGTCATTACCTTGACTGCCGGAACCTACGGCAACGTGCTGCGCTTCTTGCCGCCGGTTATTATCGGTGAAGACCTCCTGCAAGAGGGCTTGAGCGTCATCACCGATATTTTGGCTGAAATGAAATAGCCGCCGAGCGTTCTCGTCACAACAACGCAATATGCTGTGGCCGCAACCAGAATCTGGTTGCGGCCACAGTTGTTTACGCTTGCGGTTCGTTAACGCCCGAAAAGACCGGTGATGCGACCGCGACCAATGGCATGTTTGAACAGGTTGAATCCAACCTGGGCCGGGGTTGCATCGGCACCAAGTTCTAAAGTGGTGCCAACGGCGTGGACGACGAACATGTAGCGGTGTTCGATGTGGCCCTCGGGCGGGGCTGCACCGGTATAGCCGGCCACATTGCGGTCATTGGCTAAGAAAATCGGCCCTTCTCCCTCACCGGAGACGTTGAAGGCCGACCAGTCGATCTGGTCCCAGCGCACCGCACCGCCGGCAATCGAGGTGACGGTTGCCGGGATGTTGAAGGCCGACATATGCCAGAATCCGCTGGCCGTCGGCGCGTCCGGATCCAGGCATGTCAGCGCGAACGTTTCAGTGCCTGCTGGAATATTAGACCATGACAGCTGGGGCAGTTCATCGCGTCCGCCCAGTCCAAGACTTTCCATGACCGATCGGGTAGGCAGCTTGCCGCCGTCGACGAAGTCCTGGCTGGTCAGTACTAATTCAGGTAATGCTGGCAGGGGTTCGTAGGGATCAAAACTCATATCTGTATCCTTAGGTACTTACCAGATGGTTACGCGGTCTTCTGGCGCAAGCCACATGTCGTCACCCTGCTTGGTGCCGTATGCTTCGTGGAATGCATCAAGGTTTTTGACCACCTGGTTGGAGCGGAACTCGTTTGGCGAGTGCGGATCCGTTGAGACTCGAGTAACTGCAGCTTCGGGCCGAATGAGCTGACGCCATACGGCAGCCCACGATTCGAAGAACTGTCGGTCAATGGCTTTGCGATCTTCTGGATCGTTGGGGTCCATGCCCTGAGCTTTAACGGCTTCTGGGTTCTGGTCCAAGTACAGGTAGAGCGCTTTATGGCTGATGCCTAACCCGCCGAGGTCACCGATATTTTCGCCCAGCGTCAGTTCACCATTCACGGTGTGATCCGGGGCTTCTGCCGGTGCCAAGACTTTGTACTGATCAACAAGCGTTTCAGTGCGTTGCGTAAACGCGGCACGGTCTTCATCAGTCCACCAGTTGTTCAGTGCGCCGTCGCCGTCATACTGTGACCCTTGATCATCGAAGCCATGACCTATTTCGTGGCCGATGACCGCGCCGATACCACCAAAGTTTTGGGCCGGTGTGGCTTCGGGCGAAAAGAACGGTGGCTGCAGGATAGCTGCCGGGAAGACGATCGCGTTTTCTAGCGGGGAATAGTAGGCGTTGACCGTCTGAGGGCTCATATGCCATTCTTCAGGATCCGGGCCGTCTTCGATTTTGGACAGGTTGTCTTCGAAATCGTGCGCGGAAATGCGATCCAGGGTCGCGACCAAATCGGTGGCGTCAACTTCGATATCCGAGTAGTCGTGCCATTTGACGGGGTAACCGACCATCGGATTGAACTTGGACAGTTTCTCCAAAGCACGCTTGCGGGTGTCTTCGCCCATCCACGGCAGTTGCGCGATAGAGGTGGCATAGGCCTGCTGCAGCGCATCAACGAGTTGGTCCATATCGTGGCGGTGTGATTCGGTGTAGTGCTTGGCCACATACAAGCGGCCAACGTCTTCACCCAGGCTTGAGTTGACCAGGCTGACAGCGCGTTTCCAACGGGGGCGCAGTTCTTCGGTGCCGGATAGCACCTTGCTGAATTCAAAGTTGGCTTGCACAAAGGCATCCGATAGATACGGTGCATGAGATGAAATCAGGTGTAGTTTCAACCAAATGCGCCAGGATTTGGTGGGTTCCGAAGCTAACAGTTCTTCCAGTCCGGTCAAGAAGTCTGGCTGCCAGACAACGATTTCTGCCGAACGGTTCTCGCGTTTCTGGCCCGGGGCCATTTTCATCCCGCGCAGCCAGTGGATGCCCGATGGAAATTCTTCCAGCAGGGCTTCGCGGGTGTAGAGGTTATAGCGTTTGACTGCATCTCGGACCGAGACAATGTCCCAGTGCTGCTGGGCAATCTTGGTTTCTAAATCGATGACCCGCTTGGCCATCTTGCGAGCGCGCTTTTCAGTTGGTGCCAGCTCAGACAGCAAGAATAGCTGTTCGATATAGGTTCGGTAGGCCTCAACGATATCGGCGAATTTTTCGTCGCGATAATACGATTCGTCGGGCAGACCCAGCCCGCTTTGGATCATGTGTAGCAGCACACGATCGGGATTTCCGGCGTCTGGCATGGCACCTGTACCGATGGGGCCACCGACAATACCTTGGCGCTGCAGTTGACCCGTCATTTCCATGAATTCTGCGGGACTGTCAATGGCCGAAACTTTATCCAAGGTCTCCCATAGCGGGGTGACACCCTGAGATTCGATGGTGCTTTCATCCATCATGGCCGTGTAGAGCGCACCTATGCGTGCAGCAGCGCCGTCGTTGGTATGTTCTGCGGTGATGGGCTTCTTGAGCTGTTTCTTTGACAGCCCGCTGGCAGCATCTTGCAGAATGTTGTGGACGGCGATTTCGGACTGATCATGCAGTTCCATAAACGCACCATAGGTGCCGCGATCCGCGGGGATGGTGTTGTTCGCCATCCATTCACCATTAACATGTCGGTACAGGTCCTGGGTCGGTTGGGGTATGGCTGTCACGCGTCTCCTTGAGAAATGGTGCCGATATGCAATTGGTAGCCTACGGCGCTAGCAACATGTTGTCGATGAGCCGGACCGGGGGGACCCGGGCGGCTACCAGGGCGAGGGCATCTTGTGTCAGTGGACGGGCAAGAGCCTGCGCCGAAAGCGGTGTGAGGGTAGCCGGATCAACGATCTCCAAATAGTCTAGTTCGACGTGTTCGTGGGATCGAATGATGTCTCGTGCAGCGTGAATATCGACACGTTCACCGTTGCTGACCTGATCGGCCAAATAGTGCAGGGCTTGGGACAGACCCAGCGCTTTTTCCATACCGTGATCGTTGAGGCGAACATTGCGCGATGACAAGGCCAACCCCGAAGGGGCGCGGACCAAATCCACCGGACGAATCTCAACACCGATGTTAAGATCTGCGGCCAACCGTGTCACGATGGCCAGCTGTTGGGCGTCCTTTTGTCCAAAATAGCTGCGCAACCTAGCCGGCGCGGGTGGCATCAGGATGTTCCACAGTTTTGCAACGACTGTGCAAACACCGTCAAAGTGCCCGGGGCGTGATGCACCCTCAAACACCCGGCCCATCTGCCCTGCTGACACGCGGATCTGTGGGGCATCCGGATACCCGGGATACATGTGCTGGGTGTCGGGGGCAAAAACGATCTCTCCCCCATAGCGGGTGACGAGTTCAAGGTCAGCGTCAAGATCGCGCGGATAGTGCGCGTAGTCCTCATCACGGTCAAATTGCAGTGGGTTGACGAACACCGAGGCGACCACGAGGTCGTTTTCGGCTCGGGCCTGTTCAAAGAGCGCGCCGTGTCCCTCGTGCAGGGCGCCCATGGTTGGTACGAGGCCGACTGTTGGCGATGGGTTACCTGCGGCAATGAGTTCAGCGACTTTGTCAGCGATCTGGGTTTTAGCAGCGGTGGCCGTGGTGGCCAGTTGAGCTTGTTCAAGTGTCACGACACATAGTCTAATCCGAAGCCGTGTTCTAGGGTGCTCAGCAAGGCCTAGCCTTCAAGAACCTGGAGGAGTTCTTCAAGTTTGCTCGCGTTGATGAACCCTGCGCCATGAGCCCGGCGGGCGGTGGCGATTGCCATAGACCGGTAGGTTTCATAGAGGTCTGGGTCTTCGAGTTCTTGCAGTGTTGCAATATGCGTGGCCACGGTGCCAATGTCACCTCGGGACACTGGTCCGGTGAGCGCTTGATCCCCGTTGCTCAACGCGTTTTCGAGACTGGCGTTCATCAGGTTGCCCAGTAATTTCGGGGCCTGGGCTATCCCCGCTGACTCCAGCATTGCTTGAGCCTGTGCGGTCAATGTGACCAGATGGTTTGAAGCGTGAGCCATTGCGGCGTGATACGTTGGGCGTGCGTTTTCCGGGATGGTCACCGGGATACCGCCCATTTCGACTACCAAGGCCTCGGCGATGGGTGCAACAACCGCATCGGCGGTAATCCCAAAGGCCGTATTTTGGAGTCGGTCGGCATCTAGGCTCAGCCCGGAGAAGGTCATGGCCGGGTGGATGGCCACCGGGATGGCCCCGTATTCACGTACCGAGTGCAGCATCGAAGTACCGTAGCGTCCCGAGGTGTGAACCAGCAGGTGTCCGGTTTGAATGTGGCCGGCCGAAGCGAGCCCGGCAACCAGGGGTTCAAGCACGTCGTCGGGCACCGCAAAAATCACGGCTTCTGAACGGCGCAGAATATCTGGGATTTCAATGATTGGCACATCGGGTAGTAGGGTTTCGGCTCGAGTAATCGAGGCATCGGATACCGCATGGACCCCAGTAATCGTGTGGCCGGCACGCTGCAGTGCCAGGCCGAGGACGGCGCCGACGCGGCCTGCCCCAATAATGCCGATACCCAGCCGGTTGGCCTGTCCGATCGCTTCGGTGGTCAGGGGTTCGTCAACGCTCATAAGTACCTTCCTTAGAGTCCGGCGAGTCGAGCATAACCGCGAGCCGAGAGGTCATCTCGCAGCCGGGTGGCTTCTCTGGTGGGCAGACCTGATATTTTGGCGTTCGATCCGGCTGTGATGATGGACAGCTCAGCGAGGTCGAATTTCCGTTGCAGTGGCCCCTGTTTGACGACCACGAATTGGAGTCGCCCATACGGGACGGCAAGATACCGCCGGAAAACCGCTCCAGAGCGCACCAGCAGGTCTTCGTTTTGTTCCGCCCAGCCGTGAATACGTACTTGATACGGGATGATAAAGATCCGCACGACGTGGTGGATCAGTATCCAGGCGGCCGGTATATACAGCAGTAGTTGCCACCAACCGGGTTGCGATAGATATCCGGTCAGCACTGCTGCTCCACCGAAGATCACCATATTGATCACCAGGCTGATGGCATTATGGATCTGGCGGTAAGTCGTCAGTTCGCTCCGGACCGGGCGAAACTGAATATGCTGTGGGAAATCTTTCACGCTCGATCACCTCCAGCAGCTTTGGCCTTGACGGCGGTTTTTTCGAAGTTCTCGAGTTCCTCATCGGCCATCCACTGGTTCTTATCTTTGATCCGGCGAGCGTGTGCTGCGATTTCGGCTTCGTAGAAGAACAATTGGATCAATGCTTCGGGTTCGTGGTTGCTAATATTCACACGAACCGGCCCCGGTGGTGTACTAAAGCTGGCCGATACCGTTCCACTGAGTTTATCGGACAGCGACTGGTGCACGGTTGACTGTTGAATACGCTCGTGCGGGATCATCGCTAATATGCGGCGCAGTTTGGCATATCGAATTAACAGCAGCGTTGGGGTTGTCATATACCCATGACGGCGACCTGCAACCGGTTGCCAGAACCGTGCTCGGGAGGGCACGTGGGTAAAGCCGTCGTCGTCGGAGGTATATTTCAGCGCATTATAGATGAGCTCATCGGCACCTTCGACGCCGGCGTCTGGAGCAAGTACCGACAACATCAGGAGTACGTCATTAAACTTGCCGACCGGTAGAACGGTGGTTGAGGAATCGGTCAGTCCATAGCCGGCCACGGTGACTTGAATTCGATACCACCCAAAAATCCGATATGCGATGGGTTGGTAAATCTGGATGGCCTGAATACGCCCGGGTGGGATGGTGTGCGACGACGTTGACAATAAGCCCGAAAGAACTCGCACACCGGAATCTGACATTTTGGCGGTGAAATTATAGTTCGAGTTGACCTGCGCAAACGCGGTGACGATGGTAATGAATACGACGATGACTAAAAACCCAATGCCGCCACCGATAAGAATGGGCAGCGCTTGGCTATCGTCGTTTTGCGCGCTGAGCCATAGGACGACACCGCCTACGATCAGCGCCCACATGGCACTAGCGAATCCAGCGCCCAGGCCGGTGACCGCGCCTGCTCCGATAACCCGGGACAACGGAATCCTCAGCAGTTCGCGCGGTGGATTCTTGGGCCGTTTTGTCGCCGCGGTATGCCCTGGGATCACGCCCGGCGGTTGACTGACCGCTTCGGTGAGTCCACGTGGATTGTGCTGCAGATAGGCACCCAGGTACTCGGCGTAGGGGTAGTGCGGTGCGCTCGGATGCATCGTGTCGTTGCCGGCGGATACTGCTATCGGGGTTCCATCCGGTGAGCCAGCGGTGTCAGCTCCGGTGGCATCGGTGGTGGGATCAAGTTGCGGATCGTCTTGGGCTCCCGAAGCCAAATAGAGGATCTCGCGACGCAGCTGCTCGGCATCCGTTGCCTTGAGGTATTCCAGGGCGAGCGTAGCTTCAGACCCATCGGCGGCATGCAGCGACAACTTTGATAGACCAAAGAGTCGTGCAAACAGTGGTCGGTCGATGTCGACGGCTTGGAGCCGGTCTAAACGCATGTAGCGACGACGGCGGAAAATGACGCCCGCGTGCAGTTCCACGGCATCAGAGGTGATGCGGAATTGATAGAACCGCCAGGCAATCGTGTACAGTCCTGCCGCGATGAGGAGCGCAACGAAAACGACCCCGAGAAATATGAGGCTGGCTTGGCCGATCGACAGCTGAAAACTCTCAACGATATTGCGCAGGGTTTGAAACGAGAGGTTCGTCAAAATATAGCCGAAGATCAGTAAGACCGACCACGATCGCACAAAGGGCGAGATCGGGTGGACGCGCCGCCATGGAATATCGGAACTGTGCTCTTGGGTGACCGGTTGACTCATGATTCCGCCAATTCTGCCAAACGAGCGTAACCCCGTTGTGTCAATTCATCGCGCAGTCGTTCCGCTTCGGCCATGGGTAAGCCTTCAAAGTTGGATGCCGTACCGCCACCGGCCGTCGTGATAGAAATTTGTGTGACACCAAAGGCGCGTTGCAGCGGGCCCTGGTGGATATCAACATATTGGATGCGCCCATATGGGACGGCGACTTGGTGACGGAACAAGATGCCGCGCCGCAACACCAGATCATCTTGGTTCTCGAGGTACCCCATGGCTCGAACCTGGCGGGGAATAATGCAGGCCAGCACGATCCCCCAGACCAGCACGCCGGCTGGTAAGAGGTAGAGCAAATAGGCGGCGCCGTTGGTGAAGAACAGCGGGGCTGCAAAATGGACAACCAGCAGGGGTACTACCAGAATCAGGAAAAAGATGCCGAAGCCGATCGCATTATTTATTTGTCGCAGCGGAATGAGGCGAGGCGAAACTCTCCGATACGGAAGGTTTTCGTGGTCCATGCCTGCAGTCTCATCTCTTGGGTTACCGTGGTGGCGACCAGCTCTGGGGATCTGCCTGTCGCGTCGTGGGTTGTACTCCGGAAGCGCCCGGTGGGTTCTGGTGGTTGCCACCGTTGCCGTCAGTATCCTCCGGTGGGATCCGGCACCATTGTTCCACAACAAAACCAATGATCACCAGGACCAACGCCGTAATCACTTGAACCGAGGCTTCAGTGACGACGTCAGAACCAAAACCAACCTGTGGCACACGATGTACCAGCATGCCGGCGTGCCATCCGCCGATCGCTGCTCCCGCATAAGTGCCGGCTTGGGCAAGGACCAGGGTGCGTGCAGCCGCAACCGGATTCAGCCGATCTGCGACGGGACGTTGACGGTCTTTCAGCACGCGAAGACCCAGGATGAGTTCTAACACGATAACGGCAGCCAGCGTGATAACAGCGGTGGTACCAAGCACCGGAGCAGGCCAACCGGATTCTGCAGCAAAAAACGCGCCCAACCATCCTAGGATGGCGGTGCTCAACACTATAACCACGATCCAGCTGACGCGAAGCGAACTCATTGGATGTCCTCTACCGGGTGCACGGTGGCAACGTCATCAGCTCGGGCAGCTAATTTGGCAACCGATTGACCGCTGAGCATCGCAGTTGGGTCTGCCCAGGACCACGGGGTCAGTACGAAAGCTCGTTCGTGGGCTCGGGGGTGCGGCAGCGTCAGCATCGGATGGCGCGAGGTGACATATTGCACATCAATGAGATCTACGTCGAGTGTGCGCGGTCCCCAGCGAATATCTCGTACCCGAGCGGCAGCCTGTTCTAGCTGTTGGGCAAACTCCAACAGCGCATAAGGGCTCAGTGTCGTCTGCAGGATCAGCACCTGGTTCAGGAAGTCGGGTTGTTTCGGGCCCCCAACGGGCGCGGTTTTGGCCCGTGGTGACACAGCGGTGACCTCAATGTTCGGTGCCTGACGGAACGCGTCGATGGCCTCGTCCAGAATGTTGGCTGAATCGCCCAGATTCGACCCCAGTGCCACGACCGCTCGTACCGGTTCAGCGGGCTGTGTCACCAGTTGCACATCGAGATCTTGCATCATGACCGTCCTGCAGCACTACGGTGACGAGCAACCGTGACGGCGACATTGGAAAAGTCTGCTGGGATGGGGGCCTGTGGCTTATTGATGGTGATTCGCACCGATGTGATCCGCGAAAAATCCGCCAGAATCGTATCGGCCATGGTCACCGCTAGAGTTTCAATCAGATTGACCGGTGGCCCCGTGATGATGTTCTCCACCACGGCGGCAACTTCGGCATAGTTCACGGTCGCCGCGACGTCGTCGGTATCAGCCGCTTGGTCGATATCCAGGTCGAGGTCTAGGTCCACGATAAACGTCTGGCCATTGGCCCGCTCATGGTCAAGTACCCCGTGATAACCGCGAGCTCGCAGCCCGGTCAGCCTGATGGTCCCCATGGCGATACTTAGTCCGCGGCCTGGCGTGCAGCCACAGTTTTGACAGCGTCCAAGTTGGACACCACGGAGTGCACACGCACACACCATGCGCCTTCTTGTGCCACGAGTGCGGTAAGCGCAGCTGTGGCATGATCGCGCTGGCGTGGTTCCATTGCCTCAGCATTGTGTTCTGCAAGCAGAGTCCCCAGGAAACGCTTTCGGGACGCACCCACCAGCACCGGGTACCCGAGTTTTGCAAATTCGGTCAGGTGCTTGAGCAACTTCCAGTTGTGTTCTGCGGTCTTGGAGAATCCAAGCCCCGGGTCCACGATGAGTTGTTCTTTATTCACCCCGGCAGCAAGGAACGTGTCAATCACCTGCTGGGTTTCGGCAATGACTTCGGATACCAAATCATCGTATTGTGCTAAACCATCCATGGTTTTGGAGTTGCCGCGGTTGTGCATCACAATATAGCGTGCACCAGTTTCAGCGATCAGTTGCGGCATGTCTGTCTCATGGTTGACCCCTGAGACATCGTTGATCAGTACTTCGCCGTATTCAAGTGCAGCCCGAGCAGTCTCGGTGTGGCGGGTATCCACCGACACATAGACCCCCGCTTTAACGAGTGCTTCGACTACCGGCAAGATGCGTGCCTGCTCATCGGCGACGCTAACTTCTTGGGTTCCTGGCGCGGTGGACTCGCCACCGATGTCGATAATATCGGCACCCGCATAGTGCATCCGCAGCCCGTGATCGATGGCTTTACCGACGTCGAAGTTCTCACCACCATCGGAGAACGAATTATCGGTCACGTTCAGGACGCCCATGACCAGGGTCCGATCGGTTGGCAGGTCCTCGAACGTTTTGCGCGTAGCTTTTCGCACTACCGACAGCGGGCCCGTGGCCGGACCGGTTCCTGGGACAGCTCCAATAGACATGGGAAATCCTTCCTGTTTGGTTATCTCCGCCGGCCTTAGTGTACCCCGGCGTTAAGAATCAGACTCATGGCCTCATTGCGTGTGGAGGGTTCACGGAGCTGGCCGCGGACCGCAGATGTTACGGTTTTGGCGTGCGGTTTTTGTACTCCGCGCATCGACATGCACATGTGTTCGGCCGACAGCACCACGATGGCACCAGCCGGATCCAAGTGTTCCATGATGGCTTCAACGATCTGGGTGTTGAGGCGTTCTTGCACCTGGGGACGGCGTGCATAGAGTTCTACCAGCCGGGCAAGTTTGGACAGCCCGGTGACCTTGCCCTCTTCTGAGGGGATGTATCCGATATGTGCTTTGCCGTGGAATGGGACCAGGTGGTGCTCGCACATCGAATAAAATTCGATGTCTTTGACCAGGACCAGTTCTTCATGCGAAATGTCGAAGGTGGTGCCAAGTATGTCGGCTGGGTCTTGGTGCAGTCCGGCAAAGAACTCGCCGTATGCTCGGGCAACTCGGGCAGGGGTATCGACCAGACCGTCGCGGTCTGGGTCCTCCCCCACAGCCAACAGAATCTCACGAACCGCCGCTTCGATTCTGGGTTGGTCCATCATTTAGTTCTCCTGGTCGTCACCGCGTGAGTCACCGGGGACTTCGTCGGTGGTAGCTGATGAGGGCTCCGCGTGCGACGGCTTATCCGTGGCAGTACCTTCGGGCATACCCACGGGAGGAAGGTCCGAGACCGGACGGTCCTCGTGGAAGAGCCACGTGTCGCGCGGAGTGTACTTGTGCACGTTGGCAAAAATATCCGCCAACTCGTGGCGATTCAAGGTTTCCTGTTCCAGCAGTTTAGAAGCCAGCTCATCCAGGATGTGGCGGTTAGCGTTCAGAACCCAGTAGGCTTCGGCATGCGCGTCATCGAGTAGCTTGCGGACTTCTTCATCTACGACGAAGGCCAATTCATCTGAGTAATCGCGTCCCGAACCCATATCACGGCCCAGGAACGGTTCATCGTTTCCAGACCCCAGTTTGACGGTTCCAACACGCGAGGACATACCGTATTCTGTGACCATTTTCCGGGCGGTGTCGGTCGCCTTGGTGATGTCATTGGATGCACCGGTTGAGGGATCATGGAACACAATTTCTTCGGCCACACGGCCACCCAGCGCATAGGCCAGCTGGTCGAGCAATTCGTTGCGGGTCACCGAGTATTTGTCTTCGTCTGGGACAACCATCGTGTAGCCCAGTGCCCGACCGCGCGGCAGAATCGTGACCTTGGAAACCGGGGCCGAGTGGTTCAATCCAGCAGCGACCAGAGCGTGGCCGCCTTCGTGGTAGGCGGTGACTTTTCGTTCGTGGTCATTCATCAAACGAGTCTTCTTCTGTGGGCCGGCCATCACTCGGTCAACGGCTTCATCCACGGCACGATTGTCGATCAGGTGCGCGTTCGAGCGCGCCGTCAACAGGGCAGCCTCATTGAGCACATTCGCCAGATCCGCACCCGAGAAACCGGGGGTGCGCTGGGCCAGTCCGTACAGATCAATATTTTCAACCAGCGGCTTGCCCTGAGCATGAACCTGCAGAATTTCCAAGCGCCCCTCAAGCGATGGAGCTTCGACCGGTACTTGACGGTCGAAACGGCCCGGACGCAGCAGGGCCGGATCCAGGACGTCGGGACGGTTGGTTGCAGCAATCAGAATGACGTTCGAGTTCTCATCGAAACCATCCATCTCGACCAACAGCTGGTTCAGTGTTTGTTCGCGTTCGTCATTTCCACCACCGACACCGGCGCCACGGTGACGACCAACGGCATCGATCTCATCAACAAAAATGATCGCCGGAGCGTTCTTCTTGGCTTCGTTGAACAGGTCGCGAACACGTGAAGCACCGACACCAACGAACATTTCGACAAAGTCAGAACCTGAAATTGTGTAGAACGGCACGCTCGCCTCACCAGCTAATGCACGTGCGATAAGCGTCTTACCCGTACCGGGAGGGCCATACAGCAGCACACCGGTTGGGATCTTGGCGCCAACGGCCTTGAACTTCTCCGGTTCAGTCAGGAATTCTTTAATCTCATACAGTTCTTCAACGGCCTCATCAGAACCGGCCACATCTTTGAACGTCACCTGAGGGGTGTCTTTGGACATGAGTTTGGCCTGCGACTTACCAAACTTCATCATCTGGCTGCCGCCACCCTGCATGCGGGACAGCAAGAACCAGAACAAAAGGGCAATGAGAATAAACGGAATCAGGAAGCCGAGCATGGACAACAGCCAGTTCGACTGCACCGGCTCATCCGTATAGTCATCCAGATTCGAGTCCGCGATGTGCGTCGTGACGGTCTCAGCACGGTCCGTTGAGTAGAAGAAATGCACCTGGGTACCCAGGTTGCGGTCTTCGTGCTGGAAATCTTCGCGCAGTGTTAGGTCGACCCGATGATCATTGTCATCCAGCAGCGCTTGGCTTGCCTTGTCGTCCTCTAACAGTTCGATACCCACCGAGGTGTCCACTCGGTTTGTCGAGGAACCCGACAGCACCGGTACAACGATGAGCAACGCTAAAACTGCGAGGACGATCCAAATGACCGGTCCCTTAAAGATGTTCTTGGCTTTCACCCTTCTAAGCTACCTGGTCCAGCAGCCCAAAAAGACTACGTCTCATTTCCTTTCGCAATCGGTGGAAGCACAAGGCGGAAACGTTCATGCACACTACCGGTAGACATGTGGAGCCAGTGTCCCCAAAATATCCAGGTTGCGATATTTTTGGTTGAAGTCCAGGCCGTAGCCCACCACAAACTCATTGGGGATGTCGCGGCCGATGTACTTCACGTCAATATCCACGGCCAGCGCGTCTGGTTTACGCAACAGGGTGACAATTTCCACGGAAGCCGGACCGCGGGATTCCAGGTTGGTCTTCAGCCAGGAAAGGGTCAGACCGGAGTCGACGATATCTTCAACGATCAGCACGTGGCGATCCATGAGATCTTCTTCGAGGTCCTTCAAAATCCGCACTACACCGGAAGATTTTGTACCGGAACCGTAGGAGGACACCGCCATAAAGTCGATGGTGACTTGCGATTTCATGGCCCTGGAGAGATCCGCCATGATCATCAGCGCACCCTTGAGCACGCCGACGAGCAAAACGTCTTTATCCTCGTAATCGCGGTCAATTCTGGCTGCCAGATCCTGGACGATGCCATCAATTTTTTTGCGGTCCAGTAGCACCGACTCTAAATCGCCTGAAACGTCTTCGGCCTTCATTGTCACTCCTCGTAGGGTCAGGTCACTCGCTCGTAGCCGAGCGAATAACTAATAGTTTTGCATATTCTTGGCTCATTTTTTCTCGATACACACTCACATGTCCTTCTAACTGGACCGGTCCGGCCGAGGAGGCCCGCCCCATCGGTGGGAACACCAGATTCTGGACGGCCGATAAGCGTTCTGCAGATGGTTGCGGGGCGTGGAACTGTTGTACAGCGTGTGCCACGACGCGCCGCAGAATTGCGGGTTTCAAATCTTGCATCTGACGAAGTGGGAAGTGGATTGTGGTCGCTGTAGTAACGGCGAGCTTGGCATAGGTCTGAGCGGCCAATTCCTCCAGCACGTCCAAGTCGTCAGCGGCAAGTGCGGCAGTTGTGACCAAACCGCCAAAAACTCCGGGCCCCAAGCCCGTTGCCGGATCGGTTAATGCAGGTAAGAGGTGCTGGCGCGCTCGAATTCGCAACAGCGATAGATCGTCGTTCATCGGATCCTGAAAATACTGGATGCCTGCCCAAGCACACACAGCTTCAGTATCGTCTCGTGTCAGGCTCAACAATGGCCGACCGATTTCCACGGGTTCGTAGCCGGTCACGACATGCTGACGACTGTTTCTGATTCCGGCCAGTGAGCGCAAACCGGAGCCTCTTGCTAACCCCAACAGGACCTGTTCGGCCTGATCATTGGCCGTATGGGCGGTTAATACCCCCGCGGCACGGGCTCTTGCTGCCAGACGCACGAACGCGTCATAGCGGGCTTGTCTTGCAGCGGCCTCTAGGCCATCACCCTGCTCGGTGATTTCTAGGGTATCTGTCAGCACCGGGGCTAACCCCAAGGTTCGACAAAGCTGTGCGGTTCGCTGTGCCACGGCAGCGGTGACCTGCTGTAGCTGATGGTCCAAGATGACAGCCCCGAACTGGAGTCCTGTGACACGTTGTGTTTCCGCAGCCACCACGGCTAAGGCCAGGGAATCTGCGCCACCGGATACTGCCACCAGGATCGGTGGCCCATGTGCCTCTAGTCCCCAACGCTGTGCCAGGGCTTTGAGCTTTCCAACACCCGTGTGTACGGCAGCGGGCCATGCTGCCGCAGGCGGCCAGGACTCGGGGCCCTGGGGCAGTTGGAGAGTAGAGTCTGCCGATTCCATAGGGTGGTAATCAGTCCTCGTTAGCCCAGCACACGGGTAATCCAGGCATCTGCATCCTGCAGCTCATCGGCGGTGGGCAAATGCTCTGGTTGTTGCCACACCACATTGAACTGGTCTATGCCGACGCGATCCACAACCGCTGAGACGAAAGACTGTCCTTGTTTATACTGTTTTGCCTTGGCATCGAGGCCAAAGATTTTGCGCAGGATCTGCCCAAACCATTTGACTTTTGATGAACGGGCGTCGAAGCGTTCACGAATGACTTTGACACTGGGCACCATACTTGGATCCACGGCATCCATGATGACGTTGGCGTGGCCTTCCAGCAGGGACATGACCCCGGTGATTTGGGCTTCTAAGGTGCCGGTACGCTCTTTTTTCTCGTCGGCGCTGAGTTCGCTTTCGGCAACTGGTAGCAAATTGGTGGTCAGGTACTGGGTTGCGATACCCAGAATATGGTCGGCCAGCCACGGGGCTTGAGCAAATTGTGCCACGTGGGTCAGTTCGTGCAGGCTCACCCAGAATTGGAAGTCTTCGGCATCGAGGTTGAGTTCATCACGGATCATCATCACGTTCGGGGCGACCAGCATCAACCGTGGATTTCCACCGTTGGCTTGTGCTGCATAGGGTTCAAATTGGCCCAGGACTTTTGTCGACAAAAAGGCCAGCACTGAGCCGACCTGGGCGCCAGAAAATGCTGCCGTTGCACCTGACCCCATGGTTTGCACCAGTTCAGGGTTTTGCTGTTCAAGTTGTCGAAACGCAGGGTCAAGCATGACCTGCAACGATTCAGCATTACCGCTAATCCAGCCGGGGCGGTCAACCACCAGGATGTCGACGTCGTCGGCGATCGTGGTTGCGTCCCAGTGTTGCACCGTCGAGAGCTGACTGAGCTTCGCGACGTGTTCGGCGGCCGTAAACGCGGAGGCGCGGAGGCCTTCGGCTTCTACGATGGCATCGGTGGCCGGGACCCGGGGTCCCGGCGGCACCAGGTTGCGCCCGGTCGAAGCGGCTACGTTCTGATTAAAAATCTGCATAGGTTTATCCCATCACGTTGAAACGTTTTTACCAATGACGCTTAGCGTTATTCACCACTGCACCCACAGTCTGTGAGCACCTGGGTGAGGCGATCTTGTTCGGCACGCGCACCTGCGTAGTCCTCCCCAGCACCAGACGTGTTTACCGCAAACCAGAGCGCTCGACCATCGGCGGTGACAGTCATACCAGCATTGGAACTAGCCACTTCCAGGGTGCCGGTCTTCGACCGCACGATACCTGAATATGGTGCTTCGGCCAGGCGGTTTCGCATGGTCCCGTCATAGCCAGCGATCGTCAAAGAATGCACCACCGGCCGTAGATGTGCGTCGTCGATCGCGACGTCATACAGCTGGATCATAGATTCCAGCGTGGCACGACTATTGGGGGAAAGCCCGCTGCTATCAACAACATTGAGGTGTTCAGTGGAAATTCCCAGTTCTTGCAGGGTGGCCATTGTGGTTTGGGTTGAA
Organism: Candidatus Yaniella excrementavium; assembly: GCA_019115865.1. Taxonomy (GTDB): domain Bacteria; phylum Actinomycetota; class Actinomycetes; order Actinomycetales; family Micrococcaceae; genus Yaniella; species Yaniella excrementavium. The sequence continues at coordinate 1,177 of DXCT01000052.1, read as the reverse complement.
CCTTGAAAGTCCGGGCTGTTGCCCGCTGCTATCGCTGCTTCACGACCAAAGATTTCAAATAGCATGTTATTGGACTGTTTCATGGCGTATTCCAGCTGCTGGCCGAGACGTGCTGAATGCACTTCGGCAACCAGTTCCGTTTGCGTCGGCTGGCTGCGCTGACCGGCGTATTGAAATTCCACTGCTTGACCGTCGGCTTGTGCCAGCTCGCTGAGACGCTGTGCGAACACTCCGCCGGCACTGACGGCCCCGTCTTCGACCGCGGTCTTATCGTAAAACGGATTCGAGATAAAGCCCCCATAGGTGTTCATGGGGTAAACGGGTGAGACCCATCCGGAGGTCATCAAGCCTTCATTCCATGACGGATGCACTCTCGGTTGCGCGTAGCGAGATACATCGGCCCACACATCAATTGTCGTCTGGCCTTCGGGCAGCTGGTCTGCGATGGCGTCCCAGGTCTCTTGTGCTAGATCACCCAGACCGGCACGCCCCATGGTTCGTCCGGTACTTTCCCCGGTGGATAACATGCCGTCTCCCCCACCGATCAGCATTACACCGGTTGCTGGATCATAGCCCGCAGAGGTGACAAATCGGTGATCGGTACCCAGCTGTTCCAGCACACTGACACCGGTGAACAGTTTCAGCGTTGAAGCGGGCACGATGGCATCCTCACCGCCTGCATCATAGAGCACGTCTCCGCTGGCAACATCGGCGACCCTGAGGCGGTGGGTGTATTCCATATCCGTGATTTCCTCATCCAACGCGGCACCAAGCTCATCAGCACTGGGTTGTGGTGCGGTGACATCCACGAATTCTGCCATGTTGGCATCGGTATCCGCTTCGGGCGGCAGGCTAACAGGTGGGGTCGCATAGATTTGTGGGTCACCGGATGTCGCACTGCCAGAAACCTGGTTATCAGAGGCCACCAGGTCGTGCATCTTGGTGTACCAATCAGCCGCCTCAACTTTAATGACGTCGACACTAGGCGCCGGATGGGTTACGGCCAGAGTGATGCCGCCAACGATTCCGATGATCAGCCCGAGCAACCATGCATTGGGGCGACGAGCCTGCCGTTTGCGGTGCGCCCGCCGGCCGGTAGAAGTCGCTGCCATCATACTGTCACCTGTCGAACTGGTTTCGCTTTATCCCGTTAAAATCGTTGCACCCTGTGCTCTTA
>DXCT01000051.1 GCA_019115865.1 Candidatus Yaniella excrementavium | reverse complement strand
TGCTGCTTGATTAGTGTCATGACGCCAGCAGGGTGGAGCGCATAATGAAGCGCTTTCCTTCGGGTGTTTCTACCGAGAACCCGGCACCTCGACCATCCACGACTTCCAGAGTGATATGGGAACCGCGGATATATGTAAAGTGCGGTTTGCCCACCCAAAACCCAACCTCGGTGGCGGGAAGCTCGTCGGTCGCGGGCAGTTCGAAGGTGCCCATCAGGACGTCCTGGGCTCCGGTGCGGAAGTCGCCGACCGGGTAGCACATAGGCATCGAGCCATCACAGCAGCCGCCGGAGAGGTGGAACATCAGATCCCCGTGGATGCCGCGAAGTTTCTGTAACAGTTCAAGCGTTTCGATAGTCATCGCCACCCGGGAGAAATCTTCACCGGGAATTTCTGGGCGTGCAGCAAGTAATGTCGTCATGGTCCCAGCGTAGCGATTTATGTGATGTGAGTCACGGGTTTTTGCGGATGGGTGAGAACACTTTTCAGTAAGCTATGCGGCCAGAGAATTTGATTTGGTGCGTTATCGTATGTTGGTCTCGTGTGAGACAATGTGACAAATGGCTGATAAGTATACTCCTCGTGAACCCGGTACTCGCCCAATGAAGCCTCAGACCGACCGTGCAGGTCGTCTGAAGCTGAATCCGCCGCGCAAACAATTGTTGGATCCCGAGGTCGAGCAGTTGACCCAGGAGCGCGCCCGGCTCGCCAATCATGGCGTTCGTCCCCGCATGGAGCGACCACAGGTGCGCCCGCGTACCGAAGGTTGGGAGCAGCGGACCGACAGCGAGGGTCGCCCGAAGTTGGAATTCAAGCAACCGCGCGTCACCCAGCCCGCCCAGCACTTAGCAGATATGGATATGTCGGAGCGCGAGGAGAAGGTCAAAGAACTTGGCCTGCCCACCTTCCGTGCCCGGCAGCTGTCCACGCACTACTTCAGCCACTACACCACTGATCCCGCTGAGATGACCGACCTGCCCGCAGGCAAGCGCGATGAACTGGCCGAAACGTTCTTCCCGCATTTGTTGACCGAAGTTCGTCGCATTGAAACCGAAGACCGCCAGACCATCAAGTTCTTGTGGAAGCTCTTCGACGGCGTCCTGGTTGAGTCCGTGCTGATGGGTTACCAGAACCGCATTACCCTTTGCGTCTCCTCCCAGGCGGGCTGTGGGATGAACTGTCCCTTCTGTGCCACCGGTCAAGCTGGGCTCACTCGCAACTTGTCTACCGCCGAAATTGTCGACCAAATCGTTGCAGCTAATCGCGTTATTGCCGACGGGCAACTTGGTAAGCCCGAAGGCGCTCGCGACATCGAGCGCGTATCCAACGTCGTCTTCATGGGAATGGGTGAACCCCTGGCGAACTATCGCCGGGTCATGAACTCGATCCACCGTATGGTCGACGACGCTCCGGAGGGTCTGGGCATGTCTGCTCGAAATATCACGGTGTCCACCGTTGGGCTCGTGCCGGCCATCAATAAACTTGCGGCCGAAGGTATCCCCGTAACCTTCGCACTTTCGCTGCACGCACCGGATAACGAACTGCGCGATCAGATGATCCCCGTGAACTCACGCTGGGACGCCGATGAAGCCCTGGACGCCGCCTATAACTACTTTGTTGAAACCGGCCGCCGCGTCTCCATCGAATACGCGTTGATCAAAGATATGAACGACCACGCGTGGCGCGCAGACCTGCTGGCCAAAAAGATCAAAGCTCGTGGTCGCGGCTGGGCGCATATTAATCCCATTCCACTGAACCCCACCCCGGGATCGGTCTGGACGGCGTCTGAACCCGATGTCACCCAAGAGTTTATCGATCGACTCAATGACGCCGGTGTCCCCACCACCCTGCGTGATACCCGAGGAAAAGAGATCGACGGCGCCTGTGGACAGCTGGCAGCCGAAGATGACTAATGCATAAACACGCTCCCGGCATCAAAGTCCTGTGGGTCTTTACCCTCATCGTCGGACTCTTGCTTGCCGGATCTGCTGCCGTAACGATCATCGCAGGCGACGGTATCATGACCACCCAACACTGGATGCTCATCGGATTAGGCTCGGTCAAAATCATCGGCGCCTGCATTGGTTTATGGATGTTTTGCCGCGCTGACTAACACTATTGAGAGCAAATACCCGATACCGCGGGTTCATGAAATGTTCTTGCGTTCAGAATCCCGCTAGATTGAGACGTGCGCCGCAATATCCGTCTCTTTGAAAGAGGTTATATGACAACGTCCTTCCCGGGGAACCAACAGCCTGAATACCAGCTCACCGAAGCACTCGACATCGACTACTACGAAGTTTTTGCAGATATCGGAGACGCTGAACGCGCTATCTGGCAGCGCACCCGCGAATTCGGTGAAGCTCATGTTGAAACCATGCGTCAGGCCTGGAACGATCATCACTATCCGGTTGAAATTGGCAAGGCTATGGGCGAGGCAGGACTCATCAACGACGGCGTCGACCACCCGGATATCGAAAAACTGTCACCGCTAGCAGCCGGTCTGGTCAATATGGAACTGTCCCGTATCGACGGCTCGCTGGGCACCATCCTGGCGGTCCAGGGCGGCCTGGCACTGCGGTCCATCACCATGTTTGGCACCGAGGAGCAAAAAGCCACCTACGTCAAAGCGATTGCCGATTTTGATTTCCCAGCAGCTTTTGCACTGACCGAACCAGATCACGGCTCCGATTCGACCGGTCTTTCCACCACCGCGACTCGTAACAGCGACGGTTCGTTTATCATTCGCGGCTCTAAGCGCTGGATTGGTAACGGCTCGGCCGGCGGCGTGACGATCACCTTCGCCCGGGTTGTTGACGAAGGGGCAGCAGACCACGGCAAAGTGCGTGGTTTCATCGTCCCCCAAGATGCGCAGGGCTACACCGGGACACCGATCCGCCACAAAGGCTCACTGCGTGCCATTGACCAGGCCGATATTTTCTACGACGACGTCAAAGTCGGCGCTGAAGCACTGGTTGCAGGCATCAAGTCCTTCCGCGAGGTCTCCCAGGTCCTGTATGCAACGCGCATCGGTGTTGCCTGGTCCGCGCTTGGCCATGCGACTGCTACATTCGAATCAGCCCTGGCGTATTCGACTCAGCGCAAGCAGTTCGGCAAGTATTTGGCGGAACACCAAATGATTCAAGAACGTCTAACTCGGATGCTCTCTGACCTGGTTTCGATGCAGCTCTACATGCGCCGCATCGCCGAACTTGAGGCAGCCGGCAAACTGAAAGGTACACAGGCAGCGCTGGCCAAATACAACAACACCCGGACTGCCCGCCGGATTGCTTCAGAAGCGCGCGACATGCTCGGAGGCAACGGCATCCTGGTGGAAAACGGGGTCATTCAGCACCTCGCAGATATCGAAGGCATCCACACTTACGAAGGAACAGAATCCGTCCAGGCGTTGCTGGTGGGTCGTGACATCACCGGCCACGGGGCTTTCGCCTAGTCAATACCCAGCACAAAGGCCACGGATATTTTCCGTGGCCTTTGCACATTCACCGTATGGAGTTATAAGTCTTTTGGGGTGAGCTGTAGCAGCGTCAGCCTCTGCCAGCTCGAGCTACGTTGCGTACGATCCACATGATGACCGATATGACCGCGACAATGACGCCCAGCCAGATCAGAATCTCTCCGATGCCGGAGAAGACACCAAGCAGGACCATCGCGAGTCCAACTAATATAAGAATGAGCCACATGTTGTGCTCCTTTCTCTAGGGCGTTGGTTGTACGCCTAATTTCCAGCCTAAAACATTGAGAATTTATTCAACAAGGTGCGAGCTCTCATCGACTCGATTGCGCTGCTTTTGTTCGACCTAGGAGTTATCGCCTGTTGAACAAGGCTCTGCGGCCGTATAATTCAAGCTATTCGGTATTGGGGTGGACCATACCGGCATCCCAGCCCTGTGAGAACCGTTGTCCGCATAGGCACGGCTTTTCGCATCGTTGTACGGCCCTTTTTGCTCAAGCGGCACACTGTTAGCCTGAAGTTATCTGGCCCCCTAGTGAAAGGAGAGGCCCGATGCCTAAAACGAATACATCAGGCAATCCGAAGAAATCAGAATTACCAGAGACCCTGCAACGTTCGAATGAAAAAGCGCAGCGCACATTTAGCAAAGCGTATGACTCTGCGATGGAGCAGTACAACGACGAAGAACGCGCACATCGAACAGCCTATGACGCACTGAAGCACACGCATGAAAAAGTAGGCGACCGCTGGGAGCCAAAGTCCAGAGCATCCGGCCCCTCAGACGATCAGAGTGCCGGTGGGCAGGATACCAATCGCGAGACTGCAGGTGGCGTTGACGCCAATGCTACGAAAGAGCACCTGTATGACCAGGCCCAAGAACTTGATATCTCAGGTCGGTCGAAGATGGATAAAGACGAGCTTGTCGAAGCACTCGAAAAAGAGAGCAATCGCAGGACCTCGAAAAACTCCTAGTGCTCGTTTCGTCCTGGCATACATATGAGCCGTGATGGAGGTCATGATATGACGCAAGAAGATCAGCTTACGTTTCAAAATCCCGTGGACCGCTACGCACAAATTTCGCCACCAAAACAGGACCAACCGGAACCTGGCTTCGACGAAGCCATCGTTCCTCAAGCAGATCACGGCGAGCAATCGTATCGTGGGACCGGTCGGCTGAAGGGGCGCAAGGCACTCATTACCGGAGCTGACTCTGGGATCGGTGCGGCTGTGGCCATCGCATTTGCTCGCGAGGGTGCCGACGTCGCGCTGAACTATCTTCCCGTTGAGGAAGAAGATGCCCAGCACATTATCGATGTGATTCGTGAAACCGGTCGCCAAGCGGTGGCGCTACCCGGTGATGTCAGGGATAAGGACTTCTGTGAGCAACTCGTAGATGATGCCGCGCGTGAACTGGGCGGCCTTGATGCCTTAGTCAATAATGCGGGCAAGCAGGAGATCGCAGAAGATCTCACAGACCTGTCAGACGAACAGATGCGTTCTACATATGAAACTAACGTGTACGCGATGTTCCGGATTACCAGAGCCGCGTTGAAACATCTGCCTACCGGGTCGACCATCGTTAATTCGTCCTCGATTCAGGCGTATAACCCGAATCCAATGTTGATTGACTATGCTTCGACGAAATCGGCGATGAATAACTTCAGTAAAGGGATGGGCCAGCAGTTGGCGTCGAAAGGTATTCGCGTCAATGCGGTAGCGCCCGGGCCGATTTGGACTCCGATCCAGCCCTCAGACGGACAGCCCAAGGAGAAGCTGCCACATTTCGGTCAGAATACACCCCTGGGTCGTGCAGGCCAGCCAACCGAAGTGGCGCCAGCATACGTGTTTCTGACCTCATCAGAATCTAGCTACGTTGTTGGCGAGACGCTGCACGTCAATGGAGGTACACCAACGCCGTAGCGCTGCCATCGCGTAGATTGTCCCGGACACCCAAAAGAGGTGTCCGGGGTCGGTCTTTTAAGGCGGACCGCACTGCCTTAACTTTCCCTAGCCGTGAGTAAAAACCTATGTTTTCGAATGGTCGGGCAGGGCGAGCAGTGCCTCGTGCAGCGCCCTGACTTTGGCAGTGTGGCGACCCGGTGGCACCGCCATCATCAGAGCGTTTCGTGGTAGGTCGTCTTTAATTGGACGTCCGGTCAGCAGGTGACCTTCTGGAGACTGCCTCGGACAGTGAATCAACAATCCGTACGCGAGCCCTCGTCCAATAACGTTCTGCGCCGTCTGTACGCTGCGGGTCCGCAGTAAAATGTTTGGCTCCAAAGACCTGCTGTGGAACTCGTTGAGGGTCCGTTCAAGTGCCGGAACCTCATCGAGCAGGACAGCAGGCCACTGTGCGAGATCGCGCAGTGACACCTCGTCTTGGCTGCACAAATCATGATTAGCCGGCAAAATCGCTTGCCGCCGCTGCTCCTGGATAAGCAGCGATTGGCTGTTGGGCAGGAGTTGGGCCTCATAGATGATGCAGGCCGCAAGCTGCCCATTTTGCATTCGTTCTTGGACCGCGCGTCCGTTGTCCTCATGTACCGTCAGCGATACTTTCGGGTGGTTTTCGGCAAACCATTGGACGAGGTGGGGGACCACGTGCATTGATAATGTACGGAAACATCCAATCGCCAGCGGGCCGGAAAGCTCGTTTCGAGCCTGTGAAGCGCGTTCGGCCAATTCTGTTGCGTGGTCTAACATGACGCGCGCGTCCGTCAGAATGGCTCGTCCTTCGGCTGTCAGGGCGACGCCCTTGGCTCGACGTCGTATCGTCAACGTGACCCCGAGGCTTCTCTCTAAGTCCGTTATCGCTAAGCTCACAGCAGCCTGACTGACATGGCTGCGATCCGCTGCTTTCGTGATGGATTGAGTCTCAGCGACAGCTACAAAATATTGCAATTGCCGCAAGGTCACATCATTCATAAGTTTAGCTTAGGTCGTTCTTTGCAAAATATCGATATCCAAAGATTCGATCCTTCTGTAGCGTAGGGCCCCGATGGTGATACAGATCACGAAAGGGAGATATGGGTTACCGAGAAAACGCCGCCAGCTCAACCACGGCGCCATACGTTGTGACGCTTGGAACAGCTGGTGGTCCGCGTTGGTGGACTGATAGTCAAGGCAAGCCACGTCAAGGCATTGCCACAGCAGTTGTTGTCGAAGACGGCTGGTATTTGGTTGATTGTGGATCCGGAGTAGGGCGTCAGATTCGCTCAGCAGGCTTGTCGATGGCAACGCTTAAAGGGATCTTCATTACGCACATGCACTCTGATCACATAGTTGATCTTGCCTCGTTGATGCTCTTCGCTCCCTTTGAAATCAAAGATTCACAAAAACCGCCGATTCCTATCTATGGCCCGGGCAGTCGTGGACGGATCACCCCGATGTCGCATCGTTCTGAAACTGCACCTGAACCGGTCAACCCCGATGATCCGGGTGCTGGTATCGAATCCACTTTTGCAGGCCTCGTCTCTGCGTTTTCCGCTGATTTCAATGACCGCATGAGAGATTCGCTCACGCCAGGCCCCTACGATCATTTCGCTCCGCGCGACATTGAACTCCCAGAGAAAGTGAATTTCGATCCTGACGAGAACGTCGCCCCGGAAATGGATCCGATGGTGGTATTCCAAGATGAGAGCGTTCAGGTACGAGCAACCTTGGTCTCGCATCATCCGACTGCGCCAGCGTTCGGCTTCCGTTTTGATACACCTTCCGGGTCAGTCACGATCTCTGGTGATACTGCCCCGTGCCAGAACCTCATTCAACTGGCCCAGAATACTGATTTACTGCTGCACGAGGTGATCAGTCTCGAAACCATGGCGGCCCTCTACACGGACGACGCGATGTTGCAAGCCACAATGGATCATCATCGGCGAGCACACACGACCGCCGAAGACGCGGGTCGTGTAGCGAGCCAAGCCAATGCAAAAGCGCTGGCGTTGCATCACCTCGTGCCCAGCCATGCGCCGGTCGAGGTGTGGGAAAAGGCCGCCGATACATTTGACGGCCGCCTCCTACTCCCACAAGACCTTGAGATGATTTCCTTTGAACGGAGTGAACAAGATGACACAGTCGACCACAGCGTTGCATGAACCCAGCGGTCAGGGCGGGAGTTCGTCCCCTGGAAAGTCATATCACGCCTCGCCAAAAGATTTGCGTCGAATCCAGTTTTCGAGCTTCCTGGGTACCGCAATTGAGTACTATGACTTTATCTTGTATGCGACCGCTGCAGCGATCGTCTTCAACCGGATCTTTTTCGTAGGGCTCGATGACAGCGTCGCCCTAATCCTGTCGTTTGCCACGCTAGCTGCCGGCTACGTTGCCCGTCCGCTCGGCGGGCTCATCTTCGGCCACCTGGGAGACAAGCTAGGTCGAAAGACCATATTGGTTGTGACTGTTCTTATCATGGGTATCGCGTCGACGCTCATCGGACTGTTGCCGACGGCGTATGCGATCGGTGCTTGGGCCCCAATCTTGTTGGTCACCTTGCGCGTTGTTCAGGGTATTGCCGTCGGTGGTGAATGGGGCGGCGCCATGCTGCTCGCTTTCGAATCGGCACCGAAGAAAAGCCGTGGTTTTGCAGCAGCATTTGCTTACATGGGCGCTCCTGCGGGAACCATCATTGGGACGCTTGCACTCTCCGGTTTTTCCTTGTTGCCTGAAGAACAATTTCTCAGCTGGGGTTGGCGAGTACCGTTTATTTTCTCGGCTGTATTGATGTTGCTCGGCATCTTCATTCGTATGAAGGTTTCTGAGTCTGAGGTGTTCAAAGAACTGGCTAAGAAACCTGCACCCAAAAAAGTGCCGGTAGCCGAACTCGTGGTCAACCATCCCACCAAACTGTTGCGCGCCATCGGTGGTGGACTCTCTGGGCAAATGGCACAGGGCCTGATGGGTGCATGGGCTATCTCGTACGCAGTGCAACAGGCAGTCCTGCAGCAATCCGATGTACTCAATATGAAGGCTCTGGGCGGTGTCTTCACCATTGTCTTCATCGTGATCGCATCACGACTGTCAGATCGTCTAGGCCGCCGACGCGTGCTCATCTGGGGTAATATCGTCGGGATTCTCCTGGCATTTCCTGTGATGTGGTTGTTGGAGATGGGATCGGCCATGGCCTTCATGGTCGCGATCATTCTTGGGCTCTCACTCGTGCAGGGTTTTACGGCTGGACCGTACGGTGCCTACGCTGGTGAACTCTTCCCAACACATGTTCGCTATTCGGGGGCTTCGATCGGATACCAGATGGCAGCCGTGCTGGGTGCTGGCTTCACTCCGATGATGGCGACTGCATTGGCCGCTGCCGGTGGTGGCTCCCTGCATCTTGTCGCGATCTTGTGGATTAGCTTCACCGCGATCAGTCTGGTCTCACTGGTGCTGTCGCAAGATGTTTCCAAACGCGAGATCCACGAACTGAGTTAATAGGGCGACGCTTTTTGTAGATCGCGAATCCAGCGCTGGGCGCATGAACCTCAAGAGCTGATGAGTTTTTGAACTCGTCTGTCCTGGGGGCATGCGCCCGGTCGTTTTCCTAGCTCGCCGGCTCCAGCCTGGATGCGGCTTACTGCGGCACTAGGGTACCCCAGGCTCAGTAGTCAGAAGGCCACGCGGTGCGAGGGTCAACGGCCGGAACGGGTGCTGGTTTGAAGGACTTCAAGAGCAGCAGAACGAGTAGGACTAGACCGGTTACGAGCCACGCAGTTGTCCCAGTGATCCCAACGTGAGCAGTGTCGAATGTTGTTTCTGCAGAGAAAATCAGCGGCAGACCACCGATGGCGTTGATGGTGGAATGCCCAAGCGCTGCTGGCCATACGGAGCGCGATCGGATGCTCAACCAGGCCAAGATGCCGCCGAGCAGCGTGCAGAATACGACCATGAAGCCTACGGCCTGCCAGCCCGGCAGGTGCGGGTAATTGTGACCCAAGAGTATCAGCGGTGTGTGCCAAAGCCCCCAGACCACACCGGTTATGGCGATCGTTGGAATGATGCCCAGCGGCAGCAACTGTGGTGTCAGCCAGCCACGCCACCCGATTTCTTCCCCGAGCGCCGGTAGTAGGTTTATCACCCACGCCGCGATGACCACATTGAGCAGCTGGCTGACCAGCATGAGTTCAACCGGCATACTGCCGGCGCCAGCTTCGTCAAACACTTGCTGCAGTCCAGAAAAATTCTCGAGGTCAAAAGTATAGAGACCTAGTGCAGCTGCAATCGGCAGACTCAGTAGGGCGATGCCGAGAGGAATGCTGAAGGCGAGTCCCAGGTATCCGAGAAATCTGCCGACGGGTCGAGGGCGACGGAAGCCCAGTGCAGCAGCGCGTTGCCCTTTTGGTTGGGTTTTGCACACCACACCCCACGAAACGAGCGCTGGGATCCCCATCATAACCAGCGCGACGGGCAGATACAGCGTCTGAAACAGGTTGGCGTCGTCAATGAAATATAACGGCAGGACAACCAGCCACGTCAGAGCGAAGGTGAGGATGACAAACCAGATCACCTGGCGCCAGGCAACTGTCGAACGCGCTGGGGGATTCTGTGAGACATGCTCGAGTGGTGTGGAGGACATGCTGTTCAGTGTAGTTTGTCAGAGCAACTGGGCCACGATGATCCCAGCGCCGATCAGGATGGCCAGCCAGGCGGTGAAGTTCGAGCTGGCGGATGCCATGGTCTGGCGGGTTTTTGTTAATAAGAGATCGGTCTGCTCGGGGTGTGTTGTGCGCGCCCAGGTGAGGATGACGGCGGGCAGCACCATGATGCCGTTGTATAGCAACAGCCAAAAGATATCTAAGGGCAGACCGGAACCATTGGCCGCAATGAGGCTGATGCCCACCAGATAGGGCCACATGGTGGCTGCCTCAACCACAATCGCCGACAATGCCAACGTTGCCACCGAGGTATTCGAAGCCATGGCACGGTCGCGCAGTCGAGTCATCGTTGAAGGCCCGGGCTGAGCTTCGCGGCGACCCCGCAGCAGGCCAATGATGCCCATGATGATGACAACGACGCCAAGCCCCAGCGCGATTCGACTCGCAAGGGGGCCTTGCAGGGTGGCCAGGTAGGCATCAATGAGTTGATGAGCCGCGAGGAGTACCGCCAGGCCCAGCAGAAAATACGTGCCAGCGGTGACGACCAGATAGGTAACGAGCCGACGGGGCGTAAAACTTCCGGGGCGGGCGAGGAGCCACAGGGGGATCAGCAGAGTGGAGAGTGTGGAAGCATCAAGAAATGCCAAACCGATCAGTGCGGCAATGATTACGACGCTCATGGCACCTTTCCACGGTGATCGGCAGAATAACTATAGTTGATGGTAGTATCGCACCGATTGATTTTTCCAAGGATTTGATACAACAATGTCAGGTTTAAGCCACGACATAGCTGCTATGGTGGCGAATCACGCTGCAGGCGATGAAGACGGATTTTATGCGGTCGCACTCGATATTGCGCACCGCGAGCTTACAGAAGGACGGCGCAACGCTGCTTCAGAAATTCGCGAGGCGATCGAATATGCGCGCGGCGAAGCCGTGGAACTGCAAACCGTTGAAGAAGACGACCTCGGCGTCGATATCGATTCGGATCTCGCAGAATTCATTCAGGTCTCGCGACCCGATGCGAAATTTGACGAGCTGACGATTTCCTTTGAGCTCATCGAGCGAGTTCGTCACGTACTGGATGAACATGAGAACGCTGCACTACTGCGTGATTTCGGTTTTACTCCGGCCCACCGGTTGTTAATGGAAGGCCCGGCTGGAACCGGCAAGACCGCCACGGCCGAGGTTATTGCCGCGAAGATGGGCTTGCCTTTGGTCACGGTCTATCTAGATAACATGCTCAATGTGTATTCGGCGGAAGAAGATGTTCCGTCAATGCGCGAGGTCTTTGACCGGCTGGCCCGTCGGCGTGCCGTCTACCTTTTTGACGTCTTCGATACCGTTGGTGACGATACTTCATCAGGTTTGATCCGCCGTGTATTCAAAGCGTTTCTGCTGTTTGTCGAGGTGCTTGGTAAGGGGTCGATGGCAATTGCTGCAACCAACCGTCGCGGTGTACTGGACCGGTCGATGTTCCGACACTTCGATACCGTATTGAACTTCTCGCTGCCAACGCAGTCCGAAGCCATGCGCATCATCCGCAGTGAACTCGGGGATCGTGCACCGGCTCCGGTCATGAATGAAGTCGATATTTACGAGCAGTACTTCGGCGGGCTCTCGCAGGCTGAGCTGACGATTGCTGCGCGTTCAGCTGCCAAGGCCGCCGTGATGCGTAATGAGGCTGTCGTCACCCAGGATGATCTGATCTACGCGTTGACTAACCGCGGAGCGTTTCTGCTCGACGACGAGTAACCCGTGTCGTCCTATTCGACGATGCGCTCCAGCAGCGGTTTGGTGCGATAAGCCAAGAATTCGCGCAGCACGACCGATGTCGAGGTTCGAACAATACCTGGGATATCTAGGATCAGCCGGTTCACCCGGTAGAGGTCGTCGGTCGAGCGTGCCGTTACGGTCAGTCGCAGATCTGCGTCACCGGTCGTCGCAAAAATTTCCAGCACCTCTGGAATCTCTGCCAGCGCTTTCATTGTCTGTTTGTCGTACCCCTGTCGAATCGAGGCGTTCATGAACGCCTCGACGTCATACCCTATGGCACGCGGTGAGATACGGCGTTCAAACGATTCCAAGTTGGCCCGGCTGAGTTTTTGTAGGCGCGCCTGGACGGTATTGCGTGAGACATCCAGGCGTTGAGCAAGAGCAACGGTGGTTGCATCGGGTTGTTCGATGAGTTCAAGCAGGAGCCTGGCATCCAAACCGTCCAGCCCGCGCTTCTGATCTGAAGTTGACATTATGTGCTTTCATGCGACGTTTATTGAGCAGTATGTTCAATTTATTTTAAACTAGTTGAACTTCCTGCTGTTGTGAGTGAATCTGTTCACAGTGTAACTTGTTGGAAGGAAAAAGATGGTGCAGGCGCCTGTACAGCACAAAACAGTGACAGATGTAATCGCCAGTGTGATTCAACAGCGGGTTGACCGGGCATTCGGGTTGATTGGCAACGGAAACGTTGACCTCGTGTCAGCCCTGACCGCCGCCACATTCCCGTTTACGACCGTTCGACACGAGGTCGCGGCTGTCACTGCGGCAGACGCCTACTATCGTGCGACCGGCAAACTGGCGGTGGCAACCGCAACCTACGGGGCAGGCTTCACGAATATGGCGACCGGCTTGGCCGAAGCGCAGCTGGCTGGTATTCCCATGGTTGTTGTCGTTGGCGATGCCCCAAGCGTTGGTCCTCGCCCCTTCGATATTGACCAGCAAATGGTTACCGCAGGGATGAACATTGCGACACTGACCATCGGTGAAGCCAATGCCGCCGAGATGACCAACCGTGCTTTTGAGCTGGCAAGCGACAGGCAGCAGCCCGTGGTTGTTTTGCTTCCCACCGATGTGGCAGCCTCGATGGCCCCTGCCGATAGCGCTTTGGAGCCGTACGAGCCGGCTGTGGATCCCGAAGTCACTGACGCACAAATCAATGAGCTGGCCACCAGGCTGGTAGCCGCGCAGCGGCCGTTGATTCTGACGGGTGGGGGAGTTGTTCGAACCAATACCGCAGAGACGGCGCGGGAATTAGGCGATGCCATTGGTGCCGTCTTTATGCACTCCTTGACCGCATCGAATGTGACCAAGTCACCGCATAGCCTGGGAACTGCCGGCGGGTTTACCCCGGAATACCGGCTGCCTGCTGTTCGGGCGGCAGATATGGTGCTGATCTTGGGCGCCACCAGCAATAACTTCCAAACCCGCAAGGGCGAGTTGTTTGGCACCCAGAACATCTATCGTGTAGCTCTTGAGGATCGATGGAATCTGTCATTGCCGCAGGCCAAGACTATCTTTGGAGAGCTCACCGACGTCCTGCCACGGCTGGTGGCGGCCGTTAAGGCACTTGAACCGAGACAGTCCACCTACCGCGGCGAGCTGGCCGACCTCATCGAACAAGACACCATCGCTCAGGAGCCCTTTTACGGTAGCGACGGACGGCTCAATCCCCGCCATGTCGCTGCCAAGCTGAACACTATTCTGCCGGACAACCGCCAGATCGTGGTTGACGGCGGACACTTTATGTCATGGGTTGCTGAGCGTATCGAGATACCCGAACCCGCCGCATTTATTGGCGTTGGCACGGCGCTCCAGTCGATTGGCCTGGGCTTTGGCTCGGCTGTTGGTGCATCCGTTGGCAGCCCGGAGAAATTTACCGTCTGTGTATCGGGTGACGGCGGCGGACAAATGGCACTGGCCGATCTTGCCACCTTCATCGAAACCACAGCGCACGGTGCCGTGGTGATCATCAATGACGCCGCCTACGGGGCGGAGATTCACCAATACGCGGTCCTGGGTGCAGACCCAACCGCCATGTATTTGCCGCAGCTGGACTTTGCCGCCATCGGTACAGCGATGGGGGCCACCGGCATCACGGTGAACACCATGGAAGATATGGATGGCTTCGCCCAGTGGCTTACCGCCGGTACCGGGGTTGCCGTGGTCAATATTAATGTGTCGACTGAATTTGCCCACCCGGCGGTGTCGCCCGGATCCACCGGCTAAACGTCACACACTACGTTGCCTAACGAAGGCATTTCCCATCTCACACCAATATCTCCGGGACGTCCACTGGGCGTCCCGGAGTTTTGTGTTCGGCAACACGTCGAGGCAAAGGCCGTCCACGGAATATAGACACGTCTTTCGCCCAGCGGTAACTTGGCACTGCTGGCACGGAACATCACACCGAACCCAATAGGAGAGATTTCATGTCCAACGCCCCGAGCATGAAACACACCGCACCTCGACTTGAACTCGTTCAGAAAGCAGCCGGACTCGCCGCGCTCGCCGCATTCACACTGACTGCTTGTACTGCGAATGACGAACCCGCTGACACCAATCAGGGTGCCGCCGAAAGTCCCGACACCGAAACCCCTGCCGATGGACAGACCGACGACACGGACGACGATACAACTCAGACAGGCACCGATGCCGGCGATGAACAGCCCTCGGCTGGTCCCGTTGATCCTGATGATGCGCTTGAGACCGTTAGTTACGAAATTCCGGCCGAAGATGTCGATGGCACCATCACGGTAGGTTTCCATCATCTGCAAGCTGAAGGGGAAACGATGGAGTTGTTGCTGACCTTCACTCCAGAATTTGAACAGCATGAAGCATACACCCTGTGGCAACTTCACAGCCAGACCCACGCACTTGTGGAACCCGCACTGTATGACCGTGAAAATCTAAAACGGTATGCCGTCTTACGCAGCGGATCGAACCAGGAAAGCATTTGGTCGACCCATGGGCACGCCGTCGAGCTTACTTCCGGTGACACGCAGGGCTACTGGGCGAACTATGCGGCCCCTCAGGACGATATCGACACGATCAGCGTGGGCTTGCCTAGCGGGCCAGAGTTCAAGGATGTCGAAATCCAGCAGGGCTCTGGTAACGTCGAGACCCCAGAGGATGGGGAGTGAATCTGATGCAGCAGAGTTCATCAGGTGCTCGGCGGCGTCTGGCTGCCACGTGCTGTGCGGGGGTTTTGACGATGTTCAGCAGCTTGGTGGCGCTGCCGGCGAGCTTCGCCGATCAGGAGTCGGAACAGCAACCCCCTCGGCCACCACAGGAAGTGACCGATGCTATGCTGGCTGATTCGGTCACGCAGTACGATCCCGAAGACTCCATTACTGCGTATGACATTGAGCGCTCGATCGAAGAGTTGGGCGATGCTGCATCAGATGAAGACAATGTCATCATTCTGGAAGCCGACATACTTTTTGAAGCCATGCAGTGGCAGCTGTCGACACAGGCTGAGGATCGCATTGCAGAATTGATCGACGACGTGCCCAATGGTGTCCAACTAGATGTCCACGGGCACACCGATTCGCGACCTATGCCGCCAGATCATGACCTGGATAATCAGCAGTTATCCGAAAACCGGGCGCAGGCAGTGGCCGATGCTCTTGCCGATACGCGCCCGGATCTCGAGTTTGATGTTGAGGGTTTCGGAGATACCCAGCCGGCTGTGACCGAGGATCCCGATGACCCGGAGACTTTCACAGCCAACCGCAGGGTAGAGATCCGGTTCGAAGAATGACTGACTATTTGCCCTGTAGCTGTTCGCGCGCCAGATCTGATGCCAGACCGGTATAGGACTGCGGTGTCAGATCTTTGAGACGCTGTGCTGCGGCGTCGGAAAGGCCGAGTTCGCTAACGAATTCGCGCATGCGTTCTGCATCAACCCGAGTACCGCGCGTGAGATCTTTGAGGCGTTCGTAGGGATTATCCATGCCCTCGGTTCCAGCAATGGATTCGGCGCGCATCACGGTTTGGATGGCTTCGCCTAGGACTTCCCAGTTGGTTTGCAAATCGGCGGCCAGGGCGTCTTCGGCAACATCGAGTTGACCCATACCGCGGGTGACGTTGTTCATGGCCAGAATCGAGTGACCAAAGGCCACACCGATATTGCGCTGCGATGTCGAATCGGTCAGGTCGCGCTGCCAGCGGGACTCGATGAGTGTGGCGCCCAGTGAGTTCAACAGGGCATTGGACAGTTCGAGGTTGGCTTCGGCATTTTCGAAGCGGATCGGGTTGACCTTATGCGGCATCGTCGAAGAGCCCGTGGCGCCTTCCACGGGGATCTGTGCGAAGTAGCCGATGGAAATGTAGCTCCAAACATCCACACAGAAACCGTGCAGAATCTGGTTGAAACGTGCCACGTCGTCATAGAGTTCTGACATCCAGTCGTGGTTTTCAATCTGGGTGGTCAACGGGTTGAACGTCAGGCCCAGACCTTCGACAAAGTCTTGGGCAATAACCGGCCAGTTGGCGTGGGGGACGGCCGCAACGTGGGCCGCGTAGGTGCCGGTGGCGCCGTTGATTTTGCCCAGGTACTGCTGGTTTGCGACACGGTGCAGCTGACGGTTCAGACGGTGCACAAAGACCGCGAGTTCTTTGCCCAGTGTGGTTGGGGTAGCCGGTTGGCCGTGGGTACGAGACAACATTGGAGTCTCAACGGCGGCGTTGGCGGTTTTGGCGATGGCGTCAACCATCTGCTGTGCGGCTGGCAACCAGACGTCGGTGATCGCATCGCGGACACCCAGTGCATAGGACAAGTTATTGATGTCCTCGGAGGTGCACGCAAAGTGGACCAGCGAGCCCAGATGTCCCAGGCCCAGGGCGTCGAGCCGGTTGGCGATGAAGTATTCCACGGCTTTGACGTCGTGCACGGTGACAGCTTCGGTTTCTGCCAGTTCCGCAATCGAAGCCTCATCAAATTCGGTGACGATGGCACGCAGACCATCACGCTGTTGTTCGGTCAGACGCTGTAGACCAGGTACGACTTGGCCATCTGCCAAATGAATGAACCACTCCACTTCCACGTGGACGCGGTTGCGGTTGAGCGCCGCCTCGGAAAGGTGGTCCACCAGATCCGCAACGTAACCGCGGTAGCGACCATCGAGGGGTCCTAGAGGAATGTCAGTATCGGCCAAACGAACACGCAAATTTTCAGTCATGGTCTTATTCTGCCACCGGAACGGCTCGCCACCCAATAATGTCACAGCCGTGACGGTGGTGTCAGGCTTTCCACAGTGCGGTCGCAGCACTGCCGTTCTCCACAACTTAGGCCGTGCGGCACCGGCTGCGGGCTGGGTGATTTTAGCCTTGGGCAATGTGGATGTGATCAACCAAGGAGAATGCGATGACGTCGGTGGTAATCCCCAGCCCTGCCGAGATCGGTGCCGGTATCGGCCTGGTGTCCGGTGGCGCTTGCGATATGGCTTCGAGCGCGGTGCAGCAATTCGTGTCCAGTCCAACGATTGCTGAAACCGGTTTGAATATGTTGGCCTCACAAATCGAGGTACTGGAACAGTTGGTGGCCAAACTTCGCGGCGTGGGTGTCGGCATAGAGCACGTGCACGATACCTTAGCTGCCACCACGCAGCTGGAATGGCACTCACCGGCCGGGCAAGTATTTCGCGAAGCCGTGAGTCACCGACAACAACATGCGGCAGCACTGCGCGAGACAGCTAACCAAACCGCAACGTTAGCCAGCCAAGGTATCGACGAGCTGCGTGCCATGATCGCCAGTCTGCAAACCCTGCTGGCAGCGGCCCGCAGCACGGTGGGCGCCACCGCTGGGACAGCCGTGGCCAGGATGTGTTCATGAGTGCCAAGGTGACCGGCGGGCCAACGCACTGGCGAGCAAATTTGGATGAGCTGGCGTTGGGGGTGGGGCGCCTGCAAGACGCAACCGAGCACTCCATGCGACTAGCCGGCGAAGCCACTGTTGCCGGCGGATTACTGGCCGGGGTGACGATCATGACGCCGCAGGGACCGATGATCGGGGCCAATACGGTGGCCATCTCAACGGGCTTGCTGACTATGCAAGCCGAGGTCGCGGCCTTACGAGCTGGCGTGGATTTTGCGGTGAATTCGTATCTGGAAACCGAACAGCAGATTAGCCGGGCCGTTGATGCAGCGTTTACCCCGTTGGCCTTGGCGATCAGTATTGTTGGGGTCACCACCGATGTGAATGTACCCAATGACGTATATGAGATAGCGATTCGTGGCACCACGAGTGCAGCATGGGCACCGGTTGAGTCGGCGTTTACCACGCTGGACGGGGTGCTGCCCGGGTCGAAATATGTGGCCGGCAATACGATCGGTTGGATGGCAGGTTTTAACGACAACCTCTGGGACGTTGCCCCGACGCAACGCACCATCGGGACCTTAGCCCACGCCCTGGGCTACCTCGGCCTGTCCCAACTGGCACCCTATGACACAACGAATATCACCCAGGAGCCCGGTGCCGATGGGTGGCAGTCTCGAGAAGCACTCGGCGCAGATGGGTCGCTGAAGTCGATGAGCTTGCTGCAGGACTATGGCTACGACCACGACACCATTACTGTTGCCAAGATCGAACAGCCCCAGGGCAGTGATGTCTATGCTGTGATCTACCCGGGTACCACCCCGGTGGGCGACGGCGATGGGGCGCTTGGTGCGCTTCAGGATAACGCGGCCTTTGGGGTTACCGGCTTCGTGGAATCTGCGGGCGCGGATTCACCACATGTCGAAGCCACTACGTTACAGATTCTTGAGCAAGCCGGAGTGCCGGCCGGAGCCACCGTCATCCCGATGGGCTACAGCCAAGGTGGCGCCCACGCCATGAACGTCGGGCTGGGACAGCAGATGAAGTCGAAGTACAACGTCACAGACGTCTTGACCGTTGCGGCCTATACGGGCCATCGACGCACCGATGATTTGGAGACGAATCTGGTGCACGTGGAACACGAACACGACAAAGTCTCGGCGTTGACCGGGGCCAGTAACGAGGCTCGGCTAAATCGCACAACCATCGAGGTCCAGGGTTATCCGGATGAAGATATCGACGCTGGCATTTTTGGTGCCGAACATAACCTGGGATTGATCGACGGGCAATTGGCCGATGCCCTCCACGATCCTGCGGTGCAGCACGCCACTCAGATTCCACTGGGCAAGCTTGAACAAAAAATGGGCGGGCCCGTGGCGGTCCAACAATTTCATTTGGACCGCCAGCAGGCCCCGCCCACTCGACACCCCACCCAGCCGGTTCACCAAGCAGAACCTGACCTGGGGGCACCGCGCAAGATCATCGGGGTCAGACCACTGGATCAGTGGCTGACCGCAACGAGTCCGCGGCCATAAACCTGTTAGTGCGTTGGCGCCACAGTAGAGATCAACCGGTTCACGAGCGTTGAGACCACCGCAATAATCAGGGCAGCCAGGATGGTGGTCCAGAAGAAGTTATCGATGGTGACGTAGACGGGTAAAAACGATGTGGCCCAGACGGTCAACGACAGCATCGCAGCATTGATGACCAGAGTGAATAGCCCCAGGGTCAGACAGGTAATCGGTAGTGATAAGAAGCTGACAATTGGACGGACGACACCGTTGATGAGTCCAAAAACCACGGAGATGATGAGCAGGGCGATGATCGATTCGCCGGTATCTGGAGCGCCGGTATCTGAGGTCAGCTGCATACCGGGCAACAGCCAGAGGGCAACCCAGAAGGATGCCGCGGTCACGATGGTTCGAAGAATATAACTCATAGGATAATCTTGCCACGAAAAACCGGCGGCGCCCAAAAGGGTACCGCCGGTTTTTGCCGAGTCAGAACTAGTTCTGCACAGTGAAGATGCCGTCGAAGAATTCGGCAATCGCATCGGTGGCATCCAGTGGCTGGACGGTGGAAATGTAGCCATCAGGACGCACCACAACGACTGCACCAGCCGATGAGATCTCAAAGGTTTCGTAGATGTTGTCATCGGTGAGCACACCGAACACGTTGTTCAGGTCGGTGAGCTGTAGTGGACCAACAGTTGGCCGGAAGATCTGTGGAGTTTCAAGCAACTCGATCTCTTCCTTGGGCTGCTGGTAGATGAGCTTGGCATCAAAGACACTGTTGGTGTCTTCGCCCTTCCGAGTGTATTTGATGACCGGTGAGTTGGCATCGGTGCCCAGCCATTCACCAAAGCTGTTGGCCTTATTTGCAGCGTCTGTCGGTGCCTTGTCGTCACCAAAGACGTAGATGCGCCAGCGACCATCAGCTTCGTGGAGGTGACCAAGGTGCAACGGGTTAGTATCCGAAACGCGGGAGACCTTAGCGGATTTGAAGCGCTTACCAATTTCATAGCCTTTGGCCAGATCCTGGTGGGTGGTCTGGGTGGTCAGCGGCGATGGCTTGTACTCGGTCATGAAACCGGCTGGGAACTCAAAGGTCTTCTGGTAGAACTCTGCGACGTAGTTCTTTGATGGCAGGTCTTCTGGCTTGGCAGCCATCAGGGAGGACCATTTCTTATCGAAGTCGATGAGGTTTTGGGCGACTTCTTGGCGCTCACCCGAATAGGTGTGCAACAGGGAAGGATCGGAGTAGCCGGAGACGACCTGACCGATCTTCCACCCGAGGTTGAAACCGTCCTGGATCGACACGTTCATACCCTGACCGGCCTTGGCCGAGTGGGTGTGGCATGCATCGCCGGTCACGAAGATTCGTGGGTTCTTTTCGGACTCCTGGCCATCGTCGACGTCGTCGAATTTATCGGTCACGCGGTGCCCAACTTCGTAGACGGACCACCAGGCAACGTCTTTAACCTCAACGGTGTACGGCGACAGGATGGTGTTGGCGCGACGGATGATTTCTTCTAGTGGAGTTTTGCGAACCTGACCGCCATCGTTGGGATCAACATCGCCGAGGTCCACGTAGAAGCGCACCAGGTAGCCGCCCTCACGAGGAATCAACAGGATGGAGCCACCGTCGTTGGACTGGATGGCACATTTGGTGCGAATATCTGGGAAATCAGTTTCCACCAGAACATCCATGACGCCCCAAGCGTGATCGGATTTATCGCCGATCGGAGTGCGGCCGATGGACTTACGGACCGGCGAGTGTGCGCCTTCGGAACCGACGAGGTACTTGGTGCGAACCGTACGGGTTTCGCCTTCCTGTGGACCAGCGGTGATCTTGAGGGTGACCTCGATTGGGTATTCGTGGTCGTTGTCCACGCTCTGGGAAACGAACTCGTAACCATAGTCTGGCTTCAAACGCGATGGTGAACGCTCCGCGAATTCTGCGAAGTAGTCCAATACACGAGCCTGGTTGACAATCAGGTGTTTGAATTCGGAGATGCCGGTTGGGTCATCCAGGGTGCGCGAGGTACGCACAATGTTCTCTGGCTTGTCCTCATCGGGGTTCCAGAAGTTCATTTCGGTCAGCCAGTAGGCTTCGTTGGTGATTTCGTCGGCAAAACCGAAGTAGTCGAAGGTCTCGACCGAGCGGGCCTGAATACCATCGGCCTGACCCAGTACCAGGCGGCCTTCGCGACGTTCAATGAGGCGAGTGTGTACATCCGGGTAGGACGACAGGGTTGCTGCCGTGGTCATGCCGGCTGGACCGGAGCCAACGATCATGACGTCCATGGTGTCTGGAAGCTCATCCGGGCGATCCAAACCGACTCCCGCTGCGGGTTTAACGCGGGGTTGGGTGGAGACATATCCGTGATGGTGAAACTGCATGACTTAACTCCTGTACGGCTCGCAACGATCCAAGAAACTAAAGTTGCTCTATATTCGAACATGGTGTTCAATTAGTGAACTGTTAGGTGTGAGCTTACACACCGTAAGTCGAGTATGCCAAATCAGATTGCTGAGGAGACACGATGTCTGATAGTGCAGGTGGCAGTCTTTCACTGACGTTATCGCGTGGAATAGAGCTGTTGGAACGAGTTTGTGCCGCGGATGCCGCGCCGTCCATCGGACAGGTCGCACAGCAACTTGGCATCCACCGCTCCGCTGCATATCGGCTCCTGCGAACGTTGGAAGCGCATTATCTGGTGCGCCGGGACGAGGCCGGCAAGATTCACCCGGCAGCTGGCCTAACCAATTTAGCGCGGGGAGTTGAAAATTCGCTGCAAACCGTGGGCCTGCCGATCATGACCAAGATCGCTGATGACCTGGAGATGTCGTGTTTTATTGCCGTGGCCCAGGGTGCGGATTGCTTCACGTTGGTGACCGTTGAGGCAACGACGTCGCATGCGCTGACGCAGCACCCTGGCACCCGTCACCACCTCGACCGAGGCGCCCCGGGCATGGCCTTGTTATCGGGGCTGAGCCCGCAGCAACGCGCCGATATCGAAGACCTGGAATTGTCGAACAAAGCCCAGGCTGATCTCGACCAAGCGCTGCGCGATGGCTATGCCTCATCCTTTGACGAAGTGATCCCCGGCGTCGGTTCGGTTGCGGTGCCGCTGATGGCTGCCGGCCAGCTGCCGGCAACACTTGCCGTGGTCTATCCGCGCCAGCAGCTCGATGAGGCTCATATCGCGGCCACCCTGCATCGCGGGGCAGAAGCAATCATGGCCCGACTGGGTAGGGCGTAATGTTCTACCAGGATCCAGCTGTCCAAGTGCGATCGCTAGACTGGTCGGCATGGATTCTTCTGCTGTGTACCCACGTTCCGTGCTCAATAAACTGCCCGCCTACCAGGCTGGCAAACCACCGGTGGAAGTGCCCGGTGTTGTCGCCTATAAATTAGCCTCCAATGAGAACCCGTATGCCCCGATCACCGCGGCAACGGATGCGATCCGTGAGGCGGCGACCTCCGAGGTAGTGCAACGCTACCCTGAAACCACCTATGCCCAGTTGCGCAGTTTAATCGGCGAAACCTACAACGTGGCCGCCGAGGATGTGACCGTGGGTGCCGGTTCATTGGGCGTGCTGACAGCCCTGGTGCAAACGTTT
>DXCT01000050.1 GCA_019115865.1 Candidatus Yaniella excrementavium | reverse complement strand
CCGTCGTTATTGATGAAGAAGACCGCACGGCTGCTCTGCAACACCTGCGAACCCGAGTCGCGCACCTGGCCGAACGCAACCTACGCTCCAATGGCGAACCGATAAGCGCCGCCGATCTGAGCGACGGCGAGCTACTGCGCTATACGGGCACTTATTTCGGCACCGCCGATGAGGTCGCCGAACAATTGGCAGGTGACCAGGCGGCCGAAGCGTCAACCGAGGTCAGCTTCCAGGTGCACTCGTTGGATCCGGGCCATCAGATCACAATGCGATCGATTGAGCTGCTGGGCACCAAGGTCGCTCCTGCCCTGGGTTGGACGGTCGAGCAGGCATGACCGATATTATCGACGTCATCAATGGTGCCGCATTCTTCAACTGGGCCAATAGACTGATGTTGTCATTGGGAGAACCAAGCAAGCCCCGTTAGGAGCACCTTGTCATACGTTGCCCCACCCACTGTGGTCGATTCCATGCTGGATGCAGGAGAAACCAAAACACAACACAGTTCCGGGCAGCTAGTGCTACGTGCTGCCTTCTCGGTCATGCTCTTAGCCGGCGCCACCGTCCTGGCCATCACCGCCGCCCAGGAAACCGGCATCGACCTCATTGGGGCACTGTTGTTCCCGATGGGACTGGTGATCGTGGTGCTGTTGAACGTCGAACTCTTGACCGGCAACTTCGCTCTGGTGCCGCTGGCCGTTGTCCATCGACAAGCCAATATGAAAGGCCTGTTGCGAAACTTCGGCTGGGTTTTGCTCGGGCACCTGCTTGGCGGAGTGTTCGCCGCGACCATGTTTGCGGCACTGCTGAGCCGCTGGTGGACGACTGACCCCGATAATGTCGCACAGGGCATCATCGATATGACGATCACCAAAACACTGGAATATCAAGAGCTGGGATATCTGGCAGGTGCCGGCTTGGCACTGCTCAGCGGGATCCTGTGTAACTGGTTGGTCGCACTCGGGGTAGTGCTGGGAATGACCAGCTCCTCGACCGCAGGAAAAATCATGGCAATCTGGCCACCGATCGCCGCGTTCTTCGCCCTGGGTCTGGAACACAGCGTTGTGAATCTGTTCTTATTGCCCGCGGGCATGATGTTGGGTGCACCGGTGAGCATCGACGACTGGTGGCTATGGAATCAGATTCCTGTGCTGTTAGGGAATTTGATCGGTGGGTTCTTCCTCATCGCGTTGCCTCTATACTTCGCCCATCGGAAGAACTAGCACGGTACGAAAAAATCAACCTAAACTTGTCAGCAGCTACCGATCCAAGCAAAAGGTGGGTCCATGATCTTCAAAAAACTTGGGATAGCGCTCCTCGCGTCATCCTTGTTCCTATTTGGCTTGAGCACGCCTGCCCAAGCAGCAGAACCCGTCACCATTGACCCGGGTACTTTTGTGGTGGATGATTCCGATGTGCTGTCCCCGGGTGAACAGGATCAACTGTCGCAACAGGTGCGTGAACTGCAAGCGGATCATGGGACCACGCTGTTTTTGCTGTTCGTCTCTAGCTTCGAGAATCCATCAGAGCCTGAAGAGTGGGTTGCAGAAGTCGCCGAGCAGAAGCAGCTCGGCACCAATGACAATGTTCTGGCGATCGCCACCGAAGACCGGCTCTATAATTTTGTGACACACGCCGACGGGCCGTTGCGGCAATATCAGTCCGCGATTGATCGTGACTTCATCCTGCCTGCGCTATCTGAAAGTGACTGGTTCGGCGCTGGTGAGGGAGCCATCGAAGGATTGGCAACCGCGGCGATCGGTGAGCTCGATGAGGATGCAGACGAAGAAGCGTCCGAGGCCTCGTCTCTGGGTCTCATTGGGATCCTGTTGGCGCTGGGCGTCCTGGTCTTCGTGGCGATCGCAATCGTCGTCATAGTCCTCTGGTATCGCCGCTCACACAAACGAAAGAACCCTGAACAACAACACTCCACCAACACCCAGGATGCTCGAGACAATACTTCGATCGAAGACTTACGGACGCAAGCAGGGTCTGCGCTCATCCATGCCGATGACGCCATTACGACCGCAGAACAAGAAATCGGTTTCGCCCAGGCATCCTACGGCGATGCATCAGTTGAAGTGTTCCAGCAGGACCTCGCTGACGCCAAAGAGCATATGCGGCAGTCCTTTCAGCTGCAGTATCGCCTCGATGACCATATCCCGGACACCGAAGCAGAACAGCGGGCATGGTTGCAAGAAATCCTGGATCGTTCAGCCAAGGTCATGGCATCGTTGCAGGAACACGAACACGACTTTGAGAAACTTCGTGACCTAGAACAAAACGCCTCAGAAGCACTCCAAGGTGTCAGAGCAGCATTTGATCCCCTGATCACGCAACAACGCCAGGCCATTGCTACGATGAACCAGCTGAAATCCAACTATGACTCCACGGCTATAGAAGACGGCGTTGGGAATCTCAAGCAAGCTGAAGGACTCTTGGTATTTGGACAAGAGAAAATCACCGCTGCGCAAGAGGCCCTGGATGGCTCGGACCGATCAGGCGCTGCGTGGCATATTCATGAGGCCGAAAATACAACGCAAGAACTCCGCGACATCTTCACTTCGATCAACCGGCTTCCCGGTCACTTGGACAAGGCCCAGCGTCAGCTGAACATCGAAGTCCAACAGGCCAGGCATCTCCTGACCGAGGCCAAAGCTTTTGCTACGCAGCACCGCACCGAACCCGAGCTGCCCAAGCGTATTGCGGCACTGGAACACGTCACCGAGACCATCTCTGCACGGTTGCCGAGCAAGCATCCGATGCGAGACCTTGAAGAGTTTGATGAAACCTTGGATCCGTTGGAGGACGCCTTGCAGCCGCTGCGTGATCAACAGCAGCGGGTAAAAGCCGCCCGGCGTGATTTTGAACCCGCAATGGCCAAAGCACAATCAGCCATCGATACCGCGGAGTCCTATATCCGTCGACGGCGCGGGGCGGTTCGTCACGATGCTCGAACCAAGTTATCAGCTGCTCAAACACACTTTGCAACTGCCAGAACGTTGAGCGAGAGCGATCCTGTGCAAGCGATCGCTGAAGCACAGAAATCACTGCACTTAGCTCGCGTCTCGCAACAACAAGCAGAAGCAAATTATCAAGACTTCGACGACCACCATCGAGGTCACGGTGGCTCCAATATGAGCGCAATGCTGGGTGGCCTGCTCCTAGGCCAAATCTTTGGTGGGACACATACCAGCTCAGGTAGTGGTTACGGTTTTGGTGGCCCCTCGCGCGGTGGTGGAGGATTCTTCGGCGGCTCCGGTGGCGGCTTTGGTGGCGGCCTGGGCGGTGGTGGAGGATTCGGTGGTGGCAGCGGCGGAAGCTTCTAGCACCTGAAGTTCACATAAGATGGCAATAATCGCGACTAGCCGGCAACAGCCGGCAACGCATGAAAGGTATCGAATATGGCGAAACAATCCATTCTGGGACGAATCACGCAAATGGCAAAAGCCAACATTCACGCGATGTTGGACTCTGCCGAAGACCCACAGAAAATGTTGGATCAAATGATCCGCGACTACACGGCCAATATTTCCGAAGCAGAATCTGCCATCGCCCAAACGATCGGTAACCTCCGGCTGGCCGAAGATGACTACCGCGAGGATCGCGAAGAAGCCAATACCTGGGGACAAAAGGCACTTGCCGCTTCCAATAAGGCCGACGAATTCCGCGCCAAGAACGATCCTGCCGGTGCAGAGAAATTCGACAGACTCGCACGGGTTGCCATTGAGCGTCAGATGTCTGCAGAGTCCTCAGCCAAGGATGCCGAACCTTCCATTGCTTCTCAGAATGAGGTCGTGGAAAAACTTAAAGCCGGCCTTGAGACGATGAAGCAGAAACGCGAAGAACTGGTGAACCGGCGCGACGAATTGGTTGCTCGGTCCAAAGCTGTTCAAGCCCAAGCGCAGGTCCAGGACGCGGTCAAGTCGGTCAATATTCTGGATCCAACGTCTGAACTCTCACGGTTCGAGGACAAGATTCGCCGTGAGGAAGCCCGCGTACGGGGTCAGGAAGAACTCGCGAATTCGACGTTGGACGCGCAGTTCGAAGAACTGGAAGACCTCGGGCATCAAACCGAAGTTGAGGCACGCCTGGCAGCGCTGAAGTCCGGTCAGCCACAACAACAACTCGAAAAGTAATCTGGCACGCAAAGCGCCGACACTTTAGTTGAGGTGTCGCTGTGCTGCTACGACGTTACCGTCGGAGAGTGTGACCTGCTGATCGGCATATTGCACGAGCCCGGTATCGTGGGTCACGACCACGGTGGCTACCGAAAATTCCTTGGTGAGACGTTGCAGCAGCTGCATGATTTCATGTGAGCGCGACTGGTCCAACGCAGAGGTCGGCTCATCTGCCAACAGCACCTGCGGGGTCCCCATCAGGGCACGGGCGATGTTGACACGTTGGCGCTGACCACCGGATAGGGCATGGATTTTCCGGTCTGCCATTTCCTGGAGTCCAACGACTTCAAGGAGATGTTCAGCCCTGGCCCGTTTTGCCTTGAGCTTTTTGCCGCGAAGTCCCCGCAAGTGGTCGGTAACAAGGAGTTGGTCTCGTACGGTCAGCGCGCTCAGCAGATTCGGCTGTTGGAAGATGAGTCCGACGGTGTCGCGACGCAGCTGGGCTTGTTGCGAGTCGTTGAGTTCACGAACACTGGTGTTGCCGACCGTCACGGTGCCCGAAGTTGGCTGGATCAGCGCCCCGATGACTGACAGTAGCGAGGATTTACCGGAACCCGACTGACCAATCAGTGCGGTGAGTTCACCCTTATTCGCAGTGAAATCGACCTGGTCTAATGCAGCGATAGTGCGCTGTGAGCCATCCGGGTTCTGCCCGTCCGGGTAGACGAGGCTCACCTGGTGTAGAGCTACGGTAGCGGTTGAAGTTTTTGAGTTGCGATGCTGTGTGCTGATCATGGCAGAGATCCTTTCGAAAAACTGGTCGAACAAATTGTGTGTGGTGTCTAGGGGATAGTTAGTTCCCGCCCAGTGCAAGCAAGGGATCGATGTTGGAGACGCGACGTACCGCAAGCGCTGAGCCCAGGATGCCTAGAACCCAGATGCCGATGGCGGGACCGACAATAGTCAGTACGGACAAGCTCACGGGAACCGCCGAGGCGGCCAGTGTGCCAAGCCCGGCACCCAGTCCTGCACCGGCGACGACACCGATCGCCAGAATGACGGCGGCCTGGCCAAGTGAATCCTTCATGAGATAACCGCCCGAGGCACCAAGTGCCCGCAGCACCGCGAGGTCACGGGTGCGTTGGATGGTCCACACGGTCACGAATGAGACGATCACCAACGCCGAAATGGCGTAGAGGAAGCCCTGCATCATGGTCAATGAACCTGATTCGGAGGAATAGGCGGGCAATGCTTGAAACGCTTCCGATACCGTGGTGCTGACCGTTGCGGTGGCTTGCTCGGTGTCGCTGCCGGCCGCGGCGTCTTCGTCACCGAAGACTGCCAATACGGTTCCTAGGACGTCGTCACCGGCATGGCTGATGGCCTGCCAGGATTCTGTGGTTACCCAGACAATGCCCGAGTGTGAGTACCATTGATCTTCGACGATGCCCTGAACGGTGAGGTCAACCGGGCCGATGGTCACGGTGTCGTGAACGTTGAGGCCTTGTTCTTCAGCAATACTTTCGGAAACGACCACACCATCTGCATCAGGTTCGGTCGCCCCGGTCAGTGCTGCTGACGCGGTGTGTTCAACCAGTCCCGAACCTTCTGGGATACCCCACACGGCAACGGAGCCAGAGGACTGGGCGGTCAACAGGGTCTGGGACATGCCTACCGGCACGGCGCTTTCAACGCCTGTGGTCTCGGCCCACTGCGCCTGGTCGTCCGAGGTGACCGATGATTCCGCAAATGTTGGATCTTCTGGTGCTTCGTTAACCTGTGCGTTGCCAAATACGTAGCGTTCCGGGTTGAGGTCGTCCAAGCCCGCCGTGTTCTGCGCGCCGAGTCCGCCGGTTAACCCGGTGAGCATTACCAGTAGCAGCGTGATCATACCGACCACGGCGCCCATGAGCGTGAACCGCCCCTTAGCAGCCCGGATTTCGCGTAATCCTACAAACATGGAGTCATCCCTCGTAACGTTTTGCGTTGTTTTTTGGTACTGCTACCAGTCTGGTTTTTGGCGCGCTGAACTACATCGCCGGATCAGTTGATTTGCTCATCAACCCTTCGGTTGATTCGAGATAGCCCAAAATTCGTTACGTTAGAGATATGACTATCGTC
>DXCT01000049.1 GCA_019115865.1 Candidatus Yaniella excrementavium | reverse complement strand
GGGGACGGACAAAAATCTTCTGTTCCCCTGAATAATTGACTGATCGTACAGGCCGCCTGAGACACCGAGCCGCCCCCTGGAAATCCAGAAACAGGTCTTAATGCGTTGCGACTCGTGCTGCTTCCGCCGCTGCTGTTTGAATTCTCTGTTGCAGGAGCTGGTGCAGGTGGAGGTTGTTGAGGGCCGATTCGCCTAATAGAGGGACTACGATGTACTTCGGCACGACTTTCGGTCGTGACACGTAGAGCATCATCAGTACTGCCGTCTCTGACTTCAGCCGATGCATTAGCCTTCGTAACGCCCATGACTAGGGTAACCAGGAAAACAATGAGGACTGCTAAAGCAGAGTGACCTCTTCTGATAGTCGTGTTCACTCTTCCTCCCAGTCCACACTATCTTCAAGCCCTAACCAATCAATCTTCCATCGTTGAGCAACCGCGTCATATTCCATAAGAGCGAACCAGTCTCTGACGTCCGGGGCCTCAAAGCTACCGTCAGTTCGGTTGCCTTCCTCGTCATAAAAGTCTGTTGCAGGTTCATGAAGTTGGAAGTACACATGAGCAACCGTTTCGTTTCCATCGTCCGAAGCAATTCTTATATCGGTGATCTCTGCTGCCAACTCACCTTGTATATCGGTCCAGTAGCCATCCTTATACGAACTTTCCCACCCATCTATGGACTCTAAACAAAACCCGCAAGCATCAGACGATACGAGTGCGATAGCACTCCCATCACCGGTTAACCTTGCAAATTCTTCCGCTTCCCAAAAATATTGAAATGACGCTTCCGCGCCTTCCTCAGTGTTCTCCGTAGCGACAGCCGGGAGGTTGGGTTCGGGGACATTCTGTGCAGGACCGTCGGCCGAAGCTGGAACGTACTCGGCTGAGTCAACTTCGGAAGCATCAACCGTCTCCCCCAGTTCGGCGTCGTCGTCATTCGAACAACCGGTAAGAATCACCGTTAAGGACAAGGCGGTCAGACCGGCGAAAAACCGGCTTAGGACGGACTGATTCGGCAGACGTGGCATCAAGGCGCTTTCGAGTGAGTGAGAAAGGTGTTTCACAACAAAGTAATACCTAGTCGTACTGTAATCCAGATCTCATGAACAGGTTGTGGAGAATTCATCATTGATTTCTGTTCGGTGCGACTTATCCACAAAAACTCCGAATCGAGATCCCCGCAGGAAGATATCCCCCATGATGGTGTCCAACCAAGCGCTTTTGGAGGTGACCATCCGATGACTATGACCGGCGAAGTTGTCAGTGTGCTCGACGCACTTGAACTGCCGATCGTTGACGGCCGGGTGGATTGGGATAGTGTCACCGCCGATCAGCTCCACGAGGTGATTCGTGGAGCGGCGCAAGAACTTGATAGCCGCGAAGATAATATTCCCACTGCCGGGGTATTACAGCGCTCGTTAAAGTTCGAAGAGACCGCTCGGACATTATCACCGTTGCAGCACCGATTTGCGGGGTTACTCCAGGATGCGTTCAACTCCCCGAAACTGCGCTGGACGGTTGATCTACCGGATGGAAAAACGCCGTTTCGTGATGCCAACGATTTAATCGCGAAAACCCACGGACTTCGAGCCTATGAAGCCTCTGGGCGGACAAAAATTGCTGCAGCAATGACGCCGGCGCGTGAATCGGATTCGAAACGTAGTGAGAACATCGCCGTGGGAGAGATGAAACTACCGCTCCTCGGGGCGCTGCAGGCCAAAGGCACACTCCACCCTACGAAATTGTCTTCAGCCCTGAATATGCTCGAAACCTTAGACACAGAAGCCGAATCGGCAGGGAAGAACCAAGATTTCCGAGATCGTCTACGAACGGTAGTGGAGCAGGACCTCGCAGAAAAGATCGAGCACACCACTCCAGAAGAGTTTGGGCGGTACGTGGGTCGCCGCAAGAAGGATGTCCTTGCTTGGATCGATCCGCCCGATAAAAATTTCACCGCCCGTCAAACCGAAAGAATGCACAACGTGTGGTGCGAAGGCCCCGTTCGTGGGAATCCTGATGCGTATAAGTGGTCGATCATCGTGGATGCTGAAGGCAACGAAGTCTTCAGCACCGTTGAATCTCTAGCGAATAATCCGCGGACAAAAGATGACGACTTCGATAGACGCACCCGCGGTCAACGGACTATGCACGCCATTCGAGATGCGCTGAAGTTCGCTTTGGCTAACTTGGAAAACTCAAATCTACGGGGTGCCAGTGGAGCGCATGCTCAAGTGGTGGTGCTCGCGGATCACCCGACGCTGATGCAACACTTACGCACAGAGCTGGCCGAGTTACTTCCAGACATCACCTCCACGAAACGTGAGAAACTCCTGGCGTACCTGGCAAAACTTGAACGTGACAACATACCCGCTGCACCAGTGGTAGACGAGGCAGCTGAAGTCAAGGACACTGAGCGGGGTCAAAAGAGGGAAGACCCTCCCGCAAAAACCACCGATCTCAACGAGATACTGAATGACGAAAACCTCGACAGGCTGCAACCCCGAATATCCCAGGGAATCTACACCCCAAATATTCCGCCGGACACGATCTTGCGAATGATGTGCAACGTGAGTGTCTCGCCCGTGACATTGACCGGACAGCGCCAGGTACTGTCGATTGGACGAAAGCAGCGACAATTCACCGAGCCGATCCGGCGAGCAATTTTAGCGCGGGATCGAGGATGTGCCGTGCCCGGATGTCACTGGCCCGCCGCCTGGTGCGAACTTCACCATCTCACATACTGGTCTGACAACGGTGAGACCAGTACCGATAATGGTTTGCTGATATGTGCACATCACCATAAAGCGTTGCATGCCAAAATGTTGCACATCCAACGGACCAACGGTGAAGTTCGATTCAAGCTCCACCCACTCATCGACCCAGCCCAAAAACCTCGCAAAAACTACTTCTGGCAGAGCTGAATCGAGCGCTCACTCTGGGTAAAGCACGCATTGCCTGCATTCGACAATGGTCGGATGCAGGCAATGTTCTGATTTTAATGCGCCATTAAGACGCCTGATTAGCCAGTGTTCGCCGTGTCGTTAGAAATGTCCACGGCGCCGGCAGTGCTCTTTGGCACGCTATCGGTAGTGGAAGGCACGATGCGCTCTTCCCCGGCATAAATGACACAGCGATGCCCACGAGTGAAACCCACCAGAGTCATGTCAGATTCTTTGGCCAGCTCAACGGCCAATGATGACGGCGCAGAAACTGCCACGAGCATGGGGGCGCCAGCCATGGCTGCCTTCTGGACCAGTTCAAAACTCGCCCGGGATGAGGTAACCAAGACCTTGTCGCTTAGCGGGAGGCGTCTCTCCATGAGGGCCCATCCCAGTACTTTGTCCACAGCATTGTGTCTCCCGACGTCTTCACGCACCACCAACATCTTGCCGGCTTTAACATCATAGAGTCCCGCCCCATGAAGACCCCCGGTTTTGGCGAAAACTTTCTGGTCCTCGCTCAGCTGCTCAGGAAGCCCCATGACTGTGGGCTCATCGAGTGTGAAATTTGATCGCTCGTCAATGGGATAGCAACCATTCTGGTGGACTTCATCCAACGATTGACGACCGCATAAACCACACGAAGAATTGACGACCAAGTGACGCTGGGTAGTGGCGGTCGGGGGCACAACGTGTGGCGCTAGCGTGATGTCGACGACGTTATCCGAGGCGTTGTGCAGTGCGGATTCGGTTCCTGAGAACGCTCCGAGCCCTAATGGCGCAGCAAGTTCACTGGCAAGACCGTTGCCATCGGGGTGATCTTGCGGCTGCGCCTGGGTGTGCGGATTCAAACCTTTGGGGCCCTGGTCTTTTTGGCAGTAACGAACCCTGACGACATCGTCAGCCGAGTTGATAATGCCCTCGGACAATGCGAAACCAACGGCTAAGGAGAAATCGTGGACCGGCGTGCGCATAGTGACCGCTAAGCGTGTGCCATTAACGCGTATTTCGAGGGGTTCCTCGACGGCGAGGGTATCGGCACGGTGGGTCCGCCCCGTGTCGGCATGCACCCGGGCAACACGGACTCGAGCTTGTGAAGAACGCATAACTCCATCGTAGCCGTGCCACTGACCTTAATGACAGGGTGTTGTTAGGCTTGAAGCATGACAGCTGACCCAAATTTTGTTCGCGCTAGAACCGCCCGCCACCGGCGTCTCGCTGAGATTGGTGACGGCGGTGCGGATCGGCTTGCTGCAGCGCGTGTCGCCGTCGTGGGAGCCGGCGGTTTGGGATCCACGGTCATCCCCTATTTGGCTGCTGCCGGCGTTGGCCGAATCGATGTCTTTGATAACGACGTGGTTGAGTTGTCGAACCTCAACCGCCAGATTTTGCACTCAGCCCAGTCAATAGGTCAGCCCAAGATTGCCTCGGCTATTGCTGCCGGTGAGCGCATCGCTCCTGAGGTCGAAGTCGTCGGGCATGACCTGCGCCTCGGCGAAAACTTTGTCGATGTCGTTGGCGCTGTCCGGCCGGATATCGTGGTCGATGGGTCAGACTCATTTGATACCCGTTTTATAGTCGATGCGGGCGCGGCACAACTCGGTGTGCCCGTGGTGTTTGGGGCGCTGATGCAGTGGTCAGCTCAGATTACGGTGTTCGACGCAACCGGAACCTATGGACCAGCCGTTCGGCTGACCGATATTTTTCCAGACACTGCCGAAGTGCGTGCCACCCCGGGCTGCGCAGAAATGGGCATTCTCGGTTCTGTTGCGGGGATGGTTGGAACCATATTGGCCACCGAAACCATCAAGTTGATTGTTGGCACCGGTCGCAATCTGGTGGGCCGCATGTTGGTAATCGATGCCTTGGATATGCACGTCACCGAAATTCCGTTAGCACAACCAGCATCAGAAACAGCGGTACAGGTCACGGCGGTATCCACGGATGTGTTGGACGGAGACAATCCGCCCGTGGTGATTGATGTGCGGCGTACCGAAGAAATTGTCGAGCACCCCGCGCCCATGTCCGTCGTCCACGTGCCATTTGATCAACTCGGCAACATCCACGATACACTCGAGCCATCCACCCGGATTGTGACGCTGTGTCGCACCGGGCCACGCTCAGTGCGGGCCGCCCAAATCCTGGCTACGGCCGGATATCAGGTTGTGGGGTATCTTGATGGCGGCGTTGAGGCACTGCAAAGTGAGGCGAGTATGCAATGATCACCCAACAAGAACACCTGGCACGGATTTTAGAACTCACGGCGCCCCTGCCCGTTGAGGAAGTGCCGCTCGCCGATGCTTTGGGCCACACATTAGCGTCCAATGTGACTTCGGGGATGGATCTGCCGCCCTGGGACGCTGCTGCCATGGATGGGTATGCGGTGGCACTAGAGGGGTTTACTATCGGCACGCTGCCTGTCACCAAAAGTATTCCGGCCGGGCATACGACGCCCGAACGTATCCAGCCCGGTGAGGCTGCGGCCGTCATGACCGGTGCTCCGGTGCCTGCCGGGGCTGATACCATAGTGCCACTTGAGGTGTTTCACGAGCCCGGTCGGCAAGTTCCTGATGCAATTACGTTTGAAGAAATCCCAAAGCCTGATCAGCACATTCGACGTCGCGCCGAGGACACGCACGCCGGTTCAATAGTGGCCGCGGCCGGCACCGTGCTGGAACCACAGCACATCGGCGCGATTGCTGCAACCGGTAACGGTTCGGTCTATACGGCACGCCGCCCACGGGTGGCCGTTATTTCTACGGGTGATGAACTCGTCCCTCCTGGCAGCCCACCCGACTACGGACAAATTCCGGATTCCAATGCCCCGCTGGTGGCCGCCACACTGACCAAGCTGGGGGCGAATCCAACCCATCAGTTGCGCATCCGTGATTCGGCAGCGAGTCTGGAACATACGATCTCCCAGTTAGAGCACGGTGTCGATGCGATTATTTTGACCGGCGGCGCCTCGGTAGGCGCTCACGATATTTCCAAATACGTGCTCTCGTCGTGGCAACACGAAGATCCGGAACAGGCCATCACGTTCAATACGGTAAATATTCGGCCTGGTAAACCACAAGGATTCGGTTTATCGCCGGCCGGTACACCGGTGTGGTCTTTGCCGGGCAATCCGGTGGCCGTATTGGTGTCATTACAATTATTTGTGGCGCCGGGGTTAGCGAAAATGCAACGCCGTGCACCCCATCCACAGAAGCTACGCGTCTACACGACGCAGGCTTTGTCGACTCCGAAAAAGGTCAACTACTATATGCTTGCCACCCTTGACGGCGATCGGGCTACCCCGTTGCCGTCGAACTCCCATTTGGCCGTGAAGATGGCGAAAACCACCGGCCTCATCCAGGTGCCCGCAGAAGTCGAGCACATCGAAGCCAATCAGATTGTCGATTACCTTCCCCTATGATTACCGTTCGTCTATTTGCTGCGGCCGCCGACGTCGTTGGAACCAAACAACTCAAGATGCAGGCCGAAACCGTTGCCGACGTCATCGAACAGCTCTCCGATGCCCAAACCACCACCCGCGTTATTGCACGATGCTCGTTTTTGGTTGACGGTTCCAAGGCGGAACCGGATGCGGCATTAGACGACGGCGCGACCGTCGACGTGCTGCCGCCGTTTGCCGGGGGTTAAATTCCCACCCAGTGGCTGCCCTCGGCGCCGAACTGGCGTTTCCAAATAGGGACACGGGCTTTGATTTTTTCGACGACGTCGCTGCATACGCGAAAAGCTTCCTGGCGATGTGCGGCAGAGACGGCAACTACCAGGGCGGTGTCTCCAATATCTAGGCGCCCAATCCGGTGGGCAGCAACCACGCGAACAGGTAGCGGTTCGATGTCTAACATATTATGGATCGACACGTTCGCTTCGGCTACGACGTCGCGCAAATAGCTCGTGGCGTCCGGGTGCGCAGAGTATTCCAGCCCGGTCACGGTGCCCTCGGCTTGTGGATCATGGTCCCGCACAACGCCTTGAAACACGACCAGTGCACCGGCGTCGGCGGCGGCGACCGCAGCCTCGAGTGCGCCGGCGTCAAGCGGGGCTTCGGTTACCACCGACAGTTCAACCAAATTCATGGTTCCAGTCTAGATGTTCGCTGCTCGGGGCAATAGGCTTTAGCCCGGTGTGACTGAACTAGACTGGCTACCGTGCAACATGAGTTTTCTTTACGTGCCGAATGGAATACCACCCAGTCCAGCCCCCACCCGAAACGTGGATTCTTACGCGACGTCGTTATTCAGGCGGAGGGGCCAGGCGAGCTGCACGGCTCCGCAGCAAAGCCTTTCCACGGGGACCCGGAACGGTGGAATCCCGAACAGTTGATGTTGGCAGCACTGGTCGAATGCCATATTTTGTCGTATCTATATGTGGCCGGTGAAGCAGAGATTACCGTAGAAAAAGTGTCGGTACGTGGTGAACTTACCCTCGACGCAGGTGCCAACGGCGGCCAAATCACCGGCGCCACACTGTATCCGGAAGTCTGGGTTGCCGATGCGATGTTGCTGCCACGGGCTCGTCAACTGCACGAAGAAGCACACCGACAGTGTTTCATTGCCCGCAGCGTGAACTTCCCGATCACATTAGCTGTCCCAGATGAGCATCAAATGCCAGAATTGCCACAGTTTTCTTCGCGACTGGGCGCCCCGATCGCTGTGCTGAAACCACGTCAATCGAAAAAGCCCTCACAGGTTTCAGGCAACGACGACGCCCGGTTAGCGGCTCTTCGCGCCGAGCAAGAAGCAGAACGTCGCCGTCGTGATTCATCCGAGGATCCCAACGCTTCGGCCCAAGCAACTCGCGATGCCGCTGTGACGGCACAGCGCACAAACGCCCCGGCCGAGCAGACCTCGTTCTATGATCAGGTGGGCGGTGAGCTGACCTTTAGAAAATTGGTATATGAGTTCTATCAACAGGTCGAGGCTGATCCGGAGTTTAAGGCCATGTATCCTGAGGAGGATCTGGGTCCGGCCGAGGAGCGGTTGCGCCTATTTTTGATCCAGTACTGGGGCGGTCCCTCGGACTATTCGCAATTGCGCGGCCACCCGCGGTTACGTGCACGCCACATGCCGTTCCACATCGACGCCAAGGCACGGGAAACCTGGTTGCGGTTCATGCGCAATGCCATGGATACCCTGGATCTGGCACCACTGCATTATGACACTATGTGGGAGTACTTCCAGCGCGCCGCACGAGCCATGCAGAATCAGGTTTAGACCATCACGGCGGGGCGGACGAGCACGTGTCCCCCTGCCGATGAGAGCCGAATCCACTGCTGGGACGTCGAAACGGTGGTTTCACCCCGTGGCGCCAGAAATCCGAGGCTGTGCGCTCCCAGTGTGGCACCGGCGGGGAATTCCACGTGTGTCGGATCACCAATTGGTTCGGCCCACACATCTGCCCGGACCTTCGCTAACACCGGGCCCCCGGCATTTTCTGGCAGCATCTCTCCCACACGACGAATACCATTGCGCGCAACTTTTCGAATCTCAAAGTCATCTACCACGGCCTTGGTCATCCATCCTGAGCGCGGCGCGTTCATCGCTGACCACATCACTGTAATTTCCCGAGGTGGCAGCACAAACTGTGTGGAGCCTTGCGAGATCATCCGGTTGGTTCGGTCGGTAATAGCGTCCATTTCAAATACCGAGTCCATGGTGAAACGCTCGACGCCGCTAAAATCCAGTGCAAGCGTTCGCATACCCACAACCATGGGCACCTTATCCCCGAGTCCCCCGGGATGCATCACCGACACCGAGATGGCCAGAACATCACCGGCAACCTGAAATCGTACCCCGGTGGTATCCAAGGTTTTTGCTCTGGTCACAAAACTTTGGAGATCTTTGACAGCGTTCAAGGTGGCAAACGGCAAGACATAATCCATGTATCCAATTATGCCTACGCCACCCGGCACGGTCATCAGGGCTGCCGAGAATTGAGCTGACAGCACTAGAGTATGACTAGGCGATACAACTGAAAGGCAACTATGGCAAACACTTCCTATCCTGATGACCCAACCGACATCCTGCGTGACGTTCTGCAACTCGAACGCGTGGACGC
Organism: Candidatus Yaniella excrementavium; assembly: GCA_019115865.1. Lineage (GTDB taxonomy): Bacteria > Actinomycetota > Actinomycetes > Actinomycetales > Micrococcaceae > Yaniella > Yaniella excrementavium. Next base: position 9,315 of record DXCT01000049.1, on the reverse strand, counting down.
CGATGAGTACTCAAGCACGTTCAAAGGATTTACCCCAGACCAAACCCGAGGACAGGTATTTGGTGGGCAGGTAATGGCCCAATCCTTGGTCGCAGCCAGCCATTCAGTTGAGCCGGATCGGTTGCTGCACTCGATGCATTGCTATTTTATCCGGCCGGGTGACGCTTCGGTGCCGCTGAACATTAAGGTCGATCATCACCGGGACGGCAGGTCCTTCTCGGTTCGCCATGTCGAGGTTACCCAGCACAATAAAGTCATCTTGTCGCTGACGTGCTCATTCCAGCTGGAGTCAGACGGAGTCGTACACCAGGAACCTATGCCGGAAGGGATCCCGTTGCCGGATGATCTGCCCCCGATATCCTCACTGGTTGGCATGATCGATGACCCGGCCGCTCAGGATCTGGCATATAACCGACCCTTTGATATCCGGTACGCCTACGAACCCATTTTCTTGCGTCCAGGATCCGAAAAGGTCAACCGCAATATTGTGTGGATGAAGACTTTCACCCCGGTCAATGTTTCGCGCAATGTCGCCGGTGCAGCGCTCGCCTACGTCTCCGATTACACCCTATTGGAGTCAATTTTGCGCAACCACGGGCTCTCCTGGATCGAGCCTAAGAAATCAATCGCCTCGCTGGACCACGCGATGTGGTTCCACCGGCCATTCAATCTGGACGAATGGCTCCTGTTTGTCCAAGAGTCCCCCTCGGCACAGTCCGCCCGGGGGCTCGGTATGGGCAGAATCTATACGATCAATGGAGATCTCGTGGCAACCGTCGCTCAGGAGGGCATGATTCGGTTGCCGCAGTTCGATCAGTAACCGTCGGTTCACCGGCGGTCCACACGACTATGGGTACGATGCCACTATGTCTAACGCCATAACTGACAAGACCGCTGAACAGCCCGCGCCGCGAGTCAAGCGGTCACACGTTGCCGCGTGGGCGATGTGGGATTGGGGGTCGGCTGCGTTTAACGCGGTCATGATCACGTTTGTGTTCGGCACGTATCTGGCTTCGGACGCCTTCGGTGCTGGTGATCGTGGCACGTCGTGGTTGGCTGCCGGCAATGCTATCGCCGGGGTCATCATTGCTTTGACCGCACCAGTCATTGGTCAGCGGGCTGACCGCGATGGCCGTCGTTCGTTGTGGCTTGGCGTCAACACCGCCCTGGTGATCCTTACAACCGCCGCGTGTTTCTTAGTCGAACCCGATGAGTCGTTCTTATTGCTCGGCGTCATTCTCCTGTCTGCTGGCAACGTATTCTTTGAGTTTGCCGAAGTGCAATACAACGCGATGATGGTCAAAATCTCCACACCCTCGACCATCGGCAGGATTTCTGGCCTGGGTTGGGGTGCCGGCTATCTCGGCGGTATCTTCTTGCTGCTGCTGGTGTATGTCGGCTTCATCGGAGGTGATGCTCACTGGTTTGGTATCACCGACGACGACGCAATGAACATCCGTGTGGTTGCACTGGTTGCGGCACTGTGGTTTTTGATCTTTGCCTTGCCGGTTGTCATCGTGATGCGCACGCGGAAGGACACCGCAGAGCCCGAAAAGTCCCAGGCAGAGCGTGTGAGCATCGCACAGTCATATCGTCAGCTCTTTTACACGATTGCCAATTTATGGAAGCACGAACGCAATACCTTTTGGTTCTTAGTGTCATCAGCAGTCTTCCGTGATGGTGTTGGTGCGGTTTTTGCCTACGGTGCGATCCTAGGGACCACCGTTTACGGTGTGGACCCGGGGGACATTTTATTCTTCGGCATTGGCGCAAACGTCGTGGCGGCAGCCGGCGCATTTCTCGGTGGACTTTTTGACGATAAGTTTGGTCCGAAACGCATTATCGTTGTTTCGCTGTTGGGACTGCTGGCATCTGCAATCATTGTGTTCGTCCAAGACGGCACACTCGCGTTTTGGATCTGGGGCCTATTTTTGTGCTTTTTCGTTGGCCCGGTCCAGTCTTCTTCCCGCGCATTTCTGGGACGCCTCACCAACCAGGAATCTGCCGGAGAAATCTATGGACTCTATGCCACCACCGGCCGGTCTGTCTCGTTTTTGACACCAGCACTCATCGCCGTGTTCGTTGGGTTCAGTGGAGATTCCCGCATGATGGTTCCAGCGATCATCATTGTTTTGGTTGCTGGGCTCATCCTGTTGTGGCCCGTCTCCGATCCCAAGACGTCGGATGATGAGCAAGTCAGGATGTCGTACACTAAGTCACCCCGTTAAATTTCACGTCCTTGCAGCTCATGTTGCTGCCGACGTAAAGAATTGGATTGAGCAGTTGGGAATGAGCTTGTAGACTTCGAATTCAATTGCTAAGCCAATGGGGTTCACATCATCAATACCCCATGTATGTTTCTATGGGTTTTTGATATTATGCTTACCGTCCATGTGCCTCCGTGGGTCTTATCTCACCAAATTTACGAAATCGAAGTAGAACTGGGACCAGGCATGCCCCAGGCTCAGCTGAATACCCCAAGGCTCAAGGTCACTGGTTACGATCTCGTGCGCTCGAGCATCCTTTCCGGACGTCCATGGCATATGCTTCATAACCCTCTTAGCCTGGGCAGCCAGGGTATGGCACAGTGGCGGATTTACTCATCGCTTGGAATTCTGGAGCCCACGCCCAATCGTAAAGGGCTCATCCGACCACCAATGTTCCAGCACGAGGTTGATGAGTCAGAAAAGAAAAACTTAACCTTTTCCCTTGGCGGCACGATGGCGCATCTCTACTTGGAGAAAGAGCTAGGCCTAAATTGGTTAGCGCATTACTCGTTAGCTAGCAATAGTCACTACATCACTAGAGCGCCCAATGCTGGCAAGGTTGAACCAGACTATATTGGCATCGACCGTCGCAATGGTTATGTCGTTGCTGAAGCTAAAGGTACGACGTCGTTAAGTAACAGGATCCGAAACGATTTAAACGCGAAGCGTCAAACAAAAGTGGTAACGCATGTGAATCGTTCGCCTGTGTCACAGTTCGGTATCGCTACGGAATCTGGAAATCAGCAGCCGCTGTCGATGTATGTCTGTGATCCCGAGGTGTCATTGGATCTGCCAACTTTTGATACTTGGAGGAGACTCTATATACAACACCTGGATGCACTTCTAGGAAGCGATGAATCAACATCACTGTCGAACATGCTTGCCACACACAGCGATGATCAGAATCTCGAGCAAGAAGACCCTGATTTGCGAGAAAATCGAAACGATGCCCCATCAGGTTGGTTACCAATGCAGATGTACTCCCCCAAAGAAACAGTGGGAGCGTATCCTGTAGGAGATCGTGAAGAAGACCATAGCGAGTTTCTTATGGAACAACTCGCGTCACGATACGAGCATTTTGCCATATTCGATGATTCTACTGTGCTGCTGTCACCTCAAAAACCAGACGTGTCGTCTTAACCATTTCTGCCCCGTACCCGATGTGAGTACGAGGCAGAATGTGGCGTCGCTAAGAGCTAATTCCGTGTTAGACGACGGTGTGTTGCGCGTCCTTCACGAATAGCATCTGCGCCGAGACGTTCGACCTTATTTTCCTCGTAGGATTCGAAGTTCCCTTCGAACCAGTACCAGTTGGCCGGGTCCTCTTCGGTGCCTTCCCACGCGAGAATGTGGGTGGCAACGCGGTCCAAGAACCAACGATCGTGCGAGATAACTACGGCACAGCCGGGGAATTCCAGCAAGGCGTTTTCCAGTGAGGTCAAAGTTTCGACGTCAAGGTCGTTGGTGGGCTCGTCGAGTAGCAGCAGGTTGCCGCCTTCTTTCAGCGTCAGCGCGAGGTTAAGACGGTTGCGCTCACCGCCCGAGAGGACACCGGCTTTCTTCTGCTGGTCTGGACCTTTGAAACCAAAGGCTGAGACATATGCACGGGATGGCATTTCGACATTGCCGACTTGGATATAGTCCAAACCTTCAGAGACGACTTGCCACAGCGATTCTTCCGGGTCGATGTTGGAACGGTTCTGGTCGACATAAGAAATCTTGACTGATTCGCCCACTTTCAGATCACCAGAATCGATTTCTTCTAGCCCGACAATCGATTTAAACAGCGTGGTTTTACCAACACCGTTCGGTCCGATGATGCCGACAATGCCGTTTGGTGGTAGCGAAAAGCTGAGGTTGTCGATGAGGGTTCGACCGTCAAAGCCTTTCGAGATGTTGTCGGCCTCGATCACTTGGCTACCAAGACGGGGTCCAGGCGGAATCTGGATTTCTTCGAAGTCCAACACGCGCGTCTTCTCGGCCTCATTGGCCATTTCTTCGTAGCGTTCCAGACGTGCCTTCTGTTTCGTCTGACGACCCTTGGCGTTGGTCCGAATCCACTCGAGTTCGTCTTTGAGGCGGCGATTGAGTTTCGCGTCTTTCTTGCCCTGGACATCGAGACGTTCCTGCTTCTTCTCCAGGTAGGTCGTGTAGTTACCTTCGTATGGGTAGAGACGACCGCGGTCGACTTCAGCGATCCATTCAGCAACGTGGTCTAGGAAGTAGCGGTCGTGAGTGATCGCGATAACGGCGCCGGGGTATGAGGCCAGGTGACCTTCGAGCCATGCCACCGATTCAGCGTCCAGGTGGTTGGTCGGTTCATCAAGCAGCAACAGGTCTGGTTTTTCTAGCAGCAGTTTCACCAGGGCAACGCGTCGGCGTTCTCCACCGGAGAGGTGGGTTACTGGTTCGTCGCCATCTGGTAGCTGCAGCGCTTCCATAGCTTGACCGATCTGCGAGTCGATATCCCAACCGTCGGCGTTGTCGATGGCCTCTTGGAGCTTGCCCATTTCTTCCATCAGGGCGTCAAAGTCTGCGTCCGGTTCGGCCATTTCGGCAGAGATCTCGTTGAAACGTTGGAGTTGTTGGTAGACATCACCAACACCTTCTTGTACGTTTTCTAAAACGGTCTTATCTTCGGTCAACGGTGGTTCCTGCAAGAGGATCCCCACCGAGTATCCGGGTGACAGCCAGGCATCACCGTTGGAGGGCTCGTCGAGGCCCGCCATGATTTTGAGGATTGTCGATTTACCAGCACCGTTGGGTCCGACCATACCGATCTTGGCGCCGGGGAAAAAGGACATGGTTACGTCGTCAAGAATGACCTTATCGCCAACTTTTTTGCGGGCTTTGATCATTTGATAAATAAATTCGGCCATGGTCTCTACAGTAGTCGGTTGCGGCAGCAGAACGTAATTCTTATCCTGCTGCCACAACGCGTCCAGTTTTCAGCGAACATCAGGCTGTCATCGGTTCGGGTTCTTCCCAGTCTTGTTCGATCAATGGCCCATCACTGTGTGTTTCTTCCATACGCTGGTGAGCTTTGGTGTACCGAGTGAAATCCGTGAATCCCATCATCAGGTCATGGCCGGCCGTATCGGCAACGATTTCGGCGGTGGTGCCGCGTTTTGCTTCGTCTTTAGACACCCACTGCTTGATGGCGACCCGTCCGGTAACAGTAACCGGGTCACCCAAGCTGAATGAGCGAAAAATATTTTCGGCAAGCCGACGGAAGGCAGTCACGGTGTACCAAGACGTATTGCCGTCCTCCCATTCCTGGGTCTGACGGTTCATGACTCGTTCAGTCGCGGCAAGCCGGAATTCCACAATCACCATGCCAGAATCTGTCACGACTCGTCGGGGCGCTGTGGCTACATTGCCCCGGGTGGTCAGTTGCGTTTTCATGGTTGCATCCTTTCGTTGACGAAGTATTCGAATAGGCTTCGAATAGGTCATAGTCAACGCAACGAGGTCCCCTACACGTCGGGGACGTCGTAGAATTGTGGATAAGACGTGTGCCCATTTGGCGGTGTGGACAACATTTTGGGTAGACTATCGCCTGTTGCCTCAGTAGCTCAGCCGGATAGAGCAACGGCCTTCTAATCCGTAGGTCGGGGGTTCGAGTCCCTCCTGGGGCGCAAAAACCGGCACCTGATAAAATTCAGGTGCCGGTTTTTCTTTGCTCGAAAACGGTTAGTTTCCCTGGGCCACAGCTTGGGCTATCGGGGTGTCGCCGTCATGGAAGGACAGCACTGTGCCAATTGAGGCGGGCTCTTCCAAGGTGGCTGCAATCACGGCAGCAACGTTTGCTCGCGAGGTTGATGTCACCTCAACGTCACGGTTGGCACCGGAGTTATCAACGGTGATGTGACCGGTCGGCTCTTCAAGTGTCAGGGCTGAGGGACCAACGATCGTCCAATCCAGTTTCGAGTTGCGCAGGTGCTCATCAGCCTGGGATTTGGCGTTGTAGTAGGCATACATGTCGTCTTCTGGTTCAATGCCGGGCACTTCGCCGTCCTCAAGCATCGAGTTGAAGTATGAAACCATCACGAATCGCGCCACGCCGGCCTGCTGTGCGGCATCAATGCTACGAATTGCGGCGTCGCGATCGATCCCCCAAGTGTGTCGGGGTCCACTGCCTCCTGCACCGGCGGCCCAAATGACCGCATCGCTCCCAGCAAAGAGCTCGGCGAGGGCCTCGGTGTCGAGCTGTTCGACGTCGGCGACGACCGGGGTGGCACCGGCCGACTCAATTTCACCGGATTGTTCGGCGTTGCGAATCACGGATGCGACCGAATATCCCGCATCGACCAACAGCGGTGTGGTGCGCAGGGCCACTTTTCCGTGGCCGCCAATAAGGGTAATTACTGACATGTGCTTCCCTTCAGATTGATGTGTTAACCACTCTAAGGGTCTACCGTCTTTTTGGTTTGCGGAAACGCTCTGCGCGTTAATGGGTCAAAGAACACCAGCACCACGACTCCGGTGAGTCCGACGGCAGCCGTAAGAATGCGTAGCGGCAGGATCGGAATCCATTGTGACACGGCCAATTGATCGACGACACCCACCACCACGAGTACTGTGACTAGTAAATACAGCAGTGACGATGCCCAGCCGCGCCACACGCCTACGACGGCAAAGAGTGGCAAAAGCCACAGCACGTACCAGGGTTGGAATACGGGTGCGACCAACACGGCGGTGGTCAGTGCTAAGGCCGCTGCAAGTATTGGATGTTTGGGCCGGGGCAATAGTGCCAGCCAGGCGGTGACGACGGCGATGGCCAGTGTGCCAAGAGAGTAGAAGGTTTGGGCAACCGGGTCGATGCCGGTTCCAAACGGTGCATCAACCACCCATCCGAGTCCGAGGCCCACTAGGCCAAAAGGCGCATAGGGGAAGGCAGCTTCACCCGAGGTGAGCATGGCGTCGATCCAGCCGAACCACAGGCCGGTGACCGCTCCGAAGACGACCAGCACGGTGCCAACGACGAGGACAGATTTTGCCCAGACCACAAGGCGCGCCCGGTATGGGGTGCGGCGGCCGGGGCGCCAGATGATCAGCAACCCGGCGAAGGGTAGTACTAGCACGGTCAGGGGTTTGATGGCGATGGATCCGGCCAGCAGGACGAACCCGAGCATTAGGCGGGGCCGTCGGATTGTTGATGGCCAGCCGTGGTTGATGAAGTACAGCCCGGTCAGGAGCAGGCCGAGCATCAGGGTGTCATTGTGGGCTCCGGCGATCATGTAGAGCGCAAAGAGTGGGTTGGCGATGAAGATCCATTGTGCCCAGTCGCCGCGTGCACCAAAACGGCGTGCTAGGCGCGGCACTGCCCACATGCATAGGGCCATGCCGGCCAGGAACATCAGTCGAAAGATCAGGATTGCCCATTCGGGACCCCCGTCGGTGATGAACCAGACGACTTGTGAGATGAGTAAAAACGCCGGACCGTAGGGTGATGGCGATTGTGCCCAGAGTGCATCGGCGCCGGTCATGAACCAGCCGGGCAGCGAGGAGACGCCTTCACCGTAGGGGTCAAGACCGGCGTGGAGCAGGCGGCCCTGGGCCAGGTAGGAGAACACGTCTCGGGACATAATAGGAAACGCAAAAACCAGTGGGGTGGCCCACCACCAGATCGCCTTGTTGATGATGGACAGTTTGCGATCGTTGAGACGATGTTTGCGTGCGGATTCTTTGACGGTTGCGACATTGGGTCCACCGGATCCGGTGGTAAACGGCAGTTGGAGGGCCTGGCCGAGTCGTAACCACGAACGCACCAGTAACAGCCCGCCGATCACCAGACCGACAGCGCTGATCGTGACGCCGGGGGTCCAGACGCGCATTGGGTTTAGAACTGTGGTTCCGGCGAACCAGGAGTTTTGGGCTTGCGGCAGCCAGCCCACGCCCCAGGATGCGACCATGATGATCACGGAGGCGGCCACACCGATGCGAATGTGGTGGCCGGGGTCCGTATCGATCCGTGAGGGGACAAATGGTTTGCTCATCACGGCTCCGAGAATGTTTTGCGTTGAGTCTTCCACCGTTGGTATGCCTGTTGAGCCTGCCGGAAAGACTGGCGCAGATGCCATTCGTTTTTGAACATTGCTGACGTCCATGGATCAAAGTAGAGCACCCATACCGCAAGCACAATGGACAGTGCCCACGATAGGGTTTGCATGAGCCCGCCAGTTTCTAAGAACTGCCAGACATACAGTTGGTCCCCGGCACCATAAGCGGTGAAAAAGACGGCGGTAAAGATCACCCAGCGCAGTTGCCAGTTGGAGCGGATACCCAGCATGACAAACAGCGGCAACAGCCACAGTAAATACCACGGGTGGATCACCGGTGACAGCACGACCAGAGCAGCAAACGCCCAGGTGGCTCTGCCGAGTATGTGGTCTGTTTTACGCCAGAACATCAGCATCAACACGATGACGACGGAGAGCAGTCGCCCGGCCAGACGCACCGCACCCATGACCGATTCGCCATCACCTAGCCCGAGTTCTACTACGGCCACACGCGCTAATTCACCCAGTGCCCCGACCGGCGACCAGAAACTCCAGATCGAGCCGGTGCCGGCGATGACGCGGACCCAGTCGAGACCGTAACCGTTGAGCCATCCGACCCCGAGCATGATGACCACCGTCAACCCCAGTGTCATAGACCAGTACCAGAAGATTTTGGGCCACGAAGCCTTTCGCCCGGCCCACCACAGACCGATAAACGGCAGCAACACGATCGAGATAACTTTCATACCGATCGATACGGTCATCAGTAGCACGGCTAGCACACCGTGGCCGCGCCACACCGCATAGATAGCGGCCACCATGAAACCGACCATCAACGAGTCGTTGTGCCCGGATGCCACAAAAGAGATAATGAACAGGGGGTTGGCCGCAGAAATCCATTGGGCACGTGCGGGGTCCCAGCCCTGCATCTGGGCCAACTTGGGAACGAAGTACATAATCAGTGCCACGCCGACCAGGGACACCAAACGGAATAAGAAGATCGCGAAATCTGGCTGGTCTGCACCGGTTATGCCAACGACTGCACC
>DXCT01000048.1 GCA_019115865.1 Candidatus Yaniella excrementavium | reverse complement strand
GCACTATCCGAGGTGCGTTCTTCAAAAATCATGACAGTTTGGGTATCGACCACACCGTCTAGCGGCTGAATCTCGTCGAAGACTACGCGTCGCAAATCCGCATTATCGCGAGCGCGCACCAGCAAGATAACGTCCATTGGACCACCGGTCAGGGTCACCTGCCAGATCTCTGGGATATCTAAAAGTTTCTGCCGCAGGGCTCGCCAATTGTGTTGGCGCAGTTTGAGAATGACATGAGCCGAAGCGCCGAAGCCCAGGCGCGCATGGTCGACCGAGATCGAATACCCGGTAATGACACCGTGTTTCTGAAGATACTGCAGACGCGAATAGCAATGCGCTCGGGAAATATGCACCTTCTCCGCAAGTGCGGTGACGGAAATCCGACCGTCGTCAGCTAAGGCCGAGATGATCCGCCGATCGATCGTCTCAAGCTGTGCAGCTTCTGTGCTGCGCTGTTCTTCGGACATCCAATCTCCAAAATGTATGTGGAAAGCATCATAGTGTGTCAATTTGTACACAATCTTATGGCGATGTTAGAAAAATGTCTGCAGTTTGTGATTTGCATCCCACTTTTCGTTTCCATTGGTCATACTGGTGCTTACAGTATTCGCATCCAACTTGAAGGACGTGCCAGCCATGTTGCCGGAGAACGCACAGCCTGATCCCACAGATGAAAAAGTCAAGAGACTTGGCATTAGCCTGGAGGACTATCTGCTGCCAACTCACGGCCGGATTCAGATGATTTCTGAATCCGGGGAGCTCCTGTCAGTGGATGAGCAAGGTTCCACTCCTGGTCACGAATACCCGATGCCGACGACACAAGAATTACTCGATGGATACCGCCAGCTGGTGATTGGTCGTCGCGTCAACGACCAGAACTATGCCCTGGTACGCCAGGGCCGCATGGCCGTTTATCCTTCCTCCCACGGTCAAGAAGCCTCAGAAGTTGCAGCAGCCTTATGCCTGGAACCTCGCGACTGGCTCTTCCCCACCTACCGCGACACGGTAGCAGTCATTGCCCGCGGTGTTGAACCCATGGAGGTGATGACCAATTTCCGTGGAGACTGGCATCAAGGATATAGCCCGCATGACAGCAACACCTCGGTGCAATCAACACCGCTGACCACCCAGCTGCTGCACGCCGTTGGGATGGCCCACGCCGCGCGCCTGAAGGGTGAGGAAATGGTGGTCCTGGGCATGGTTGGCGACGGCGGCACCTCTGAAGGCGATTTCCATGAAGCCCTAAACTTTGCTTCGGTGTTCAAACTGCCGGTCATCTTCTTTGTGCAAAACAACAAGTACGCAATCTCTGTACCGCTTTCACGTCAGACAGCCGCACCATCGTTGGCGCACAAAGCCGTCGGGTACGGCATGGCGGGCGAATTAGTCGATGGCAATGATTTAGCTGCCCTGCTGGCTGTGCTCGGTCGTGCTGTAAAACTCTGCCGCGAAGGTCGTGGCCCATTCCTTGTTGAAGCTGACACCTACCGCATGCAATCTCATACCAATGCGGATGATGCCACTCGATACCGCGAAGGTGATGAAGTCGATGGATGGACCAAACGTGATCCGTTAACGCGGATGCGCACCTACTTGCAAAATGAGGGCGCTCTGACCGAGGAACTCGAATCGCAATACACTTCGGATGCTGAAACGGTTGCGGCATCCCTGCGGGATGCGATGGGCCAAGACGCTGAACTCAACCCGTTAGATCTCTTTGATCACGTATACACGGTGCAAACCCCACAGCTGGCTGAGCAACGCGCACAGTTGGCTGAAGAACTATCCCGCGAAGCACACACCGAGCACCAGGGCTAAGAGGAGCACCAACATGAGCAAGGATAAATCAACTCTCAGCTTTGCCGCCGCGCTGAACGCCGCACTGGCCGATGAGATGTCGAGCGATGACATGGTCGTGGTCTTCGGCGAAGATGTCGGCACCCTCGGTGGGGTCTTCCGCATCACCGAAGGCCTGAGCCAACAATTCGGCGAAGACCGGTGTTTCGACACTCCCCTGGCTGAGTCCGGGATTGCCGGCACCGCTATCGGCATGGGACTGGGTGGAGTCCGCCCGGTCATAGAGATGCAGTTCGACGCATTCGCGTATCCAGCATTTCAGCAGATCATCAGTCACATGGCCAAGATGCGTAATAGAACCAAAGGTGCCGCACCACTGCCGATCACCGTCCGGATCCCCTATGGCGGCGGAATCGGCGGAGTGGAGCATCACTGCGATTCCTCAGAATCGTACTACGCCCACACCCCGGGTCTGAAGGTATACACCCCTGCCTCTGTGGAAGACGCCTACCTGATGTTGCGAGCCGCGATCCGGCTGGACGACCCGGTAATTTTCATGGAGCCAAAGAAGCTCTACTGGACCAAAGCAGAAGTCTCGCTTGAGGAACTGCGTCAGGAATTCGACACCCGGTGGGCCCAAGTTCAAACACAACGTGAACACGGAGAACCCTATGCTCGCGCAGGCGTAGCTCGTAGCGGTGAAGACGTCACCTTGGTCTCCTACGGACCATCAGTGGTGACCTGCCTGGCGGCGGCTGAAGCAGCCGCAAAAGAAGGTCGCAGCGTTGAAGTCGTTGACTTACGCAGCATCAACCCCCTAGATGAGGCCACGATTACGGCTTCGGTCACGAAAACCGGCCGCGCCGTCGTTGTGGCCGAACCGCAAGGGTTCACATCGGTGGCCTCCGAAGTGGCGGCTCGCATTCAACAGCGCTGCTTCCATTCATTAGCCGCACCGGTACTGCGGGTGACCGGATTCGATATCCCCTACCCACCGCCCATGCTGGAAAAATATCACCTACCCAATGTCGATCGAATCTTGGATGCCATCGACGATCTGCAATGGGATGACACACCCGTAGACTTCGCCACCACAGGAGGGCACTGATGAGCACACAGATTTTCAACCTTCCCGACCTGGGTGAAGGCCTCACCGAGGCCGACCTCGTTAACTGGCTCGTCGAAGAAGGCGACACCATCGCCGTTGACCAACCAATCGCCGAAGTCGAAACCGCCAAAGCTCTCGTTGAAGTCCCCTCACCCTATGCCGGCACCGTGCTCACACTCCACGGCACACCGGGTGAAACGCTGCTGGTGGGCAACCCGTTGATAACCGTTGGAGATGAGACAGCTCAATCTTCACAACAGCCTGGCGCACTGGACTACCGGGAAGAAGAACAAGCCGGCATGGCAGTCCCCGACGATGATGACGAATCCTCTGGCAGCGTGCTGATTGGCTATGGCACATCTGGTGGCGGAGCAGCAGGGCGCACCCGCGCTCGCAAACGCCCAGCCGCAACTTCGAATACCCAACCGGATCAGGCGGTAGCCACCCAAAAGGGTAGAGCATCTCGCGTGATTTCTCCGATAGTGCGTCAGCTCGCCAAACGCAACAATATCGATGTATCGCAACTCACCGGTAGTGGGCAGGATGGCATCATCATTCGTGCCGATGTGCTGGCCGCTATGGATGCACAGAACGAAGCACCGCAGACTACAGCGACTACCGAGGCTGCCCACGATCAGGATGCGCGCTCCGGTTTAGCCATCGTAGACCGGGCGCCGATGACTGGTGTTCGCAAGATGGTTGCAGAGCAGATGGTGCGTTCAAGAAGAACTATTCCAGAAGCCACCGCCTGGTTGGACGTTGATGTCACGGAGCTGATCGAGCTCCGGGCACAACTCAAAGCAGACAACCCGGAAACCGCACCGAGCTTGCTGGCGCTAATTGCGCGATTCACCACGGCAGCTCTGCGCCGCTATCCCGTGATGAACTCGAGAATCGTAGAAACTGACGATGGCGAAGAGATCGTCTACTTCGATGGCATCAACCTGGGACTTGCTGCCCAAACACCACGCGGGCTAGTGGTTCCGGCGATCGAACATGCTGAACGGCTCTCGGCACGTGAGCTTGCGACCGAAATCGGTGAACTGGTTGCCAAAGCCCGTGACGGTCAATGTACACCCGCCGAACTCACCCGCGGCACATTCACGCTGAATAACTACGGGGTCTTCGGTACCGACGGTGCTGCCGCGATCATCAATACCCCGGAAGTTGCCATCCTTGGCGTCGGGCGCATCATGGACCGGCCGTGGGTCGTGGATGGCGAAATCACGGCACGAAAAGTCACGGAACTGACGTTGTCATTTGATCACCGGGTGACCGACGGCGGTACGGCTTCGGCTTTCCTCACGGCGGTGGCTGATGCCATGCATCACCCGACCTCGGCTTTAGCTGATCTCTAACACTCACCGTGTGTCGAAATAGCTGTTGAACCATCGCTTTAGGGCAGGAGACCGTAGATGATGGCCGAAACGGCGACTATGCCGGCGGTCGTCACGAAGATGTTGGATGCCAAGCCACGATACGGCTTGACGACTTCGACCTTGTGGATGGCGTACATCGGTAACAGGTAGAGCACCATGGCAATGATCGTTCCGGAGAGCGACTGGATAAGCGACAGTACGGAGGGATTGACGATGGCGGCGATCCAGGCGGTCAACACCACGAATCCGATGACACCGTAACGGATGTACTTCTGGTTCAGCTCTCTGTCTTTGGTACGGAAGGTGTTGTTGATGATGCCGACACCGCCTTCGATGCCGCCCAACCAGTGCCCGAAGAATGAGGACGCGATGGCAACAATCGAGATCGCTGGTCCAAGAATTTGCAAGAACGGTTGATCAAGCGGTTCGCGAGATAGGACACGACCGGCAGGTTTGCTTCACGTGCGTCTTGCTTCCCTTCGAGACAAGCGCCAGTGCGGATGACCAGACGAAACCCATTGTGAAGACGGTCAGAATAACGGTCGTCCACTTGATAATTTGTGCTGCTTTCATCCCGGCTTTGAGCTTATAGGTCTCTTTGAGCGAGACTGTGAGCTGGCTGGTAGCTGCTGCGAAGCTAAACGAAAAGACCAGCACGGCAATGACCAGCCAGACCGAGGAAACAAAGTCACCAAATGCCGGCATCTGACCGAACGATTCCAACTGCCAGTGCGGAATGAGCCAAATAATTAAGAATGCCAACGCTGCGATCAACGGATAGACGATCCACCCTGTGACGATTGAAACCAGCTTCGGTCCGGCAATCATCACCGCCGACATCGCCAGCACCAAGATCAGTGACAAGAGCCAACGCGGCCAGGGTTCCATGCCTAACTGATTTACCATCAAAGAGTCCACGGTATTGGTGATCGATACCGCATAAATCAGGATAATCGGATAGATCGATAAGAAATAGACGACCGTGATAAACAGGCCTGCGCCACGGCCAAAGTACTGACGAGAAACTTCCGTGATATCCGACGTAGGTTCACGGAGGGCGACCACCATTCTCGACAGCCCACGGTGTGCGAAGTACGTCATCGGGCCGATCAAGATGGCCGCAACAATTAACGGGTAGACGCCGCCTTCACCCGCGTTGATGGCAAGGAAGAGAATTCCAGCACCGACTGCGGTGCCAAACAGGCTGATCAGCCAGCTGGTATCGAAGCGACTCCACATGGGTTTCCCCCGCATCTCGGCGCATTTCGAATTCCGCCGGAGTGACGGCGGTGCCGCCTTCGGTAGGGAATTCTTCTCGGGACCAGCTCATAAAATGATCGCTCCTCTGCTCGGCGTACACTGCACCGAATCACACATTAGATGGCACCGGCCTGAACACAGACCGCAGACTTAGCCTAGGTCAGATTGTGACAGGGCACATAATTAGAGGTGAAAGTACAGCGGGAGCCAACGAATCTTCGTTGGCTCCCGCGGTACTTTCGATGCTTTGAGCGTCATCGAAGATGAGATTAGTAGGCTTGTTTGCGCTGTTCCGTTACCAAATGGATCAGGGCAAACGAACCCTGGTTGATGGCGTCATAGCAAGCTTGGATTGCATCCGGCAGCTGTGAATTCTCGGTCACCTTGATTCCGAAACCGCCGAAGGCTTTGGCCATGTCGGCAAAGTTCGGGTTCTGCAGCTGGGTGCCGGAAACTCGGCCCGGGTAGTCACGTTCCTGGTGGGTACGGATGGTGCCGTATTCCTGGTTGTCCATGACGATGATGAACGGGGTGGCACCATATTGTTTGGCGGTGGCAATTTCTTGTCCGTTCATCAGGAACTCGCCGTCACCTGCAATCGACACCACGCACTTTTCTGGGAAGTTCAGTGATGCTGATACCGCAGAGGGGATGGAGTACCCCATGGAACCGTTGCGTGCCGAAATGAGTGAGCCGTAGTGGTGGGTCGGGAAGTATCGGTGTGCCCAGTTGGTGTGTTCACCGGCGCCGAAGGTGACCATCGCATCGTATGGCAGCGTTGGCACCAGATGGGCCATCATCGCATCCATGGTGGCCGGACCATCATGGATGTTTTCAGTTGGCAGGGCAGCAAAGCCTTCCTGTTGTTGGCGCATCTTGGCCGTCCAGGATTCCCATTCGGGTTTATTCGGCAGATCCATGCGCACCAGGTCACGAACAAAGTCAGCTGGTTTGGCCAAAATTTGATGGGATACTGGACCGGAGCGACCACGCAGTGCAGGATCGATTGTGACCAGGAAGTTTTTCTTATCCCAGTTCTGGCGAATCGTGAAACCATCGGTGATCATGTCCCCGGGTACGGTTCCAACGAAGACCAGGAGGTCGGTTTCCTCGAGGAGGTCGTAGGTTGGTTTCGGTCGCCCATAACCCATTGGTCCAACATATGATGGCGAATCAAACGGGATAGTACCCTGGGTACGCCATTCAACGGCACCGGCGATCTTGTGGTCTTCTAACCATTTGACCAGCTGTTCTGAGGCTTCGCTAGTCCAGTCGTTACCACCGGTAATGAACAGTGGCTTTTCCGACTCCAACAGGGCATCGTGCAGCTGTTTCCAGTCGTCGACGGTCATACCGCCACCGGCAACTGGAATTTGAGGATGTACTCGCGCATCGATGGGCTGGGTGATGATGTCTTCGGGAAGACCAACCACTACGGGGCCGGGGCGTCCGGAACTTGCAGCAAACATTGCTTCAGCAACAATTTCGGAGGCGCGTTCTGGGTGGTCGAGGACCATAACGCGTTTTGTTCCGGTGCCGAACCAGGCGTGTGGATCAAATTCCTGGAAGGCTTCTTTTTCGCGGTGTTCGAATGGGATGAGGCCGACGAACAGCACCATTGCTGTTGAGTCTTGCCA
>DXCT01000047.1 GCA_019115865.1 Candidatus Yaniella excrementavium | reverse complement strand
TTGATAGCTTTGACAGAAGCAATCGCATTGCGTTCGATACACGGGATCTGGACGAGTCCACCAATCGGGTCACAGGTCATGCCCAGGTTATGTTCCAGCGCTACTTCTGCGGCATCCTCGATTTCTACCGGTGTTCCGCCCATCACTGCGGCGAGCCCAGCAGCAGCCATAGCGCATGCCGAACCGACTTCCCCTTGGCATCCGACTTCAGCTCCTGAAATAGAAGCCTGCGTCTTAATGATGATGCCGATGGCGCCGGCGGTGAGCATGAACTCCACGATTTTGTCGTCGGTGACGTCGTCGAGGAATCTGCTGTAGTAGTGCATTACCGAGGGAATGATCCCGGCTGCCCCATTGGTTGGAGCTGTCACGACCCGACCACCCGAAGCATTTTCCTCGTTGACGGCGAGTGCATACAGGTTGATCCATTCAATACCGCGCAGGGCATCACTGGTATCACCGGTACGCTCCGATGCACCGTCTTCAGTGAGTTGCTTATACAGTTTGGGAGCCCGTCGGGTCACTTTCAAACCACCCGGCAGCGTGGTTTCGGTACGTTCGATCCCGGACTGCACGCAGTCTTGCATGACCTGCCAGATGTGCAGGATCTCGGACCGAATCTCTTCTGGCTCACGCCATAGGATTTCGTTTTCCCAGGTCAAGTCAGCAATAGATTTGCCCTGTTCTTTGCACATGGCCAACAGTTCGGTCGCGTTGCGATAATCATGTTTGACTTCCAGATCGGAGGTCAAGGGTTTATCGAGCTCTTGTTCGGTTACCACGAATCCACCACCGATGGAGTACGAGATTTCCGCGGCAAGTTCCTGACCGTCAGCACCGAATACCGTGGATTTCATGCCGTTAGGGTGTCCCGGCAGTGATTCCTTCAGGTTGAGAATGACATCTTGTGTTCGATCAAACTCGATAGTTTTCTTACCGGCTAACTCCAGGGTTCCAGAGGTTTCGACACCGGCAATAATGTCATCAACTTGTTCGGGCACAATCGTGGCTGGATCATGTCCAGCGAGTCCAAGGATCACTGCAGTATCGGAGTGGTGTCCAACACCGGTGGCGCCGAGGGAACCAAAGAGTTCAACTTTGGCCCGCGTCGTGGCCTCAACGGTGTCGGCGTCCAGTCCATTGATGAACTGGGCCGCCGCCCGCATGGGACCAACGGTATGGGACGACGAAGGCCCCAAACCAACAGAGAACATGTCCAGCACACTTAATGCCATGGGTTACACCTCCTGGTGCGAAAACTCGATCATAGCGTCGAGTAACCAGCTGACCACGTGATCAGCAAATGAAGTACGGGGTGCGATCCGCCAGGTGAATTCGCCAACTTTCCACAGAATCACAGGTGTTTGTGCGATTTCGGTGGCGTAGGCCTGATTGACCTTCCAGGTTCGTGGGTGCAGATCCAGCGGGCATGATTTCCGCAGTACCAGTTCGGTTGCTGGACCGGAGATCTCGATAAACGCGCGGTTCGCCGAGAGGTCCAAGACTTGACCTGAGTGATCCCCCAGCACACCGGTCAGCGTTTCTACCAGACCGGAGTCTGGTTCATTGACCGCCAGGAACTCGTCTGGTGACAACCACAGCACGGCGGTAGATTCGACATCTCCGACGACATCGCCGACGCGCTCTGGGAGTCCGCCCAGGTGAGTTTCCAGTGCTGCATAGCCCGCTGTTCCGGGTTCGGCGCGCAAGCCCACCTGTGTGGTGAAGCGTACTTCTCGAATGGATACTGCAGACCCTGAAGCCTGTTCCATTTCTTGTGTTCGATTGACCAGCGGCGAGCGCCGCAGTTCTTGTACATCAGCCATCGCGACGTGCTCCTTGTGGATCGTAGAGAACAGTGGGCCCAATCTTCATGGTGACAATTTCGTCGCCAACCAGGGCCTTGAGGGATTCACCTTCACGGGAGAACCCATTTTTGATTAGGGCCAGCCCGAAGGTGCGCCCCAGGTTCGGTGAGTTATACGAAGCGGTAACCCAACCTTCTTGGGCGACAGGTCCGGCGGCAATATCGATCGGGGTATCTATATCCACCAGTGCTTCGCCTTCTTCGAGGAGGAAGGTTGGATCGTCCGGCAGAACGGAGACGAGTTGCTTGCGGTCTTCGCGCACGTTGTCCGCACGTGAGAACGAGCGTTTGCCAATAAAGTCCTTATGTTTGGCAAGGATCCATTCCAGGTTGGCGTCCTGGGGAGTCACGGTGCCATCGGTTTCTTGACCAACCACGATGAGCCCTTTTTCAGCACGTAGGACGTGCATGGTTTCGGTGCCATACGGGGTGATGTCGAATTCTTCGCCGGCCTGTGCAACTGCTTCCCAGACGGCCAAGCCGTACCACGAAGGTGTAGCGATTTCCCAAGCCAGTTCGCCGGAGAACGAGATACGGCTGACCCGTGCTGGAATACCCGAGTCCAGGGTGATGTCCCGGAATTCCATGAACTTGAAACCGTCTGCCGAGAAGTCCTCGGTGGTGGCGAGCTTGGCCATGACGTCGCGGGATTTTGGTCCAACAACGGCAATGGTGGCGTACTGTTCAGTCACCGAGGTGGCATAGACGTCCAGTTCTGGCCATTCGGTTTGCAACCATTCTTCGACCCATTCCATAACGTCTGCTGCACCCGAGGTGGTGGTATGCATGAAGTAGCGGTCTTCGGCCAGGCGAAGTGTCACGCCGTCGTCAAAGATCATGCCATCGGCAGACAGCATCACGCCATAGCGTCCCATGCCCTCTTTGAGCTTGACCCAGCCGTTAGTGTAGAGGCGGTTGAGGAACTCTGGGGTATCTTTACCGCGCAGTTCGATCTTGCCCAGGGTCGTGCCGTCAAACATGCCAACCGAGTCTCGTGCAGCCGCTGATTCGCGATAGACGGCCTCGTCCATGGTTTCGCCCGGTTTCGGGTAGTACCAGGCACGTTTCCACTGACCGACATCCTCGAAGACGGCGCCGGCAGCTACATGAGCATCATGCATCGGTGTGGTGCGTGCTGCTTCGAAGAGTTTTCCTCGACGACGCCCAGCCAGTGCGGCAAACCCCACGGGGGTGAATGGTGGACGGAACGTCGTGGTACCAATTTCTTGGGGATTATCGATCCCGAGAATTGAGGCCATGACACCGATGGTTGGAACACCCGAGGTCTTCCCTTGGTCGGCACCAGTGGAGATCGAGGTGTAGCGCTTGACGTGTTCGACCGAGCTCATACCCGCACCGGTGGCACGCAGAATATCGGCGACCGTCTGGTCACGCTGCAAATCGACATAATGGCTGTTGTAGTGTTCGACTTCTGTGCCGTCAGGGGAAGGCACCAACCACAATGGTTCAACCGGACCGTATGGTCGATCAATCGCGCGTGACGCATTGGCCCCAGTCGGGTAGCCGGCAGCAGTTGCAGCTGCGGCACCGGCTGCCGCGCCTGAGCTCAGCGCGGTGGCGGTCGAGTATTTTCCGGTAAGGGAACCGGCCAAGTGCATGTCTTCAACTGAGTCCACGGCGACGAAGCCCTGGCGTAGTTCATCCCACTCGATTCGCCCCTTGCGTCCAGAGTGGAGGTGAACCACCGGCGACCAACCGCCCGACACCGCGAGGGTGTCAACCTCAAAGCGCTGAGTTTTGGTGAAGTCGACGTCACCGTTGATTGGTGCAACGGTAATAGCGTTCAGCTGATCCTCGTCATCAATGCCGGTATCAACAACTGCTGAACCGATAAGAACGTTGACGCCATTGGCTGCGGCCTGTTGTGCAGCCGGCGAGGCGGTGGACCGTGAGTCGATAACGGCAACGACTCCCCCGGTGTTTTGGAGTTCGTGCACCAGCGGGTAGACCGAGTCGTTGGTAGTGAAGACGGCGATCTGCTCTCCCGCACGCACCGCATAGCGGTTCAGGTAGGTGCGGACTGCGGAGGCCAGCATGACGCCTGGGCGATCATTATTTTTGAACACCAGTGGGCGTTCGTGCGCCCCGGTGGCCAACACGACCTGCTGAGCGCGTACATGCCAGATGCGTTCCCGGGAGATCCCTTCACCCGGGTGCTCATCTTGCAGGTGAGTTCTGCGCTGTACAGCAACCGCGTAGTTGGAGTCGTAGACCCCGGTCACGGTTGTACTGGAGAGCACCTCGACGTCGTCGTTGGTTTTGAGCGCTGCAACGGTGTCGGCGATCCACTGCGGAGCTGCGACATCATCGATGGATTCGTAGGGACTATCCAGCAGGCTGCCGCCGGTCCATGGTTTTTCGTCCATCAAAATGACGCGAGCACCGGATTGCGCCGCATTGGCGGCAGCGGAGAGCCCGGCCGGGCCGGCTCCGACCACCAATACATCAGTGTGGACGTGAACGTGGTCGTAATAAGCTTGGTCCTCGGTAGGGTCCAGCGTACCAAGTCCACTCAGTTTGGTGGCTTCTAAACCGTTGGTCACCGGGACCGTGGTGGAAGTCATCATGGATTCTTCGACGTCACTTTGGTGCCGTGCAGACAGGTGTACCAGTGAGTTTGGCTCTTCAACCCCGGCGGCAAATACACCGCGCGGGCGTTTGAAATACAGGGAGTTTGCGGCCGACTTGAACCCCGATGCAAGCATCGCGGAGGCTACGGTGTCGCCGCGCAGAGCACGGGATTGTTTGCCATCGATAACAAGATCTACTTTGTCATTGTGATCAACGACGGCGTATGGTGCCTCATCGACAGTTAGACGGTAGGAGTGCGTCACTGGGAACCTCCGGATACATTCGGGCGGGGCGAGCCTGCCGGGTAGGTGGCTTTGAATTGGTAGGTAATAGTGTCACGAACGGCGTTGAACCATTTGCGGCAGCCGCCGTTGTGGACCCACCGTTCTGCGAAATCGCCCTTGGGGTTATCGCGATAGAACAAGAATTCGGCCCATTTTGCATCCGAGAGCGCATATGGGTCTTCGGGATAGGCAACGTGGGCTTCACCCCCGTAACCAAATTCGGTTTCGTTTCGTGGCCCGCAGTACGGGCAATCAATAAGCATCATGGCAATTGCCTTTCGTTTAGTGGGCCACGGCGGCTGCGCCGTGTTCATCAATCAGGTGACCGGTTTCGAAGCGTTCAAGACCAAATGGTGCGTTAAGTTCGTGTGGTTCATCATGAGCGATGGTGTGGGCCAGTGCGTAACCGGCGCCCGGTGTGCCTTTGAAGCCACCGGTGCCCCAACCACAGTTGACATATAGGCCACCAACTTCAGTTTTACTGACGATCGGTGAAGCATCCGGGGTGGTGTCCACGACGCCGCCCCAGGTACGCAAGACGTGAGCACGAGCGAAGATTGGGAACAGTTCAACAGCTGCGGCCATTTGCTCCTGAATCACGTGGAATGCCCCGCGCTGACCGAACCCGTTATAGGTGTCAATGCCTGCACCCATCACGAGTTCGCCCTTATGCGCTTGCGAAACGTAAACGTGAATGTGGTTCGACATGACCACGGTTGGGTGAACCGGTTCAAACAGTTCAGAAACCAGTGCCTGCAGCGGGTGCGACTGGATCGGCAGTTTCACCCCGGCCATTTCGGCGAGCTGTGTAGAGTGTCCAGCGCCGCACAGGGCCACCTGGCCGGCCAGGATCTTGCCGCGGGTGGTCTCAACCCCGGTGACCTTGCCACCCTCGACCAGAATGTCAGTGACTTCGGTGTTCTGGATGATGTCGATCCCGGCGTTATTCGCTGAGCGAGCCAGTGCCCAGGCAACGTGGTCGTGCTTGGCAATACCTGCGCGTGGCTGGTAGGTCGACCCCATGATTGGGTAACGAATGTTATCCGAGGTGTTAATGATTGGGCAGACTTCTTTGACCTCGTCAGGTTCCAGCCATTCGGAGTCCACACCGTTGAGTCGGTTGGCGTTGACCCGGCGTTTGGAGTCGCGGACTTCGGAGACGTGGTGGGCCAGGTTCAATACCCCGCGCTGGGAGAACAAGAAGTCGTAGTCGAGTTCTTCTGGGAGTTCCTCCCAGAGTTTCAACGAGGTGTCATAGATATTTGCTGATTCGTCCCAGAGGTAGTTGGAACGAAT
>DXCT01000046.1 GCA_019115865.1 Candidatus Yaniella excrementavium | reverse complement strand
GAAAGAATACGACTACCCTTGGTGGGGTTGTACTGCTTCAAGCTGACTGTAGACAAGATAAACCTTACGCTGAGATGTTCTGGGTGTGTTCGGCGATAAAGTCCTGTGCTTTATCTAGATCGTCCGGCTTCTTAATAGCTAGAGTTTTGACACCCTTCATCGCACGTCGTGCAATGCCAGTGAGTGTTCCGCCGGGCAGAAGTTCAATTATACCGGTTACGCCTTGGTCAACCATAGTTTGTTGGCACAGATCCCAGCGAACCGGCGAGGTTACCTGGTCAATGAGCCGTTCGACAAAGAGTTGGCCAGAATCGATCACCGTTCCGTCGCGGTTTGAAGCTAATGCGACACTTGGATTATTGGGGGAAAGCGTTTCGGTAAATGCTTGCAGGTCCGCCACAGCCGGTGCCATATATTTGGTATGAAATGCACCTGCAACCTTGAGTTCTATAACGCGAGTTTTGTCCAAGGGATCTTCGGCTAGCTTCGCTAGCGCGTCCTTGGATCCGGCTGCCACGACTTGGCCCCCGCCGTTGACGTTTGCCGGGGTGATGTCCATATTCTCGAGGTACTGTATAACCTCATCCTGGTCTCCGCCCAGTACCGCGGCCATGCCGGTAGGCTCCACAGCCGCCGCCGAAGCCATCCCTTGGGCTCGCACTCGAACAAAATCTAGTGCCTCAACAGGAGAGAATACGGAAGCCAGACCAGCTGCGGTGATTTCACCAACTGAGTGGCCTGCCGTCATCCATTGTTGTGGGTGCAGCTTCTCGGTGCCCAAAGCCTGTGCCGCCAGCAGTCCTGCCGCGACAATCAGCGGCTGAGCTACAGCAGTATCCTTAATGGTCTCTTCATCGGATGTCGTTCCATGAGTCACCAAATCGACCTTGGTAGCTTCCGACCATTTATTGAGGGCCTCAGCGATACCGGGGAGTTCGAGCCACGGTTCCAGGAATCCTGGTGTCTGAGAACCCTGTCCAGGGCACACGATTGCGAGCATAGGGTTAACTCTCCCAAATTCTTTCGGTATAACCGGGCAATGTAGACGACGAGTATAAACGAAGTTTTTGTAGGAATCCTACAATGAACGTTTATGGACGTTCCAGCGCAGTATTGCTCCTGGTCATTGTTCTGGCTGGTTTAAGACCGTATCAAGTCTACCCGTCATCAGCGCAACTTGTAGGACATATGCATCTCTTGGCGTTGTCGGATCCCAACCGGTAATTTCAGAAACCCGTTTGAGCCGGTATCGCACAGTATTGGCGTGAATAAATAACTCGCGTGCTGTTGCTTCTAGCGACCCGCCACACGTCGTATACACATCGACCGTTTGCAGTAGCGAATGTCCCGCAGCCGCCAGAGGTTTGTACACCTGAGCCGATAACGCATTGCGGGCCATCTCGTCTCCATTGAGGGCTCGCTCGGGCAATAATTGGGCAGCGGAGACCGGTCGGGGAGCATCGGGCCAGGCTGGCGCCGCGGTGAATCCTTCCAGCGCCTCTTGGGCAGACTGTGGTGCATCCACGAGTGAATCGACCATTCGGCCATAGACAATCGGCCCGTCACCGAAACCACGCTGGATGGTGCGTGTATCGGCTTGGATGTCTCTGACAGAACCCAACACAATTGCCAACCGGTCAGACAACACCCCGATGAGTATTTGTAATTTTGCACGAGTCGCGATCTCGCGAAGTTGGGCCACGAGTTGTGGTTCATCCACCTGATCTGGGCGTCCAACCATGACCGTGATGCCGTGGGTTGCCTTCCAGCCAGCGGCCGCTGCTCTGGAGCGTATTTCATCAGCTCGATCACCGGCGAGGATGGAATCCAACAGCAGTGCTTCCAGCCGGGTATCCCAGGAGCCACGTGTTTCAGCCGCTCGGGCATACACTTCGGCCAAGGCGAAGGCTATCTCTCGTGAATAGAACACCACGGCGTATCGTGCCGCAGCTTTATCCGCGTCGGCGACGATTGCTGGCAGTTGCGTTTCCACGACCTGCAGCACGGTCCGTAAAAGCTGGACTGCTTGTTGCAGAGAAACTGTGCGAGACAGGTCTGTTGGTGCGTTGCCAAAGACCGACAGCAAGATACCTTGAACAGAGGTCTTGACCGTTTTTTCGCTGTGTTCAAACCAGTCGGCAAATGTGCTCAAGCCTTGCTGTGCAATTTCGCCCAGACTGGCACGCTCGTGGGCTGGCAGTTGTCGAAACCACGGCAGGGACGTATTGAGTTGGTGTAACACAGCCGTCTTGAGTTCACCGAGGTGGGCCCGCACCGCGGCTTTCGCTTCCGCCGAGATAGGGCGAGGAAATTTTGTTGACCAGCTATTCATGAACTACAGCGCCACTTCCGGAATGATCACGAGACACGTTTTTATCGTAACTGAGGTTGCTGCCAAAGCGTGGTGTTAAAGACTGCGGGGTGCTGGAAAGGTCCAGCACCCCGCAGTGGATGTTCAAGCGATGGCGGTCAACGCTTAGGCATCGCCACCAGCAGTACCGGTGGTACCGCGGTTGACATCATCGAGACCGTACTGAGCAAACGCTGTTGCAGCAGTACCTTCGTCGATATCTCCAGATTCTTCCAACATCTGTAGCGTACGAACAACTGCAGAGTGAGCATCAATCTTGAAGAAGCGACGTGCCGCGGCGCGGGTATCCGAGAAGCCGAAGTCATCGGCACCCAGCGTTGCGAACTCATTGGGTATGTACTGACGGATCTGATCCGGTAGCAGCGTAGCGAAGTCGGTGGTTGCGACCACTGGGCCCTCGGTCTCAGACATCACCTGGGTGATGTATGGGACTCGTGGTTGTGCATCTGGGTTATTGAGGTGTTCCCGTTCGGCAGCCACTGCATCGCGACGCAGCTCGTTCCAGCTGGTCACAGACCATACGTCAGCAGCCACGCCCCAGTCAT
Source organism: Candidatus Yaniella excrementavium (assembly GCA_019115865.1). Taxonomy (GTDB): domain Bacteria; phylum Actinomycetota; class Actinomycetes; order Actinomycetales; family Micrococcaceae; genus Yaniella; species Yaniella excrementavium. The sequence continues at coordinate 1,711 of DXCT01000046.1, read as the reverse complement.
TGGCCAGGATCTCGGATGCTTCGATGACCCATGGCAGCGAAACACCAGAGCCAAAGAGGTTGGCCTTTGGTCCGCCAATATCGGATTTCGAGTACCGGTAGATGCCGCGTACGAGGCCATCGATATCGATGTCTTCTGGTTCTGGCTGGTGGGTGATTGGCTCGTTGTACACGGTGATGTAGTACATAACGTTGCGGACACTGTCACCCAGATCGTGATCACCGTACATTTCATGCAGCCCGTTGCGCATAATATGTGCAATCTCGTAGGAGAACGCGGGATCATAGTGCTTCACACCGGGGTTGGTGCCAGCCAGGATTGGTGAGTGACCATCCATGTGCTGGGTGCCTTCACCGGCAAGTGTTGTGCGTCCAGCGGTAGCACCAATAACGAAGCCACGGGTCAGCTGATCGGCTGCAGCCCAGAAGCTGTCACCGGTGCGCTGGAAACCGAACATCGAGTAGAACACGTAGATCGGAATCATGATCTCGCCGTGTGTTGAGTACGACGTACCAGCCGCAGTTAGCGCGGAGGTTGCCCCGGCTTCGTTAATGCCGACGTGCCAAAGTTGACCCTGTGGCGATTCCTTATAGGACAGGAAAAGATCACGGTCCACGGACATGTAGTTTTGCCCGCGAGGGTTGTAGATCTTTGCCGTTGGGAAGAATGAGTCCATCCCGAAGGTACGGGCTTCGTCGGGAATAATTGGCACAATCCGCTGACCAATATTCTTATCGCGCATGAGGTCTCGCAACAGACGAACAAACGCCATGGTAGTCGCGATCTGCTGCTTACCCGATCCCTTACGAGCGTGCTTATACGTCGACTCCGGCGGCATTGGCAGGGGGTCATACTTTTTACGACGCTCTGGAACGTAGCCACCAAGTTGCTGGCGACGTTCTTGCAGGTACTTGATCTCCGGGGCATCTGGACCCGGGTGGTAGTACGGCATCGCGTACTGGTTCTTTTCGATTTCTTCGTCTGTGACGGGAATCCGGTGACGATCACGGAAGAGTTTGATCTCATCGATCGTCATTTCCTTCATCTGGTGGGTCGCGTTACGGCCCTCAAAGGTCGTACCCAGACCATAGCCCTTAATAGTGTGGGCAAGAATGACGGTTGGTTTGCCTTTGTACTCGGTCGCAGCCTTGTATGCAGCGTAGACCTTCTTGTAGTCGTGGCCACCACGCTTCAGACCCCAGATCTCCTCGTCAGACATATCTGCCACGAGTTCCTTGGTGGTTGAAGAACGTCCAAAGAAGTGCTCGCGAACGAAGCCGCCGTCTTCGGCCTTGTAGGTCTGGTAGTCACCATCCGGGGTTTCGTTCATGATGCGAACGAGCTCACCGGAGTCATCGGTTTCTAGCAGTGGGTCCCATTCACGGCCCCAGAGAACCTTGATCACATTCCAGCCAGCGCCGCGGAATGACGCTTCCAGTTCTTGGACAATTTTTCCATTACCGCGAACGGGGCCATCGAGACGCTGGAGGTTACAGTTGATGACAAATGTGACGTTGTCCAACTTATTATTCGCCGCGATATGGAGTGCACCGCGAGATTCTGGTTCATCCATTTCGCCGTCGCCCAGAAACGCCCAGACGTGCTGATCCGAGGTGTCTTTGATGCCGCGGTCATGCAGGTAGCGGTTGAACTGTGCCTGGTGAATTGCATTCAGCGGGCCAAGGCCCATCGACACAGTTGGGAACTGCCA
>DXCT01000045.1 GCA_019115865.1 Candidatus Yaniella excrementavium | reverse complement strand
GTGCGCCCTCCGGGACTCGAACCCGGAACCTACTGATTAAGAGTCAGGTGCTCTACCAATTGAGCTAAGAGCGCTAATTGCCTTTTGGCAACGAAAAGAGACTTTATCAAAGAATTGCCAAGAGACAAAATCCATACATCACTTCGATGATGGCCAGTATACCGACTACATTGAGGCCTTGTGCGCTGTCTGTTGTGTGAGACACGATCGGTCACGTGAAGAGTTGTAGGACACTGGCTTAGTAAGATTTGGTCCATGACGTCTAAAAATCCAGAAATTGACATGAAACCGCGTTCTCGCGATGTAACCGACGGATATGAACGTGCACCAGCCCGCGGAATGCTGCGGGCTGTAGGCATGGGGGATGGCGACTGGGACAAGCCGCTAATCGGTGTTGCCTCGTCCTGGAACGAAGTCACCCCGTGCAACCTTTCACTGGATCGTTTGGCCGAATCGGCCAAGACCGGTGTGCACGCGGCCGGTGGTTACCCGCTACAGTTCGGTACCATTTCGGTTTCTGATGGTATTTCCATGGGTCACGATGGCATGCACTTTTCGCTGGTCTCGCGTGAGGTCATTGCAGACTCGGTTGAAACCGTGATGATGGCTGAGCGCCTTGACGGTTCTGTCCTGTTGGCAGGCTGTGATAAGTCGCTGCCCGGCATGCTGATCGCTGCAGCTCGACTGGATCTGGCGTCAGTGTTTGTTTATGCCGGCTCAATTGCCCCCGGATATGCCACGCTGTCCGATGGTGTGGAGCGTCAGGTTACGCTGATCGATGCTTTTGAAGCTGTCGGTGCATGTGCTCGCGGCACCATGTCGCTGGAAGACTTGGACACGATCGAACGCGCCATCTGCCCGGGCGAGGGTGCATGCGGCGGTATGTACACCGCAAACTCCATGGCATCAGTGGGCGAGGCCTTGGGTATGTCTCTGCCGGGTTCAGCTGCGCCGCCGTCTTATGACCGTCGTCGCGACTATGACGCCCGTCGAGCTGGCGAGGCTGTTATCAACATGCTTGAGAAAGGCATTACTGCTCGGGATATTCTGACCAAGAAAGCGTTTGAAAACGCTATTGCCGTCATGATGGCATTTGGCGGCTCATCCAACACCGTGCTGCATCTGTTAGCAATTGCTCACGAAGCAGGCGTCGAACTATCCTTGCACGACTTCAACCGTATCGGCGACAAGATCCCGCATATCGCGGATATGAAGCCATTTGGCGAATACGTTATGACCGACCTGGATCGCATTGGCGGTGTTCCTGTGGTCATGCAAGCGCTGCTGGATGCCGGCCTGCTGCACGGTGACGCATTGACCGTCACCGGCAAAACCGTGGCCGAAAACCTTGCGGATCTTCAGCCCAAGAAGCTTGATGGTGCAGTGCTGCGTGAGCTCGATAATCCAATCCATAAGACCGGTGGACTGACCATTCTGCACGGCTCCATGGCGCCAGAGGGCGCCGTGGTGAAATCAGCAGGTTTCGATGCTGAAGTTTTTGAAGGTACGGCTCGAGTCTTTGAGCGCGAACAGCATGCCATGGATGCCTTAGCGGCCAATGAGCTCAAGAAGGGTGACGTCGTCGTCATTCGTTATGAAGGGCCAAAAGGTGGTCCGGGCATGCGCGAAATGCTGGCCATCACCGGTGCAATCAAGGGTGCTGGTCTCGGCTCCGATGTGCTGTTGCTGACCGATGGTCGCTTTTCCGGTGGTACCACCGGTCTGTGTATCGGCCACATTGCCCCAGAAGCTGCTGTTGGCGGCCCCATCGGGCTGGTTGAAGACGGTGACATCATTCGCGTCGATATTGCAGACCGCTCAATCGAGCTCGACGTTTCCGACGAAGAGCTGGCCCGCCGGAAAGAAAACTGGCAGCCGATCGAACCGAAGTTCACCACCGGTGTGCTTGGAAAATTTGCTTCGCTTGTACAGTCGGCCGCCCAAGGCGCACACTGTAACGTGAAGGTAGAACTCTAAGCGCTTGTTGCTCGGGAGCCTGATTTGACTTTTTCAGGCAAAACGGCAATTATTAGGGCATGTCGAAGACCCTAGTAGTCGTTATTTAGCAGCGCATGGACTGAAATTATTCAGACGGCGGCAACGCCTTCCATGCGCTGAACCCCGAGCAGGCATACCCGCCGAAGCCGGGGTTTTTTTATGGGTACCGCACACCGCGAAGCACCCTACGACGTGAACGACGTCGACAGCAATAACTGCACAATTTACGACTGATCGAGGCGCACTGAAATGAGTTCCGGATCAAATATCACCCCCTCGGTGATGCCATCTCATCCGCCACAGCGGGAGAAAACCGTACCCGACACTGAAGCACAAGCCGTCCCAGGCTCAAATCAGGTAGTCGAACCCACCAGCATGACCGGTGCCCAAGCCATCGTCCGTTCGCTTGAAGAGCTCGACGTGACCGACGTCTTCGGATTACCCGGCGGCGCAATTCTGCCCACCTATGACCCACTCATGGATACCTCACGGATCCGCCACATCTTGGTGCGTCACGAACAAGGTGCAGGCCACGCAGCGCAGGGTTACTATCTGGCCACCGGTAAAACCGGCGTTGCCATTGCAACCTCTGGCCCCGGCGCCACCAACCTGGTGACCGCCATTGCCGATGCCAATATGGATTCCGAAGCCGTAGTCTTCATTACCGGCCAGGTCGGATCCAAACTGATTGGCTCGGACGCTTTCCAAGAAGCAGACATCGTGGGTATCACCATGCCCATCACCAAGCATTCCTTCCTAGTACGCCGTGCCGAAGACATCCCGCAGGCCCTGGCAGAAGCGTTCTACATTGCCAACACCGGCCGGCCCGGTCCAGTGATTGTCGATATCACCAAGGACGCTCAGGAATCCGAAATGGAATTTTCCTGGCCGCCAGTCATGGATCTTCCAGGATACCGCCCGGT
>DXCT01000044.1 GCA_019115865.1 Candidatus Yaniella excrementavium | reverse complement strand
CTGGAGCGGCTCGAAGACGCGCTGAGGAAAGCAGAGCGTGATGAGTATATTGCGACCCATGGACAACAAGCCTGGGATCTTCAGCTCATTAATCGGCTTGAAGAACTTACCGAGCGACTCGACCGACCGCGTGGCGAAAAGTTCCGAGCGGCAACTCCCGGTGCAGCCGGCTATGACGTTGAAGAGGTTGATGTCTGCATGGCGCGGGTCACCAGCCACCTTAATGATGAAGAACACGTGCGTCTTAAAGACATACGTAACGTGACCTTTGGCAACGAAAAAGGTCCAAACGGATACGATGAAGCCCAAGTCGATGCATTTCTACAGGCTGTCATCGAACTGCTAGTGGTCCTCGACTAGGTGCGTGCATGACAATAATCCTCGCCGTGGTCGGGATCCTCATCATGGTGGTCGCGATTGCCGTTTCAATTGCATTACATGAGATCGGCCATCTGATCCCGGCTAAACTCTTCAACGTTCGCGTCACCCAATACATGATCGGGTTCGGCAAAACCCTGTGGTCTACGAAAAAAGGTGAAACCGAGTACGGCGTCAAAGCTATCCCACTAGGTGGCTATGTCTCTATGATCGGTATGCTGCCGCCCAATAAACCAGGCAAAAAAGTCTCGAAGTCCCGCCAACGGTACTTTCAAACCATGGCACAACAAGCTCGAGAGGACGCTGCAGCCGAACTGACCGACGAAGATGATGGACGGACTTTCATCTCGTTGCCCGTGTGGAAACGCATGATCATCATGTTGGGTGGACCCTTCATGAACTTGGTCATTGCGCTCGTCATCACAGCTATCCTTGTCACATCTTTTGGGGTGGCAACACCAACCACGAAAGTCAGCGACGTATTCGAATGCATGACGGAGACCACAGACGCTGCGGCGTTACAGGCAGAATGCGATGCCCAAGACGACCCTTCGCCGGCCTGGGAAGCCGGATTACGACCCGGTGACAACGTCACACACTTCAATAACCAAGCAGTTTCGAATTGGGACGAGCTTTCAGGCGCAATTCGAGAGCGGGCAAACACTCCGACCGCTGTCACTTATGAGCGTGATGGTGAGACCATCAGCTCCACCATCACCCCGGTGCTTACTGAACGTCCCCGGCTTGACCGTTTCAACCAACCGATTACCGATGCTTCAGGAAACGTTGAAACCGCTTCAGTGGGATTCATCGGGATGTCATCGCAGATCGAAAATGTAGAACAACCAGTCACGGCCGCCTTCGGCGTGCTCGGTGATCAAATCTCGGGGACGTTCTCAGTTCTAACGGTCCTGCCTGCCAAACTCTGGGATACCGCGAAGGTCTTGGTAACCGATGGCGAACGGGATCCCACCGGGCCGGTATCGGTCGTTGGCGTTGGACGAATCGCGGGGGAAGCTGCCGCTCAACAGGATATTCCGCTTGCTGACCGTGGAGCTATGCTGTTGTCTTTGGTCGCGGGACTCAACGTGGCACTCATGGTCTTCAACCTCATCCCACTGCTCCCATTAGATGGCGGACATGTGCTCGGAGGCCTCTGGGAATCGATTCGACGGGGCTGGGCTAAACTCCGAGGAAAACAAGATCCAGGACCCTTCGATATTGCAAGAATGTTCCCACTTACGATCGTGGTGTTCGGCCTACTATTAAGTATGGGAGTATTGCTAATCATTGCTGATCTGCTCAAACCTGTGACACTGTTCTAAGAACCCGATATCCGAAGAAAGGCTGACCTTGCGGCATCTGACACGTACGCTGCGCTGGCTGCTGGACGCCGAAGACGCGGTGGCACGCGCCACCGCCGATACGGTGCGTATCCTTTCAAATTCGGATACGCCAGCGCTGAGCAATCTCGTCAGGAAGCACCCCGTGACCAATGGATATGTCCAGTCCATACTTGATACAGGGCGTCGTGCAGGACCCATTGGAGGGTTTGCACGCGGTGTATTTCTAGGCATTTTTGATCCTGCCAACCCTGGACAGTTACTTGCAGCCTGCTGGGCGGGAGCAAATATCGTGCCGGTAACTAGCAACCCCGACCACGGCGCGTATTTCGGGCAAGCTCTCGTCGCACTGAACGAACATTTCGGGTCGATCTTCGGGCCACAGGCGGCTGTCAGTGGCTTGTGGGACGCACTGCAACACGGTCGACAAGCGGCTCGGGAAATACGGCAGAATCAGCCTTTTATGACCATCACAGAACACTCCTCGGTGCTCGCCAATCCAAATGTCCGGACTGCAACCGAAGCTGACTATGACCTTGTGCTGCCTGCCTCAGTTGCTATGTTTACCGAGGAGCTCGGCTACTCGCCTCTAGCCGATGGCTCAAACGGGTACCGATTGCGTGTGCGACAGCTCATCGCCAAAGGCCACACCATGATCGAAGCAGATCAAGAAACGGTCAGATTTAAAGCCGACTTCGGGATCGTTACTTCTGAAATGATTCAAATCCAAGGTGTCTGGATACGTCCCGATGCACGAGGACAAGGACGCGCAGCACCAGCCATGGCGTCGGTAGTGAATCGTGCCCTAAAACTTGTCCCCATCGTGTCACTGTACGTCAACGATTACAACACCGCAGCGATTCGTACTTATGAACACGTCGGTTTTGCTACCGTTGACCGCTTCGCTACCGTATTGTTTTAATCACCGTGAGAGGAAAAGTAGCCATGCGTAATCAAGTGGCTCTGCTCGCCGCTGGCGCTCTGGTACTATCAGGCTGCGCTGAGCCGCGTGAACACTCTTCGGTCGATGTGACTCCGCCGCCAGAGGTCGAAGTGCCAGCTCAGACGCTCTATCACGAGGCCATAACCACGGCCATGAACGACGACGCCATCATTTCCACGGGAGTTCCTGCAGTAGAAACACTGCAGTCTGCAGATGCAAGTCTTGCCCAGTATGCACCCGATCCCGAGGAATGCGCGGGCACCGTAGACCAGCAGTATTACACTACCAATGACGTTGTAGTGGGGTTTAGCTCTCAGACTGGCGAGAACACACATGCAGCGCAGACAGTCGTTGCTGCAGCATTCGAAACCGCAGAAGATGCAAAAAATTACTTTAACGCGCGCACCAAAGCCTGGACGGATTGCGATTCCGTTGATCTTACGATCGATGAAACCAACGTTTTGACCCTGGAATATACGGCAACAGGCTTGTCTGAATCTGAGCAACTCACGGTTCCAGAGTCATTAGCCGCAGCAGATCAAGATTTTGTTTTGCGCTCCTCCGGTGAGCTATCCGGTAACCTGGAAGGGTCAGATGCCGCTGTCCCGGATCCGGGTGCGCTGCCCGACTACGTGATTTCCCCCGAGGATGTTCCAGAACCTGAAGCCGAAAATATTGCCGTCACATCTTCGACGGTCATCGTCCGATTCGATAGTCAGGTGTTTTGGATCCTCGTAGAACCGGGTAGCGATGTTGAACGCGCAGCCCAGACGCTGGCTGAGATTACGCAGGTGGTGCAGGAAGAATCATGAAACGTAACTTGGCTTTGTTAGCTGCTGGGGCTGTGGTGTTAACAGCCTGTACCGATCAGCCCTTGCCATCGGAACCAACGGTAAGCGCTCCCAGCTCTCCTGAAGTAACCGAAACGGCAATGACACCTGAGCGGCTCACAGACCACATCGCTGAAGTCTTAGAACACCCTGACCCCGCAGATATTTCGACCGGCGATGCAGCTTTGGAGACTTTGACCGGAATTCTATTTCCGGAACAAACCGGGCGCGCATCGGATTGCTTATCAGTGGTGGAAGCTACGCCAGAAATTGCCGGATTCGGTCAGGTGACCACGCCAAATGATGACGATGATGAAGATGAATCGCAGTCCCTGGGAGCCTTTGAATTCTCATCCTTGGATGAAGCGGAGGTTTTCACTACTGAACTGCAAGATGTCATTGACGAGTGCTCCGTGCTAAACGCTGAAGTGGAGCCCCTGAATCACCACACCGATGATGCTTTTGAAATACAGATTGAACGCGACGAGGAAATCGCGTCATCAATGGTGATCTCGCGAGACACCAGCACGGTTCTCGTGGCTTCATCCACCCCACCTGCAGATGTTGCCCTATCGTTGACACTGACCGATCAGCTGCAAGAAATGCTGCGGTAGAATACTTCGAGATACCCAAAAAATTTTTACGAATGGAGTTTCGAGTGCCCTTGCGCATGTCAACCTTATTCCTTCGCACACTGCGCGATGATCCCGCCGATGCTGAGGTCGCCAGCCATAAGTTGTTAGTCCGTGCTGGTTATATTCGCCGCGCGGCACCGGGCGGTTATACCTGGCTGCCACTTGGACTCCGGGTGAAAAATAAGGTCGAGAATATCGTTCGTGAAGAAATGGACGCTATCGGTGGTCAAGAAGTACATTTCCCGGCGCTCCTGCCAAAGGAACCGTATGAAGCCACTGGTCGTTGGGACGATTACGGTGACGGCATTTTCCGGTTGCAAGATCGTTCCGGAGCAGATTTCCTCCTGGCTCCAACCCACGAAGAGCTATTCACTCTCCTGGTCAAAGATCACTACTCGTCCTATAAAGATTTGCCAGCCTACCTGTACCAGATTCAGACGAAATATCGGGATGAGGCCCGACCAAGGGCCGGTTTGCTGCGCGTCCGTGAATTCGTCATGAAGGATTCCTATTCTTTCACAGTTGATCAGGAGGGATTGAACGAGGCCTACGATAAGCACCGTCAGGCGTATGTGCGTATATTTGAACGCTTGGGACTTGAAGTTGTGGCAGTTCAGGCTATGGCCGGCGCAATGGGCGGCTCGCGTTCTGAAGAGTTCTTACATCCATCCGCTGCCGGTGAGGATACCTTCGTGGAATCTCCGGGCGGTTACCGAGCTAATGTTGAGGCTGTTGACACGGTGGTGCCAGAAGCTATTGATTTCTCTGACGCTCCTGATGCTGAAGTAAAAGACACCCCCGTTTCAACGACTATTGCTGCACTGGTAGATGTTGCTAATGAACTCGCTCCAAAAGATGACGGAACGTGGGAAGCTGCTGAGACGTTAAAGTGTGTGGTCTTGACCGCCGTTTTGGACGGCGGTGAGCGTCAAGTGTTTGTTATTGCAGTGCCCGGCGACCGAGACGTCGACATAAAGCGGTTAGAGGCCTTTATTCCCGATGTGCTCGGCGTTGCGGGGGAACCCGAAGTCGAGCCAGCCACCGCTGATGATATTGCGAAACACGCCAATCTGGTGCCCGGATATATTGGCCCCACGTTGGTGCAAGAGGGTAAACCTGTTCAAATGTTGGGCATGAAGTCTCAGACCGGAATCCCGTTCTTTGTCGATCCCAGAATTGTAAGCGGTTCGAGTTGGGTCACTGGCGCGAACCAAGACCAAAAACATGTTTTCGGTTTGGTCGCCGAACGCGATTTCACTTGGGATGCCGTTATAGAAGCAACGGCTGTTCGAGATGGTGATCCAGCACCAGATGGTTCTGGGCCACTTGCAACTCGTCGCGGTATGGAAATGGGACATATTTTCCAACTCGGACGCAAATACGCGGAAGCGCTGGATCTCAAGGTGCTGGATGAACACGGCAAACAAGTCGTGGTCACCATGGGGTCCTATGGAATCGGCATATCCCGAGCGGTAGCAGCGCTGGCTGAAGCCCATCACGACGAGAAAGGCCTGATTTGGCCGATGAATGTCGCACCAGCTCACGTGCATATTGTTGCCACTGGCAAGGACGACGAGATTTTCGAAACTGCTGAAGAGTTCGCGTCCAAACTGGAAGCCGCCGGAGTAGAGGTACTTTATGATGATCGTCGAAAAGCACAGGCTGGCGTGAAATTTTCAGATGCAGAACTCATCGGTGTCCCACTGCATTTAATTGTGGGAAGAGGCCTTGCCAAAGGAACCCTGGAGCTCAAAGATCGCCTTGCGAATACTCGTGAAGACATTGCGCTGGATGATGCATTTGATCATGTGGTGAACCTTGTGCGGAGTCACCAGAAGAATTAACGATACGAAATCCGATGCTACGAGAAAACGGCCGCCAGAGTGGTCGTTTTTCGTGCTCAGAACATAGATCTGAAATTCCTTGCTGAGGACTACTGCACGAGTGAAAAAGGGGATCGACCGGGGGAGGCCGAGGCTTCCCAGCGCACCACCTGCCAGAGTCCAGCCAATGCGATGGCTTGCTGCTCTGAGGTTTCTGCGAGTATATACAGTTGCGACCATTGTTCAATAAGCTCTTCTGAATGAAGTAGCATCTCACGAATGCTGATGGCATCGGCAGATCGTATTTCGGCATCCAATGAATAGGCCACAGGGACCAGGGGCATACATTCTTCAGGGAAAACCTGTGTGAGCGCAGCAGCGCCAGTATGAGCTTGCGTCTGCTGAACCCGCCAGGATTCGACATCGAGTGAGCGAGCTCCGGCAAGGGTCGACAGATAATCGACGCCCGCCATGTGAACAACGGCATCATCTAAAGCTGTAGAAAAGTGTGTTCCGCAACCGAGTGGTTCAACTTGAGCTGTAGCTTCGGGAATAGAACTAATGTTTGGTGGCGTTGTATTAGAAGCTGCCGAAATACGCAGGGCTCGAACGAGATGATTTGTATGTTGCGACGTAGTGAGCTGACTGTCAGCTGGTGTAACGCCACTAGAACTCCGGGTATAACTGGAGCCAATCCAGATACCAAGTCCCACCACAGCGGCAGTTACCAGCATTGCCACCAGTCTACGAAACATTCGTGGACGAGACTTCTCTGTCGGCGGGGTTGAATTTAGCTCCATCACATCACAGTATTGTGTCACAGTTCTCTACAACAACACCAAGACGTCCCCGAGATTGGTACAACTGAATTACCAACACTGCAAGGAGTGCATCAACGCATTATGGCCAACCGTCGTAGTTTCCCAATCAACTCATCTGAATCTCAACCTGCAGTATCGGAACTGGATTCTTTGGAGCGATCTGAGTTACAAGCCCTGATTGGTGGCATTGTTGAAGGTCACGGGCTCTGGTGCGAAGAAGTTATCGTTGGGGGAGCCCCCGGCGATCGAGTGCTCTCCGTATTTGTAGACCGCATTGCTGATGTCGACGGTGTTATCCTCGATACGATCGCCAACGTTACCCACGAAATATCGGCGGCCCTTGATGCACAAGGGGACGACCTTCCGGAAATTGGAACCGACACTTACACACTCGAAGTCTCGACACCGGGCATTGACCGGCCGCTTGTCCGTCAGCACCACTGGGAAAAGAATCTTGGACGTGTGGTGAATGTCGTAATTGACGGCGACGAACCTGTCGATGCCAAGGTTCACAATGTTGACGGTAACGGCGTTGATTTGGTGAGGATCATTCCCGGTGCGAAGAAGGGTATGCCGGTGAAGTATTCTGATCCACAATACTATCGGTACGAGCAGCTTTCTAACGCGATCGTACAAGTTCAGCTAAAATAGCCAGGATACCCCGACGGTATTCAAAGAATAATTGAACGTATAACAGAATCACAAGTGAATGAACCCACGGAGGAACCTGGTGGATATCGATATTTCCTTGCTTCGAATGCTCGAGACGGAACATGAGGTTCCGCTGGCGCAGCTTATTCCAACGATTGAGCAAGCGCTCTTGTTGGCATACCACAAATCTCCAGGCGCGATTCAGCAGTCACGTGCTGAGCTTGATACGAAAACAGGCAAAGTCACCATCTGGGCAACAGAATACGGCGAGGACGACGAACCTATTGGGGAATTCGACGACACTCCGTCGGGCTTTGGCCGAGTCGCAGCTTCAACCGCACGACAAGTTATTGTTCAGCGTCTAAGAGACGCCGAAGATGATCAAGTTCTGGGTGAGTTTAAAGACAAGCAGGACCAACTGGTATCCGGCGTGATTCAGCAGGGCACAAACCCACACATGATCCAAGTCGACCTGGGCAGCGTAGAAGCTGTTTTGCCACCTGCTGAACAGGTCCCGGGAGAAAATTACTCGCACGGTACTCGGCTGCGCTCTTATGTGGTGTCGGTAGGGCGCGGTAACAAAGGACCATCAGTCACCCTGTCGCGTTCCCACCCTGGCCTTGTCCGGAAGCTCTTTGAATTCGAAGTCCCCGAGATTGCTAACGGCACAGTGGAGATCTCCGCGATCGCCCGTGAAGCGGGACATCGTACCAAGATCGCCGTGAGTGCAAATGAGCCTGGCATCAATGCCAAGGGAGCTTGCATTGGTGAAATGGGTGCTCGTGTGCGGGCGGTCATGACTGAACTCAATGACGAAAAAATCGACATTGTCGACCACTCTGAAGATCCAGTGAAATTTATAACGGCTGCACTGTCGCCATCAAAAGTGGTCAAAGTCTATGCCGTCGATGAAGCCACGAGATCAGCATCCGTTGTTGTTCCCGATTATCAGCTATCGCTAGCGATAGGAAAAGAAGGTCAGAACGCTCGTTTGGCCGCTAAACTGACTGGTTGGCGTATCGACATCATGGGAGAGTCAGCCTATGACCACCAAGTTGCGGCACAAGCATCCGCTGACGACTAAGTGCTTTGGCATCAATGAGCCGAATTGAGTTAGACTAGTATAGGTCGACGTGCGTTTGATAGGTCTGGAGGGCTATGGCCAACCATAAACCGATCCGATTGTGTATCGGATGTCGAACGCGCGAAATGACTACAAACTTAGTACGTATTGCGTATGACAGGACCATTGATTCCCGATCATTGGTGCTCGACGAACGTAGCGTATTACCGGGGCGGGGTGCATGGGTGCATCGCGGACCGGGGTGTTTATCCACGGCGCTACAGAAGCGCGCTTTTCACCGAGCTTTTCGTACTCAAGTCGATACCGAAGAGCTTGAAGCAACACTGTTTTCGTGCCGTGAAGAAGATACCAACACACCGAATAATGATGAAAGCGGGTCAGAGAACTGATGGATACCCGGTGAGCACACGATGAGTGCCCAACGATGAATATCAAAGTCAGCTCACGACGCATGAGCCAGCTGTTAGGCGGTCTTGTGCGTATGACGACAGAGCATACATTCGACCGGCCAGAATCGCGGTTGCGTACTAAATAGTGCAAGCCACGATTCAGCCAGAACAGGAGAATCGTGGCGAAATTGCGCGTCCACGAAGTTGCCAAGCAACTAGGGATTCCTTCCCGCGAGGCATTGAGCAAACTTGAAGAAATTGGCGAGTTTGTCTCTTCAGCGTCCTCAACTATTGAACCGCCGGTGGTGAAACGCCTGCGTGCCGAATTTGAAAATGCGGCACCTGCGGAGAAACCAAAACCGGCTGCCAAGCCGCAGGCGGCGAAGCCTGCCGCTCCAAAACCAAAACCGGCAAAGCCTGCGGCCCCGAAAACGGAGCAATCTGAAGAGGCCAAGGCGACCGCGCCGAAGCCTCAACCACAAGCCAGTGCGGCCGAGTCCAAGGCCCCAAAACCAGCTGCGAAACCTGCGGCTCCAAAACCAGAGGCAAAGCCTGCGGCCCCCAAGCCTGCAGCACCCAAGCCTGCAGCACCCAAGCCTGCCGCAAAACCGGCTGCACCAAAGCCAGGGCCCAAGCCCGCTCCAAAACCAGGGCAAGCACGCCCTGGCAACAACCCTTTCCAGACAAAGCAAGATACGACGGCACCACGGCCTGGCCCACGCGGTGGGGCACCTCGTCCGGGAAACAACCCGTTCGCTCCACAGCAGGGAATGCGGCAAGAACGCGGTGGAGGCCCACGTCCAGCAGGACGTGGAGCGCCAAAACCTGGCCCAAGTAAGGGTCCGGCAAAAGCAGGACCAAAGCCAGGTCAAAAATCAGGTGCCAAACCGCAGCAACCACGTGAGTCTGGTCCACGTCCAACACCGGCAATGATGCCCGACCAAATTCAAAAACCAGCACCAGCAGACGCAGGACGTGGTGGTCCTCGTCGCGGTGGTGGCGGTCCACGTCGCGGCCCCGGTCGCGGTTCACCTCAGGGTGCATTCGGTCGTGGCCCACAGACCGGTCGTCGTCGCCGTTCCAAGAAGCGTCAGCGTCAAGACGATCAGCACCAACAGGCACCGGTCATCGGTGGTGTGAAGGTCCCCAAGGGCGACGGCAGTACCGTTATTCGCCTTCGCCGCGGCTCCTCAATTGCCGATCTCGCAGATAAAATTAAGGCAGATCCGGCAGCACTGGTAACGGTGCTATTCCACCTCGGTGAAATGGCTACCACAAACCAGTCATTAGACGAGGACACCTTTGAGGTACTGGGCGCTGAAATCGGCTATCAGGTCGAAATTGTCTCTCCAGAAGACGAAGACCGTGAAATCCTCGACGACTTTGACATCGATCTCGATGATGAAGACGCAGCGGAAGACATGATGGCTCGCCCAGCCGTGGTGACTGTGATGGGTCACGTTGACCACGGTAAGACTCGTACGTTGGACGCTATTCGTAAAGCGCGAGTTCGTGAGTCTGAGGCCGGTGGCATTACTCAGCACATTGGTGCATATCAGGTCAACGTTGAACATGAAGGCAAAGACCGTTCGGTGACAATTATTGATACCCCGGGTCACGAAGCGTTTACTGCTATGCGTGCCCGCGGTGCCAAAGTTACTGATATCGCCGTGCTCGTAGTAGCAGCGGACGACGGTGTTATGCCGCAAACAATTGAAGCACTCAACCACGCTAAAGCGGCTGAAGTGCCCATCGTAGTTGCCATTAACAAGGTTGATAAGGAAGGCGCGAACCCGGATCGTATCCGCGGTGAACTCTCTGAGTACGGTCTTGTCCCTGAAGAATACGGTGGCGACACCATGTTCGTGGAAATATCTGCTCTGAAGAACCAGAATATTGATGGCCTACTTGAATCAGTCCTGTTGACCGCAGACGCGGCCCTTGAACTCAACGCAAACCCAGATCGTGACGCACGCGGTGTGGCGATTGAGGCAAACCTTGATCGTGGCCGGGGGCCGGTTGCGACCGTGCTTGTGCAAACCGGTACGCTCCGAGTAGGAGACACGGTAGTGGTCGGAGACGCACACGGTCGTGTCCGTGCGATGTTTGACGAATATGGTGAAAACGTTAGCGAGGCACTTCCGTCACGTCCGGTACAGGTCCTTGGCCTCTCCAGCGTGCCTCGTGCAGGCGACGTCTTCCTGGTAACCAACGACGAACGCACCGCCCGGCAGATTGCTGAGCGCCGCGAGACAGTCAAACGCAACGCCACACTGGCCCGTCGACGTAAACGCATCACCCTGGAAGAGTTTGACCAAGCAGTTGCCGAAGGCAAGCTGGATACGCTCAACCTCATTATTAAAGGTGACGCATCCGGTCCGGTTGAAGCACTTGAAGATTCGCTTATGCAAGTCGATGTTGGGGGCGAAGACGAAGTTCAACTCCGTGTTATTCACCGCGGTGTCGGTGCTATCACACAGAACGACGTCAACCTGGCAACCGTTGACAACGCAATCATCATCGGATTCAACGTTCGCCCAGCAGAACGAGTCAACGAAATCGCGGATGAAGAAGGCGTCGATATGCGCTTCTACAATGTCATCTACGACGTCATTGACGACATCGAATTGGCGCTCAAAGGCATGCTCAAGCCAATCTACGAAGAAGTGGTCCTCGGCCGCGCCGAAGTTCGCGAGATCTTCCGCTCATCGAAGGCCGGTACGATCGCAGGTTCGATGGTTTCATCGGGCATCATGCGCCGGAACACACAGGCGCGGTTGCTCCGTGACGGTAAGGTGGTCGGCGATAACGTGACGATTACGTCGCTGCGCCGTTTCACTGACGATGTCACCGAAGTCCGTGAGGGCTTCGAATGCGGTATCGGACTTGGTAAGAGCAATGACATCCGCGAAGGCGACATCATCGAAAACTATGAGATGCAAGAGAAGCCACGCGACTAACTTGCACGCCCGCGGCGCCCATAACGGGCACCGCGGGCCCACACCACAGGAGATCTACAATGGCAGATCACACACGTGCCGCAAGGTTGGCACAGCGCATCAAAGTTATTCTTGCCGAGGCTTTACAGAAAACGGTCAAGGATGACCGCATTGACAACGTTACCCTCACAGAGGCACGTGTCACCAACGACCTGCAGCAAGCCACCGTCTACTACACCGTTCTCGGTGACGAAGATACGGTAGCGTCTGCTCACCAAGCCATGGAAGAAAACCGTGGCTTGTTACGTCGAGAAATGGGCAGAGGCCTCAATATTCGGTTAGTTCCAACCCTGGAACTCATCCGGGATACAGTGCCCGAAAGTGCAGCACAGCTCGAAGAAGTATTGCGCGAAGCCAAAGCACGGGACGCAGAAATCGCAGCTCAGCGCGATTCCGCAACCTATGCAGGTGACGAAGACCCATATAAGGAATAACACATGACTGGACTGGTTTCGGGACTGATACTGGTAGATAAGCCTGCGGGTTGGACCTCCCACGATGTGGTGTCCCGTACCCGCAAAATTGCCGGTACTCGAAAAGTCGGTCATGCAGGCACGTTGGACCCGATGGCTACAGGAATGCTGGTCATCGGGTTTAACAAGGCCACCCGTTTGCTCACCTACATTGTAGAGACCACTAAAACATATCGAGCAACAATCCGTCTCGGTCAGAACACCACCACAGACGACGCCGACGGCGAGGTCATCCAAACACGTTTAGCCAACGCCGTTACAGTTGAACACATCGACAGCGCCATCAACGATCTCACCGGCACCATTCAACAGGTGCCCTCTGCAGTCTCAGCCATCAAAATTGATGGTAAACGCGCTTACCAGCGCGTACGCGAAGGTGAATCCGTTGATATTCCAGCTCGTGAAGTCACTATTCACCGTTTTGATATCGAAGCGATTCATCGAGCTCCAGACGGTAAGACCATAGACATCGATGTTGAGGTGGTCTGCACTCCCGGGACATACATTCGAGCCTTGGCCAGAGATTTAGGCGAAGCGCTACAAACCGGCGGTTACTTGACCTTTTTACGACGGACAGCAGTCGGACCTTATCACGTAAATGACGCTGTCACGCTTGAGGAACTCGGGCAAGAATTCCGCTACACCGATATTTCAACGGCAACCGCAAAACTGTTTTCAACACGTACAGTCACGCAAGCTGAAGCAACAGACCTGGTGCACGGGCGTCGTATCGCTGCTTCAGAATCCACCGGACTCAGCGCAGCGCATTTGGCCAATGGGAGAGTCATCGCATTGATTACTGATGCAGAACGGGCTAACAAGACTGAAGCAAAACCAGAAATCGTATTCGCCACTATGGCAGATATCACTGGAGCAACTGCATGATCCTCGACGGCTGGTTCTTGACCGGCGCGACTGTCGGCGCTCTCTCAGGGGTCATCTGCATCATCGCTACGATCTTTCGGAATTACCCGGCAGACTCATCAATCCTCTCATTAGCGGCAGTTGAACTATATCTCGCGGTATACGCTGTCTACGCCTTGCTTTCGCCTATCCCCATAAACGGCCCTGGCTGGGAGTTTTGGGGATACGTTTTTACCGCCATGATTTTGCCCCCAATAGCGTTCTTCTGGGGGATTACCGATAAAACTCGTTGGTCCAATCTGGTCATGGCCGCTGTTGGCCCTACCGTATTGGTCATGATCCACAGATTACAGGTGATTTGGCATGGCTGAAACCACAGACCGTACCACCGGAGCCGGGCGTATCATCGTCATGGTGTACGCCATACTCGCGCTGGCGGCATCGTGGCGTTCCGGATTCCAACTGCTATCAAAATTTGACGACGCACCAGTTGCGTTTATCCTGTCCGGCGTCTCAGGTCTGGTGTACATCGTTGCAACCATTGCTTTGGCGACTCGTGGTCGAAGAGCGTGGCAGGTAGCGCACTTAGCCGTCTGGTTTGAACTGATTGGAGTGATCGTCGTTGGCGCTTGGTCGCTCCTTACACCAGAAATGTTTCCCGAGCCGACAGTATGGTCTACCTTCGGGATTGGGTACGGCTTCATCCCGCTGGTCCTACCCATGATCGGCTTGTATTGGTTGTATAAACACCAACCCAAACCGCTAACCTAGAGTCAACCGCTCGCTAAGCAAAGGAAGACACCAAGTGCAATATTGGGCAGGCACCGCCGCAATTAGCCAGCCATCACCGCCGTCTGTGGTGACGCTAGGTAATTTCGACGGCGTACATCGGGGGCACCGAGCCGTGCTCAAACTCGTAGATGACACCGCCAAACAGCACGACCTACAATCGGTCGCTGTCACCTTCGACCCACACCCCCGGCTTGTGCACTTACCAGAAGAGCCCCTTGTACCAATCGTCTCATTGCCCCAGAAAATCCGGTTGCTGGAATCCTGCAACGTAGATGCCACACTGGTGATCCACTACACACTGGACTTTGCCACCCAAACAGCCGAAGACTTCGTAGATAATATCCTGGTCGACGCCCTCAACGCACAGATTGTTGTAGTCGGAACAGATACCCGCTTTGGCGCCGGTAATACCGGAGACATCAACACCCTGCGAAAACTTGGCAAAGTGCATAATTTCGACGTCGTTCAAGTTGATGATGTCGGAGAAACAGAGCGCTGGTCATCAACCTGGGTTCGGGACACCCTCGAAGCAGGCAAAGTTGCCCAGGCCAGTCGTATTCTCGGACGATATCACACCGTTGAAGGTGAAATTGTTCACGGTCATGCCCGAGGTCGCGAACTTGGCTTTCCCACCGCGAATTTTGCTTCAGACTCCCAGGGTATGATTCCAGCAGACGGAGTCTATGCTGGTTGGTTCACGGACCAACATGGAAATCAACTACCCGCCGCTATTTCGGTCGGCAGTAATCCAACTTTCAACGACGTCGTACGGACTGTTGAAGCCCATATCTTTGATCGTCCAGACGGAGAAACGCTGGAAGATTTTAATTTATACGGTCAACACTGTGCAGTCGAATTCGTTGCACGTATACGGGGTATGAAAGCCTTCACAGGGATTGATGATCTCGTCGAGCAGATGGATAACGATGTTCGTCAAGCCGGCGATATTCTATCCGGCAAAGCCCCCGAGATTGACGCGCCACAACCGCGGAGCTAAGCATCCTTGTCTACCCGTCCCACTGTCGCCCCCAAACTCAGCCAAGATGCTCGCCACCGCTACACTCTGGCGTTTGATACTGCTCAAGCTGATCTCTATCACGGAGTGCGCCCCGGTTATCAGCCCGAAATACTCGATTTTCTGACGCATCAGCACCCAGGTCTTGCTGTCGATCTCGGCGCTGGGACGGGACTGTTTTCTGCACAACTGGTTGCCGCCGGATGGGATGTTGTGGCGGTTGACCCTGCGGCGAATATGCTGTCGGTCCTAGCGCAAGAATATCCGGAAGTTGACATCGTAGTCTCGCGAGTCGAGACACTCGACACCGCACAATGGCAAGCACAACTCGTCGTCGCAGCCCAGGCCTGGCACTGGATTGATACTGTAGAGGGCTGCCTGAAAGTCGCGGAATTACTTGCGGATGACGGCGTATTCGGCATCGTGCATCATCAAATCGATACATCTGAGGCGTGGGTTTTGCGACTCTGCAAAATCATGCACTCAGGCGACATCCACCCTGCGGGGAGCCCACCCGAAGTGACCTCTTGTTTTACTCAGCCGAAAGGCAAGTGGTGGTACTGGGAACAACCCCTGTCCGTTGAACAAATTCATCAGCTCATGATGTCCCGGGCATTCTATCTTCGGACCCACGACAAGCAGCGACAACGTATGCATGAAAACCTCAATTGGTATCTGCTGGAGCATCTGGGGTTTGAAAAAAGCGCCACGATCCGCATCCCATACGTCACTTCCGCGTGGCGTATGCAACGAGCTAAGTTGGGCGCTTCAGCGTGAAGGTGGTAATGTAAAGCGTTGGTGTCCGCTGTGGTCCGCGGTGGCGGCGCCGGCCGAACCTTCGGTCTCAGACTGATCGCGGTACAACTCTCAAGGAGTTTTTCATGTCGATTTCCCGTGAAGTAAAACAGCAGATTATTGAAGAATACGCCACCCATGAAGGTGACACAGGCTCACCAGAAGTGCAGGTCGCTGTACTATCTCGTCGTATTTCGAATCTGACTGCACACCTCAAGGATCACCCACACGACCACCACACCCGTCGCGGCCTGATGGCCCTGGTTGGTCGCCGTCGTCGTATGTTGCAGTACCTCTACTCCGAAAATATTGAACGTTATCGTTCATTGATCGAACGTTTGGGTCTACGCAAATAAGGTGAAAGACACATTGGGGCGGCGCTCCGGGAAATTTACCGGACGCCGCCTTGAAGTTTAACTAGACTAGTAGCGGTGCCACATGGCACCGAGAAATTTTTGCATCAAGCCTGTTCCGAGTCCCGGTCCTCGACAGTGGCCTCCGGAGCACACGTTGCGGAGGCTTCGATCGAAGACCGACCTGCAGGTTTGGTGCAAATTGTATGAAAGGAGACCTGTGGAAGGTCCAGAAATTCAATTTGCAGAAGCCGTGATTGATAACGGCAAGTACGGTACCCGTACCGTACGTTTCGAAACCGGTCGACTGGCCAAACAGGCAGCCGGCGCAACCTTGGTGACGATCGATGAAGAAACATCGATGCTATCGACCACCACCTTTGGCAAAAACCCACGTGAAGGCTTCGACTTCTTTCCGTTGACCGTCGATGTTGAAGAGCGACAGTATGCGGCCGGTAAAATTCCGGGATCATTCTTCCGTCGTGAAGCTCGTCCACCAACGGACGCGATCCTGACGGCACGTCTGATCGACCGACCATTGCGTCCTGCCTTCGCTGACGGCATCCGCAATGAAGTGCAGGTCGTTGTCACCGTGACCTCGATTGCGCCAGACGAGGTGTATGACACCGTAGCAATCAACGCAGCCTCAATGTCTACCACGCTTTCTGGCATGGACTTTGCCGGCCCTATCGGTGCCGTTCGTATTGCTTTGATTGCTGACGAGAATGGCGAAACGCAGTGGGTTGCGTTCCCGAAATACTCTCAGCTTCAAAGTGCGGTGTTCAACATGGCAGTCGCCGGTCGAATGTCGGATGATGGCGACATCGCAGTCATGATGGTAGAAGCTGAAGCACCTGAAGGCGCTTGGGAAATGATCAACGGTAAGGGCGTTTCGGCTCCAACCGAAGAAATCGTTGCCGAAGGCCTTGAAGCCGCAAAGCCATTCATCAAGGTCCTGTGTGACTCACAGTCGGACCTTGCCGATCGTGCGGCAAAAGCACCGGTTGAGATCCCACGGTTCGTGGCTTTCGAGCAGGATGCTTTCGACGCCGTCAAGGACTACGCGGAAACACGTTTGGCTGAGATCTTTTCGATTGCTGACAAACAGGAGCGCGAAGCAGCTTCGGATGAGTACCACAAGGAAGTGGTTGATGCCCTTGCCGGTGAAGGCAAGCCATACGAGGACCGTCAAGATGAGATAGTCAAGGCATACGGTGCGGTTACTCGCCATATTGTGCGCCAGCGCGTTTTGACTGAACAAGTGCGAATCGATGGGCGTGGTCTCACCGATATTCGTCAGTTGACTGCCGAAGTAGAAGTTCTGCCGCGCGTTCATGGTTCAGCAATTTTCGAACGTGGCGAGACACAGATCATGGGTGTCACCACTCTGAACATGCTCAAAATGGAGCAGCAGCTGGACTCGCTGAGCCCAGAAACTTCGAAACGCTACATGCACCACTACAACTTCCCGCCGTACTCGGTAGGAGAGACCGGCCGTGTCGGATCACCAAAACGTCGCGAAATCGGCCACGGTGCTCTTGCCGAGCGAGCTCTCCTGCCGGTTCTGCCCTCTCGTGAGGAATTCCCTTATGCGATTCGTCAGGTATCTGAAGCGCTAGCCTCCAACGGTTCCACCTCGATGGGTTCGGTCTGCGCGTCTACATTGTCCCTGTTCAACTCCGGTGTTCCGCTGCGTGCATCTGTTGCCGGGATCGCTATGGGCCTTGTCTCAGACACCGTGGACAACGAAACACGTTATGCTGCGTTGACTGACATCTTAGGTGCCGAGGATGCCATGGGCGACATGGACTTCAAAGTCGCCGGTACCAAGGAATTTATTACTGCTATTCAGCTGGATACTAAACTTGATGGCATCCCAGCCGATGTTTTGGCAGCTGCGTTGACTCAGGCACGTGAAGCACGTTTGCACATCCTGTCGGTCATGGATTCAGTCATCGATGAAGCTGACGACATGAGCCCAACCGCTCCACGTATCCTCTCGGTCAAGATCCCAGTCGACAAAATTGGTGAGGTTATTGGGCCGAAGGGCAAAATGATAAACCAGATCCAAGAAGACACCGGTGCAGATATCAGCATTGAAGATGACGGCACCGTACTGATTGGATCGGCTGAAGGTAAAGCAGCTGAAGAAGCCCGCGACACCATTAACGCTATCGCAAACCCACAGGTCCCAGAAGCAGGTGAACGCTACCTGGGCACCGTAGTCAAGACAACCAGCTTCGGTGCCTTCATTTCTCTGACTCCGGGTAAGGACGGTCTGCTACACATCTCTGAACTGCGTAAACTCAACGACGGCAAGCGCGTCGATGAAGTTGATGACATCGTTGCAGTTGGTAGCAAACTACAGGTAGAAATTTCTAAGGTTGATGACCGTGGCAAGCTCTCGCTGGTACCCGTTATCGACGAAGAAGGTGAAGAAGGCTAAAGCCTTCTGACAGTACAAAACGCCGGACCGAACAGAGCATTTGGTCCGGCGTTTTGCCGTTCGAAACAAGTCCGATCGCTGCAGTGAACGCAGCACCGACAACATTGACTAAGCTAGGCCATATGTCCTCTGAAAAAGAATCTGCACAAGACCCCATCAAAGTAGCCTTGGTCGGCGCGACCGGCAAAATGGGACAGTATGCCATAGATGCCGTTAACGCAGCTAACGATATGGAACTGGTAGCCAAACTCTCCTCGAAGAACTCACTAGATGAGATCAGCGTAGCTGGCGCAACCCATGTTCTCGACCTGACAGTGCCTGACGTTTCATCCCAGGTCGTGGAATTCGCAATCAAAAACGGGCTGCACACCGTCATTGGTACGTCCGGTTGGAACGAAGACAAGCGGACAGCCCTGGCGGAGCAGCTCGAAGAAGACCCCGACCTTGGTGTATTGATCGCACCAAATTTCTCTATCGGGTCTGTTTTAGCCAGTAGGTTTGCCGCTCAAGCCGCCCCGTATTTTGACTCGGTTGAAGTGCTTGAAATGCACCATCCACATAAAATCGATGCACCATCAGGCACCGCCGTTCGAACCGCCGAAATGATTGCTGACGCCCGCAAACAAGCAGGGGTCGGACCGTCGCCAGATGCAACGGAACACGACCCAGACCATGCCCGTGGCGCGAATGTTGCAGGGATCAATGTGCATGCCGTACGACTAGCAGGTCTAGAAGCACACCAGGAAGTGCTTATGGGCACACCCGGCCAACAATTAGTACTACGACATGATGCTTTTGACCGGTCGTCGTACATGCCAGGTGTCCTGCTTGGCTTGCGAACCGTCGCCTCTCGACCGGGCCTGTCATACGGCCTTGACGCCTATCTTGACCTGGACTAATTCTTATGAAAAGTAAAATAGCCGTTGCCCTACTCACCGCGTTGACATTGCTCTTTGCTTTTCTGGCGCTATGGTCAGCTTTGGCGTTCATTATTGCGGATAACTGGATAGCTAAAGTCCTGGGTTTTGCGGTCGTCGCGATCGTGATCTTTGGTATCTGGGCGCTTATACGTGAGATCCGCTTTGGAGCGAATACAGAGAAACTAGCCAGTATCCTCGAACGGGAAGGTAAATTGCCCGAGGATAATTTGCCACGTATACGCGGCCGTATCGACCGTGAAGCAGCCGACAAGGAATTCGAAGTGTACCGACTAGAAACTGAAGCCGATCCAGCTAATTGGCGCAGCTGGTACCGACTCGGTCTTGCTTACGATGCTGCAGGGGATCGAAAACGTGCCCGGACAGCCTTACGAGACGCGATCAACATGTATCACGGCTCCTAACGCTTCGTCGCCGATCCCACGGCAGAGACCTTCCGGAGCAAGGACTCTAAAGGGCCACGTATCCCGACGAGATACACAACGACTCCTATGGTTATTACTATTATCCAGTGCACGATTAGCATGATCCACGCATCCACAAAGAGAGGATCGCCAACGTGTAAGGCTTGGCTCCAATCCGTTGGCCATAAGCCGGTCACGATCACGTGGACGACATAAGCTGTCAAAGCAACCATCCCAGTGGCGCTCAACGGGAAGAGAAGCTTGCGCACCAGTCCGACCTGGGTCATGAGTAAGAAAATGCCAATCACTGCCATCGCAGCACCAGCTGTTGAATAGATATCCAGGGGAGCCCCGGAGTGGGGGACCGCTAGACCGTACCATTGGGGAGCCCCCATAGCTAAGTCAGTATTAATACTCGCACCTGTGGCACTCATAGCCGGAAGCTGTCCTGTCGGAACTCCCGTTGCATGGGCAATACGAGTTGTGAAGGCGGGATTGAGGAGCAACCATGCAGCGATTCCGCGGCACGCAAGATAGCTGATGGTTCCCAGGCCCAATAGGCCAACTCCAGTTGACCACTTGTACATCTTGGTGCGACCGATAGCCATCCCCAGCAGTACGTATCCGAAGAATGATATCACCGGATAATAACCCGTGAACAAGATGTCCCAGAGCAATAGCCCGGGCTGCTGGAACACGTCCCAGAGCGTCGGAGATGTCCATAACCGCCAGTTTTCAGCATATGCGGTGGATCCGCCAGCTTGAAGCTGCATGAAGCGGGTCATCACCCCGTGCAATATTGGTGCCAAGACCACCCAAGAAACCGCCAAGGCGGTCAAGGCCCGGGTAGACAGCTGAATACACCACATGGCGAGGAAGAACAAAACCCCATAGTGCACCAAAATGATGGCTACGTTGGAGCCGACGTGCCCCAATAGTAGGCCGATTAGTATCAGGATGAGTGCTCGTAATGATAGTTGGATCCTTGCGGTGAAAACATCGGTTGTGTTCTTCGTTAACAGGCTGAGCCCTACACCTGCCAACACCACAAACAAGGCCGATGATACGCCGGTTAGCGTTGCACCAACCCACGTTGGTGACAGCGTGCCGTCTGACTTAGATTGCAGCAGAGGGAAAATATGGGTGGCGATCATACCCAATATCGCAACAGCACGAGCTGTATCAAGGCCAGTAATTCGACCTGGCGCATCAAGTGGACGCATGCAGTGCAACTTTCTAACGAATGTTGATCAACACAATCATATTTGTGTGACCTATGGTGTTTTCATCTATTGTCACAGGTAAGCTGAGACTAAGAATCTCCGACAATCTACAAACAAGCAACGGTGAGATAAGATGACAGAACCAATTCTTGGCACCATGGTTCCAGCTATGGTCACCCCATTTACGGATGACGGCGCGTTGGATCTTGATGCAGCCCAGTCGCTTGCCAATTATCTGGTGGATAACGGTGCCGACGGCCTTGTTGTAACTGGTACGACAGGCGAAACCTCAACACTAACCGATGACGAGAATATCAAAGTTTTTGAAGCCGTCGTTGAGGCAGTGAACGGTCGAGCAAAAGTAATTGCTGGCACCGGAATGAATGACACAGTACATTCGGCCAGTTTATCTAAGCGTGCTGAAACAGCAGGTGTGGATGGGCTACTTCTCGTCACACCGTATTACAACAAACCAAATCAGGCCGGTATCAAGGCACATTTCGAATACATCGCCTCCGCAACTGATCTGCCGGTTATGATGTATGATATTCCGGGTCGATCCACAATGCCTATTGAGCCCGAGACCATTATTGCTTTGTCGGAGCATCCAAATATCGTTGCGCTCAAAGACGCCAAATCTGACTATCAGTCGACCACGTTGGTGCTAGCAAATACAGATCTGGCAGTCTATTCGGGAGACGACGGGATGACACTACCGCTTATGGCGGCCGGTGCAGTCGGTGTCGTGTCGGTGTCTGGACACGTCGCACCACGGACATACCGTGAGCTCGTTGATGCAGCAAACGCTGGTGATTTCGCGTCTGCTCGCCAAAAACACTTTGCACTGGACCCGATACAGCGAGCTGTCATGACGCATATCCAGGGCGCTGTCGCTGCAAAAACCGTGTTGCAGTGGCAGGGCATTATCCCTTCGGCACGTGTACGGTTACCGCTTGTAGCCGCAACTGCTGAAGAAGAGACCATGATCAAAGCCGATCTTGCTGAGGGTGGCATCACACTCTGACACCGGACAACCAGATCGCTCTATCCCATACTTCACGAAATTTTCACGGAGGAAACTCGAGACCATGACCGAAATCCAAGAACTAGCCCATCCACCAAAATTGCAAAACGGTACCTGTCGTATCGTACCGCTGGGAGGACTTGGCGATATTGGTCGTAACATGACGGTCTTCGAGCTGAACGGGAAGTTACTCATCGTTGATGCGGGTGTCCTGTTTCCTGAAGAAGTGCAACCTGGAATCGATGTTATCCTGCCCGATTTTGACTACATCAAACACCGCTTGCATGACGTTGTGGCGATTGTGCTGACCCACGGACATGAGGATCACATTGGTGCAGTGCCGTATCTCTTGCGACTCAATCCGGATATCCCGCTTATTGGGTCACAATTGACGCTTGCACTAGTGGAATCTAAATTGCAGCAGCACCGGATCAAGCCTCTGACTTTGGAGGCTCATGATGGTGGGCGAGAGCAGCTTGGACCATTTGACTTAGAGTTCGTGGCAGTCAATCACTCCATTCCGGATTCTCTAGCGATTGCTATCCGCACGGAGGCGGGGACGATCCTGCACACCGGTGACTTTAAAATGGATCAGCTGCCGCTGGATGGCCGTATCACAGACCTTCGAGCTTTCGCTAGGCTCGGAGAAGAAGGTGTGGATCTGTTCATGACAGACTCCACCAATGCTGAAGTCCCTGGATTCACTCCGACGGAAAAAGATATCGGACCGGTCATTGATCAATATATTGGTCAAGCACAACGCCGTGTCATTGTTGCTTCGTTCGCTTCGCATATTCACAGAGTGCAGCAGGTGCTCAACGCCGCTGTCAAACACAAGCGCAAGGTGGCCTTCGTGGGCCGGTCGATGGTCAACAACATGGGCATTGCGTCAAAATTGGGTTACTTAGATATTCCTGCCAATACCGTGATCGAACTCAAACACGTCAACGACTATGAGGATCACGAAGTGGTCCTCATGTCGACGGGTTCACAAGGTGAACCTATGGCTGCTCTGTCCCGCATGGCCAACGATGAACATCGTCAAATCACTATTCAAGAAGATGACTTGGTCATCTTGGCTTCTTCTATGATCCCCGGGAACGAAAACGCCATCACTCGTATCATTAATGGATTGATGAAATTGGGCGCTAACGTAATCCACAAAGGTAACGCCCACGTGCACGTCTCCGGACACGCATCCGAAGGTGAGTTGCTGTACTGCTACAACATCGTGAAACCGAAGAACGTTATGCCTATCCACGGTGAGTATCGTCACCTCAAGGCGAACGCCAAAATCGCAGAAGCAACCGGTGTAGATAAAGAACATGTGATCGTGACCGGCGACGGCGGTGTCATTGATTTGGTAGACGGCATTGCACGGCAAGTCGGGGAAATTTCCTCTGAATATATCTATGTCGATGGACGGTCTATTGGTGCTGTAACTGAAGAGGATCTCAAAGACCGTCAGGTCCTGGGCGAAGAAGGTTTCATTTCTGTGATCGCGGTCATCGATCGCGATACTCGCACAGTTGTTTCTGGCCCTGAGATCTACTTCCGTGGCGTAGCCGAGGACGATGGGGTATTTGATGCGATCAAACCTAAGTTGGTTAAGGCATTGGAAGAAGCAGCAGCATCGGATAAAGAGCACTCTAATCATCAGCTTCAGCAAATGATGCGCCGCACACTGGGATCGTGGGTTGCACGCAAGCTACGTCGCCGATCGATGATCGTTCCAATTGTCATCGAAGCGTAAATTTTGTCTAAAACTCGCCTTGATGCGACCTTAATTGCCCAAAAGCGGTAGCCTAGACGGTATGGCGACACGTACTTCCCCTGCCCGTTCGTCGAATAAGAAGTCTAATTCGAAATCGAAAAAGACGACTGCGACGACGGAAGAGACCCCATATAACGTAACCGAGACGACTCAACCATGGGTGGTTCGGGCGGTCATGAGATTCTGGTCTGCCCTGGCAACGCCATTCGGCGGCGCCGTACGGAAAATGGGACCAGACGTTGCCATTTCGGTGGAGAATCGCCGTGATGGCACCGGATTCTTCGTACTGATTCTCTCACTGCTGATCGCCTGGACCTTTTGGTGGGCGCCCGCCAGCGACCCAGCTGTGGGTTCCTTCATCTATCATGTTGTGGCTGGCACATTCGGCTGGTTTTCCATTCTGCTGCCGCTAGTCTTGTTGGTCATCGCCGTACGCTTTTTCCGTTTCCCACAGGAACATAGTGCAAACGGACGTATCTTTTTTGGCTTGCTTTTTGCCACTATTGCAGGTTCGAGTGTCAGTCAACTGATCTTCGACAACCCTTCTATGGGAGCAACGCTTGAAGACAAACTCACCTCTGGGGGCGTCGTCGGCTATCTTGTCGTAGATCCATTGGCGACATTGGTGACGCCGATACCGGTGTGGATACTCACGATTACTATGGCGTTCTTTTCCGTGCTCGTCATTTCGGCGACACCGGTCGGAAAAATACCAAGCCGCATTGTGGGCTCATATCAATGGTTGACAGGCCAAGACGCTACTGCCACTGATGCTGATAGCGAGCGTGATGAGACAGCGTCGGAGCCCCCCAGGACAGATCACGATCAGTCGTATCTATACCAGCACGATCGTCAGCCTGAGCCGAAGCCCAAGCGACCAGGGTTCTTCGCACGTCTATTCGGCGCGAAGTCTTCCGAGAGTACCGATGACGCGGGTCAACCACTTGCCGGTGACGAAGCCTTCGCATCTGCGATCATTGACGATGAAGAAGCCGTCCCCGCAGTCGAGATCCTCGGTGAAGTCGAAGAGGACCCGGCACCTGTAGCTCGCCCGCAAGGTAATAAACAAACGCAGGTCATGGACTTTGGGTCGCTGTTTGAAGATGAAGAAGCGGCCGACTCGACCACTGAGGCTGTAGGTGAACACCAGGAAGAGGACGAAGAAGCGAAGGAGCCGGCCGTACGGCCAGGTGTACGACGTCCTACCGCGGATGAAATCGCTCTACAGCAAGCACGTGATGATGCAGGGCTCGGGGAGGATAAACCAGTAGTTCCGGCTACTGAAGTCGCAAAGCCTGCCCCCGACTTGCCGAACATTCCTGCTCGTTCAGAACAGCTGGAACTCGATGGTGATGTCACCTATACGCTGCCCAGTATGGAGATGCTTCCGCAGGGACCTCCGGCTAAAGACCGCTCTGAGGTCAATGACCGTGTGGTTGCCGCTCTTGACACCGTCTTCCAACAATTTAAAGTAGAAGCGGAAGTTACGGGATTCTCGCGCGGACCAACGGTCACGCGTTATGAGGTTGAAGTAGCACCCGGGACCAAGGTGGAGAAAGTTACGAACCTGGAACGCAATATTGCCTACGCGGTTGCTTCCACTGACGTTCGCGTTTTATCTCCAATTCCAGGTAAGTCCGCTATCGGGGTAGAAATTCCAAATACCGATAAAGAAATTGTTGCTCTGGGTGACGTGCTCCGTTCAAATGCAGCACGCAAGACAGAGCACTCAATGGTCATGGGCGTTGGGAAGGACGTCGAAGGCGGTTACGTCATGGCCAACCTGGCCAAGATGCCGCACCTGTTGGTAGCCGGTGCAACTGGTGCCGGTAAATCGGCGTTCGTAAACTCTTTGATCACATCGATTCTCATGCGAGCAACTCCAGATGATGTTCGCATGGTTCTGGTGGATCCTAAACGAGTTGAACTCACTGCATACCAGGGCGTTCCACACTTGGTCACTCCGATCATCACGGACCCAAAAAAGGCTTCGGAAGTGCTGCAGTGGGTTGTTGACGAAATGGATACCCGGTACGACGATCTTGCCCACTTTGGCTTTAAGCACATTGACGATTTCAACAATGCCGTGCGCGCTGGCAAAGTTGTCCTGCCACCGGACTCGAAGCGCAAACTGAAGCCGTACCCATATCTGCTCGTGATCATTGATGAACTTGCAGACCTCATGATGGTTGCTCCGCGCGATGTAGAAGATGCCGTAGTGCGTATCACGCAGTTGGCTCGTGCAGCTGGCATCCACCTGGTCTTGGCTACCCAGCGCCCGTCTGTCGACGTGGTCACCGGCTTGATTAAAGCCAATGTTCCCTCACGAATGGCCTTCTCTACTTCTTCAGTAACCGACTCCCGAGTGGTATTGGACCAACCCGGTGCCGAAAAACTTCTAGGGCAAGGTGACGCCTTATTTTTGCCAATGGGTATGTCCAAGCCCATGCGTGTTCAAGGTGCTTGGGTCAACGAATCTGAAATCCGAGACGTAGTCGATCATGTGAAGTCCCAGATGCAGGTTCAATACCGAGATGATGTCCTGCCCGAGAAGCAAGCCAAAGTCATCGATGAAGATATCGGAGATGACCTCGAAGACTTGTTGCAAGCGGTGGAACTCGTGGTCACATCTCAATTCGGGTCAACCTCAATGCTGCAACGTAAGCTGCGGGTCGGATTTGCCCGTGCAGGGCGACTCATGGACCTCATGGAATCCCGTGGCGTTGTGGGGCCTTCGGAAGGCTCCAAGGCACGCGATGTGTTGGTCAAACCAGATGACCTGGCAGAAGTTATTGGCAATATCAAAGGTGAAGACACCCAGCCAGTAGCTGACAACACTACCGACCCTGGCTCACAGGCCTTCGACAGCCCCGTGGAGACCGACATTCCAGAGTATTATGACCCAACTGATGACAGTGAATCTGAGGACGCATGGCAGCTAACGGGCAGGTAAGCGCACTGAATCTCCCCAATGTGCTCACCACTATTCGCATATTGTTGGTCCCATTCTTTATTTGGGCCTTATGGGAATCAGGTACGTTTGGCGAAGAATCCATGCAGTCCCGCTGGATTGCGGTCGTGATATTTGCGGTTGCTATGTACACCGACAAGCTTGATGGCGACATTGCCCGCGCTAGGGGACTAGTCACCAATTTTGGCAAAATTGCGGATCCAATTGCAGACAAGTTTTTAACCGGGGCTGCGTGGATCACAATGTCACTATTAGGCGAGATCTGGTGGTGGATCACGATTGTGATTTTGCTGCGTGAATGGGGCATCACTGTAATGCGCCTGCTGATGCTTCGTACCCGTGTGCTACCGGCGAGCCGCGGCGGTAAGATTAAGACTGTTCTTCAGACAGCTGCGATTCTTGCGTTGCTCTTACCGCTAGCGCCTTTCTTGGGTGAATGGTGGCTGTGGTTCGGCTGGGCCATTGTGATTGCAGCGCTGGTCGTGACGCTGGTGACCGGCTTAGAGTACGTCGTAAAAGCCGCGATTGCGCCGAAAGAAGAGTCTCAGACTGATAAGTGAATCGAGCGGATTATGACCGAACGCTATGACCCCGAACAGATTGTTGCACAGCTGAGGAAAAGGAATCTGACCGTTGCGACCGCAGAGTCGCTTACAGCAGGGATGTTGAGCTCGACTCTTGCTGAAGTATCTGGAGCATCGGCAGTCTTACATGGAGGGGTAGTCGCGTACAACAACGCTATTAAACACCGGCTACTCGGCGTGTTTGCTGATACTCTTGCGGCCCGAGGTGCTGTAGATGCTGAAACTGCAAAACAAATGGCTCGTGGCGCACGAGATCGCTTGCGTACAGATCTTGGAATCGCAACGACAGGGGTCGCAGGTCCGGAGCCATCAGAGGGAAAAGCGGTAGGCATCGTGTTCATTGCACTCGCTACACCGGATGGGACATACGCGAAGTTGCTACGTTTCGCTGGTAACCGTGAGAACATACGTCGCTCGACGGTAGCCGCATGCCTCAAGCTAATGGCAGAATGGGCTGAACAGCGTGGTTAAGCGTATCGTCTGAAGCGCAGATGTGCAGCCAGAAGGACCGGATTCATGTGCCGCGTAACACACCGAGCGTCAATTTGAAAGAAATTTTAAATAATTTGATCCCTCCGGGAACAAATTCGACAACACATGTGTTGTGTAATGGTGGAAGGTCTTAGAGTCCCCACGCTCCTCCAGCAGGGATTCATGTATATACAGGAGATGGTGGTTAAATATGATGAGAGAACCGGTAGTCGTAAATGGTGTGACCCGTTGGCTGAAGGCTGGCGAATCGTTGAGCCAGCAGAACGAGTCCAAGGAGCCCACCATGCCAGTGCTGCGTGAAGAGATTGGCTACGTGTTGCGTGACGTTCGTCAGCGCCAGGGCCGCACCCTTCGCGAGGTATCGCACGATGCACGAGTATCTCTGGGGTACCTCTCCGAAGTTGAGCGAGGTCAGAAGGAAGCATCCTCTGAACTGCTGAGCGCCATCACTGCAGCACTCGATATTCCACTTTCTGTAATGCTCCGTGAAGTGTCTGATCGTATTGCTGTTGAAGAAGCAGTACAGATTCCTGACACTATTCCCGCCGAGCTAGCACATCGCTACGCACAGCAACAGCAGCATAGCCAAGGTTTTAACCGTGGTGATCAACTGGCTAACCGATAGTTAGCCTGCTAGACGTTCGAAAGCTTTGCCGTAGGCCGCAAGCTCTCTTGATAGATAGAGAGCTTGCGGCCGGAGTGTTTTCGGACGTCGGAGGAAGATGACCGTATATGAGAGAATCGCAATTCTGGACTCTTATCCAGGATGAGTTTGGGTCGGCCAATGCTGGTGTTATTGCTGCATCTCTTGAGCTACCCGAACTGAATGCAACGGCGCAGGACGCCTTGGCTCAGGGCGTTGATCCCAAGATAGTCTGGGCTGCAGTATGTGATCTGCACGATATCCCTGCCCCGCAGCGACTCGGCAAAGATATTCCACCCCGCGACACTGACGCGTTGTAAGACCCACCGACACGCTAAAGGGTCCTCGATATATAATTCTAAGTTTGTAGAATTATCCACAGGTTGCCACGAAGGTCGGAATATCGCAGGGTTTTCCACATTACAAATGTAGGTGGCTTATCGTGTCCTCGCAGCATCATAAACTTTTGAGCATGGCAGCAAACTAATGTGGTTTGCCATCTACAATTCAAGGAGAACTGAGTATGTCTTCACAAAATAACCGCGATAAAGCACTAGACGCAGCGCTGGCACAGATTGACAAGAGTTACGGCAAAGGCTCAATCATGCGCCTGGGTGATGAGGTACGGGCTCCACTCGAGGTTGTTCCAACAGGCTCTGTTGCATTAGACATCGCTTTGGGAATTGGCGGTCTACCGCGCGGGCGTGTTGTTGAGATCTACGGTCCAGAATCTTCGGGTAAAACCACCGTGGCATTACATGCAGTCGCTGAAGCTCAGCGTAAAGGCGGTATTGCTGCATTTATCGACGCGGAACACGCACTCGATCCGGAATATGCGAAGAAACTTGGGGTCGATACTGATGCGCTGCTCGTTTCGCAACCTGACACAGGCGAACAAGCGCTGGAAATCATGGACATGCTCATTGGTTCTGGCGCACTAGATATCGTTGTTATTGACTCGGTTGCTGCCTTGGTTCCCCGTGCTGAAATTGAAGGCGAGATGGGAGACTCCCACGTCGGCCTTCAGGCCCGACTGATGTCGCAGGCACTACGCAAGATTACCGGCCGCCTATACCAGTCAAAAACCACAGCTGTATTCATCAACCAGTTGCGTGAGAAAGTTGGGGTTTTCTTTGGATCGCCCGAAACTACTACAGGCGGTAAGGCCCTGAAGTTCTACTCGTCAGTACGCATTGACATCCGTCGCATCGAAACTCTTAAAGAAGCCGGTAACCCTGTCGGGAACCGCACCCGTGCGAAAATTGTCAAAAATAAGATGGCTCCACCGTTCAAACAGGCCGAATTCGACATTCTTTACGGCGAGGGTATCTCCCGTGAAGGGGGCTTGCTTGATATGGGTGTGGAGCACAGCATTGTTCGAAAATCTGGGGCATGGTACACCTATGACGGTGATCAACTCGGTCAAGGTAAAGAGAACTCACGTCGTTTCCTGAAAGATAATCCAGATCTGGCAGTCGAGATTGAAGATCGTATTAAAGCTACTCTTGGGATCGGTGCAGAGAACCAGGAAACAGATGACGAGGAAGTCGCTCTGAAAGCTGTAGAGGACGCCTAAACCGGATGGTTGAACAGGACGCTGACAGTGCAGACCTGAGTCAAAAAGCAAGAAATATCGTGTTGCGCCAACTCTCTGCTGCGCCTAAAACGAGGCATCAGCTTGCTGAGAAATTGATGCAACGAGAACTTCCAGAAGACGTCGTTAGCCAAGTGCTAGACCGGTTCGAAGAAGTTGAGCTCATTGATGATGCGGCGTTTGCAGAAAGCTGGGTTCGTTCTCGGCATCGCTCGAAAGGACTAGCACGTCGAGTATTGAGTATGGAACTTCGTAAACGTGGTATTGACGAACACGAAGCAGAACTCGCGCTGGAGCAGGTGTCAGATGAAGATGAATGGAATAAAGCAACTGAACTCGTAGCGCGTAAAATATCGCGTCACTCTGTGCCTACATCAACAGATCCGGAGCAGCGCAAACAACGCGATAGAATGGTGCGACGCCTGGTCGGTATGCTATCCCGAAAAGGATACCCTCCGGGTCTGGCATTCAACGTTGTAACAGACGCTTTGAACGCTGATGACCTTGACACCCTCAACGAATGAAAATGAGCACCGTGACTGAAGCCTTAACCGAACTTGCAACACCACGTTCATATGAGATCCGGACCTTTGGGTGTCAGATGAATGTCCACGACTCGGAGCGTATCTCTGGCTTATTGGAGTCTAATGGGTACGTCCCTGCGGTAGAAGAAGCCATCCCTGATCTTGTGGTCTTCAATACCTGTGCAGTGCGAGAGAATGCTTCAAACCGGTTATATGGTCATCTCGGGAATCTCAAAGCGACGAAAGATGATCATCCGGGCATGCAGATTGCTGTGGGCGGTTGTCTGGCGCAGAAGGATCAGAATACGATCGTAGAACGTGCCCCCTGGGTCGATGTCGTATTTGGCACACATAATATTGGGTCGCTTCCTGCACTGCTCAGCCGGTCGCTTCATAATGATGAAGCGCAGGTTGAGCTTTTGGAGGCACTGGAAACCTTTCCTTCGACGTTGCCAACGAAGCGTGAGTCGAGTTACTCCGGCTGGGTCTCAATCTCAGTCGGCTGTAATAACACCTGCACTTTCTGTATTGTTCCGTCGCTTCGAGGAAAAGAAAAAGACCGTCGGCCAGGCGACATCTTGGCAGAAGTCCAAGCGTTAGTGGACGACGGGGCTGTAGAAGTAACGTTGCTGGGACAGAATGTGAACACCTACGGGGTCGAATTCCGAGATCGTCAAGCATTCTCCAAATTATTGAGAGCGACAGGGGAAATTGAGGGACTGGAACGCGTCCGGTTTACTAGCCCACACCCAGCTTCATTCACCGATGACGTCATAGAGGCTATGGCTGAAACACCGAATGTCATGCCCCAACTCCACATGCCACTGCAGTCCGGTTCAGACTCTATTTTGAAGTCTATGCGCCGATCCTATCGTTCAAAACGTTTTCTCGGCATTCTGGATAAAGTCCGAGAACGGATTCCACACGCAGCCGTCACTACTGATATTATCGTCGGATTCCCCGGGGAAACCGAAGCAGATTTTCAGCAGACGCTAGATGTTGTTGAAGCTTCACGTTTTTCGATGGCGTATACCTTCCAGTATTCACCCAGGGAAGGTACCCCAGCAGCGGACATGGAAGATCAGATACCCAAAGAGATTGTACAAGAACGCTTCGAGCGCCTTATCGCACTCCAAGACCGTATTGCAGCTGAAGAGTCTGCCAAGTTGGTCGGCACTCGTCAGGAACTGTTAGTGACCAATGACGGTGGGGCTCGAGATGAGAAAACCGGTAGATTAACCGGTAGAGCACCCGATAATCGTCTTGTACATTTCAGTATACCCGTGGGTGTGGAGCATCCACGGCCAGGTGATTTCGTCACGGTACCGATCACCGAATCGCATTCTTATCACCTCATTGCGGACCCAGAAACTGCAGCAGAATATGTGCTCCGCCGTTCAAGAGCTGGGGATGCATGGGACCGTGCGCAAGCTGAATCGTGTGGAACGTCCACGGGGGCAGGCGTAAGTGGTGTGAATCTCGGACTACCAGGCTTGCGTGTCGGTGCAAACTAATCCTCCGCTCATTGCTCTTGTTGGAGCAACCGCAACGGGCAAAACTAATCTCGCGGTTGGCCTGGCACACGAACTCAATGGCGAAGTGATCAACGCAGATTCAATGCAGTTTTACAAAGGCATGGATATAGGCACAGCTAAAGCCACACTTGCTGAGCGCGGCAATATTGCCCACCACTTGCTTGATATCTATGATCTCAACATTGAGGCCAGCGTAGCTGAGTTCCAAAATGTGGCCCGAGAAAGGGTATGTGAAATACGTGCCCGTGGAAAAACGCCAATCATCACGGGTGGATCAGGTTTGTACATCAGGGCCGCGCTAGACGTGCTGGAATTTCCGCCGACGGATAGCGAGCTGAGAGAGCGCCTTACTCGCGAAGTTCGTCAGTGGGGCATCGGCCACCTTAGTGAAGAACTCAAGACGGTAGATCCAGTGGCATCAGCACGAATCAAAGATGAGCGGCGTATCGTTCGTGCTGTGGAAGTGTATCGGTTGACTGGAAAACCATTTAGCTCCTTTATGCCGAGACGCCAATATCATCCACGCGTGCTACCGGTCGTGCAAATCGGTTTAAGTATTGACCGAGCCCAGCTGCATGAACGTATCGAACAGCGTGTAAGAGCCATGGTTGACGCTGGATGGATCGCTGAAGTCAAATGGTTGTTGACGGAAGGACTGGCCGAGGCCCCTACAGCTTCGCGTGCTATAGGCTACCGACAGATGATGGATTTTCTTGCCGGTGACACCACCATAGAAGCGGCCATGGACTCTACAATAGTAGCGACCAGACGGTTTGCCCGTCGCCAGGAAACCTGGTTCAAAGCTGATCCGCGGGTACGATGGATTAATGCAGAAGATTCGGACCACCTCACTGACGCTTTGAGGATCATAGAAACCAGTTAAGGTAACCATATGACTGCCCCTACGCCACCCGATCAAGCTACAAACCGTGACCTTCAAGTCCTCACCGGGACACGTTTTGTGAAGATTGCCGGACCGTGTGGGGATTGGATCGTAATCTACGATCCTACCGACTCCGTGAGTTTGACAGACACCCTTGCAGTGATACTGTGCGACCGCATCGCTGGCGTGGGTGCTACGGGTGTCGTGGTAGTGAAGCCAGCACGGCAGCAGTCCAACGCAACAGCCGCAGAATATCGACTCGTGGCGTGGCAAGCAAACGGGCAGCCTGTCCCAAATATGACGGAGCCAGCACGTACCGCTACTTGTGTTTTGGCAGTGCTCAAGAAGATCGCATCGGATGATACAAGTCATTGCATATTTGATACAGATCTTGGTCCGATCACAACGGTCTACACGCCTTCCTATATTGGCGTCGATATTGGTATTTGGAATTTCCCAGATCCCGATACAGCCGGCGCAGCGGGATCTGATGCCCTCGTGATGGCAGCCGGACTCCTCGATCCTCGGCCAGGGCTCAGCGTCCAAATTCAAAGTAATTACGTAACCGTTGCTGTCGAAACGCTCGAGGAACTGGAGTCTATTGATCTAGAGCACCAGCCATCACTTGAGCCGCCAGCTCCCAGACTCACAAGTATCAATTTTGTTGTTCCTCAAGATCCTCTAATGGCAAGTGGTATGGGACAATTGCGTTTGCGCACTTATACAGAAAGGCAACATGCGCACGATCTTGCAGCTGCCGCAGCCGCATCTGCCGTCGCGTTACAAAACTGGAGTGGTCTAAAGCAGCTGAATGTCTGGAATGTCGCGACGCAATATGGGGATATCGTTGTCCAGCTTCATGAGCAGCATAGATTGTCGACATTTACGAAATTATCAACTGTCTTTTTCGGGAAGCTCTGACACTCTCTCGATGTGGATCAGGCGAAACCCTTTGCTTGTTGCCGCGCGTCGGACGGTGAACTGGCCAGGATGCTTATCCTGAAGCATCCTGTCGATCCAAGGTAATAGTGAATCAGCCCCGAGCTTTTTGGCAACTACTAACCAGGCAGCCCCTCCAGAATTTAGCATGGGCAGCCAACGAATGAGCAGTTCGTGGAGGGCTTTCTTCCCAATGCGAATCGGCGGGTTCGACCAGATTAAGTCAAAACGCGTATCCTCGGTGACCTCATCGGGATGCTTGACAACGATATTTGACAGGCCCAGGTGTTTTGCGTTTCTTGCTGTTAACTCGGCGGCTCGTTCATTGATCTCCACAGCCAGAACGTCTGACATTGGGGCAAGCTTACCTAGAGTGAGAGCAATCGGGCCCCACCCCGATCCGATATCTAGAAAGGTGCCCTTTTGCGGTGGAGATGGCACAGTATCCAGCAATACTTCGGTCCCACGATCCAAACCATCGGGAGAGAAAATGCTGGCCGCCGTGTCAACTGTGAAAGTCTCGCCGGCAAGTTGTACGGCAATGCTGCGGCGACGCTCTTCGCCTGCAGGGGCGGCGGTAAAATAATGCTCGTTCATCATCAGCCAGTCTAATGCCTTCTAACGTCGGTGTTTGAGGCACAGCCCGATAGGGAAGACTAACGGAACTTTCGGGAATACTGCTTGCAGGTTAAACGTTGTTCTGTACAGCAGTATATGTACTGAATATGTGCTGAAGTCCGTTACTGGTAGCGGGCCTAGTATCGACAAATATGAGATACTGCTAGATAAGAATTTAGCCTCTGAACAAGGAGAAAATGGTCACACGACACGAGTCCTCTGAACCTCATATCGATCAAGAAGTCAAAGCACTAGTCGATCGAATTCTGTCTGCTGATGACGCAAAGCCATCGCATAGCAGCTCAGCGTTACATGACGTAGCTGCTAGTGCCCAAGCGCTTGATGACGGCGCCTCAAACCATACCCAGTTTGATGGTGATCAGTTTGAATTAGAGCAGCGCCACGCTCTGCGTCGAGTTGCAGGTCTCTCGACAGAACTCGAAGATGTCACCGAAGTTGAGTATCGAAAACTTCGGCTGGAACATGTAGTCCTAGCAGGCTTATGGACCGAGGGCTCTGTTGCTGAGGCGGAACATTCTTTGCGCGAGCTTGCCGCATTGGCGAGTACCGCAGGATCAACAGTGCTTGACGGTATCATCCAACGTCGTCATGCAGCAGATCCTGCAACTTTTCTAGGACGTGGTAAAGCTCTGCAGCTTGCTGACGTAGTTCGGGAACATGGCGCCGATACGGTGATTGTTGATACTGAGTTGGCGCCCTCGCAGCGCAGAGGCCTTGAGGATGTCGTCGGGGTCAAAGTTATTGACCGAACAGCATTGATTTTGGATATTTTTGCCCAGCATGCCCAGTCGAAGGAAGGCAAAGCTCAAGTCGAGCTGGCCCAACTTGAATACTTATTACCCCGCCTGCGCGGCTGGGGTGAATCTATGTCGCGTCAGGCTGGCGGCCAGGCTGCCGGTGGCGCCGGAATTGGTTCACGTGGTCCGGGTGAGACCAAGATTGAGCTCGACCGTCGTCGTATTCGCGACCGTATGGCTAAGCTGCGGCGCGACATCAAACATATGAAGAATGCGCGTGTCACCAAACGCGCTCGACGTCGCCGAAACCAGGTGCCATCTGTTGCTATCGCGGGATACACGAACGCGGGTAAGTCGTCCATCCTTAACCGGTTGACGAAGGCCGGCGTCCTTGTTGAAAACGCGTTGTTTGCTACGTTGGACCCAACTGTCCGTGCTGCACAAACTGCAGACGGTGTCGCGTACACGCTGACAGATACTGTTGGCTTCGTGCGTCAACTGCCAACTCAGTTGGTCGAAGCGTTTCGATCAACTCTGGAAGAAGTTGAAGAAGCAGATCTCATACTCCACGTAGTTGATGCTTCCCATCCAGAGCCAGAGGCACAAATTGAAGCGGTACACCAAGTATTTGCTGACACACAGATCAATGACATGACCGAAATCATTGTTTTCAATAAGGCGGATGCAGCAGATCCGCTGGTGTTAGTCCGCCTGCGGCGCCGTTATCCGAACGCTGTAATAGTCTCTGCAGCATCCGGTGAAGGTTTTGCCGAACTTGAAACGGCTATCGCAGCAGAGTTGCCGCGACCTACAGTGCATATGGATCTCCTGGTGCCATATACAGAAGGCGACGTCGTACACCGACTACACTCGGATGACACTGAAATTTTGGCGGAAACCTACGAGCCAGAAGGTACGGCGATGACGGTCGTCGTGTACCCCGAAGACAAGGACCAGTACCTAAGCTATGTCCGGTAAACAACCGGTAGACATCAAGTCACCCAGTCAAACACAAACCCAGGTTGGAGCGTGGCTGGCCGACGTTGTTGACGAACTGGGGGGCCAAACGCGTCCTGGCCAACAGCAAATGGCTGAAGAGGTCACTCATGCGTTTGAGACAGGGACTCACTTATTAGTCCAAGCTGGTACCGGTACAGGCAAATCTTTAGCCTATTTAATTCCCGCCGTCGATCGCGCCCTTGCCAGCGATTCTCCGGTAATAATTGCAACCGCAACCTTGGCGCTGCAATCGCAAATCATCAACCGAGACTTACCGCGTTTGTTGGACACGCTTGAACCATCATTGCCGAGGACCGTTGACGTAGCGTTGCTCAAGGGCCGAGCAAATTATGTCTGCAAACATAAACTCCACGGAGCTGCGCCCGAATCTGATGACGACAGCCTGCTTGGTTCCACGGATATAACTGGTCAACCTTTATCTCAGCTGGGCGAAGAAGTTGTGCGATTGCGCGACTGGGCCGAAGAGACGGACACAGGGGACCGCGACGACTTAAAACCCGGCGTGACTGATGAAGCATGGCGCCAGATTTCGGTGACAGCGCGTGAGTGTATCGGGGCATCCAAATGTCCCTTTGCGGAAGAGTGCTTTTCAGAACTTTCTCGTGAGGCTGCGGGGAAAGCCGATATCGTCGTGACAAACCACGCAATGTTAGCGATTGCTGCTTTCGAAGATCTGAACCTTATGCCAGAAACTGATGCGATTGTTATTGACGAGGCACATGAACTCACTGACAGGGTCACCTCGGCGGTAACTTCGCATTTGTCGGGACCGATGATTCGCAATGTTGCCAAACAAGCACGCCAAGAAGCATCAGTCGTGGCTTCTGATCTGACTGATGCTGCGGCCGGATTAGAAGCTGCATTTACCACGGCACCAACTGGTTGGTTCGCCCAAGGACTCAACGAGCATCAGCTCACCTCGCTTGAAACAGTGCAGAATGAGACACGCCAAATGTTGAGTGATCTCAAAGAATCAGACGTTAAGGATGCTGAAGACTCCAATGTTCAGCTAGTGAAAAACCGGCTGAGCGAAATCCTGGATACCTCGGAGCTGCTTATTGCTGCAGGTTCGCAGCCCAAAGGCGATATCGTTGTCTGGGCGACCAGGCCCTCACATTTCGAATCAGGTCACGGGTGGGTGGAGGCTGACCCTCATAGTGCGCCTTTACTTTATGCGGCGCCCCTTTCTATCGCGGTGAAATTTCGCGACAAACTGCTTAACGAATCGACTACCATCCTGACATCAGCGACATTGGCCGTTGGTGGAAAATTTGATGCTATTGTCGGAGATTTAGGATTCACGCTCAATGGCGGAGCGAAGTACAAGACCCTGGACGTCGGCAGTCCATTTGATTATCCAAGACAAGGCATTCTGTACGTAGCTGAGGATCTGCCCAAACCAGGGCCGCAACCCTCAGCTCGGTCCCATCAGCGTCTTGAAGAACTTCTCGAGGCGTCTAAAGGCGGGGCACTCTGTCTCTTTTCTTCACGCAGTGCCGCAAAAACTGCAGCCGAAGAAATGCGCCGCCGTCTCGGCGAAAAGCTGAACATCCTTTTGCAAGGAGAATCAACGCTGTCTGGACTTATCGATGAGTTCACAGAAGATACACGCACGTGTCTTTTCGGCACTCTCACCCTTTGGCAGGGAGTAGACGTTCCCGGTGACGCCTTAAGACTGGTCACTATCGACCGAATCCCTTTCCCACGTCCGGATGATCCACTAGCCTCTGCTCGGTCTCGGTATATCAGCCAACGCGGTGGTAACGGTTTCATGGCGGTGTCAGCTAATCACGCAGCGGTACGTCTAGCGCAGGGCGCCGGGAGACTTATCCGCTCAACATCAGACCGCGGAGTTGTTGCCATATTGGACTCGAGACTCGCTACGGCGGGATACGGCGGTTTCTTAAAAGCTTCCATGCCTGATTTTTGGGCGACTCGTTCTACTGAACAAGCGCTGTCGAGCTTGAAACGATTGTCTGCCGAAATCTAGTTGCACTGCTAGCTATCTAAATCCTTATAGTGTCCCTCCCTGTTGATTCAATGAATGTATCGAACATTCGAAAAGAACAACGGAAGGATGCTAGCGATGGCTACGAACAGAAACACCCGTAATGTCACACAGCACCTCAAACTGACCTCCAAGGGTCGTTTCGTGTTTCAGCTCACCGTTGGATTTGTGGCGGTTGTGTTGGCAGCTGTGTCGATAGCAACGTTTGGATCTCAACAACCGATTTCTTCTGCTGTCGCTGCTGACGGTAAGGAAGACGTAACACCCCAACGAATCGTGGTTCAGCCCGGCGATACGTTATGGGGCATTTCTTGTCGACTGTCGAACGGCAGCAATCACGCAGCTGTACTCGACAAAATTCTGACGTATAACCAGCTTGAAACATCCGAGTTAGAAGTTGGTCAAGTATTATTCGTCCCTGTATCTGAGTAGCAGGGATGCGTTTTCAGCGTCACTCAGCACTGCGCTACCGAACTCCCGGCTAAGCTATTGCCGTGACTAATCAGCAAGAACAGGCTAAAACCGCTGCTCTAGAGGCGCTACCACTTCGTGACAATCTGCGCGGGCAATCGCCATATGGTGCCCCGCAGTTGGAAGTAACGCATCTACTGAATACGAATGAAAATACGCACCCGGTGCCTCAGCGGGTTGTTGACGCAATTGGCCAGGCGGTCCATGCCGCAGCATCGTCGCTGAATCGCTATCCGGATCGAGAATTTACAGAACTGCGCCAACGCTTGGCGTCTTACCTCGGGCACGATCTCACCGAAAATAACGTGTGGGCGGCTAATGGCTCCAACGAAGTACTACAACAAGTCTTACAAGCCTTTGGTGGACCGGGTCGAAAAGTGCTCAGTTTTCCACCAACTTACTCGATGTACCCGCTGCTCGCGTCTGCAAC
The DNA here is from genome assembly GCA_019115865.1 of Candidatus Yaniella excrementavium. Classification (GTDB taxonomy): domain Bacteria; phylum Actinomycetota; class Actinomycetes; order Actinomycetales; family Micrococcaceae; genus Yaniella; species Yaniella excrementavium. The sequence continues at coordinate 34,112 of DXCT01000044.1, read as the reverse complement.
AAACACCGAATACATCAGTGGAGTTCGGGCAGACGACTTTACCCTGACACCAGAAGAAGCCGCACGTCAGGTTCAAGCCACAGCACCAGACATCGTTTTTCTGTGTTCGCCCAATAATCCCACAGGGACTGCGTTAAGCCTTGATGTTGTTGAAGCCGTTTATCAAGCGGGCAAACAATTCAATAGCATAGTCATCGTCGATGAAGCCTACGAAGAGTTCTCACTTTCAGATACCAAATCAGCCTTGACCCTATTAGCAGGACGCGAACGTCTAATCATCTCACGTACCATGTCGAAAGCGTTCGCTTTGGCAGGTGCCCGCCTCGGATATTTAGCAACCTCCCCACAAGTCACCGATGCTTTGAGACTGGTGCGTTTGCCATACCACCTGTCCTCCATTACTCAGGCTGCGGCTAACGCAGCCTTAGAACACGTAGATGAGCTCTTGGCGACGGTTGATGAAATCAAGGCTCAACGCGACAGGATTGTGCTTGAGCTAGAAGAAATGGGCTTGCAACCTGCCGTCTCCGACTCTAATTTCGTCTTCTTTGGCTGGTTTGAAAACGCGCACGCCGTATGGCAAGGACTATTAGACCGAGGAGTTTTGATCAGGGATGTGGGTATTCCGCACCATCTGCGTGTAACAGCTGGGACAGCTGAAGAAACCACCGCGTTCCTTGTTGCGCTTCGCGAGGTAATCAGTGCTTAGAATAGCCTGAAGATATACGGTGGCGACTAGAATGGATCGTCGCACCAAATTCCGCCTAATAAGGAGTTTCCTGACCTCTATGGCAGCTGAACTGATTTCTGGTCGAAAAGCGTCGATGAAGCGTACGACGTCCGAGTCGGACGTTTATGTTGAACTCGACCTTGATGGCACCGGTACCGCAGACATATCCACCGGCGTACCGTTTTTCGACCACATGTTGGATGCTCTGACTCGTCACTCGCTTATGGATATAACGGTTCAAGCAACAGGCGATACCCACATCGATGTTCACCATACGGTCGAGGACACAGCGATTACACTGGGTGAGGTCTTCAAGGTTGCGCTGGGGGACAAGCGTGGCATACGTCGCTATGGTGAAGCCACAATACCCATGGACGAAGCGTTAGCCCGAGCCGTGGTCGATCTTTCTGGGCGCCCGTACTTTTTGCATGAGGGCGAATCGGAGGCCCAGGTCTACCATCTGATAGGTGGGCACTTTACCGGGGCCATGACCCGTCACGTTTTTGAATCTTTCAGCCATCACGCTGCAATCAATGTGCACATTGACCTACTACGTGGCCGCGACCCACACCACATCGTTGAGGTACAGTTCAAAGCATTTGCCCGCGCCATTCGTCAGGCTATTGAACAGGACCCGCGAGTCGACGGGATACCTTCGACCAAGGGCGCGCTCTAGTGTCCGGCAAGAAACCTACTATTGCGATAGCCGATTATGGTATTGGTAACCTGGGCTCATTAGCTAATGCATTCGCCTATAACGGTGCTGACGTGTTGGTTACCTCGCGAGGCTCTGACCTCGTTGCAGCTGACGGTATGGTGCTGCCTGGTAACGGAGCATTTGCCGCGTGCAAACAGGCCATGGACAAATTTAGTATTACTCGGTGGATCGGACAGCGTGTCGCCGGTGGTCGTCCAGTGCTCGGAGTATGTGTAGGTCATCAAGTGTTTTTTGACGACTCAACAGAATTTGGCAACCATGAAGGTATGGGTGAGTGGCCAGGTACGGTTGAAAAGCTAAAAGCTGAGACCGTTCCGCACCTAGGTTGGAGCACTATACGACCGGCCCAGAACAGCACCATATTCAAAGGTCTAGAGGCCGAGCGCTTCTACTTTGCGCACTCGTATGCGGTGCTGGAGTGGAATTTTGATCAGGGTATAGAAGTCATGGAACCACCACAAGTATCGTGGTCGAATCATGGCGGAGATTTTATTGCCGCTGTGGAAAATGGGCCATTAACTGGAGTGCAATTTCATCCAGAACTTTCCGGCCCTGCCGGTCTGCAACTATTAAATAATTGGTTAGGAACTGTATAATGCCTTGGTGGTCAACACTACTACTGGCACTGGGCGGTATCTTACTGGGTGGCGCCTGGTCACTACACAGACAAAAAGCGCCAGTCTGGGTTCGCATTGCTGCTATCATTCTTGCCGTCCTTGCAGTGATTGCGGCGTTCTTTACCATTCCATGGGCTGACTAATAACGGAGAAGTATGACCACACCACTAGAACTATTACCCGCCGTCGACGTTCAGGACGGCAAAGCCGTGCGGCTTGTCCAAGGAGCCTACGGCACCGCGACCAACTACGGTGATCCATTTGAAGCAGCAATTGGTTGGCAGCAGGCAGGTGCCGAATGGCTCCATCTGGTAGACCTCGACGCAGCGTTTGGGCACGGCAATAACCGCGAGATTATACGCCGAATCACGAGTGAACTCGGCATCAAAATCGAGCTATCGGGTGGTCTACGCGACGACGCTTCCCTAGACGAAGCACTCGCAATGGGCGCCACCCGGGTCAATCTTGGTACTGCTGCGTTGGAAAACCCAGAGTGGACGGCTCAAGTAATCAAAAAGTACGGCGACAAGATCGCTGTAGGCCTCGATGTTCGGGGCGAAAAGCTGGCAACCAGAGGCTGGGTCCAAGAAGGCGGCAATATTTGGGATGTGCTTGAGCAGCTCGAAACAGCAGGCTGTGCACGGTACGTTGTCACAGATATCACCAAGGACGGTACTCTGACTGGTCCAAATACCGAGCTGCTGGTCCAAATTGCCGAAAAGACGGGGAAACCTGTGGTTGCTTCCGGCGGGATCTCAACCCTTGACGATATTGCCAAACTTGCCGGCATGGTTGATCGTGGTATCGAAGGTGCGATTATCGGAAAAGCTCTCTACGCGAATCAATTTACGCTAGAACAGGCACTACAGGTTGCTTCCGGCACCGCTGTGAAAGATGTTTAGGCAAAGATGCGAGATCGACCGCAACTTCCCGGCCATATTCAAGCAGCCTTAGAACGAAATTTGGCGCGCCAAAATCGAGATGCCTTTGGTCGCCCTGCTGACTCAGCAGGTACGACGTGGGAGGGGCGAGATCTATCTGGATCAGGGATTGCCGGATCAAGCAACCCACTCCATGCCTTTGACACCGATGACGGCCTCGCAGATGACGCATGGGCTAAAGTCAGCCAAGATTTGATCGACGGAAACGCGAATGAAAAAGACGTCATCAAAGTCCTCGAGAAGATTCGCGTCTTTGCAGCAGTTGTTCCAACCGTTGCGGAGACCAGTAGTCACACCCATGTAGATGATCATGGTCATGAGCACACAGTGGAGTCGGATAAAGAGTCGGATGTTGCGTTAGTCTCGCTGACATCAGCCGACGGTCGCGGGGCTTTACCGGTGTTCACATCAATTCCGAGATTAACAGCTTGGCACAAGGACGCGCGGCCTGTTGCCGTATGGATGCCTCGGGCGTGCCTTAGCGCCGTAGATGAAGGTAACGAATTAGTCGTTGTGGACCCGGGCGCTACACTGACCTTCGTTGTTCGTCGTCCTGCCGTTTATGCGCTGGCCCAGCAGCAACAATGGACCCCCTCGTATGAGGATGTCCAGATTGCCCAAGAGCTTGCCAAACTTACTGATCTCATCCCCGGTTTATCGCAGCTGGCTATGGCACCTGGCCGAGGCGTCGCTACCCAAACTGCGGACGGAACCGTCGTTGCCGGTGGGGGAGCAGGTCCTGAACTTGCGTTGGTCGCTACACCGAATGATTACTCAGACGTCGTAGGCAATAAGCTGATGCTGTCGACACTGCAAACGCTTATAGCCGATGAAGAGCTGCTCGCGCAACGTGCTGATACCGTGGAAATTGTCCTCGGTTCGCCTGACTAATTATTCCTCGTGTACTTGATCAAGATTTTGCGATACTTGAGTGAAAATCTGGCGGATCATTGAGAGCTGTTCGTCGCTTACGGCATCGGTGAAAAGACCCTTGACACCTTTTGCATGAACAATGGAGGCACGACGAAACATCCTTCTACCGTCCGCCGTCAGCTCTGTTTGCCAAGCGCGTCCGTCTTCTGGACACTTGACACGTTTCACGAGTCCTCGCTCAGAGAGCACTTTTACCTGATAAGTGAGTCGCGATGGAGAGAACACAATCGCATCTGCAAGTTGCCCCATGCGCATACGTCCCTCGGGAGCCTCTGAGAGTAACAGCAGCATATTGTATTCGCTCAAAGTGAGACCCATTTGCTGTTTGAGACGCTTCTCTAAGCTGTCGAGAAGTCGTGCTGTGGTCTCAAAATAGACCCGAAAGGCCGGACCAAGAGGCTGGCGCAGCTGTTCACTAGTCAGGTCCGTTGAGGAGTTGTTCAAAGGGAATCACTTCCAGTTCTTTCGGCTGTGACGATGCACGGCGTGGACGCGGGGCTAATCGGGTGACGACCTCGGTAAGATCATCTCCGGCGTGGGCTATTCTACGGCTCAAGTACGCCTCATTGGAATTCGGGTCAGTATTGACCGAGCCCCAATCTTCCGTGGCAGCGTATACCCCGGTGGGCATAACGCGCATTCGTAGATACGAGAACAGCGGTCTCATCGCCGTATCGATCACCAATGAGTGGCGGGGACTGCCTCCGGTTGCACCCAACTGGATTGGCACACCGGTCAGCGAATCATTGTCGATAAGGTCCCAGAACGATTTAAACAGACCGGAATAGGTGGCTTTGAACACAGGCGACACTGCAATGATCCCATCGGCTTGTTCTACCTCGCGGATCATTTCTATCAACCGCTCAGAACGACTAGAGGTGACCATCGAATCGGCGATATCGGTAGCCACTTCTCGGAGTTCGAAATGATGCATTTCGGCTCGGTATCCGCGTTGGGACAATGCATCAGCGGCCGCCTCCGCTAGCTGTTTGCCGAGTAATGAGGTCGAGCTCGGGTCGCTGAGACCTGCGGTGACGACTGCAATGTGCCTCGTGTCCGGGGTGAACGGATCTGTTGACTCAAATGACGTTTCCATAGCAATCCTTGTAGAATCTCCGATTAATCATCGTACGTGGTTGTGACAAGATTTTTATTCAGATCCACTCGCTTGAGCCTGCTGTCGTTCTTTGTGCGCCTCAGAACCCACGCCACCACCAGCGATTGGTGCATTGCCGGCCGCATGGCGTGCCTTGAGGAACTCGTGGGTCGGTGCGGAGGGAACATCTTCGGGGCGTCCCTTGGCAAATTCTTTCCGCAGGGTAGGAAGCACCTTCTCACCGAATAAATCGATCTGTTCTAACACAGTCTTGGTTGATAGACCGGCGTGGTCGATCAAGAACATCTGCCGCTGGTAGTCGCCTACCCACTGGCGAAACTCTAACGTCCGTTCAATAACTTGTTCTGGTGAGCCAACCGTCAGCGGAGTCATCTTTGTGAAATCTTCCATTGACGGACCGTGGCCGTAGACTGGGGCATTGTCGAAGTAGGGGCGGAACTCGTCCCAAGCATCCTGGGATTTTTCACGCATGAAAGTTTGTCCGCCCAATGCGACGTACGCTTGGTGAGCTTTACCGTGACCGTAGTACTCGTAGCGTTGACGGTACAGCTGTACCATTTGGACTACGTGCTCTTTGTTCCAAAAAATATTGTTGTGGAAGAAACCATCCCCATAGTAGGCAGCTTGTTCTGCAATTTCTGGTGAACGAATGGACCCATGCCAAACAAACGGTGGAATGTCGTCCAGTGGACGCGGCGTCGAGGTAAATTGCTGTAGTGGAGTACGGAAGCGTCCTTCCCAGTCCACTTCCGTTTCCCTCCAAAGGCGGTACAGCAGGTTATAGTTTTCGACGGCTAAAGGAATGCCCTGACGAATGTCTTTGCCGAACCATGGGTACACCGGGCCGGTATTGCCACGCCCCATGGCTAGATCTACACGCCCATCGGACAAGTGTTGTAGGTAGGCGTAGTCTTCTGCCAAGCGAACAGGATCCATCGTGGTAATGAGTGTGGTTGCTGTTGATAGGATGAGATTCTGTGTTTGTGCTGCGAGATAGGAGAGTAGTACCGGCGGGTTGCCAGGGGCAACAAATGGTGGGTTATGGTGCTGGCCAGTTGCAAAGACCTCAAAGCCAGCCTGTTCGGCGTGCTTGGCGATCTTGACCGTATCCTTAATACGCTGGTTTTCAGATGGGGCTTTCCCCGTGTGTGGATCAGGAGTGACATCACCGATGGTGAAGATACCAAACTGCATACATTTCCCCTCAAAAAATCTTTCAAGTCTGAACTAACCTTGAGTGTAGTTCTTCGAAGAAACTATTTCAAATCTGAAATACTTTTCGTCTTGACGATTACCAATTGAACGACATGCTCTTCGTGAATCGAAAGCAACCTCTGCCACAGATTGTAGTTCTACACGATAAGCTGGAAAACATGCATAACACGTTGTCTCGGCCCGTCGTTGTGGGTGCGGCTATTTTTGATCAAGCGTCCCAGCCAACCAAAATGTTGGCGGCTCGACGCAAAGCACCTAAATCCCTAGCAGGATACTGGGAATTCCCGGGTGGCAAAGTGGAGCCTGGTGAATCTCATACTGTTGGACTCCGTCGCGAGATCCGAGAAGAACTCGGCGTCGAAGTTGACATTCTGGATGTAATCGATGCGCCCGATGAAGCTGGCTGGCCATTGGATAATGGCATGCATCTTCATGTTTTCACGGCCGTTGTGACCGCCGGAGAACCATTGCCGTTGGTGGAACATGACCGCTTGGAATGGACAGAGCTTAATGCCCGACAACTGCACGCCCTGGAATGGATCCCAGCGGACCGTCCAATCGTCGATGCCATTCTTGCCAAACTGGCCGATCCCAAGAGCACGGTATAAAAAACCGCTTGACGACTAGGACCGGGGCAATTCGCCGTGCCGAGTATTGAGTTTCTCGGCTCGATTGACGATACTCTGTGCATGCGCGATCAGTGGGCCGTCCACCATAGTTCCTCGGAACTGGAACACGCCTCGCTGCTGTCTGACTTGTGCTAGAAGTGCACTCGCATACTCAAGTTCTTCATCAGTCGGTCTATAAGCATCTCGGATGACTTGGACCTGTGCTGGATGGATGCAAGCCTTCGCTGTCCAGCCGCTCGCTACAGCGTCCTGTGCTTCAGCAATGAATTGGTCGGTAGGTTTTAGGTCGGTGTGAATGGTATCGATGCTTGCCTTGCCTGCTGCAGCTGCTGCTAACAACACCTGTGCTCTTGCAAAACGTGGCACATCCCGATAGGTACCGTCTGCAAAGCGCGAAGCCGATCCGCCCGTGGATACCATGAGGTCCTCGGAGCCCCACATCAGTGCAACTACTGATTGATGTTTAGCAATCTGTGGAGCCTCGCGAATCCCCGAAGCTGATTCACATAACGCGATCAAGGCAACTCCAGGTAGTACCGAGTTGACATGCGCAATATCGTCGCTACTTTCGACTTTGGGAATCATCACATAACGAATAGCCGTATTTGCCAATAGGGCGGCATCCTCAGCGAAATCCGGTTCATTGACAGGATTCACGCGAATGATGGTCTTCGAGGTGGTTGCCTCATCCATGCTGGACAAATGGTCTGCCAGTGCACTCCGGGCACCTGGTCGGTCCGCCGGGGTGACCGCGTCCTCGAGGTCGATAATTATGGCATCCGCTCGATCATATGCTTTTGCATATCGATCGGGGCGGTCTGCGGGGACAAAGAGTATTGCTGGTCCGATCTTAAAGGTACTCATGTTGTGGCCTCTTGATGCTTCGTTTCAGATTCCCACAGTATGGTGGAGCGAATGCATTCCGCTACAATATCGCCGTGTTGATTGCGCCCGATATGTTGGAATTTGATAATGCCTTGACCTGGGCGGGAAGATGACAGGCGTTTAGCTAAGATCTGAGTCTCGGTATACAGGGTGTCGCCGTGATAGAGCGGCTGAGGGAAGTTGACCTTCTCAAACCCAAGGTTTGCCACGATAGTGCCCTGGGTGAGTTGGGAAACCGAGGCCCCTACGATCGTCGATAAGGTGAACATCGAGTTGACCAGCGGTTGGCCAAACTCTTGTTGGGCTGACCAGTAGGCATCTAAGTGCAGCGACTGGGTGTTCATCGTCAGCGTTGTAAAGTTTACGTTGTCGGATTCGGTTACCGTACGCCCAGGCGCATGTCGATAGGTGGTTCCTGTTTCGATTTCATCGTAGTAAAGACCACGTTGCTGAATGATTCTTTGTTGATCAGGCATAACGCTCCTACAAGCCCAGTGATCGTGCGATCAACATCAGTTGTACTTCGGTTGTGCCTTCGCCGATCTCCAGGATTTTGGCATCACGGTAGTGGCGAGCCACAAGCGTTTCATTCATGAATCCGTAGCCGCCGAAAATCTGGGTGGCATCTCGTGCATTATCCATGGCAGCCTCGGAAGCGACCATCTTGGCAATGGACGCCTCTGTTTTGAACGGCTGACCAGCGACGATCTTCATGGCCGCTGCGTAGTAGGCAGAACGTGCAGCATAGGCCCGAGCCTGCATCCGTGCGATTTTGAACGAGACGCCCTGGTTTTCTCCGATGGGTCGCCCAAAGGTTGTTCGAGTCTTAGCATACTGAACAGATTCATCTACACAACCCTGAGCAGCGCCGGTGGCAAGAGCCGCGATTGCCACGCGTCCCTCATCAAGGATGCCCATGAAATTGGCGAAGCCGCGCCCACGTTCGCCCAGTAAGTTTTCCTCTGGAACCTGAACATCCTGGAGGGTCAGTGGGTGCGTATCAGACGCATTCCAGCCGACCTTGTCATAAGGCGGTTCTGCGGTAAACCCTGGAGTATCTGTTGGCACAATGATGGTTGAGATTTCGTCCTGGGCGGTTAGGGCGGTGACGGTCACCATGGAGGTAATATCGGTGCCAGAGTTTGTGATGAACTCTTTGTTCCCGTTAATAATCCAGGTGCCATTGTCGAGTGTGGCCTTTGTTTGCGTGCCACCAGCGTCTGATCCTGCTGCAGGTTCTGTGAGTCCAAACCCGGCGAGCTGTTGTGCTTCAGCGAGCGCGGGTAACCATTGGAGTTTTTGTGCTTCAGTGCCGAATTTCAGAATGGGCATCATGCCAAGCGATACCCCAGCCTCGAGTGTGATGGCTACTGATTGGTCGACTTTTGCCAGCTCTTCTAGTGCCAAACACAAGGTGAAATAGTCGCCCCCTTGGCCACCGTATTCTTCGGGAATGGGCAGTCCAAATAGACCCATCTCACCCATCTGGGCGATGACTTCGTAGGGAAACGATTTTTCCCTGTCGTGTTTGGCGGAGACGGGCGCCACGACGTCTTGGGTAAACTCTCGTACACCCTCAACCAGCGCGAGTTGTTCTTCATCCAGGAGGTGATCGATTGACATGTATAAACCTTCTTTCGCTGAAACCAGCTCTACTCGCCGTGTTCGGTATCGTCTGCGGTGACTGTTAAAATGTTTTGGTCTAACTTGACTTGCTGCGCATCGGTCACATGAACTGTCACGATGCCATCTAGTGGAGCTTTGAGCGGATGTTCCATTTTCATCGCTTCAATCGTCACCACCGTTTCTCCTGCCGTGACACGGCTTCCGTCGGGTATATGTATCGCGGTCACGGTACCTGGAAGCGGTGCACGGACTTGCGGTTCCACACCACGTTCTTCGGCTTCCAGGCTGGCTAGCGTATGGAGCACCTGCGCCCTGTGGTCAAGTACAGTCAGCACACCGGTGTAGGTGTTTGAGTCCATCCAAACACGAGTGCCTTCAGGTTTTGGTGCTTCTGCGATCAGCGTTACCGACTGCGTGCCAGATTCATCGTGATAGATGAATTCGTGCCAGTTGTCTGCAGCGACCAATTTGGCGTCGGTGCCAAGTGCTATTTGGAAGGCTTGGCTTTGCTCCTCATCGGTGTGAACGTGATACGCGGGGGAGACTGAACCAGTGACCCTGAAGCCGTCGTTGCGCCACGCGAGGGCGGGGGACTGCGTCGTGGTATGTACTAGACGAGCCGCCATCTGAGCGTGTTGTGATGTAGGCGCATCAAACACCATGTGGGGAAGACGCCGTTCTACCAGGGTTGTATCCATATTGCCTACAACCACGTCGGGATCTCTGATGAGACGCTGAAGGTATTCGAGGTTCGTGTTGACCCCCAGAATGGTCATCTGGTCTAGGGCTAGATCTAACCGTGCCAGCGACTCGGCTCGGTCACGTCCCGTCGCAATGACTTTTGCCACCATCGGATCAAATTCAGTGCCAATTGTTGAACCTGTGCGCAGTCCAGAGTCGACGCGCACACCAGGACCACTAGGTTCTGAAAGATGTAGCACCGTTCCAGTAGATGGCATGAATCCTGCTGCCGGAGTTTCTGCGTAGACACGGGCTTCGATTGAGTGGCCCTGTGAAACTATGGACTGTTGTTCCAAGGCCAGAACTTCTCCGGCGGCAATTCGAATCTGCTGTTCCACCAGGTCGATGCCGGTGGTTTCTTCAGTAACTGGGTGTTCCACCTGCAACCGGGTGTTCATTTCCATGAAATAGAACTTGTCTGGTTCGGTATCGGACACTAAAAACTCTACGGTCCCGGCTCCCACATAGTTCACAGACTTTGCCGTCTCCACCGCAGCCTCTCCGATGCGGTTTCGAGTTTCTTGAGTCAGTAGTACTGAAGGGGCCTCTTCAATAATCTTTTGGTGACGACGTTGCAATGAGCACTCGCGTTCACCCAGATGAATGACATTCCCGTGGGTATCTGCCAAAACCTGCACTTCGATATGGCGTGGCGCCTGGACGAGCTGTTCAATCAACAACGTATCGTCGCCGAAGGCTGCCGTGGCAACACGTCGAGCCGTTTCCAACTGACCAGCAAGTTCACCGTGTGACTCGACCACGTGCATACCTTTGCCACCGCCCCCGGCGGATGGTTTGATAAGCATTGGGAAGGTCATATGTCTGGTCGCCTCGATGAGTTCTGCATCGCTGAGATTGGGTTCAGAGACCCCCTGAACCAGCGGTACACCTGCCTGGGCGACATGATTTTTGGATCGAATCTTATCGCCCATAACTTCAAGTGCATGTTCATTGGGGCCGATGAATGTGATGCCGGATCGTTCACAGGCCCGCGCGAGCTCCACGTTTTCGGAAATGAAACCATAGCCCGGGTGAATCGCTTCGGCGCCGGTGTCGAGCGCAGCCTGTACCATCGCATGGGGATTGAGATAGGAATCTGCTGAGGTCTCACCGAGCAATACGGCCTGGCCTGCGAATTGCACGTGTGCCGCGTCTTGATCAGCTTTCGAATAGACCGCCACCGACTTAATACCGAGATGATGAAGTGTTTTGGCGATGCGAATCGCAATTTCGCCACGGTTGGCAATGAGTACTTTAGAAAAAAGCTGCATATCAATCACATCCGGAAGAGACCAAATTGAGGATCGGTCATGGGGGCGCGAGCGCAAACATCCAACGCCATGGCCACGACACGACGAGTGTCTGCTGGATCAATGATGCCATCGTCCCAGAGTCGTGCTGTGGAATAGTAGGCATCACCCTGGGCATTGTATTGGTCCAGTATTGGCTGTTTGAAGGCCGCTTCGTCGTCGACTGGCCACTCTTCACCGGCCGCCTCGTATTGATCGCGCTTCACAGTGGCCAAGACACCAGCGGCCTGTTCCGGACCCATGACTGAGATTCGGGCGTTGGGCCACATGAAGAGGAAGCGTGGTGAGTATGCGCGTCCACACATTGAGTAGTTGCCGGCACCGAAGGATCCTCCAATGACCACGGTGATTTTTGGTACTCGAGTGGTCGACACCGCAGTCACCATCTTCGCGCCGTTCTTTGCAATGCCGCCGGCCTCATAGTCCCTACCAACCATAAAGCCGGAAATATTCTGCAAGAATACCAACGGAATACCCCGTTGATCAGCCAGCTCAATAAAGTGTGCGCCTTTGAGGGAGGACTCAGAAAACAGAATACCGTTGTTCGCTATGATGCCGACCCGATGTCCATCGATGCGCGCAAATCCGGTCACAAGGGTCGTACCGTAATTCTCTTTAAACTCATGAAACGTGTCAGCATCGATCACGCGCAGAATGATCTCGCGTACGTCAAACGAGGTGTGCTGATCGGTTGGAACAACGCCGTAGATCTCGCTTGGATCACGAGTAGGTTCTAAAGCCTCAAGCTTGCTCCAGATTCGGTCCGGGGTTTCTGGCAGTGTGGCTACGATGTTGCGAACGATCTGTAGGGCATGATCGTCGTTTTCTGCAATGTGGTCCGCTACACCGGAGGTCCCCGTGTGCACCTCCGCGCCGCCGAGTTCTTCAGACGACACGACCTCTCCGGTAGCAGCTTTGACCAACGGGGGACCGCCCAGGAAAATCGTGCCTTGATTCCTGACAATAACGGATTCGTCGCTCATTGCTGGAACATATGCGCCACCGGCTGTGGAAGAACCAAGGACCGCCGCGATCTGTGGAATACCGCGAGAGGATAATTGTGCCTGGTTGTAAAAGATGCGTCCGAAGTGGTCTTTATCAGGAAAAACCTCATCTTGGCGTGGTAGGAACGCGCCACCAGAATCTACAAGGTATAAGCATGGAAGACAGTTGTCCATGGCAACCTCCTGCGCACGGAGGTGTTTTTTGACCGTCATGGGATAGTAGGTGCCGCCTTTGACTGTTGAGTCGTTGCACACGATCATGACATATCGGCCTTGGACTAATCCGATCCCTGCGATGAGTCCGGCTCCAGGAGCATCGTCGTCGTACATGCCGAAGGCTGCTAGCGATCCAATCTCTAAGAACGGTGAGCCTGGGTCGAGTAATCTGTGAACGCGCTCGCGGGGTAGTAAGCGTCCCCGATCAATGTGGCGTCGGCGAGCACGTTCCGAACCGCCTTTGGCAACCTCAGCCATTCGGTCGCGCAGTTGTTGGCGCAGTTGACTGTGATGGGTAAAGTTTGTTTGATATTGCTCGGAGTTGGCATCAACTTGTGTAATCAGCTGTTGCATTCTTCTCCTGACAGAATGGATGCAGTATAAGTTTCAGTTTATGGCGACTAACTGAAATTTAGAATAGTGATGGAGATTGCATTTGTCTAGTACTGAGATAAACACCGACCGTGGTGAGGCTAAAACGCAACGGCAACGCGAGAAGGAAAAGCGCCGAGGGCAACTCCTGGCTGCCGCGGGTCGGCTCTTTGCTGCGCGGGGATTTGCATCGGTGTCACTCGATGAAATCGGAGCTGAAGTCGGCGTGACGGGCCAGGCCATCTACCGACACTTCGAGTCCAAGCAGGATATGCTCGGCGCGCTGATTGGGCAGGCCGGCTATAACTTGCTGTTGTCTGGCAGGGCGATCGAAGCGAAGTATTCTGACGTTTGTCAGCGGTTGTGGCAATTGGTCGAGTTGCAGACGGGTTTCGCTCTGACCTCGCCCGACGTTATCCGGGTTCAGGATCGTGATCTGGCGGCAGTGGAGGCTCGGCAGCAGCGCGAGATTAGAAGAACTCAGCGTGAGTACATCGACATCTGGGTTCGTGCTATGAATGATATTCACCCGACCGAGACGGCGGAGCAGCGACTTGTCCGGGCGCACGCAGTGTTTGGTCTGATCAACTCGACTGGTCATTCGTTTAGAGGGTTGGCAAAGCGTCAGCAGACCGGCAATTTTCTGGCGTATCTCAAAGAGATGCTGCCGCAAATGGCTATGGATTCCATTTATGCTGCCCCAAAATAATGCCTCGATCAGACGCCCTGGTGACGTGGTTCACAGTTTGTTAGATTGATGGTCGAGACAAACAGGCCCCGAGGAAAAAGTGGTTATGACAGAACAACTGAGGCACTCTTACGCCGCAGGTCCCACCGATGTGCCGTTGATCGAGGAGACGATTTCCGTCAATCTCGCACATACTGCGGCTAAATACCCCGACAATATTGCTCTCATTGATGCAGCCGCGGACCGGCAGTGGAACTATAAGCAGTTTTATTGCGACGTGCGAAGTCTTGCTACCGGTTTACATCGTGCTGGAGTCGTCACCGGGGAGCGGGTCGGTATCTGGGCATTGAACCGTTGGGAATGGGCCATGGTGCAATACGCGACCGCAGAGTTGGGCGCCATCATGGTGAATATCAATCCGGCCTACCGTCAGCACGAGCTGAACTACGTATTGCAACAAGCCAGTATTACCACCCTCATCGCGTCCGAGGCTGTGCCAACCTCAAATTACCCGAAGCTCATCCAGCGTGCGGAGGATGAGCTGGGCGCTCTGGACAGGGTGATCATCATGAATGATGCTACGTGGGACGACGTCTTTGATGTTGAACCAGATGATGCGGCTCTGGACGCGATTCAAGCTACGCTGACCAACACTGATCCCATCAACATTCAGTACACCTCGGGCACCACCGGTTTCCCGAAAGGCGCGACATTATCGCATCGCAATATTCTCAACAACGGTTTTTTTGTTGGTGAGATCAACCGGTATACGGCCCAAGACCGTATTTGCATTCCCGTACCGTACTATCATTGCTTCGGCATGGTCATGGGAAACCTTGCAGCGACCACACACGGTGCTGCGATGGTCCTTCCAGCCCAGAATTTTAGCGCCGAACAAACGTTGGCCACCGTTGAAAAATATCAGTGCACTTCGCTCTACGGGGTGCCAACGATGTTTATCGCAGAACTAGCGCTAGACAACTTTTCGGACTTTGACTTGTCGAGTCTTCGGACTGGCATTATGGCCGGTTCGCCATGCCCAGACGAAGTGATGCGCAAGGTCATACACACTATGAACATGGACGAAGTCACCATATGCTACGGCATGACGGAGACTTCACCAGTCTCCATGCAGACTCGTGTCGATGACGAACTCAAACTACGTGTCTCAACCGTGGGCAGGCCGAATCCGCATGCCGAAATCAAAATCATTGATCCGGCTACCGGCGAAACGCAGCCGACGAATACTTCCGGTGAGCTGTGTACCCGTGGGTACCTCGTCATGCAGGGCTATTGGAACCAGCAGGAGAAAACTGATGAGGTCCTTGGCAAGGACGGCTGGATGCGCACCGGTGACATCGCACAGATGGATGAACAAGGTTATGTCCAGGTGACAGGTCGGATGAAAGATATGGTCATTCGCGGCGGGGAGAATATCTATCCGCGCGAGATCGAAGAGTTCCTTTACACCCACCCGGATATTTTAGACGCCCAGGTCATCGGTGTTCCTGATGAACGTTATGGCGAAGAGCTCATGGCATGGGTGCAGTTGCGTAAGGGCGCACCTCGACTGACAGCCGAAGGTCTGCGAGAGTTTTCGCTCGGCTCGCTAGCGAAATATAAAATTCCTCGCTACGTCCATGTTGTCGATGACTTCCCGACTACGGTCACGGGTAAAGTTCGTAAAGTCGAAATGCGAGAAGCGTCAGTGACATTACTGCAACAAGGTGGAGTCATCGACGATTACCGCACTTCCTTGACCCAATCGGCCTCGCGATGAGCGTGCTGCTATCCGTGGGTGTTTGGCCTGCGTGACGCACGTTGGCAATACTTCGGAGTTGTCCACTCCACGTCTTAGACTAAATGGGGTCGAAACCTGATTGTTTTGACCCCACAAGTGAACACTTGGTTTGAGAACTAAAGGCGTGGAACCATATGACCGATACTTCGAACCTCCCACCGGAGGTTTCACCGGCCGACGAAGTGGCCGTTAATCAGGCGGTAGAGGCGGCTATCGCAGCCTTTGAGCAAGCCAGTACTCTGGACGAGCTCAAAGCGGCACGAATCGCCCATACCGGTGATAATGCACCATTGACCCTAGCGAACAGGCTCATCGGAAAGCTGGATAAAACCGAAAAAGCCGATGCCGGTAAACGTATGGGCCAAGCTCGCGGCAGAATGAACACCGCGCTCGCAACTCGACAGCAGCAACTACAGGCAGAACACGACGCCCGCATGCTCGTGGAGGAAACCGTCGATGTGACGACCATAGTACGTCGTCGCCGTCATGGGGCTCGTCACCCGCTGGAGCTATTACAGGAACGTGCCTCCGATATTTTTATCGGAATGGGGTGGGAAATCGCTGAAGGTCCCGAATTGGAATCCGAATGGTACAACTTTGACGCGTTGAACTTTGAACCAGACCATCCAGCTAGAGAAATGCAGGACACCTTTTTTATTGAACCTGCTGACGCCCATTTGTTGTTGCGGACTCACACGTCTCCGGTACAGATCCGCGCGATGTTGGAGCGTGGTGCACCAACCTACATTCTTGCTCCTGGTAAAACTTTCCGAACCGACGAACTCGATGCCACGCACACGCCAGTGTTCCATCAGTTCGAAGGACTAGCAGTTGACAAAGGCCTGACCATGGCCGACTTACGCGGCACGTTAGAATACTTTGCGACTTCCATGTTCGGTTCAGCAGCCGCCATACGATTGCGGCCAAACTTTTTTCCTTTCACGGAGCCCTCGGCCGAACTTGATGTTTGGTATCCCCACGCCAAAGGTGGTCCACAATGGATTGAATGGGGAGGCTGCGGCATGGTGCACCCACAAGTCTTGCGTGCAGCAGGAATTGACCCAAATGTGTATTCAGGTTTTGCGTTTGGCATGGGTGTTGAACGAACTCTGATGTTCCGCAACGGTGTAACCGATATGCACGACATGATTGAAGGCGACGTACGTTTCTCGTCGCAATTTGGAAT
Source organism: Candidatus Yaniella excrementavium (assembly GCA_019115865.1). Taxonomy (GTDB): domain Bacteria; phylum Actinomycetota; class Actinomycetes; order Actinomycetales; family Micrococcaceae; genus Yaniella; species Yaniella excrementavium. The sequence goes on along the minus strand of DXCT01000044.1, from coordinate 17,383 downwards.
GGAGATATAGACCGAGCATGCGTATCCCGTTATCTTGGTTGCGCGAGTACACGCAACTTCCAACCGATGCCACTGCCGAAGATCTGATGGCGGATCTGGTGACTGTTGGTTTAGAAGAAGAAGACGTTCACGGCTTTGATCTCACCGGTCCCATTGTTGTGGGCAAAGTATTAGAAAAGGTGCCGGAAGAACACTCCAACGGCAAGACGATCAACTGGACGCATGTTCAAGTTGTCCCTGACGGAGCAACACAGAAGCTTGAAGGCCCAGGCATTGAACCCTCAGGTGTTCAAGGCATCGTGTGCGGCGCTCATAACTTTGAAGTTGGCGACAAAGTCGTTGTTGCGCTACCCGGTGCAGTCTTACCTGGAAGTTTTGCTATCTCTGCGCGAAACACTTACGGGCACACCTCCGCAGGGATGATCGCATCGGAAGCCGAGCTCGGTTTGGGCGATGGTCACGACGGGATCATACTCCTTTCCGACTGGGGACTGGATCCTGAAGTAGGTACTGATGTCCGAGCGCTGTTGCACCTTGACGATGAAGCAGCAGAAATTAACGTGACTCCCGACCGCGGCTATGTGCTTTCAGTGCGCGGGGTGGCGCGCGAATACGGCTTGGCTACGGGCACCGAGTTCACAGACCCAGTAACGGCTATTGAAGTGCCGGCCGCCAATGAGCACGGCTGGCCGGTCCGATTTGAAGATCAGGCACCTATTCATGGAGTTCCTGGCGCTTCTCGGTTTGTGGCACGAAGGGTCGATCATGTTGATCCGACGGCGCTCACACCTCGGTGGATGGTTGCTCGACTACGCTTGGCAGGTATCCGACCGTTGAACTTGCCCGTAGATATCTCGAACTACGTCATGCTGGAACTAGGCCAACCGCTGCATTTTTACGATGCTGAACAACTTACCGGGCCGATCGTTGTGCGCCGTGCTACAGCGGATGAGACGCTGAAGACGCTGGACGGCAAGACTCGAAAACTGCACAACGAGGATTTACTCATTGCTGACGACACCGGTGCGATCGGGATAGCTGGTGTTATGGGTGGACTCGCCACAGAGATTGGCGACAACACCACATCGATTCTTATTGAATCCGCAAATTTTGATCCGGTTTCTATTTCGCGAAGCCAGCGTCGTCATCGGTTGCCATCGGAAGCCTCAAAGCGCAACACTCGTGGCGTGGACTGGCATATCGCAGATAGAGCGGCACAGCGTGCTGCCGAACTTCTGGTCGAGCTTGCCGGAGGTAGCATTAACCCCGGTGTGACAGATATCGGAGAGGCCCCTGTTATTCACCCCGTGCGTCTTCGTGCTGACTATCCTTCCAAGGTTGTCGGGTACGACTACAGCGAAGGACAAATCAGTGATGTGTTGGTCCAGCTAGGCGCGTATGTGACGCAGCAACGTGATGATAGTGACGGGACAACGATCTTCGATGTTACCCCGCCGTCGTGGCGACTCGACATTGAAATTGCTGAAGATTTGGTGGAAGAAGTTGCTCGTTTGGTTGGGTACGCCCATATCCCAGCAACCTTGCCGGTCCCTCCGCCGGGGCGGGGCCTGACCAAACGCCAACGGTTGCGGCGCCAGGTAGCTAACGCGTTAGCAGCCTCCGGGCTGATCGAGACGCTGTCGTATCCGTTTGTCACGGTCGAACAGAACCAGAAGTTTGGTTGCGCAGATGAGTCTGAAGGACAAAAACAGCGGATGGTTCAGCTGGCCAATCCAATATCATCTGAATTTGGTTTGTTGCGCACGACGATCCTTCCCGGACTACTCGAAACCTTACGTCGCAACGTAGCACGGGGATTCCGTGACGTCGCACTGTACGAATCTGGTCTGGTATTTCTGCCGGGTGACCGGATTGGCTCACCACACATTCCCCCGTTGGGAGCGAAACCAACCGATGAGGTTCTAGCCGAGATAGAGGCCGGCATACCGGCCCAGCCGCATCGGATAGCAGCGGTCTTTGCTGGTCACAACTCCCATCCTGGACCCGATCACACGCCTCGGATGTACGACTGGCAGGACCCGATTGCTACCGCATTAGATATCGCCGACGTCGTCGGTGTGGAACTGACCGTGCGTCAGGGTAAACATCAAGCGTTTCACCCCGGCCGCAACGCCGAGCTTGTTATTTCGGACCGGGTCATCGGCTATGCAGGCGAACTGTTGCCCAAGCTCATTGATGCCTGGGACTTGCCGGTACGCACTGCAGCACTCGAACTCGATTTGGACGCGCTCATCGCGGCGGGGCCCGACGTGGTAGAAGCTAAGCCAGTCGCCAGTTATCCTGCCACGTATCAGGATGTCGCACTGGTGGTTGACGCTGCCGTTGTAGCAGCTGATGTGCAAGAAACCATGCGGGCAGCAGCAGGTGAGTTATTGGAAGACATCATGCTCTTTGATGTCTATACCGGTACGAGCATTGGAGATGGCAAGAAGTCTTTGGCATTCAACCTACGCTTTCGCGCGGCTGACCGTACTCTGACGGCGGATGAAGCTTCTGAGGCACGTCTGACAGCTATCAACGCAGCAGAAGCAGTACATGGAGCAGCATTACGGTGACACAACCTTGGGAGTTGCATGATCCGGTCCCGGAAGACCATTATGATCGGTCTCGTCGTCGGCGGCGGCAATTTGCGACGACGCTGATTTCCCTACTGGTTGTCGTCGGACTCATCGGTAGTACTGTGTTGTCGTTGTTCTAGGAAACGTTATGAACTGGCTGGCCCCGTTGGACGAACTTCCAACGGGGCCAGCCACTTAACGGTTTGATCCAGGACGTTACGGAACGAGTACGGTTTTACCAGTGGTCGCGCGAGATTCTAATGCCCGGTGGGCATTAGCGGCGTCGGAGAGGTCAAAGCGCTGATCCACACTCAGTTTCAGAACACCCTCCGAGAGCCAACCGAAGATTTCGCCTGCCCGCCAGGCGATTTCCTCACCGGTCCTCGTATAGTGCGCCAAACTCGGACGGGTCGTGAAAAGCGCTCCTTCGGCGTTGAGACGTTGTAGATCCAACGGGGGAACGGGTCCAGAAGCTGCGCCAAAGAGCACGGCCATACCGCGGACACGAACTGACGATAAGGTCGTATCAAATGTGTCAGCACCTACGGCGTCAAAGGCAACGTCTACGCCCACGCCGTTTGTGACCTCTTGTAGTTTGCTGCCAAAGGACGCGTAATCAAAGACCTCATCCGCGCCGGCTTCTAATGCGAGTTTGCGTTTCTGCTCCGTTGACACCACGGTGTAAACGTTGGCACCTAAATGTTTGCACATCTGAGTCAGCAACTGTCCGACCCCGCCGGCGCCAGCGGTGAGGAACACATTGTGGCCCTCCGAAACTTCAAAAGTGGAACGACAGAGATAGTGCGCGGTCATTCCTTGCAGTGGGATGGCCGCTGCTTCTATCAGATCTATTGAGTCGGGTACAGGTAGGAGTTTATTGGCCGGTGCCACGAAGAATTCTGCATACGTTGCACTAGCAGAAGCAGTCGCTACACGATCGCCAACCGCAACGCTGTCCACACCGTTGCCCAAAGCAACTACGGTTCCGGAGGCTTCGCTACCAGGAATGAATGGATATTCGACGTCGTAAAGACCAGATCGTTGATACGTTTCAATGAAGTTCAACCCGGTAGCAGCAGTCTCAACTAAGACCTGACCTGACCGTGGTGTAGGAACCTGAGTCTTACGCCACGTGAATTTCTCGGGTCCGCCAGCTTCAGTCACGACAGCGGCGTGCATAGTTTCAGGAATTTCAACAGGAGTTTGCGTCATATTGCTACGCTACATTCCACGAGAGTGCATCGCCAGAGCTGCACTGCTGCATAATTATTAGAGATACTGCATAATTTAGTGTTAGGGTGGATATATGACTCTTCGTGTAGCTGTTTCAGGAGCCAGTGGCTATGCCGGTGGCGAGGTCCTTCGCTTGTTGGCCTCGCATCCGGAAGTAGAAATTGGCTCGATTACCGCCCATTCCAATGCTGGTCAAAAACTCGGTGGGCTCCAGCCCCATTTGCATGCACTCGCTGACCGAGTACTTGAACCTACCGACGTCGAAGTGCTGCGAGGCCACGACGTCGTGTTCCTTGCGTTGCCCCACGGTGCATCTGCAGACATCGCAGCAAACCTATCCGCCGATACGTTGGTTATTGACGCCGGCGCGGACCATCGCCTGGAATCGACCCCAATGTGGGAAAAGTTTTATGGTTCACCACACGCAGGCACCTGGCCATATGGCCTGCCAGAACTGCCGGGTCGTCGCGAGAAACTCGTGGGTGCTCAGCGTATCGCTGTCCCCGGTTGCTATCCCACTGGCTCCTTACTTGGCCTGGCCCCGGGGTTTGACGCCGGTGTTTTAGGAGCTGACGATGTCGTCATTGTTGCAGCCTCGGGTACTTCTGGTGCGGGAAAGTCGCTGAAACCGCACTTGCTTGGTTCCGAAGCAATGGGAAATATGAGCCCTTACGGCGTTGGTGGTATGCACCGCCACACTCCGGAAATTATTCAGGGCTTGTCTTGGGCAGCTGGTGAAGAAGTCAGTCTGTCGTTTACTCCAACGCTGGCACCAATGCCGCGGGGAATCTTGACCACGGCCACTGCCAAGTTCAAACCTGGTGTATCCGTTCCAGAAATTCGAGCCGCCTGGGAAAATGCGTATCAGGATGAACAGTTTGTGCATTTGCTTCCTGAAGGTCAGTGGCCATCCACAAAATCCGTGTTGGGTTCGAATCACGTCGTCATGCAGCTCGCGGTTGACGAGTCCTCGGGCCGTGTGGTTGTGGTGGTTGCTGTAGATAACTTGACCAAAGGTACCGCCGGAGGCGCGGTCCAATCCATGAACGTCGCGCTTGGTTTCCCAGAAGGAACAGGACTCACCGCACAAGGAGTAGCCCCGTGAGTATTACCCAACCAGCAGGTTTTTTAGCTTCCGGGGTCGCCGCCGGACTCAAAGACTCTGGCGGACTTGATGTAGCCCTCGTTGTGAATAATGGTCCGCGATTTGATGCCGCCGGGGTATTTACTACCAACCGAATCGCCGCTGCGCCTGTGCGCTGGTCCCAGTCAGCCATTCAGAGCCAACAGGCTCATGCCGTCGTGTTAAATTCTGGTGGCGCAAATGCATGTACCGGTATACCAGGGGACCAAGATGCAGCGGCCATGGCTGAACAGACTGCCGCAGCTTTAGAGCTTGACGCAGATGATGTGCTGGTGTGTTCCACCGGGTTGATCGGTGAGCGACTGCCCATGGAAAACGTTGCTTCAGGCATCAAAAACGCTGCCGATGCGCTCAGCGCCGTGGGATCCGAGGACGCTGCTAAAGCGATCATGACGACCGACACCGTGCATAAAGTCGCATCGGCCCAGGGCACCGGCTACTCAGTTGGCGGCATGACCAAGGGTGCAGGGATGATTGCACCGGGCATGGCAACCATGCTTGCCGTGGTTACGACCGACGCCGTCGTCGATGGCACTGTTGCACAAGAGCTGTTGGCTGAAGCAGTGCGAACCACGTTCAACCGCGCTGATTCAGATGGTTGCATGTCAACCAACGATACGGTCATTTTGATGGCCTCTGGCGCCTCGGGAGTGACGCCAGATGCTGGTGAGCTTCAAGAGTCGATTCGCCACGTCTGTGCTTCATTGGCACGGCAGATTATCGGCGACGCTGAGGGCTCGACTCGGGACATTGCGGTGACTGTCCACGGTGCGGCCACCGAACAGGAGGGTGAAGATGTAGCCCGGGCGGTGACCCGTTCAAATCTGTTCAAAACTGCCATGTTCGGCAAAGACCCCAACTGGGGACGCATTATCTCGGCTGTCGGCACAACAGAGGCAGCATTTGACCCAACTACCATTGATGTCGCCGTCAACGGCGTCATGGTGTGTCGGAATGCTGGAATCGGCGAAGACCGTAATCTGGTGAACTTTGACAATCGTGAAGTCACCGTCGATATTTATCTGAAAGCCGGCGAATCCGCCGTGACAGTCTGGACTAATGATTTGTCCCATGACTACATCCGTGAAAACGCCGAATATTCCTCATAGAAGAGTCACATGACTACAACACCACGTGATATGTCCAAGGCCGCCGAAAAGGCAGCCGTCCTTATTGAAGCTCTGCCGTGGATTCAAAAATTTGCCGGCACGACCATGGTCATTAAATATGGCGGCAACGCTATGGTGTCCGACCAGTTGCGGGAAGCGTTTGTGGAAGACATGGTGTTCCTGCACCACTGCGGTATCCATCCCGTGGTTGTCCATGGGGGAGGCCCCCAAATCAACGCCATGTTAGACAAACTCGAGATCCAATCCGAATTCCGCGGTGGGCTCCGAGTCACCACTGAAGAAACCATGGAAGTGGTTCGCATGGTCTTGACGGGACAAGTTGGCCGCCAGCTTGTCGGCCTGATCAATTCCCATGGCACTTACGCCGTTGGGATGTCGGGTGAAGACGCCGATTTATTTGTTGCACACCGCACCGAACATGTAGTCAACGGGGAAGTCCTGGATCTGGGACTGGTCGGCGACGTCGTCAAAGTCAACACCGAAGCAATCACCGATCTCATCGATAACGGACGCATCCCGGTCGTCTCGTCTGTAGCCCCGGAGTTTGATGCAGCGACCGGCCAACCAACGGGTCAAGTTCTTAATGTCAACGCCGATACCGCTGCAGCAGAACTCGCCGGTGCGCTTGGAGCAGCAAAACTCGTAGTACTCACCGATGTCGAAGGTCTCTACGGAAATTGGCCGGATCCGGCGTCGCTGATCACTGCAATCAGTGCTGACGAACTTCGTGGCATGCTTGATGACCTTGAATCCGGTATGATCCCCAAGATGCGTGCCTGCTTATCAGCGGTCGAAGCTGGAGTGGCCCAAGCCCACATCGTTGACGGCCGTCAACCGCATTCTATGCTGCTCGAAATCTTTACCACCGCCGGTGTCGGTACCCAAGTCACACCATAGGAGCCCACTTGTCACAGAACGTATTGGACCGCTACCAACAGAGTATGACCAACATGTTTGGCACTCCCGCTCGCGCTCTCGTGAAAGGCGAAGGCGTGTATGTTTGGGACACCGATGGCAAACAGTACACAGACTTTCTGGCCGGTATCGCAGTGAATGCGTTGGGCCACGCTCATCCGGCGTTGGTACAGGCTCTGACGGAACAGGCTCAAACCCTTGGACATATCTCAAACTTGTTCACGTCGTTACCACAAGTCGCACTGGCTGAACGACTGATCAAACTAGCTGGTGCCGACGACGGCGCCTGCTTTTTCGCAAATTCTGGCACCGAAGCCAACGAAGCAGCATTCAAGTTAGCGCGACGGTATGGGCATTCGACCGGCGGTAAAAGAAACAGGATCATCGCGTTCGAAAATGCATTTCACGGCCGCACCATGGGTGCACTCGCTTTGACCTGGAAGCAAGCGTACCGTGAACCCTTTGAACCACTACCGGGTGGGGTGACATTCGTTCCGTCCGGAGATTTCTCTGCGCTGCAGGCAGAGCTCGATGACAGTGTCGCGGCGGTGGTGATCGAACCGGTACAGGGGGAAGCCGGTGTGCGGAACTTTCCACCCGGATACCTCGCACAGGTACGTCAGGCTTGTGATGACCACGGTGTGCTGCTGATTTTTGATGAAATTCAATCCGGGATCGGACGCACGGGTACGTGGTTTGGTTTTCAAAACCCTGACCTGACGGGAACAGAAGCACCTGTCATCCCAGACGCGATGACGCTAGCAAAGGGCCTGGGTGGCGGTATGCCGATCGGAGCGTTGGTCACCTTCGGGCACACTGTCTCCGATCTTTTCACAGCAGGACAGCACGGTACCACCTTTGGCGGCAACCCCTTGGCTACCGCCACCGCACTGGCGGTGCTAGACGTCATAGAATCCGAGCAACTTCTGGACAATGTCCGTGAAGTCGGGAGTTACCTTGCTCAACAGCTTCGGGAACTACCGGGCATCAGGGCCGTACGGGCTTACGGTTTATGGCAAGGCATTGAACTCGATACTGATGCCTTGCTGGCCCCAGGGCAGAAGCTTCCCGAGGGCGGACTCGCGCCGAAAATTGTGGGAAAGGCGCTTGAATATGGCTACATAATCAATGCCACCGGGGAACTGACGCTTCGTCTGGCACCACCGCTAATCATCACCAAAGAACAAGTCGACCCGCTACTATCCGATCTACCAAACATTATTGCTGAAACTATAGCCGAAGCGAATTTGTAGACCAGAATTATAAGGAGCGGTCCCCATGACAACAACACCACGCCATTTTCTGGTCGATACCGACCTCACCGGAGCCGAACAAGCTGAAGTTCTTGATCTGGCGGAGATAATGAAGGCACAGCGCTATTCCTTCAAACCGCTAGCTGGTCCACAGACCGGAATTGTCATGTTTGATAAGACTTCGACGCGTACGAGAATTTCTTTCGCCGCGGGGTTGACCGAACTTGGCGGAAACCCACTCATTATCAACCCTGGTGAATCCCAACTTGGGCACAAAGAATCCATCTATGATTCAGCCAAGGTTTTTGAGCGAATGGTATCCGTCGTCATCTGGCGCACCTATGCACAATCCGGGATCAACGAGCTTGCTGAGCACTCAGCTATTCCCATAATAAACGCGCTTACGGATGATTACCATCCTTGCCAGGTGCTCGCTGACCTGCAAACTGTCCGAGAACACTGTGGTTCTACCCAGGGACTTGTGATGACGTATCTGGGCGACGCTGCCAACAACATGGCAAATTCCTATCTGCTCGGCGGGGCCACTGCAGGCATGCATGTTCGGATCGCCGGTCCGGAAGGTTACTTGCCCTCTGAAGCTATTATCGCGGCTGCTAAAGAGCGTGCACACGAAACCGGAGGAACCATTATGGTGACCACGGATGCACAAAAAGCCCTTGAAGCTGCCGATGTCGTTGTGACTGATACTTGGATTTCTATGGGGCAGGAAAACGAAACTGAACAACGCTTGAAATTATTTGAAGCGTACTCGGTGGATAGCGCTGCCATGGATCAAGCTGCAGATAACGCCATATTCTTGCACTGCTTGCCCGCATACCGGGAATATGAGGTTTCATCCGAAGTGATTGACGGACCACAATCGCGAGTGTTTGACGAGGCAGAAAACCGACTGCATGCTCAGAAGGCTCTGATCGCATGGTTACTATATGCTTCTGGGCTGGCAGAAATTCCCGAAGAGTTGGTCCTGCCGCATGCAGAAGCCTCTCGGAGCAAAGTGCATTAACTATGACGACTCCGTTGACCAAGGCTGCTCGACAGCACGAAATTCGGACCGTGCTCAGTATCGAACATATCCGTTCTCAAGCGGAATTGGCAGATGCGCTCCAGCGACGTGGTGTGTCAGTTACTCAAGGCACACTGTCTCGAGATTTAGTCGATATCGGTGCTACGAGGATACGCACCGAATCCGGCGTCACGGTGTATCACGTTCCCTCGGAAGACAAAACAGGTGCTGCTGTACTCGCAGGGGTCCAAACTTCAGAAGCAACAGGTGCACGACTTTCTGCCTTGTGTAGAGACTTGCTGTTGTCGGCCGAAGGATCCGGTAACATCGCGGTGCTTCGCACGCCTCCAGGAGCAGCGCAGTTTTTGGCTTCGGCAATTGATCATGCGAGATTGGCGAGCGTTTTGGGCAGTATTGCAGGTGACGACTCGATCATGGTGGTCACCCGACTTGCCGACGGTGGCTCTGAGGTCGCTTCGGAGTTCATTCGCTATGCGGAGCAAGAACCCCGGTCCTAAGAACAAACAACAAAGCGCTCGAATGAACTACTCGTATTCGAGCGCCTCGTTAGATGTGTGCCGTGTGAACGTCGCTTGAGATTAGAACTCCCAGTCTAGGTCGGCGATCTCATCTTCAGGTGGAGCTTCTACCGGATCTACCGCATCGTAGTCACCATATGTATGAGTGGCCGTGTTTTCGTCTGCACTGGCCTCGACCTGGACTAATTCAGATGTATCTTGCGAAAAATAGAATGTGACAGTGTCCGCTCCAGGATAGAGTTCGGTTTCCGTGTCACCCGTGGCAGGAACAGTATATTTATAGACCGCTTGGTCTTCCAGCTCCGTTTCTTCAACTTCTACTGCTTCCAAGTCTTCTTCTGTGAGTCCCTCGGTGAGGGCAAACGTCCGATCTGAGAGCCCTTCAAATTCATCGGTAAATTGTTCAATATCAGCGACTTCAGACTCTGGAGTTTGGATCCATTGACCTTCTTCAATGCCTTCGGCGTCAAACATTGCCTGCATGTTTTCATCCGTGAAGGTCATTCGGATAAACGTAGTTTCCTGATCAACGACCAAGATCTCCATGTCCATATCAGCCGTGTTCGCATTGATCGCGAAGTTTGCCTGATCGGTTTGCCCAGCAAATTCCAGGGAAGTTAGGTCGTTTGCATGGACACCGTCTGGATCTGACAGAGTATAAGACAGGGACTCTGCTTCTTCCATGGATTGTTGTGCCGATTCAGAAATTTCCGTCAATTCTGGGGGACCGCCACCGCACGCAGCAAGTGTCCAAGCGGAGACGACTCCCAGTCCTGTCAGTGAAAGCCATCGAGTTGGTCGCGTCATCGTTCTATTCAAAAGTGCTCCTCGTATAGGGGATGTGATGCGGGTGATGCCCATACACCCCATGTATTGCTTATTAATGTTCTTCGGGTGGACCAGTCACAGGGCGATTCTCATAGGCTGCTAAGAAGTTGCCCATCGTTTCTAAACCCATCGCTGTTATTGTCGCCCGAGCCGACTGCGGACCGTGATCAGGATCCGCACCAGCATTGAGCAAGGCTGTCGATATCTCTTTGTTTTGCATGAAAATTGAACTCGTTAACGCTGACTGCCCCCGACTATTCAATACGTTAACATCTGCTTGACGCTCGATGAGTGCATCTACCACCGCGGCCTGTTCACGGTAGGCTGCCAAAATCAAAAATGTATCACCGTTGTGGTTCGTGAGATCTACCGGTATACCTTGATCGATAGCCGACGACAAAGCTTGTACTTTCCCCTCTCGGGCGAAGTCAAACAGCGCATTGAGAAATTCGACCTGTTCGTCTGACAGTTCCGGTTCTTTATCAGTCATGTATGCAGTTTAGACAATTTTCGGATACGAAGTGCCTTCAAGGCAGCAACGGGGTGCTCAATGCTCTGGGTGCTGAGCGTGTGACGCGAATGGACGGGGTCGCGATCTGCGCGAACACTTGTTTGCACCTATCAGAACTCGCAAAGGGCCTGTTTTGTGTTCTGGGGGTTGGGAGTCCATGTGCCTGATGGATTTTTGATAGTTTTGAGGCTAGGAGTAACCGCAGAAGAAGAGGGAACAGCACATGGCTCATAGTCAACCGCATGGCACGAACGAGGGGTCACTTTGGGGTGGCAGATTTTCAGATGGACCTGCAGACTCTCTAGCGGCACTGAGTAAATCTACAGATTTCGACTGGAGGCTTGCTCGCTACGATATTGCGGGGTCTCGTGCCCACGCCCGTGTCCTCAAGCGTTCCGGTCTGCTCACTGATACTGAGCTTACAGACATGATCGCTGCTCTAGACCAACTTGAACACGATGTGCTTGACGGAACCTACGTTGCAGCAGAGTCAGACGAAGACGTTCACGGCTCTCTGGAACGTGGACTACTTGAACGTGCAGGAGATAACCTTGGTGGGAAGCTCCGGGCTGGCCGGTCACGTAATGACCAGATCGCCACGATGGGTCGGATGTTCTTGCGTGATCATGCCCGAAACGCCGCGGGACTACTTGTGGATGTTGTCGATGCACTTATTGCCCAAGCTGAGGCGCACCCGTTTGCCCCGATGCCTGGACGTACGCACCTGCAGCACGCCCAACCCGTATTGCTATCCCACCACCTCCTGGCCCACGGTTGGGCTTTCCTCCGTGACCTCCAACGTTTTATCGACTGGGATCGCCGGGCGGCTGTAAGCCCGTATGGCTCAGGAGCACTTGCGGGCTCGTCCCTGGGTCTGGATCCGTTGCCCGTGGCGCATGATCTTGGCTTTGATTACGCAGTATGGAATTCTATTGACGGCACAGCCTCACGTGACGTCTTTGCAGAATTTGCTTGGATTGCTGCAATGATCGGTGTGAATCTGTCTCGCATTTCTGAAGAAATTATTTTCTGGGCGACAAAAGAGGTCAACTTCGTTGCCTTGCACGATGCCTACTCAACGGGTTCGTCAATTATGCCCCAGAAGAAAAATCCAGACGTTGCCGAGCTGGCAAGGGGTAAATCAGGCCGACTCCTCGGAGATTTTACCGGCCTCATGACTACCCTTAAGGCGCTTCCGCTCGCATATAATCGCGACTTGCAAGAGGACAAGGAACCAGTCTTTGACGCTGCGGATACTCTGGAACTCTTGTTGCCTGCATTCGCAGGTCAAATTGCGACTCTAGAATTCAATACCGAACGTATGGCTGAACTTGCGCCAGAGGGCTTTGCTCTGGCTACCGATATTGCAGAGTGGCTTGTACGTGAAGGTGTCCCATTTCGTGTGGCACACGAGTTAGCTGGAGAAGCAGTTCAGGTAGCCGAATCTCGTGGTGTTGAACTCTGGGATCTGACCGACGAGGAATATGCCGATATATCAGAACACCTGACTCCAGCGGTACGCTCCGTGCTTACCACCGAGGGCTCCCTCAACTCACGGTCATCTCAGGGCGGTACCGGACCAGAGGCGGTACAAGAGCAGTTGGTGGAATTGAAACGCCAGTTGGCTGAAATTCGCGAGTTTGCCGCATCAAATCCTACCGGCCTACGCTGAACGACCACTAGACTGAGTGGTCGAAGTTAGCTAAGTGCTAGCAGTAAAGGAGCTTTGGTGACCGACCAAAAAGGGTCAAGCGATACCCCGTCTTGGTATGAACAAGAACTGGCTACGGAGCGTGGGTATGTAGCCAAACTCTATGAACGTTTAGATGAACTCCGGGACGAAAAACAACAACAACTCCAACGTATTCAAGCCCAAGGACTACAGGGGTCTTTTCAGAACCAGTCCGAGCGCGATTCGTTTGCCAGTCTCTATCAAGACCGCATTAACCAACTGAACGCTGTAGACGACCGGTTAGTGTTTGGCCGTCTAGATACAGAGCAACAAACTCATCGTCATATCGGTCGTATTGGGCTATCAGATGATGAGCGGGCACGCCTACTTGTGGACTGGCGTGCCCCGGAGGCTGCACCGTTTTATCAAGCCACCGCAGCCAAATCACAGGGCGTGGCTCGGCGCCGTCACATTATGATGGCAGGGCGTGAAATCGAATCGTTTGAGGATGATGTACTACAAAGTGCTCATCCCGGCGAAGCTTCTCAGACATTACTGTCTGCTGTAAGTGCACCGCGAACCGGAGTCATGGGCGATATCGTCGCCACGATTCAACGCGAACAAGACGAGATTATTCGTGATGAAATGCGTGGCGTGCTCATCGTTCAGGGGGGACCAGGTACCGGCAAAACCGCAGTTGCACTACATCGTGCCGCCTACCTGCTGTATACGCACCGTGATCGACTTGCGAAAAGCGGTGTCCTGCTCGTTGGCCCCTCCGAAGCGTTCATGAACTACATCGACCAGGTCCTTCCCTCGTTGGGGGAGACCGGGGTAGTGATGAGCTCGGTCGGTAAGTTGTATCCAGGTATCGAGGCTGTCCCCGAGTATGACCGATCCGCGGCTGAAATCAAGGGACGGTCAGTGATGACCGAAGTCCTTGCTAACGCTGTGACTCTCCGCCAACGTTCTATCCCGAAAACCACCTGGGTGCAGGTCGATGGTACTGAGCTAAGAGTGCGTCCAGTACAGATTCGCAGGGCAATTACGCATGCTCGGAATTCTGAACGACCACATAATCAAGCTCGAGAAGTCTTTGTCGATCATATGGTCCGCACGTTATATGACCAGCTGCGCGATATTGTGAGCCCGAAACGTGAAGATGGTCTCGTAAATAAGGCTGACAGGTCATATCTGCACCAGGAAATCCGGCAGTCTCGTGATGTTCGGCGGCTGCTGAATATGTGTTGGAAACCGCTGACACCTACCGGAGTTGTCAAGGAACTGTTGTCCCAACCGAAATATTTGGTCGACTCGGCCCCTATGTTGAGCACAAGCGAGATCCTGACACTACTGAGAGAACCGGGGACCCCATTTACTGATGCTGATGTTCCGTTAATTGATGAAGCAGCGGAGCTATTAGGCGAACTTGTAGCAGATACCGCAGAAGCGGCACAGTCCTTCAATCAACGCAATCTGGATACCGCAGAAGCCGCGTTGGAGAATATGTACAATGCTCTGGAAGACATTGGCGTGGACGGCATTGTTACAGCCGAAATGCTTGCTGCAGCCCAAGAACCCGAAACTACCTGGGCTTCAGTGGCAGATCGTGCAAAAGCTGATCGTACTTGGACATATGGACATGTCATTGTCGATGAAGCCCAGGAACTGACCTACATGCAATGGCGGATGTTATTTCGTCGTTCACCCTTGCGTTCCTTCACTATTGTTGGCGATCTGGCGCAGGCTTCCTGGGCCGACGCCAGTACGGACTGGGCATCAGTACTGGAACCATTTGCAGGGCAGAACTGGAGACTGTCGGAACTGACCGTGAACTACAGGACCCCGGAACGTATTACTGATGTTGCAACGCATGTAGCTACTCGTGCGGGTCGACCAGTCACTACACCTAAAGCTCTACGCCAGGGAGACTTTGACCCGGAACTTATTCGAACCACCCATGAAAGCCTCGGCGCGACACTGCTGCGCGTCGTGGCTTCAGACTTAAAGCGACAATCAGGGGGACTGGTAGGCGTGATCGTCACGGCTGACCAGTATGTTGATGCATATCGGCAACTTGAAAGTGCCTATCCGAAAAGAGTTTGGACAGGTGCAGGACGACGCCGTCAACGAGATATAGCGCTGGTGACCCCACAACAGGCAAAAGGCCTGGAGTATGACGCAGTGATTATTGCAGAGCCACAACACGTGGTTGCATTTGCGAACGGTTCGGTCGGTGATCTCTATGTGGCGATGACACGTGCTACCCAGAGCCTGACTCTCATTACAACCGCGGCAAATGAAGCGTTGCCAGTAGGGCTTCGCGACATATAAGCAAGAATCTTTATTCAGCCACAATAGGACCTGGTAGTTTAATCAGCGTGAGTAATGAAGAGTTTTTGAGTCGACAAACAAATGATCCTTCCTTCGACAATATTTGGCAAGAACTGCAATGGCGTGGCCTTATACAGGTCTCGACTGATGAAGCCAAACTCGAAGAAGCCCTAGCAGGGGACCCAGTAAACTATTATTGCGGCTTCGATCCCACGGCTGCATCGCTGCATCTTGGCCATCTCGTGCAGCTTTTGGTGCTACGCAGATTGCAATTGGCGGGCCACTACCCCGTAGCCTTGGTGGGTGGTGCGACCGGACTGATTGGAGATCCGCGTCAATCGAGTGAACGCAGTCTTAATACTCGTGACACAGTCGAAGGTTGGGTCGATTCACTCCGAACACAGATTGAGCACTACCTATCTTTTGAAGGCGCAAATGGCGCCACAATGGTGAACAACCTGGACTGGACCGGTGGGTTGTCGGCCCTGGATTTTCTACGGGATATCGGAAAGCATTTTCGTGTCGGCACTATGGTTCGTAAAGAGATTGTCGCCTCGCGGCTGGACTCTGATGAAGGAATCTCATATACCGAATTCTCCTATCAGGTCTTACAGGGTATGGACTTTATGGAGTTGTATCGGCGCCACAACGTCACCTTGCAAACGGGTGGCTCAGATCAATGGGGCAACCTCACATCCGGAACAGAACTTGTGCGCAAGGTAGAAGGCGAACACGTACACGCTATCGGCACCCCACTAATTACGAATGCCGACGGAACAAAGTTCGGTAAATCCGAGGGCAATGCCATTTGGTTAAACTCAGAAATGTGCTCCCCATACACCTTCTACCAATTTTGGCTTAATACCGCGGACGCCGACGTAGTAGAACGACTGAAAGTCTTTACTTTTCTCAGTCGCGCAGACATCGCAGAATACGAACAGAAAGTGGTTGATGAACCCTTCCGTCGCGAAGCTCAACGTCGTCTGGCCTGGGAAGTGACTTCGTTGGTTCATGGAGAAAACCAAACGCAACGGGCCATTGATGCCTCTGATGCGCTCTTTGGCCGCGGTGAACTTGAAACAATTGACGTGGCTACGCTGTACGCGGCTGGTTCGGAGCTTCCGACGGCCAAACAAACTGGTTTCGGCGAGGAGATAACAATTGTAGATCTCTTGGTTGCAACGGGACTAGAGAAGTCGAAGTCTTCGGCTCGGCGAACTGTGAGCGACGGTGGGGCATATTTGAACAACATCAAAGTTCAAGACCCGGAACAGGTGTTCACCGCAGCGGATGCTCTGCACGAGAAATACTTTGTTGTACGTCGCGGACGTAAGAACCTAGGCTTTATCGATTTGGACTCCAGTAATTCCTGAGATCTAAGTCTCAAATAGAATCTCATCATCAAACCTGAATACAGCAGCTCTAGAAATCGGCGGATTCATGCGGAACAAGACCACAGTTCCAATTGCATCCGCCGATTTTGCGTTCTGGTTTTTGGTGTGTATAGTTATCTCTCGTGCCCAGGGCGGATCGGAGACGTGAAGCGTTGTGACATGAAGGTTTTTGTGAAAAATTTGTATAGCGGTCCTGAGGGAATCGGTTGGGTTGACAGGTTGATGTCACGTTGTGGTATGCTGTTGATTCGGTCCGGTTGCTGAGCTGAGTGTTGTTGGAGACTTCAGGTTGGTGTTGGGTCTGGTTCATGTTGGTGTTACTTTGTGGTAGCGTTGATGTGGTGCGTGCTTGGATGGTTTGTTGACTGTTTGGGTGTGTGATCAGGTTCATGGTGTTCGGGTTGGCGTTGCTGGTGGGTTGTCTGCTAGTGTTGGTCGTTGTTGCTTGCAGCTGTTGTGTTGTGGGTGATGGTGATGTTACGTTCCGTTCATGCCGATTTGACTTTGTTTTCTGATTTGGTTTAGCGTTGTGTCTGCACCGTGTTTGGTGTGGTTCATGATGTTTCGTGGATCGTGTTTGTTTGCACTGTCTGATGATGGTCTCACGTTGTGTGGGGGTGTTGTTGGGTTGGTGTGGTTGTTTGAGAACTCAATAGTGTGCCAAGTTTGTTTGATGCCATTTATTTTTTGAATGGTTGCCATGATGGTCATACCTCCGTGTGATTGTTGTGGTGGTGCCAGGGATTGGGCTGTTTCCGGCCTGGTCTGTTGATTGAATTGTTTCATAGTTTTTGTATGGAGAGTTTGATCCTGGCTCAGGATGAACG
>DXCT01000043.1 GCA_019115865.1 Candidatus Yaniella excrementavium | reverse complement strand
ATGAACCTGGCGCGCACCATTCAAGAACTCGAACATGCCGGCCTAGCCGGTATGCACATCGAGGACCAGGTGTTGCCCAAGCGCTGTGGTCACTTAGACGGCAAGACCGTCGTCGATATCGCGACCATGACTCAACGGATCGCTGCCGCAGCCGATTCGCGTATCGATGACAATTTCCTCATCATGGCGCGTACTGACATTCGCGGTATTGACGGGTTGCCGGCGGCTGTGGATCGGGTCAAAGCCATGGTCGATGCCGGTGCAGACGCGATCTTCCCGGAAGCCTTGAAGGATCTTTCGGAATTTGAGGCCATCACCAACGCCGTTGATGTTCCAGTCCTAGCGAATATGACAGAGTTCGGTAAATCCGAGCTCTTCACCCGCCAGCAACTGGCAGACGCCGGGGTGGCCATGGTGATATACCCTGTAACGTTGTTGCGTAGCGCAATGGGTGAGGCCGAACGCGTCCTTGATACGATTACCAAAGACGGCACACAGCAGGCTGCCGTGGATCAGATGCTGACACGGTCTCGCCTGTATGAACTTGTAGCCTACGAAGACTACAACGCATTTGATTCCGGGATCTTCAACTTCGAAGTGCCCGGTCTTGACATCGATGCCAACGCCGAAAACCTCTGATTGGAGTATTCATGTCCGAAGAGATGAGAAAAGGCCTGGTCGGCGTTGTCGCCGATTCCACCGCTATCTCGAAAGTCAACCCAGACACTAACTCGCTGCTCTACCGTGGCTATCCCGTTCAGGACCTGGCCCGCCAGAAATCCTTCGAGGAAGTTGCCCTGTTGATGTGGAACGGCGAGCTGCCATCCGAGGCGGAACTCGAGGAGTTCATCAAACTGGAACGCACAAACCGTGCGCTGGATCCTGCCGTCAAAGAGGCCATCGATCTGTTGCCTCAAGACGCCCACCCGATGGACGTGGCACGTACTGCAGTCTCGGTGATTGGCGGACGTCATGACGACGCCGAAAACGCTGACCCCTCGGTCGAACTGCGCAAATCCAAAGAGCTATTTGCGGCGTTCCCAGCCGTGGTGGCCTATGACCAACGTCGTCGTCGCGGACTCGATGTTGTGGAGCCACGCGATGACCTAGACTATTCGCAGAATTTCTTGTGGATGACCTTCGGTGAGGAATATCCTGCCGAAGTGGTTGACGCGTTCCGCGTTTCCATGGTGCTCTATGCTGAGCACTCATTCAACGCCTCGACCTTTACCGCCCGTGTTATCACCTCGACGGAGTCGGATCTGCATTCGGCTGTTACCGGTGCGATCGGTGCGCTCAAGGGTTCACTACACGGTGGCGCCAACGAGGCCGTGATGCACACGTTCAACGAGATTGGCATCGATAAAAACGAATCCCGTGAAGACGCCGCAGCACGCGCCAAAGCGTGGATGGAAGCTGCGCTGGCCGAAAAACGTAAGGTGATGGGCTTTGGTCACCGCGTTTACAAGAATGGTGACTCGCGCGTGCCGTCGATGAAAGAGGCCCTGGACAAGATGATCGACTACTACGATCGTGGCGAACTGTTGGGGCTCTACGATGGTCTCGAAAAAGCCATGGCCGAGGCCAAGGACATTCTGCCAAACCTGGATTACCCCGCCGGCCCGACATATCACCTCATGGGCTTTGACACCGATATGTTCACCCCGCTGTTTATTGCCTCGCGCATCACGGGTTGGACCGCTCATATTATTGAGCAGCGTGCCGATAACGCCCTGATCCGCCCGCTATCCGCCTACCACGGCCCAGATCAGCGGGAAGTCTAAGCAAGATTCCACAGGCATGAAGGCCGCGAACTCTGTAACGAGAAAATCTCTCACGGAGTCCGCGGCCTTATCTTGTCCCATGCCACTGAGCCGGTGAATATAAGCATGTTGTCCTGGGGCTTGCCGGCAAACACCGTGCTATGTTGAGAATGTGCGACGCATCTCCCTCACCACGATCAGCCTGGCCGGACTGCTGTTATCGGGCTGTTCGATCCTGCCGCCCGGTGCCGGCGGAACACAGAGCTGTCCGGCTCCAGCAGAGCAGGAGTCAGATCCCAACGTCATCATGGACATGGCCCGGCCGTCGCTATCTGAGGTGTTGAACCCAGAATCGGTGCAGCTCTCGCAGGACGGCACACAACTCGCCGCGATGCATGGCAACCAAATACTCGTCTGGAATGAGGCCGACGGTGGTTCACCCAGCTACAGTGTCGGTGAGGCGACGCATCCCCTCGACGCTGGGCCCATGGCTGCTTCGCCCGATTTCTCACAGTTCGCGCTCCGTGCAGCTGACGATGTCATCAGGGTTGTATCCGCCGATGGAGGGTCCCAGCAGATCGAACTTGAGGACTGGCACGAGCACGAGGACATCAGCCAACTAGAAATTAGTCCCGACGGCGAACGGCTCGCGGTGCGTGGCAGCTCCGGGATCATCGCTCTGTACGCGATGGAAAATCATGAGCTTCAGATGACCCTTCCTGCTTGCACCGACTCGGCAGGAGAAATTTCCTTCAGCCCGGACTCATCGCAGCTGTTCGCCGCGAGTCGCAACGATGCCACTACAGTTTGGGATCTTCAGACACAAGAAACCGTGCTGGAGTTACAATCCGATGATGTGTACTACACACACGGTGCATGGAGTCACGATGGATCGCGTCTGGCAGTCAGCGCGACATCTTTCGGCCATGGGCCCGAGGATCATTGGAACCTCACCTTGGTGGACACCGATGCGTGGGAGATGATTCGTACGTATCCGGAACTCTCTCCAACTGCAACGGCCTTCTTCCCGGACGATGAGGAACTCTTGGTCGCCACCGGGGCGACGTCGATCCAGCGGTGGCAGATCGGAGATATACCGGAGGAGCTGTCCACCGGGGTGGTAAACGATCAGACGAATATGTCCCCGGACGGTAGCACCGCATATGTTGCCGACCGAGAAACGCTGGCAGGTTTCGATCTTGATGCTGCCGAAATCCGCGTCACCTACGACATCCCGGACTTCGACTGTGACGAGATCGCACGTCCCCAAATTTTTGAAGAGTGCTCGTAGGCTTCTCCTCAGTGGTCGACACCGCAGGCTTGTGGTGGGAACATAGAGCTACCGGTTCTGACGATCGCCCCAGTGAGGAGTTCATCATGCGCTACCTGTTGTCATGGCACATTCGTGAGGAAGAGATGATCAACCGCAGCCCGGCTTGGCGCGAGGAAATCGTGGCGTTTCTCGCCCGCTTCGAGGATGAGCTGTTTACACATTCCGAACTCGACTGGGTCGAAGTGCTCGATCCTGAGTCACAAGCAATTGTCGTCGGGCCCGGTGGAGATGTTCGCGCCGGCTTTTATAACGAAGGGGGAAAACCCTCGGCCAGGGTGTGGGCAATTCGAGTCGAAAGCAAAGAACGTGCCCGAGAGATCGCCGCAACATTTGCGGGTCAACTCGACACTTGGATCGAAGTCCGAGAATGCTTGCCTGGTGCCCAACGACCCTAAGCTGTGGCAGTGGTGTTGCGCAGTATCCTGAACACCACCGACATGGTGACGCTCAAAACCACAGATATCGCCATGACGACCAGTGAAGCGGGCGTGTTGCCGACTCGGGCGGCCGGACTCGGTCTGGCCGTCAACTTACGACCGTCGAGTTCAAATCTGTCTCACGATCTCAAGAAATGGGGGAGCGGTGTGCTGCTAGAAGGAAAAACCGCGCTAGTCACAGGCGGCGGTCGAGGTATCGGCCGTGGCATCACCGAACAATTTTTAGCCGCCGGCGCCAACGTTGCTATTGTTCAGCGACGTGCACTCGATGACGACCTAGCCAAAGAGTCTCGAGTCATCCACCTTGCCGCTGATTTGGGTGATCTTGCAGAACTGCCAACAGTAGTGGAACAGACCGTCACGCATTTTGGCGGACTTGACGTCCTGGTCAATAACGGGGGCGTGATGTGGGAGCGTAACATCACCGACATCACTCCCGATGAATGGGATCAGATGGTAAACATCAACCTGCGTGCTCCCATTTTCCTTATTCAAGCCGCCATACCGTATCTGCAGCAACGTCACGGCAGCATCATCAATATTGGTTCGATTGAAGGCGAGGCCGCTAACCCCGAGCACGTGCTATATTGCACGTCCAAGGCAGGGGTACACGCTATGACTCGAGCGCTCGCAGTCGACCTGGGTGAAGTCGGTGTTCGTTGCAACGCTATTGCTCCGGGCTGGATTAGCTCTGAACTGAGTGAAAAATACCTTGACTCGTTGTCGCCGGATGGGTCCGCCCGGGAGGCGCTGAACAGTCTGCATCCGGTGGGCCGCACCGGAACACCCCGGGACGTTGGCGATACGGCAGTGTATTTGGCAAGCGACCGGTCCAGCTTCGTCACCGGTCAGGTATTGGTTGTGGATGGCGGCAGGACAGCTCGGCTGCCCATGCCGGCCCGCTAACTCCCGCTCCTCTTCGGGAACCACTCTCAACCCGGGTGATCTTCATGCCGAACCCATCGCATTGCCCCTTGGCTTCAGTGGCCCCGAAGTCCGAAGTGTTTGCCAGTAATATCGTGTGCCGCCTGATCAAGCGCCGCTTGAGCACCTGCAGCATGAGCCGGCTGATACACGGGCCCAAGCGGACACGTTTACCTTCAATAGGCTAGGTATAGATCGAAATCTGCTGGATACGCATCGCGTCCTTTCGATCGCAGCAGCTAGCGAACTTCAGGCGGGATCAGCACTAGCTTGCCGGGGTATTTTTTATCAACAAAATCTTGCTGGGCGGTACGGATCTCGTCGAGTGCATAGGTCTGGGAGACCAGCGGGGCTATTTCATCGCGTTCCACATAACGGACGAGGTTGGTGAACACGACATCTTCTTGGAACGTACACCCCAACAGACTCAGATCCTTGAGATAGACCGTCCGTAAATCAATTTCGGCCAGGGGGCCACCGATCGCACCGGCCAGGGCATACCGGCCGCCGAGTTTGAGTGCTGTGAGAAGATCAGCGACACCGCTGCCGCCGACAACGTCGATGACCACATCAACCGAACGCTCGCCTACGGCTTCGACGGGGTTGTCTGCCCGGTCAATAACCCGGTGTGCCCCAGCATCACGCACGGTCTGAGATTTCGCGGCTGACGCTACACCAATTACTTCGGCGCCTCTACGGCGAGCGAGCTGCACGGCAGCCATCCCGACACCACCCGATGCGCCGGTGATCAACACGCGTTCGGCACCAACATTGGCCCGGTGCAACATATTTTCTGCGGTGGAGTAGGCACACGGCACCGCGGCGAGTGAGGTATCCGACCAATCGGAGTTGACCGCATGCGTCTCATCGGATGCGATCGCAACGAATTGCGCAAACCCGCCATCACATTCACTGCCAAGCGTCCAGCTCTCATAAGGGCGCCGGTCCACATAATGCCGCAGCATATTGCGGACTAGCACGCGCTCGCCAATGCGAGCTTTAGCAACGCGGCTGCCCACCGCGACAATGCGCCCCACGACGTCAGCGCCCTGGATGCGGGGAAACTCTAGAGCTGTGCCGGACCAGCCTGCATCCTCGTCTGACACGTCTCGAAAACCCTCGGTGCCACCAACATTTGTAGCTTCGTCGACGGTTTTGGAATACCAGCCGAGCCGTGTGTTGATATCGGTATTAATTGACCCCCGCTGCACCAACCTGGATCAGCACTTCATCATCAGCTGGTTCCGGAACAGGTACGTCTGTTCGATATTCGAGCTGATCTAAGCCCCCGTGACCGGTGAGCAGTGCCGCAGACATTGTTGAAGGGATCGTGTGCATGAAACCTCGTGTTCTCTTCCTACCGCGTGCCGTGAACTCATGAGATGATCACGGCCTTCATGCGGTGAAATTTACGCTAGTGTGCTTCATCTGACTCTATCAACAGCGAAAACCCCGCCCGGGAGTCCAGGCGGCGTATGGAGAACAGATTTGACCTGTTTTTCTACCGAGGCAACTGAACGTGGCTGTTATTGGTGCACGCCACGATGACGCCGAGGACGCCGACCCACCGTCGAAGAGCGTTCTAACCAATGGCGCCTGCGCAATTATGGGTAACCACTCATCCACGGTTACACCCACTAGACGGAACCCACAGATGCGTCTCGACCGCTTCAGGTGTGTGTTTCTTGGGACGCTTGGACCGGACCAGCAAAGCTGCCCGAAGTTATGACAGCTTTAGAAGCTAGCAGCCGGCATGATGCTTGACCTCACTCGAGCGTGCAGTCTACTCACGAATAAAGCTCCTACTTCGTTGCAATATCAACGATGTAGGAGCTTTATTCGTGGCGGTAGCGGAGGGATTTGAACCCTCGGTACGGGGTTGCCGTACAAAGCATTTCGAGTGCTTCACCTTCGGCCGCTCGGACACGCTACCAAATACCCGAGTCACTATACCGGATGCCTGGATAATCCCCAAAATTAGCGTTTGTCCGAGAAGAAGTTCTTCAGTAACTGTGCGCACTCTTCCGCCAGGATGCCTCCGATGACCTCAACCTGGTGGTTCAACCGGGGCTCACGCAGCACATCCAGTACGGAACCTGCAGCACCTGTCTTGGGTTCCCAGGCACCAAACACGACTCGTGGCACTCGCGCCAGCACCATCGCGCCCGCGCACATGGCACATGGTTCCAAGGTGACAACCAGGGTGCAGTTGGCAAGTTCCCAGCCGGTCGTGCTAAGCGCGGTTGCAGCTTGGGTGAGAGCCACCATTTCGGCGTGACGTGTTGGGTCCCCTGACGCTTCGACCTCGTTGGCGCCGGTGGCTACTACCTCACCATTGGGAGCGAATATCACGGCACCGATGGGTACGTCATCGGTAGCGCTTGTCGTGTGTGCCACGGCAATAGCTCGTTGCATCCATGCGGTCAGCTGCTCGCGTGGCGGAAGAGGGGTAGTAGTCGAGGTAGTCACACATTTACTGTAGATGATCACGCTAAACTGACCCTATGCATGTTCATCTGATAAATCACCCGCTGCTGGCTCATAAACTGACGGTACTGCGCTGAAAAGAAACCCCGTCGATGATCTTTCGGCAGGTAACCGAAGAGCTCGTCATGCTGCTTGCCTACGAGGCGACCCGTGACCTGGACGTCGTCGACGTTGAAATCGAGACCCCGGTGACCGCCACGACCGGCACACAGATCGCTAAGCCCCGCCCGCTTGTGGTGCCGATCCTGCGTGCGGGGCTGGGCATGCTTGATGGCATGGTTCGGATGGCGCCAACCGCCGAGGTGGGCTTCCTTGGGATGATCCGTGACGACGAAACGCTGGACATTGTTACGTATGCAGAACGCCTGCCCAAAGACCTGACGGGACGCCACGTTTTCTTGCTAGATCCAATGCTGGCGACCGGCGGCACGTTAGCCGAGTCCATTCGCTTCCTATATGAACGCAACAAATCGCTGCTGGGCCATCAGTCATCCTCAAAGTAGGTACGCAGTTTCGGTTTCTTAGGTCGTGATGCAACAGGGGTTGTTTGGTTCGGGGCTGAGGTAGGTTGAGGGTCGGCGGCGACTGCGATGCGTTGGTTGATTTGACCGCGCAGTTCGCGGCGGCGTGCCGCGCGTGCCATCTGGACGTCTTTGAGGCTCACCGTGGCGTTCGCATGGTCAGGATCGACTGCTTTACAAAGGTACTGGTCTTTGTGAAAGACACGTATCTCAGAAATATCGCGCGGGTCGTAGCGGATCACGACCGGTTCTTTCACATAAGCAGCCAATAGCGGAGAGACATACCGCAGCCCTTGGAAGTGCACCCCATCGCGACGCACAATGCGGTGTTTGGCTACGCTGAGCAATAACAAGTTCAGCTCGTCAATCGATTCGGGCAGACGGGGAAGCCATCCGTCCCCGAGCCACACCTGCTGCGGAGTTTGGTCAAGCTCTGGATGGTCGCGTTGATGGTAGTTTTCAGCGATAAATGCCCCGATGGCGGCATCCAGTTCAGCTAACGTCAGGACCGGTGTTGGATGGCGGTGCCCGTCGGTGATATACCCCGGCAGCTCGGCCAGTAGTTCGGTGTTGAGTGTGCCGAATATTCGCTCGATCTTGCCTCGGCCTTGTGGCCGGGCAACAGTCGAGTAGATGATTTCAAAATGCAGATCCCGTGCGGTTTGGGCCAGATGGCCACTGGTGAAATCGGGTCCGTGATCCACATAGAGCACATCGGGGATGCCACACATGGGCCAGTTCGGATGGTGTTTTGGCCAGATTCCCTGACGCAGTGCTAACGCCGTGTTCAGCGCTGACGGCGCACCAACAAAGACCATATAACCGCAGACTGCCCGAGAATAGTCATCCAAGATCACGGTCAACCATGGGCGGACGGGTTGATGATTCGCATCCACAATGAGGATATCGAGCTGGGTGTGATCGGCCTGCCACGTCGCGTTGGCCCGTTCTGCCCGGTGCCGCCACACCAGTTCGAAATGATCCCGATAGGCCACCGGCCCGTGGTGGGCGAGCATGACCATTCCTGGATCTAACGAGCCAACAATGGACCGAACTGTAGTATACGAAACCATCGGCCAGCCCTGCTGGGCTGCCTTCGTCTGGGCTTTGCGAGCAATAGCGGCGATGGATCGTCGCGGCTTGCTCAAGGCCAGGCCTTCGATGAAGGCCTGGAGGTCAGGATGGGTTCGGCGACCCCGCTTCAATGGCTCTACTGGGGCCAACCCGGCTATTCCGGCACGTCGATAGGCTGCATTCCACCGTTGGACGGTGCGCAAGGCGAGTCCCGCGTCTTGGGCGATCTGGGTTAACGACTCCCCATCCTCGACGTGGCGACGTACCACCTGCCACCGTGTCGCAGCAATGCTCATGCGCGCAGCGGCACCATCCGAGTCCAGTGGATATGTGCCCCCGGCCATGATTACACCGTCTTCGTTGATCCACGACGTGCCGGTAGCCCACCGTCCGAGTCACGACGTAACGCCCGATAGATCGTCGTCCGGCTGACGCCTAAGACCTCACCAATCTGCGCGACCGTCATGTCTTGTTGGGCATACAACTTCCGGGCAGTCGATAATTTATCATCGGTCAGCAATGGAGGGCGGCCCCCTGTGCGGCCACGTGCGCGAGCCGCCGCCAGCCCAGCATGGGTACGTTCTCGGATCAGGTCGCGTTCAAACTCCGCCAGGGAGGCGAAAATATGGAACACCAATCGACCACCAGGAGAAGACGTATCGATATTTTCTTGCAGCGATCGGAACTCGATACCACGAGCCTGCAGATCGGACAGCTGATCAATAAGGTGCCGAATCGAACGACCCAGCCGATCCAAGCGCCACACCACCAAGGTGTCGCCGGGACGCAACTGATCCATCAGCTTGTCCAATTCCGGACGCGACTGGAGTGAGCCAGAAGCGGTATCGGTAAAAATCCGATAGCACCCGGCTGCCTGCAACGCGTCGTGTTGTAAGCGTGCATCTTGGTCTCCAGTCGAGACACGGGCGTACCCCAGAGCATGTGCCATAGCTCCAATGTAGCAGTACCCGTCCCAGCGCGGAAGATACGCAACATAGAAACTGGCACTGACTTTTGCAACAATTGCTTCGAGCTGGCCCCGTGATATTCATTGATGACTGGCATAAAACCTGGACGGCGAAACACGTTGTAGCAAAAACGAACGATTCTGGTACACGGGGCAAAAAAACGATGTTCGGGATATTGATGAGCGCGTGCATTTGCTCTCCATCAAAGCTCAAAGCTAATTTCACCATAAATCAAATGATCGCTTGTGATACAAGTGGACGCTTGATAATGTCTTGGTTATGCCAATAGATGTTTCTTTACCGCTTCCACATTCGGATCTGGCTCCTGCTGAGCGGGCCCGTTTGCTCGCGCCGACCCTGGCGGCGCTCTCTGATGAACGGCGTCTGACGATCTTGCTCACCCTGGCCGAAGGTGCCATGACCAATCGTGAACTTCACGAGGCCTCGGGGATGAGTCCAGCGTTAGTCAGTCACCATTTAGTCGCGTTGCGCAGCGCTGGGCTTGTTGAGTCAGCGCCGGTGGGGCGATCCACACTGAATTCCATTTGTTGTGACCAACTAGCAGATCCAGTTCGCTGGTTGGCGCACTTGGCCACGTTGACACCGGAGGGCCAACGGTCCTGCTGCACTGATGCGCCATTGGGGAGTGAGGCTGCTGATGCTGGTTAGCGCACTGGGCACGTTTGCGCTTCTGCTCGTTGAGCTTCTGCTGTTGTTCATGGCGATTTCTTATGCGGTGGCGCTAGTCAACCGGCGTTTTGGCCCCCGGAAAATCAAAGGCTGGATGGCCAGTGGCAGGGTCCCTGGTCAGGTTAAAGGTTTGGCTTTAGGGGCGATCACGCCTTTTTGTTCGTGCTCGACGATCCCGATGTTTGTAAACATGCTCAAAGCTGGGGTGGAATTTCGCACGACCGTGACCTACTTGATCGCGTCTCCATTGCTGAATCCGATCATTGTCGGCGGGATTTGGCTCATATTCGACTGGAAGCTTGCTGTCACCTACACCGCGATTATGATCATCTGGTCGTTGGTGGCCCCGCATATCTGGACTACCCTGGGCATGGAACATCAACTTCGGAAGGTCAAGGTCAAAGGCGGAGGCCAGATTGATGACACGCCTTGGCGTGGGATTAAGACGGAAACACCGGCAGCGCTGCGCCAAGCGTGGGATGATCTTCGTCCGTTGCTACTTCCGGTGGTCATTGGTGCAGCCATTGGGGCGTTTATCTACGGTTTTGTGCCCGAAGAGGGCTTGAGCTTTATGGCTGGGCAAAACGTCTGGTGGCTGATTCCAGTGGCCGCGATCATCGGGGTCCCACTGTATGTCCGGATGGAGACCATGCTGCCGGTGGCCCTAGCGCTATCGAGTTCCGGAGTGGGCATCGGCCCGATCTTTGCGATGATGATCGGTGGTGCTGGAGCCTCCCCACCAGAAGTCTCAATGTTAGCGGCTGTTTTCAAACCACGACTACTGGCAACTTTCGTCACCACTATCCTGCTGGCGGCAATGCTGGCCGGTTATGCAATGACAATCATGTTCTAAACCACCAAAATCAATATGAAAGGACTGTATTCATGGGCTTTTTAGACCGCTTCACGAAGAAGAAAACAACTTCAGATTGCTGCAGTATTGATATCGTCCCCGACGATGATGCCGCAACTGCATCGAGCTCAGAAGACACTAGCACTGACGAGGATCAAGCGGATAAGACCCAGCGCTCAACCTCTTGATGTAACTCAGTCTCGTCACAAGGCCACCTGCCCAGTATCGGGCAGGTGGCCTTGAACGTCATTGGCTGCTTAGTCATCGATGTGTTGGGATATCAGGCCGCGCACTCGGGCTGCAAGGTCGTCGCGGATCAGCCGCATCCGGTCTATGCCTTCGATCCCTCGGGCGGAGGGTTCGTCGGTGATCCAGCGTTCTATCGTGGGCTGAATGCCGTCGGGCAGCTCAACGTGTGCATCAGCGCCCAGAATGACGAGTTGATCAATCCCACCTAGCAACTGCCAGTCAATGCCCTTGGGATGCCCCTGCGACATATCCACTCCAATTTCGGCCAACGCGGCGACGGAGTCGGCGTTGAGTGCAGTGCCGGGTGCGGTGCCAGCGGAGTAAATTTCGAAACGATCCCCTGCGTAGTTGTTGGCAATGGCAGCGGCCATCTGGGATTTGCCGCCATTGCGAACACAAACAAACAGTATTGAAGTACGAGTACTGGTCATGGGGTAGCTTTCTACACGGTCGCTTGTGTTGGGATATGCTGATCAGGCCTGGGCGCAGTTGGATCTGAAGGGAAGAGTTTGGGCCCCAGCCATAACATCACGTAGACGAGTCCAACGAGCACAGGGACTTCGATCAACGGACCAATAGTGCCGGCCAGCGCCTGTCCAGAGCTTGCTCCGAAAGTACCGATAGCCACTGCAATCGCCAACTCAAAGTTATTGCCAGCCGCAGTAAACGACACGCTAGCCGATCGAGCATAGTTCATGCCAGCAATTTTGGAGACCAACAGCGAAATGAAGAACATGCCCACAAAATAACTCAATAGCGGTAGCGCCAATCGGGCAACCGTCCAAGGATTCTGGGTAATCTGGTCACCCTGAAGAGCAAAGAGTAACACGATGGTATACAGCAGCCCTACCAGCGCCAATGGTGAGACCGCCGGCAAATATTTCTGCTCATACCACTCCCGGCCCTTGAATTTCTCGCCAAGTACCCTGGACAGCACCCCAGCCAATAATGGGACCCCCAAAAAAACGAGTACCGACGTGATGATGGCCCAGAACGAAAATTCCGCAGCAACCGACTCCAGCCCAAGCCAGGAAGGCAGAACCTGCAGATAAAACCAGCCCAACACCCCGAACATGATCACTTGGAACACCGAGTTGATGGCCACCAAAACCGCAGTCGCTTCCCGGTCACCACAAGATAAATCACTCCAAATCAGGACCATAGCGATACAGCGCGCCAAGCCGACAATAATCAGCCCCGTACGCAATTCGGGCTCATCTGGCAAAAAGGTCCAGGCCAAGAGAAACATGAACGCTGGCCCAACGACCCAGTTCAACACCACAGACACCACCATCAACCGGCGGTCTGAGGTGATCTCGACGGCCTTGTCATAGCGCACCTTAGCCAGTGGTGGATACATCATCACCAACAGCCCCAACGCAATCGGCACGGAAATATCGCCAATCTCCATAGCGCTGAGAAACGGCTCTACTGCAGGCACCAACCTGCCAATGAGCAACCCAGCCACCATCGCAAGGAGAATCCATGCGGCCAGCCAACGGTCCAAAAAAGACATCCGTGCACGACGCGGGGAGGTGATCATGCTTCACCTTTCAGAAGTATCGACGATGATCAATATGAACAGTACTTCCCATATTGATTAACGTCAATATAATCTG
Source organism: Candidatus Yaniella excrementavium (assembly GCA_019115865.1). GTDB lineage: Bacteria > Actinomycetota > Actinomycetes > Actinomycetales > Micrococcaceae > Yaniella > Yaniella excrementavium. Next base: position 248 of record DXCT01000043.1, on the reverse strand, counting down.
AGAGGTATGAATACCTCTCAGACCCTTCCGTTGACGGACCTTTCTGCTTGCTGTTCACTAGGCACCGGTCCGCTCTCTGATAACCAAGCAGAGCGCTACGCTGAACTCTTCAAAGTGTTGGCAGACCCCACCCGACTTCACATCCTGGCCCAACTAGGAGCCGGAGGCTGCGGGCCAGTCACCGTTGGCGAACTGACCGACATCCTTGGCATCGCCCAACCTATGGTTTCCCACCACCTGAAAAAACT